>JAGQHB010000103.1 GCA_020432045.1 Dehalococcoidia bacterium | reverse complement strand
CCGCCACACCTGGCAGTGACGAGCCGCAATCGCCCGAAGAACGGTTCATGCGAGAGCTTCACGAAGCCTGCCGCCTCGCAAACCCACGCCTTGGGGCCTGGCTGAACGGTTCATGCAAAGTAATCGCGATGGATGCAGGCGTGCTGGAACTCGGGTTCTGGAACAAACTGCACTGTGACAAAGTCGACCACGATGTCCGGCCGCTAGTTGAGGAGCAGGCCAGCCTGCTGCTGAAGCAGCCGGTGCAACTCAAGGTCACACTACTTGAAGGAGTACAGGAGACTGGCAGACGCCCGCCTCGCAGTGGCCATCTGGCGGCGGCGGCAAAGGCACTCGGCGCAGTCCCTGTTCAGAAGGACGGTTGATATGGCAAAGATGAGCGGCAAGAACCGCTACATGCGCAGGCCGGCCGCTGGCGCCAGCGGTATGGCAGCCGGAATGGGTGGTGGTGGTGGCGTCAGCCCGCTCGCTGCTGCGCAGGAAATGTTTGCCAAAGCACAGGAAGAACTCGCCGCGACAACGGTTGAAGGCTCTGCTGGCGGTGGTGCCGTCCGCGTCAGCATGACCGGCGACCAGAAGATCTCCGGGATCTCCATCCAGCCCGAAGTCGTCGACCCAGACGACGTCGAGATGCTCCAGGACCTGATCATGGCCGCGATCGGCGACGCTTCGGAACGCGCCGGCGAACTGCAGGCTCAATCTCTTGGCGCTATCACGGGCGGTCTTAACATTCCGGGGCTCGGCTAGCCAGGTGGCCTCCACTCCAGAACCGATCGTTCGGCTAGTGGAGGCGTTCCATCGGCTGCCCGGCATCGGCCCTAAGTCTGCTCAACGGCTAACCTTCCACATGCTCCGCGTCCCAGAACACGAGGCAGCGGAGTTGGCCAGTGCCATTCTCGATGTGAAGCAGAAGATCCGCTTTTGCTCCATCTGTCTGAACATCACCGAGAGCGACCCATGCTCGTTCTGTCGCGACGAGAGCCGCGACGCTGGACTGATCTGTGTGGTCGAACAGCCCCTCGACATCATCGCACTGGACCGGGCAGCCGCCTTCAAGGGCCGCTATCACGTCCTTCACGGCTGCCTCAACCCGCTCGAAGGGCTTGGACCGGACCAGATCCACGTCCGCGAACTGCTCACGCGAGTGAAGGAAGGCCAGGTGCGGGAGGTTATCATGGCCACAAACCCAAGCCTTGAAGGCGAGGCCACGGCCATGTATGTACAGCGCCTCCTGTCCCCGCTCGGCGTCCGCGTTACCCGCCTCGCACGCGGCCTGCCAAGTGGAGCCGACCTCGAATATATCGATGATGTCACCCTCGCGCGCGCCCTGGAGGGCAGGCAGGACCTGTAGTCGTGGACCGTGACCGGCTTTATCGCGCCGATGCAATTGTCCTCCGGCGGCGTAACATCGGTGATGCTGATTCGATCTTCACACTCTTCGCCGCCGATCGCGGACGCTTCGATGCTGTCGCTCGCGGCGTCCGTAAGGCGCGAAGCAAGATGCGCGGCCACCTGGAACCCCTCACACGCGTGCGAGTGCTCGTCGCGAAGGGCCGCTCGCTCGATATCCTCACCCAGGCCGAAACCCTTGAGGCCTACCGGCCGCTCCGCGACGACCTTGACCTCGGGGCAGAAGCGCTCTATTGCGCCGAACTTGTCGACCGCTTTACGGTCGAAGCAAACGGCCAACACGATGTCTTCGACAGCTTTACGCGAGTCCTTGACGCACTCGCCACCGGAGCCCCGCGCCATGTCGTCCGCTCCTTCGAGTTGGCACTGATGGCTCTTTCTGGATTCGATTTGCAGCTTGGCGCCTGCGCGCACTGCGGCGGGAGTCTCCCGGGCGAGAGCATCCTGCTCTCAGCGCCTGCCGGGGGCTTCGTCTGCATGGGTTGTCGTGGCCAAAGTGGAGGCGGCAGACTCGTCTCACGCCGCTGTGCCGCTGTGCTCCGCTTTGCCCGCGACGCTCCCATCGAGACGTTCGGCCAGGTGCAGGTTGACGAAGCATTGGCTCGCGAGCTGCGTGCTGCCCTTGCGGATGTCATCCACCACGTGTTGGACCGCGAGCCTTCGTCGGCTCAGTTCATTGACGACGTGCGCCGGGCACCAGCGCAGCTCTCCCCGTAGGCTTACCGGAGGGCTGATATACTGGGTCAAACCGGGCGTTGGGAGGGGAATCCATGCCGCTATATGAGTACTTTTGCGAGCCCTGCAACGGAATTTTCGAAGAACTTCGACCGATTCGCGAGGCCACGGTCCCTGTGCCATGCCCGGAATGCTTCAAAGACGCTTCCCGCATCATGCCGACATCCTTTGCCGCGTTTACATTCCGCGATGGTTACCCACGGCGTATCCCTGACGACGGGAAGTTCTACCACCTTGGCAAGAAGGTTTCCCGGCTCGTGACCAGTGGTCAACCGAACGAGCATCCGGAAGTGAACAAACCAGAGCCAGCCCGCGTCCCACTCAAAGGTGAGAAGCAAGAACTGCAGGACATGCGCGAACTCGCGATCAAGGACGACCTGGTGGACAACATGGGTAACCGCATCTCGCCGACCGAAGTCTCAACGATGGTGAAACAGGGCCGCATTGTGAAGCAGGGGAAGCCGGAGCGCGGATAAGCCCTTACACATCCCGATCGAGGACATAACGGCCGATGGTCATGAGCGTGTCTTTTCCGTCCGAGTCCGGAAGGATTCGGACGGCGTCCTCTGCGCGGCGAACGTACTCCTTCGCCATATCGAGCGATGATTCGATGACGCCGGATTCGCGGATGGCGGCGAGGGCTTCTTGAAGCCGCTCTTCTCGCAGCCGGCGCGCCCGGAAATACCGGTTGACCGGGTTATCTTTCGGATACCTTTCAAGGTGAAACAGCGCCGGTAGCGTCACGTTTCCTTCGCGGAGGTCGCTGCCCAGCGGCTTACCCATGAGCGCTTCGTCGCCAGTGTAGTCCAGGATATCGTCGACGATCTGGAACGCCATCCCAATCGCATAGCCATACGAGCGAAGCGCGTCGACCTCCGCCTCGCTGCACCCGGCGAGGACTGCGCCGCCTTCCGTTGCCGTCGTGAACAGCGCTGCCGTCTTCCCGCCGATCCGGCGCAGGTAGTTCTGGATGTCCTTACCGATGTCCCAGGCGGCCGCATCCTGGTCCAGCTCGCCGCTGGTCATTTTCATCAGCGTCATCGCGAACAGCCGGGTGACTTCCAGGCTTCCGGTGCGGGTAACCATCTCGGCCGCGTTCGCGAAGACATAATCGCCGAGGAGCACGGTCAGCGCATTGTCAAAGATAGCGTTCGCCGTTGGCCGTCCACGGCGGCTGACAGAGCCGTCCACCACATCGTCGTGGATCAGGCTCGCCGTGTGCAGCAGCTCAATACAGGCCCCCAGCGGCACCAGCCGGTTCAGGTTGTAGTCCCCGAAAGTCCCGCTCAGCAGCACCAGCGCCGGGCGCAGACGTTTGCCCTTCGCGGCCAGCGCATGGTCCAGCATCCGGTTCAGCAGCGGCAGCTCCACTCGCTTGGTCGATTCGATGAGGTCCTCAACGAGGATGAGGTCCTCGCCGACCGGACCGTAGAGCGTGGTGGCATGGGGGATGGTCGTCATCGGGCGTTTGCTCCAGCGGGTGCAGGGGCCGCAACTCCGTAGAGGCGGTGGGCGTTCGCAGTGGTACGTACAGCCACTTCTCCCGGGTCGATGCCACGCGTCGCGGCGATGGCGAGAACGGCGGCGCGCACGTGCGCCGGTTCGTTTCGTTTTCCGCGGTGCTCCTGGGGGGGCAGGTATGGACTGTCCGTCTCCACCACGATGCTCGCCAGTGGGAGCTCCCGGGCAATGCGGCGGCTCTCTTCGTTCTTTGGGTACGTCACGGAGCAGGCAATCGAGACCAGAAAACCGAGATCGATGAAAGCCATGGTCTGTTCCAGTGTCCCACCAAAGCAGTGCATGACGCCCGGGTGCCTGCCGCCAGCGGTCAGCGGCGATGCAGCGGCATAGCGGCGCAGCTGGCCGCCAATCACGTCTTCGGCGCCGCGGGAATGCACGCATACGGGCAAGGCTGCTTCGTTCGCGATCGCGAGTTGCGCGTCCAGCACCTCTATCTGCCGGTCGCGAGGTGACAGGTCGCGGTAGAAGTCCAGGCCCAGTTCTCCCACACCGACGAGGTTCCCGGACAGCGCGAGCGCCCTGATCGCGTCGAGGTCTGCGTCTGTGACCATTTCTGCGTCGTGTGGGTGGATGCCCGCAGTGGCATGAATCGCCGCGTACTGTGAAGCCAGTTCCACTGCCCGGTGGCTCGACGGCAGGTCGTATCCGCAGACTGCCATTCCCACAAGACCTGCCTCGACCGAACGCGAGATCACGGCTTCCACGTCGTCGAACGCCGGGTCCTGAAGGTGGCAGTGCGTATCGAACAGGATCATTCGGCCAGCACAGCCTCGAGCGGGTCCAGCTTGGCATAGAGCGGCCGTGGACCGCGGAGAACCGTGCCAGGCACGATCGGGGCATATTCCCACCCGGCGGCCGCGACCCCGCCATCCTGTCCAAGATCCTCGTGCAGCACCTGCGTAGAGAAGGGGAGCACCGGATGCAGCAGGGTGCGTAGCGCGCCGATGACGCTCACGGCGGTAGTGAGCGTCTCCGCGGCATGGGCGCGGTCCTGCTTCACGGCCTTCCACGGGGCCCTCACATCCAGGTAGCGATTCGCCAACTGCGCCAACCGGAGGCATTCGTTCAGGGCGTCGCGGAAATTGCAGGCGTTGTAGTGCGAACCTACTCGTTCGAATGCTGCCGCTGCTTCCTGCAGGATCGCCTCGCTCTCCGGCGCTGCGGGCCCGTGGTCCGGGATCACTCCCTCGAAATTGCGATGCACCATCGAGAGCACCCGGTTCGCGAGGTTGCCCCATGTGGCGATTAGCACTTCGTTGTTCGCACGGACCATTTCTTCTTCGCGAAACTCTGAGTCGCTCGTCTCCGGCATGATCGATGTCAGATAGAAGCGCACGACATCCGGGTCGTAGCGATCCAGCAGATCGAGCACCCAGGTGCCAGTCCCCTTGGACTTGCTTTGCTTCTGCCCGGCGGAGAAGTTCACATACTGATTTGCGGGCACGTCGTACGGGAGGTTGAGCCCGCCATATCCGAGCAGCATCCCCGGCCAGATGATCGTGTGGAATGGGATATTGTCCTTGCCGATGAAGTAATATGCTCTGGTCTCCGGGTCTTCCCAGAAGGGACGCCACGCCTCGGGATTGCCTGCCTTTTGTGCCCATTCGCGTGTCGCCGACAGGTACCCGATCACGGCGTCGAACCAGACGTAGATCCGCTTGTTCTCGTATCCATCGACTGGTACTGGAACGCCCCATGCGATATCCCGCGTGATAGCCCGGTCTTTCAACCCCTCGGTCAGCCAGCCAAGCGTAAAGTTCAGGACATTCCGTCTCCAGTGCGCCTGCTTACGCACCCAGCTTTCGAGGTCGCCCTGGAGGGCCGTGAGCTTGAGGAAGTAATGCGTTGATTCGCGGACGACCGGAATCGCACCGGTGAGCCGGCTCCGCGGGTCTTTCAGCTCTGTCGCGTCGAGCGTCTTGCCGCAATTGTCGCACTGGTCGCCGCGGGCTTCGCCATACCCGCAGTGGGGGCAGGTCCCCTCCACATAGCGGTCCGGGAGGAACCGATCTGCCTCGGGATCGTACAGCTGCTCCTGGGTGCCCTCGTACAGATAGCCGTTTTCCAGGAGACGTAGGAAGACTTCCTGCGTCGTCTGATAATGGTTCTCCGTGAGCGTTGTCGTATAGAGGTCGAAGCCGATACCCAGGCGTTCCCACGTCTCAACGATCTTCGGATGGTACCGGTCGACAATATCGCGCGGGGTCACTCCATCGCGGTCCGCG
The DNA here is from genome assembly GCA_020432045.1 of Dehalococcoidia bacterium. Lineage (GTDB taxonomy): Bacteria > Chloroflexota > Dehalococcoidia > Tepidiformales > Tepidiformaceae > JAGQHB01. The sequence continues at coordinate 74,298 of JAGQHB010000103.1, read as the reverse complement.
CTCACCGTGATCGGCGTGCCGTGGCTGTCGGAGCCTGAGACCATGACCACTTCCGAGCCGACAAGCCGCTGGTAGCGCGCGAAGATGTCAGCAGGAAGGTACGCGCCTGCCGCCTGTCCAACGTGCAAGAAGTAATTGGCGTACGGCCACGCCACGCAAACGAGAATCCGCTGTGACAACCCTGGCAGCACTCCGAGAGCCGGAATTGGCCTCGAATTGTAGCACAGCCGGGCTCAGCGGCTCCCTTCGACCTCGTCCCAGAGCGAGTAGGCGTCATCGCGCGCAACGCCAAACCGGCGGGCTGCTTCGGCCGCTGCCGACGAGCGCCTCGCTCCAGCTCGTTTCATTTCGCCGACGTACGCCCGCAAATCGTCGTGTTTGGCATCCCGCACGATGTCGGGCGTCCGTACGACGATGGTGCATTCCCCCCGCGCGGATTCGAATCGGGTCGCCAGCGAGCTCGCCCGGCCCCGGACGACCTCTTCGTGTATCTTCGTCAGCTCGCGGCTGACCACCACTTCCGGGTCGTCAAACACTTCGACCAATTCCAGCAGAGTCCGCCCAGCACGACCGGGATTCTCAAAGATGACGAGCGTCGTCGCCGTGGGCGCGAACTGTTTGAGCAGTGCGGTGCGTTCGCCCTTCGTCCTGGGCAGGAATCCAAGAAAGCAGCTGGGGACAGCCGGAAACCCCGAGGCAGAGAGCCCCGCCGCCAGGGCAGAGGGGCCCGGTACCGGGACGACGCGAACGCCCTGCTGGTGCGCCGCCTCTACCAACGGAGTTCCGGGGTCGCTGATCGCAGGGGTCCCCGCGTCGCTGACCAGTGCGACCACATGTTCTTGTGCTTCGGTTAGGAGCGAAGCGATGCGCTCACTCACGTTGTAGTCGGTCAGGCTGACCATGTGGCCCTTGCCCTCCGCTAATCTCACCAGCAGCGCCGAGGTACGGGTGTCCTCCGCCGCGATGATAGTGGCGAGCCGCAAGACCTTCCTTGCACGCGGCGACAGGTCTTCCAGGTTGCCCAACGGCGTCGCCACGACGTACAACCCGGGAGCGAGTGGGTGAGAAGGTGCTACGGACGACACCGGCTGAGCATAACCGAAGCGCGAATCAAGAGGTCGCAGCCGCCGGTTGACCGCGCCCAAGGGCCCCTCCTACACTCGATTAAAGGCGGTCAGCCTTTACACCACGTCTGAAGGTCTGAACCGAAGTTGACAACCGCGCCGTCCCTTGGATCCCAGCAGTCCCGCCCTTCCGACCTCCCAATGCCACGCTTCAAGGAACTGCGTCGTGCCTACGGCTTCGACGAAGTCGCCATCGTGCCCGGCGAGCTAACGATTAATCCAGAACTCGTCGAACTCGGGCTCGAAGTGGGTGGGTTCAAGTTTCCGATCCCGTTCATGGCCTCGGCGATGGACGCGGTCGTCGACCCGTCGTTCGCCATCGCGATGCACAATGCCGGCGGCCTCGCCGTTCTCAATCTCGAAGGTGTTTGGACTCGCTACGACGACCCCGCCTCAATCCTGCAGGAAGTCGCTTCCGCCAACCGCGATGAGGCCACCATCCTCCTGCAGAAGGCCTACCAGGCTGAGATCCGCGACGACCTCATCGCTCGCCGAATTCACGAGATCAAGGATGGCGGCGGAGTAGCTGCTGTCTCCGTTACTCCGCTCAACACCAAGCGCATGGCGCCGATTGTGCAGGAGGCCGGCGCCGACATCGTCTTCGTGCAGAGTACCGTCACCACGGCCCGGCACGAATCGTCGAGCATGGAAGGCCTCCGGTTCGACAAGCTGCTCGAATACATCCACATTCCCGTCGTGGTCGGCAACACCGTCGGCTTCACTGCCACCCTGGAGCTCATGCGTACGGGAGTCGCTGGCGTGCTCGTCGGCGTTGGCCCGGGTGCGGCTTGCACGAGCCGCGAAGTGCTCGGCATCGGCGTGCCGCAGGTTACGTCCACCATTGAGTGCGCGGCAGCCCGCGACTATTACTACGAAGAATCCGGGCGGTACGTCCCGATCATCACCGACGGCGGCATCCGCACGGGTGGCGACGTCTGCAAATGCTTCGCCGCTGGCGCGGACGCAATCATGATGGGCTCGCCGTTCGCGGCGACCACGGAGGCACCCGGCCGTGGCTATCACTGGGGCATGGCTACGCCGCACGCTCACCTTCCGCGCGGTACCCGCGTGCAGGTCGGCGTGAACACGACGTTGCAGAAGCTCCTCTATGGCCCCACGAGCCGGACCGACGGCACAGAGAATCTGGTGGGTGCACTTCGCACGGCAATGGGCATGTGCGGCTCGCACACGATCCGCGAGTTCCAGCAGGCCGAAATGGTCGTTGCCCCTGCTATCAAGACCGAAGGGAAGATCTATCAGTTTGCTGAGGCGCGCCGCTAGCATCGCCGGGCTAGTTTTTCTCATGACGGCGGCTCTCTTCCCGGGAGCCGCCGTTTCGTCTGCTTCGCAGGATGCCTGCGCCCCGCACGTGACTGAAGAGGGGACGATCGCTCGCGTCCTCGAATCGAGCCTTGTCGTCATCGGCGCCGTGGTGGAGCAGGCACCGGACCCCTCCTCCGCCCCTGGTGGCCATATCGACCTGCGGCCCGAAGCATTCCTCAAGGGCAATGTCACCGCCGGGCTCATTCGTTTCAGGACCGCGGAGACAGATGCGTGCGCGGACCCTGCGAAGTTCCTCACCGACGGCGACCGCGTGTTGGTGATCGCACGTCGCGGCAGCACCACGGACTGGCCGGGGCCATCGAACGTCTTCTTGCTCAAAGAGGGAACGGCCACCTCGTTCCTGCGAGGCGACGCTGGTTTCATGTCCGAATCAGGCCTCATCGAACTCATTCGCCACGAGACCAACCAGTTCGCGGTGCCGGCGCAGTCCGCCGCCGAGGGCGAGGGGATCGACTGGGTATGGACTGTGCTCCCCGTCGGTGGCGCTACGCTCGCGATCCTCGCCGTGAGCCTCTATCTCATGCGCATCTGGCACCGCATCGACCCGAGCTAGCGGGCGATGAGGCTCAAGAGAAACCCAGCCATTGCTTCAAGACCCTCGCCGGGAAGAATCTCGTCTGCTGCGTCCCTCGCGTAGCGGTCGGCGTGCGGCATGGCAACGCTACGCCCGGCCCATGCCAGCATCGGCGCATCGTTCACGCTGTCGCCAATCGCCACCACGTCAGCACGGTCGATCGCGAGGTCCGTGGAGAGCATCGACAGGGCGTGGCCCTTGTTCGCGTCCGCCGCAACGGCAACCGTAACCGACGGAAAGTCGAGGATATGAAGCTGTTCGCTGTAACGATGGGCCAGTATGCGGTGGATGTGGGCCGCTTCGGGGGCTGAGCTAATGATGTCGACCCCAGTCGGTTCCAGTCCGGCGTCTTCGGGGTGTTCGTGGTACTCCGGTTCGATGCCCGACACCCGGCCGTACTCCTCGGACGCCTTGTTCTTCGCCGATGCCACGTACCGGACGGCGTTGAACCATGCGTACAGCCGGTCAAGGTCACGGGCGAAACCCGCGATCTCCCGCGCAATGCGTGCATCGATTGGGAGATTGTGGAGCAGCGATCCATCCAGCCGGTGGACGGATGCCCCCTGCTGACACACCAAAGGGGTGTCAAGGCCAAGGTGACGGGCCACGGAGACCGTCCCCGGAAACATGCGGCCCGATGCCAGGATCACGGCCACACCCGCTTTGTTCAGGACGCGTACGGCATCCGCGATCTCGGCCGACGGCATCACGGTCCAGTCGTTTCCCGGAGGGACGATGGTCCCGTCAATATCCAGCGCAACAAGCTTTACAGCCATCGCGCACACACCACCCGGTCGACTCCGCCAAGGTCGCGATGGACGGACGCCACGGCCCCGTGCGCTTCGACAATCGAGCGTGCCGTCGCGGCCATGCCGTAGCCGACCTCGAGGGCGAGGAGTGCTGGGCGGATCCGTTCGGCGCAGTCAGCCACCAGCCGGCGTACAAGGTCGAATCCGTCGCCCCCACCATCCAGCGCCACCCTCGGCTCCCAACGCGAGACCTCCGGCTCCAGCGCGTCTATCTCGGCAGTGGCGATGTAGGGGAGGTTTGCCAGCACGATTGACGCGCGGCCGACGCAATTCGACAGGTCGCCGCGGACAAATCGCACACGCGCTTCGTGGCGGCGAGCGTTAAGGCTGGCGAACGCCAGTGCCTCCTCGCTGATATCGATGCCGACGACGCGCGCCTTCGGAAGTTCCCGGCTGACCGCCACGGCAACACACCCGCTCCCGGTGCCCACGTCGACGATGACAGTACCGTCATGGCGCGCGACGCCATCAGCGGCTGCCAATTCGACCAGTAGCTCAGTTTCCGGCCTCGGGACGAGCACACCGGGGCCAACCGAAAAGGAAAGTCCCCAGAATTCCCGCTCACCAGTAACGTAGGCGGCGGGCTCACGCTGCATACGCCGCGCGACCAACTCAAACACCTGGCAGGTCGCGTCATCGTCGAGCTCGGGATCGAGAAAAAAAGCCGCTCGCCCGATACCTGCCGCGGCCCGCACAAGGTATTCTGCTTCGAAGGCCGGAGATTCGATGCCCGCCGCCGCCAGCCGGAGCCGGCTCTCGGCAGCGAGCGCCTTTGCTCTCACGCGGTCACTCCCTGCAGCCGGTCGGCTTCGTCCGCCGTCGCAATCGCGTCGATCAGATCGTCAATGTTCCCGTCCAGCCTGTCGGGAATACTGTGGAGCGTCAGCCCGATCCGGTGGTCCGTGATTCGGTCCTGCGGGTAGTTGTACGTCCGAATCTTTTCGCTGCGGTCCCCAGAGCCAACTTGCGATCGGCGCGTCTCGCTAATCTCAGCTTGCTGCTTCTGCATTTGCAGATCGAAGAGCCGGGACTTGAGGACCGTCATCGCCTTCACGCGGTTCTTGAACTGCGAGCGTTCATCCTGGCACACGACGACGATTCCCGTTGGGTTGTGCGTCAGCCGCACGGCTGTCGCGACCTTGTTCACGTTCTGACCACCGGCGCCGGACGAGTGGAAGATGTCCGTCCGTATGTCCTTTTCTTCGATGTCGACATCGACGTCATCGGCCTCGGCAAGAACGGCAACGGTGGCGGTTGAGGTATGGATCCGCCCCTGTGCCTCGGTCTCCGGGACTCGTTGGACGCGATGCACGCCACTCTCGTACTTCAGCCGGGAATAGGCACCCGCGCCACGCACTTCGAACACGACCTCTTTGAAGCCCCCGCGTTCCGTCTCCGAGGCATCGATGATCTCAGTCTGCCAGCGTTGGCGTTCGGCGAACCGCGCATACATCCGGTATAGATCAGCCGCGAAAATCGCTGCCTCGTCGCCGCCCGCACCAGCCCGGATCTCGACGATTACGTTCTTGTCGTCGCGGGGATCCTTGGGTAAGAGTGCCCGTACTATCCTGCGGTCGATGCCGGCGAGGCGGTCCCGGATCTCTAATAGTTCGGATTCAGCCATTTCCCGAAGCTCGGCATCGGGTTCGTCATCGACCATCGTCTCCGCCGACGCAGCTTCAGCTTCACCCGCCTGGTAGTCCGCGAACAGTTCGACGAGCGTCCCCATTTCAGCCCGTTCGCGCGCGATGGCGTTCAACCGCTCGTAGTCAGCGGCAATGTCGGGGTGCCCCATCTGGTTGGTGAGTTCGTCGTAGCGTTGCTGAATACGCGTGAGCTGGTTTCGGATGGAATCGTCCATAGCACAGAAAAGGCCCGCGCTGGCGGGCCGCACCGCTTTCTCTTCCTATGAGTATATCACCGGGCCAGCGACTGACCGCGAACGGTCTCCGCCACCAGTTCAAGAGGTATCTCTTGCTGTTCGCCACCGCCGCGGAGATCCTTCACGAGGCCGATCCCGCGCTCCAGCTCCGATTCACCGAGGATCACAGCGAACCGCGCGCCGGATGCATCCGCGCTGCGGAACTGCGCCTTGAACGAGCGGGTCCCGTCACCGACCTGTGCGGGCACATTTTCGCGGCGAAGTTCGGAGGCGATCCGGAATGCCACCCGGCCGGAGCCTTCCCCACGATGGACGATGAACACGTCCGCCACCGATTCGCGCTCAAAGCTGACGCCACGGCGCTGCATTTCCAGCACGATCCGCTCGATCCCGGTGCCGAACCCGATCGCCGGCGTCGGTGTCCCACCGAGCGTCTCCAGCAGGAAGTCGTAGCGGCCGCCACCACCGATTGTCCCTTGCGCGCGTTCGTCGTCGACGGGCACCACCTCAAATACGGTGCGGTTGTAGTAGTCGAGCCCGCGGACAAGATACGGATCCACGACGGCCGGGATGCCTGCGGCGGAGAGCGCGTCGAGCACGGCTTCGTGGTGTGCGGCGCCGGCAGGGCTCAGTTCGTTCACCAGCTTTGGGGCGGCTTCTTTGTACGGAAAGTCCCGTTCATCCTTCGAGTCCAGCAGCCGGAGCGCATTGCGGTCGAGCCGGCGCTGGGAATCTTCAGACAGCCGGTCCCGGAATGGCTCGTAGTAGGCGCGCAACCGTTCGAGGTACGCTTTCCGCGGCTCGGGATCATCAAGTGAAGCGATGCGCACCTGGAGCCCGGTCAGTCCGAGCCGCTGGTACAGCATCCACAACAGGCTGATCACCTCCGCGTCGACCAGTGGATCTGTCGACCCAAACACCTCGCAGTCGAACTGCGTATGCTGGCGATAGCGGCCCTTCTGGGGGCGGTCGTACCGGAACATCTGGTGCGTCGTGAACAGCCGCACCGGCTGCGGCCAGCTCGCCATGCCGTGTTCAAGGTATGCGCGACAGATCGCTGGCGTACCCTCCGGCGTGAGCGCCAACTGGTCCCCGCCACGGTCTTCGAACCTATACATCTCTTTTTCCACGATGTCCGTCGTATCGCCCGAACCCTTTTCGAAGAGCGCGGCCGATTCAAACACCGGGGTGTCGATTCGCTGGAATCCATAGAGCCGCGTCACGTCCGCGATCGCGGCGTGGACCGCCGACCAATAGGGCTGCAATTCCGGAAGAATATCCTGGGTCCCACGAGGGGCCTGAAATCGTGAAGCCATGGGACCCCTCTGCCGGCGCGGCTGCGCCCCGTGGTAGGATAGGATCCCGTGGCATCGGGGCAAAGAGGGACTTCAGCATTGGCGGTCGAAACCGGCGAACCTCCCGCCGCCATCTCCATCGAGCCATTCCTCGAGGGGCTGGCCTCCTACCTGCCCGCCGAGCGCCGGCCGTTCTTGCGCGAGGCCTTCGAGTACGCGGCCATCTGCCACTCTGGCCAGTTCCGCAAGTCCGGCGAGCCGTATATCACGCACCCGCTCGCAGTTGCCGAACTGGTCGCCACGCTCGAGCTCGATCATAACGCCGTCGCTGCCGCGTTTCTCCACGATGTCCAGGAAGATTGCGGCATCCCGAACGAAGAACTGCAAAAGCGTTTCGGCGCCGACGTGGCCGGTCTCGTTGAGGGCCTGACCAAGCTCGACAAGCTGTCCGTCCAGGCCGCGTCGGGACAAGTTGGCCGCGACGCCGTCCAGGCGCAGAACCTCCGCAAGATGTTCCTGGCGATGGCGGAAGATGTCCGTGTCGTGCTCATCAAACTCTGCGACCGCCTTCACAACATGCGGACGCTCTGGGCGCAGCCTGAGGACAAGCAGCAACGGATCGCACAGGAAACGCTAGAAGTCTTCGCGCCGTTGGCCAACCGCCTCGGTGTCTGGAACGTCAAATCCGAGCTCGAAGACCTCTCGTTCCGCGTGCTTGAGCCCGATGCCTACCGCGACATCGCGCAGCTGGTCGCATTGCGAAGAGACACGCGCGAGCGCCACGTGGAAGAGGCCGTGGCGGTCCTTCGGCCACACCTCGAAAATGCGGGTATCAAGAGCGAAATCAGCGGGCGCGCGAAACACATCTATAGCATCCATCAGAAGCGCGAACGCTACTCCGCTGAGGCCAAGGGATTCGACCAGATCTACGACCTGCTCGCGCTGCGGGTCATCGTCGAAACAGTGGCCGATTGTTATCACGCCCTCGGCGTCGTCCACAGCCTCTGGCGGCCGATCCCGGGGCAGTTCGACGACTACATTGGCAACCCCAAAGACAGCCGCTACCAGTCACTCCATACGACCGTCGTAGCAATCGGTGGACGGCCGCTGGAAGTGCAAATCCGGACACCAGAGATGCACCGGGTGGCCGAGTACGGCGTCGCGGCCCACTGGCGTTACAAAGAGGGTGGGAACTCCGGCGCCGACGAAGCTCGTATCGCCTGGCTGCGCCAGCTACTCGAGTGGCAACGCGAGATGGCCGCAGCCGAAGAGTTCGTCGAAACGGTCAAGACGGACATCTTCCAGGACCAGGTCTTCGTCTTCACGCCCAAGGGCGAGGTGCTCGATCTCCCCGCGGGAGCGACGCCGCTCGATTTCGCCTACCGCATCCACACTGACCTCGGACACCAGACGATGGGATCGAAGGTCAACGGCCGCATCGTGCCGCTCAACAGCCGCCTCAAGACGGGCGACGTTGTCGAGATCATGCGCAACCGGTCGAAGGGACCGTCCCGCGACTGGCTCAACCAGAACCTTGGATATATCCGCACGGGCCACTCGCGCGAGAAGGTCCGCCAGTGGTTCCGCAAGCTCGAACGCACCGAGAATATCGACAACGGCCGTGTCATGCTCGAAAAGGAGATGAAGCGGCTTGGTGTCGATGTCAGCGAATGGCAGGACGAGATCCGGGAGATGTTCAGCTACACCTCCTGGGATGACCTCCTTGCAGCCATTGGCTATGGCGCCATTAGCACCACGACTATCGCACGGAAGCTGGAACCGCTGGTTGATACGGCCGTGCCCGAAGACCTGCCTCGGTTGCCCTCACCAGCCGATACGCGTCCGACTCTCGGGTCGCCCGGCCTCCGCGTCATGGGCATTGGCAACCTGCTGACAACGATGGCCCGGTGTTGCCACCCGGTTCCGGGCGATCAAATTGTCGGCTATGTAACCCGGGCCCGGGGCGTCACGGTCCATCGGGCCGACTGTCACAGCGTTCTGAACGAACCGGAGAGGGAGCGCCTCGTCGATGTCGAGTGGGGCACGGTTACCAGGCTGTACCCGGCATCTATCCGCATTGAGGCATGGGATCGTGTCGGCCTCCTGCGCGATATCTCAGGCGTGATGGCAGACGAAAAAGTGAACATGGTGGGCGTCCGAACCGTGGAAGCGGGCGACGGGATGGTCAACGTCCTCGCCACGCTAGAGACCACCGGCATCGAGCAGCTGTCGAGACTGCTATCCCGCATTGAGATCGTCACGGGCGTCCGCAACGTCGCCCGCGATCTCAACGGCCGGGCAGCCACCCCTGCCCGCAAGCGCGCTTAGATCGCTACGCCGCGAGCTTGCGACGGGCCCGTTCGGCGCTCGTCATGGCATTTGGCCCTGCAGGGGCGGGTCGCCGGGCTCGAAATCGACGGCCGGACATGACCACTCCTCGTTGTCCACGCCGATGCTCGACTAGCACCGCGTAGAGCAGGATGGCAGCACTTGTGATGACGAAAAGGTCAAAGGCGAGAGTGAAAAGCGGGTTTGCCATGATGAGCACATCCGTTCTGGTGTGCCGCGGATACTATGCGAACGTTTGTGCGCCCGTCAAGCACATACGTTCTAAATTCGCGACCAACCGCACTTTCGGCCCCCGGCGCGACATCTGTTGACGCGGCCCTCAATGTACTCGTCAGGTGCACATCCGGCGCGTCAGCTCGTACACCATCTGGCAGTTCAGGTGGAAGCTCTCGACGCTCACGCGCTCGTTGTGCCCGTGTACACCCTGACCGAGCGATGGTTCGTTGAGGCCGCCAGAGAAGCCATAGGAGATCATGCCCCGGTTGCGCAGTTCGCTGCTGTCAGTGAACCCAACCGTCATCCCGGGGACGACGACGGCTTCCTCCACAAAGTCGTGGACGATATCCTCGATGCACCGGAAAAGCTCGGTATCGAACGAATTCGTTTCCGACCAGCGGACATGGACCGGTTCGATCCGGACCTTGTCGTCGTCTATCACCCGTACCAGCTCAGCCTGGAACTCATCCGGCTTCACCCCCGGCAGCAGCCGGATATCCAGCGTTGCCTCGGCACGGGCCGGGATGACGTTGTGCTTGATCCCGCTGGCGACGGTCGTCGCTGAAATCGTGTCCATGAGCATCGCCCGGATGCGAGGATCCTCCGCGGCCGCCTCTTTCAGCGCCTCCACCGTCGGGTCACCTTTGTACATCCCAGCGCGGCTCAACCGTCCGAAGTACTCCGTGAGCACGGGCGGCACGCTTAGCGGCCGCTCCCACGTCTGGATCCGGTACATCGCACGCACGAGCCGGTCGAGCGCGTTGTCATCGTGTGGCATCGAACCGTGCCCCGGGCGGCCCTCAGCGACGAGCCGGAGCCAGAGCGGACCCTTCTCTGCTACCGCCACGCTATACACGGGACGCTGCACGCCGAAAAGCTCCGTCGTGCCGGAGCCGCCCTCGTTGATCACGAATTCCGCGTCCAGTGTCTCGGGATGCTCCCGTTCGATGAACCGCATCCCGAATTCGCTGCCCGCCTCCTCATCCGCCTGTGCGAAGAACACGAGATCCCGTGCGAGCGGCAGGCTCAGGCGTTTCGCGAGCAGGAAGGTCATGAGCTGCGCGACGCCGAGCCCCTTCATATCGAGCGCTCCGCGTCCCCAGACGTGCCCGTCCTTGATGAGCCCGCTGAACGGCTCTTCATCCCAGTATTCGCGCTGCACCGGCACGACGTCGGTGTGGTTCAGCAGCATGAACGGCCGCTTCGAGCCATCACCCTGGAGCATGGCCCTGAGCGATACGCGGTCGTCGCCGGCATCGTAGAGGGTGTACGGAATGCCCTCGGCTTTAAGAATCGCACCCAGAAAGTCGCATGCCAGCCGCTCCCGCCCCGGGGGGTTGGAGGTGTCGACACGAAGGAACCTCTGGAAGATATCGAGTGCCTCGTCGAGGACCGGCTCCCAGTTCACAGAAGGGTTATTGTCAGGCATGGCCGCAGTTTACAGCTTCACGTCAGATCGGCCGTTTGCAGTCGCTCTATCGATTTCCGAAGCGCGAAGACCACATGCTGCCCTTCGTACGGGTCAGGGATCCCATGGGGCACTTCCACCAGCCCTGCGTCGTGAAACAGCCTCCGCCACGTCGCCCGCGGAAACACTCCAAACGTGTGATGGTCGTATTCGACTCGCAGCCCGGCGTCCGGTTCTCGAAGGAGCATTGCGAACTCGACTTCAAACACGCAATCGCCAGGATCCCGATCCGTCGTCCACTCCAGATAGCGAAGACTACGACCGTCGTCGCCGTCGTTGCCTCCGCAGTCGGTCCCCGGCTCAAAGGTCTCGCTTACCGCATCAGGCGTAATCAGGGCTATACCGCCGGGCGCCAGGTGTGCGGCCACGGTCTCAATCGCAGCCCGGAGGTCGACTTCGGTCAGCATGTACTCGATCGCGTCATGGACGAAGACGACATCGAACGCCTGGCCGAGTCTCAACGTCCGCATGTCCGCGTGGATGTGGTCACACTCAGGGTTGATCTCCCGGCTGATCGCGATCATTGCGTCAGAAACGTCCGATAGCGTGCACGTGTACGCCTGCTTCAGGTAGGAGGCGTTATTACCACCGCCGGAGCCAAGCTCCAACAGCGTCGCGGCCCCCGGAGCCAATTCCCGGATCACGGCGCCGTAGTAGTCCGCCTCTGCGGCGTGTTCCGAGGGATGGGAGAGCAGGTGATACCAGGGCGCGAGGTCACCGTAGAGCCGGTTTTCGCCCGATACAATCATCGATCAGGGCACCGATGGATCGTAATCCATGGTGATCCAGCCGAGGTCGCGGAGGTGCTCATATTCCGCGTCGTCCACACGCAGTACCTCCCGGTACACGTACTCGTTGTGCTCACCGAGACCAACTGGCGCCTGCCGGAATGCGACCGGCGCGTCCTCGAAATTCCAGATCGGGCCAACGAACTCATACTCCTTGCCGTTTTCGATGCGTTGCGTGCGGAAGAAGTCGCGCGCCCTCAGGTGCGGTTCGTCGAACATACGTGATGCTTCGAGCACCGGCGCAGCCGCTATCCCGTGTGCCTGTAGCAAGTGCATGACCTCATAGTCGTCCCGAGTCCGGGTCCACTCGGCGATCGCGGCGTCGATCTCCTTGTAGTGGGCCTCTCTGCCATCGTTCGTGTCGAAGCGCGAATCACTCGCCCACTCTGGGCCGCCCATAGCCACGCGGAAGCTCGCCCACTGCTCGTCGTTTTCCACATGGATAGCGACCCAGCGGTCGAGGCACTCCTCTGCCGAGCCAGGTGACATGCACGGATAGACGCCACACGGGTACTGACCGTGTACGTCCCGGTTCCCGATTGTTGTCTGCACGTTCCGGTTGAGCGAGTAGTCCATGATCGCCTGCGTGAACATCGCCGAGGCGTTCTCGGCCTGTCCGATCTCCACGAGTTGACCATTCCCCGTCTTCCGCTTGTGCCAGAGCGCCGTCATTACCGCGAACGCACCCTGGGCACCGGCCATGTAGTCGCCCGAATAGATCGCAGTGTTCGCGCTCGGGTCGGCATCATCGTAGCCGCGCAGCAGTGTGTGTCCCATCACCGCTTCCAGGTGCACCCCGAGTGCGCGGGCGTTGTAGTACGGCCCCGTGCTTCCGTAAGCTGGAACACGGACAAAGATGATGTCCGGCTTGATGGATTTCAGCCAGTCATAGGTGATCCCGAGGCCTTCGAGCGTACCCGTGGCGTTATTTTCGTAGACAACGTCGGACACCTCCACCAGGCGGCGCAGCACGTCCAGCCCCTCCGGGCTACGAAGGTCCACGCAAAAGCTCTTCTTGTTCCGATAGAGGCTCACGAATGTCGGGCTGTAGTTCCAGGGCCGCTCACCGGGAACGTTGTCCGGGTAACCCGTGCCCCACGGTGCGCCACGATCGATCAGGAATTGTGGAGGTCGCGCCATGCCGCCGCGCGTCATCGGCTGCCAGACAAACGGGTTCTCGCACTTGATGATCTCAGCGCCGAGGTCCCCCATCAGCATTGTCGCAAACGGCCCTGCCCAGACGACGCAAAGGTCGATCACACGTACCCCTTCGAGCGGCTTTGCTGGACTCATTTCCCACCTCCCGCGGCGATGATGCGCGTAACAAGTGCGGGGGCGAGCCCGCACTCCTCGAGCACCTCAGCGGTGTGCTCACCGAGTAGCGGTGCTGGCCGGCGTAACTCCCAGCCGCCTTCTTGCATGATGAAGGGCCGGCCGTGGAACTCCACCGCGCCCATTGCGGCATGCTCCGCCTTCGCCCAGAACCCCCGGGCGCGGAAATGGTCGTCCTCGAACAGGTCCTCGGTCGAAAAGAGCGGTCCGCACATGACCTTCGCCCTGCGAGCCTCGGCCCAGATCTCGCGTTTCGTCCGATCCAGGCACCACACGATGAAGTGTGCGTTCCATGCGTCTATTACATCCGGCAGGACTCGTGCCTGCGGGTCCTGGAACTGCGGATCGTCGAGCCACTCCGCCTGGTTCAGCATGTCTGCGACCCGGTCGGGGCGGACACCGGCGGCGGCGAACTCCACCCAGCCATCGGCGCACGGGTAGATCCCGCCCGGCATTCCCGCGGCTCCACCGGCCGCCCGCATGGTTCGGCGCCCGGTGAACTGGAAGCCAATCGCCGTCGCGTGGCGCCGGTCCACACCACCAAAATGTGTCTCCGCGAGCGAAACATCGATGTGCTGACCCTCGCCGCTTAGCTTTCCCGCCATCGCTGCAGCGAGGATAGCGGGGGCGATGGCCGCGCCAGATTCGAATAGCGCGCCAGTACCGGCCATCTTCACCGGCTCCCGCTCAGTCATGCCCATCGAGTACATTTCGCCCGCGAGGGCGTATAGCGGAAGCTCCGTGAGGCGGTAATCGCGATACGGCCCCGATTGCCCGAAGTTCGTCACCGAGATCAGCGAGAGGTCCGGCTTGACCGCGCGAAAGAAGTCCCAGGTGAGCCCCAACCGTCCGGCCACAAGTGGAGCGAAGCTGCTGACCACGACGTCTGCCCGCTCAGCCAGGGCACGGACAGCCTCGCAGCCGTCGTCGCTCTTCAGGTCCAGGACCGCCGACCGCTTGTTTGTGTTGAGGAAGAAGAAGAGTCCGCTCTTCTCGGAATTCGCCTCATTTCCTGCGAAAGGGCCGAGGCCGCGGGCGACATCGCCGCCCGGCTTTTCGATCTTGATCACATCCGCTCCGAAGTCGGCCATCAGCTTGGTGGCGTACGGTCCCGCGATGTGCTGTGTCAGGTCCAGGACAACGAAGTCATCGAGTGCTTGCATGCTTACCCCCGGTCTTTCCGCCACGAACGCTGGCGGGACAATAGCAAACCGATTCCTCCAACGCACGGATCGGTTCGCAATGCGGCGCCTGCCCGCCGTACTTGCTACGATCGGCAGGAGCGGCCCAAAGCCGCCAAGGATGGACGATGCGCCGTAATGACTGATGAAACCCGGTGGACAACGCTCGGTCCTGCGGATCAAATCCCACCAGGGGCGATGAAGGACTTCCATCCGGAAGGTGCGCGCAGCGTGCTGGTCGTACATTGCGAAGGGCGCTTCTACGCCATCGAAGACCGCTGCACCCACGACGATGGCCCGCTCGCCGACGGCGAACTGGTGAACGGTTGCCAGGTTGAATGCCCGCGCCACGGGGCGCGGTTCGATCCAACCGACGGCCGCGCACTGACGTTGCCCGCGATCCGGCCCGTTGCCAGCTTCCCAATCCGCGTGTCGGCGGAAGGTGTCCTCGAGGCTGACCTTTCGGTCGAGTCCCCCACGCCGCCGCGCCCGCGCCGTGGCCATCGCCGCTGACGCAGTAGACTCGTGTCACATGCGGCCCACGGAGGGTTCCGATGACGATCATTGCTCGTCCCGACGGTGCTTCGATCCACTACGAGGTCGAAGGTACGGGCTTCCCCCTGCTTCTCATCGCTCCTGGCGGCGTCTCCAGCCAGGTCGAGTTCTGGGATCAGAGCGCTTTCAACCCGATGAAAGAACTCAGCGACGAATTCCGAGTCATCGGCATGGACCAGCGCCACGCCGGCACGAGTTTCGCCCCCGCCACACCCTTTAGCTACGCGCAGACTGCAGGCGACCAGCTCGCTGTCCTCGATGATGCGGGCGCGCGCCGTGCCCACGTGATGGGGGGCTGCATAGGCGGTGCCTACATCTGGAACCTGATCCAGGCTGCGCCTGAACGAATCGCCGCGGCTGTCGCTCAGAACCCGGTCGGCCTAAACGAAACCAACAACGTCGGTGTTTTCTACGCGATGTTCAACGAGACCATGCGGGTAGCGAAGGCCGAGGGCATGAAGGCCGTCACGGCCGCAGCGATCCAGAACTCGCTGTTCATGGCGAACAACGCTGCCGGACCGTTCGCCCCGCGCATCGCCAATGACCCGGCGTTCCGCGCGGAGATCGAAGCGATGGCGCCCGAGGACTACGTCGCGCTGGTTGTCGCCTTCCGTGACGGCATGTGGCCGGACAAGCCGCCCTACTTCACAGCGACGCCCGAATGGATGCAATCCTGCACCACGCCAATGCTCGTAGCTCCCGGCAACGACCCGTTCCACCCGCGAGGGATCGGCGAACGCATTGCCCGTGAGGCGCCAAACGCCACGATGCTGCCTTTCCAGTGGAACGACCCGGATCGCAGACAGGACTTCATCGATACCGTACGGACATTCCTGCGAGCGCAAACACCGGCGTGATGCACCGTTATGCGGTCATCCCGCCATCGACGGTGACCTCCGCCCCGTTGATGTAGGAGCTGTCGTCCGAGGCGAGGAACAGAGCGAGCTTCGCCACGTCGTCTGCCTCGGCGATCCGGCCCATTGGAATCCGCTGCACATAACGTTCCGGATCAGCATCCATCCCCGGCAGCTGGTGCAGCATTGGTGTTTCGATGAGGCCCGGGTGGATTGAATTCACCCGGATGCCGTGCGGCCCGAAGTACTGTGCACCTGTCTTCGTCATCCCCCGTACAGCCCACTTACTGGCCGTATAGGCGATGGCCGTGCCCCCACCCCTGAGACCCGCGACGGAGGAGATGTTCACCATCGCCCCCGAACCCTGAAGCAGCATCTGCCGGCCGACGTGCTTCAACCCGAGAAACACACCAACCTGGTTCACGTCGATTACACGGCGGTAGTCATCCAGCGACATTTCCGTCAGCGGCGCCGATCGGTAGATCCCGGCGTTGTTCACAAGCACATCGACCCGCCCATGCAACCGGACGACCTCGGCCACCGCGGACTCCCACGCTGCCTCGTTCGTCACATCGTGCCGGAGGTAGTGGCCATCGATCTCGGCCGCAACCGCAGCACCCTCCGCATCGAGGACATCGGTCAGGAACACAACCGCGCCTTCCGCAGCAAACAGCCGTGCTTCGGCCGCCCCCTGGCCGCGCGCGCCGCCGGTGATGAGCGCAATCTTCCCGTCGAGCCTTCCCATAGTCGTGGCCCTCCTTCATTCTTGCGGCATTCTGGCCGTGGGACTGAGGGAATGAAAGACGGAGACTGCCGCGATCGACCGGACAAAACGAAGCGGGCAGCACCGTCATGCTGCCCGCTTTCGCTCGTCGTGAAATAGCTGCGCTAGTCCAGGTAGTCTCGCAGCTTCCGGCTCCGGCTCGGGTGCCGAAGCTTTCGAAGGGCTTTCGCTTCGATCTGGCGGATGCGTTCGCGGGTGACCCCGAATTCGCGTCCAACCTCTTCGAGGGTGCGGCTTCGACCGTCCTCGAGACCAAACCGAAGCTGCAAAACACGCCGTTCCCGGCTCGTCAGGCTCGCGAGCACATCCTCGACCTGCTCCCGGAGGAGCTGCTGGCTCGCGGCCTCCGCAGGGGCGAGAGCGCCCTCATCGGGAATGAAGTCCCCAAGGTGGCTGTCTTCCTCTTCGCCGATCGGCGTCTCGAGGGAGACCGGCTCCTGCGACACCTTCTGAATCTCCCGGATGCGCTCCGGGCTAAACATCGATGCCGCGTCTTGCTTGCCGGCTTCCGTCATGCCGCGAGCAATCTCTTCGCTCGTCGGCTCACGTCCGTACTCCTGCACGAGGCGGCGGCTGACGCGTACCAGCTTGTTAATCGTCTCCACCATGTGGACCGGGATGCGGATGGTCCGCGCCTGGTCCGCTATCGCGCGGGTGATCGCCTGCCGGATCCACCATGTCGCGTACGTCGAGAACTTGAAGCCCTTGCGGTAGTCGAACTTCTCGACCGCGCGTATGAGGCCGATGTTGCCTTCCTGGATCAAGTCCAGCAGCGACATGCCCCGGCCGATGTACTTCTTCGCCACCGACACCACAAGGCGAAGGTTCGCCTCCGTGAGACGCCGCTCGGCACGGTCGCCGTGCTGCTTCAGCGCCTCGAAGTGGTACCGGAGCTTGTCCTCCAGCGGCGCCAGCTTTTCGACCAGTCCGTCGATCGGCGGGATGAGGTTGTCCTCGCCGCCAGCCTCTTCGCCCATCTGCGACACGAGGTCGCGATTCAGGATATGCGTGACGATTGAGAGCAGGACGATGTCCTTGTGGGTACGGTCGTCCTGGTCGTCGCCGGTCCGCTTCATCTTCTGGTTCGCGTACCGGAGGAAGTCCGCGTCCAGCTCGCCGTCGATTAGTCCGCGGAACTGCGAATCGCCGATGACCTCGGAGAAGGACATGTTCTTCAGCTTCGGTGTGCCCGCGACTCGCCACTTTGGCGTACGCGGCGGCGGCTCATCCTTGTCGAGTACTGGCGCGTTCCTTGCGATGATCTTGTCGTAATCGTCGAGAAACGGCTTCGCCGCCTTGAATACCGGCAGCAGACCCGTCCACTGCTCCAGGAGCGAGACGGCGACGCGCGCCGCGGAGGGCGGATGCCCATACGTCGCCACATACGCTTCCTCGATCTGGCGCAGATGGATGCCTTCTTCCATCTGGCGGGCGAGGTGCTTCTCATCGTCCGCAGTCAGCAGGTAAACCTTGCCGATTTCGCGGAGGTACATCCGGACCGGGTCGTCAATGCCCTCAGCCTCGTCGGCGAGGAGCGCGACGGACTCTACTTCTTCTTCTTCCTGCTCAGCCTGGGTTTCTTCTTCTTCTTCCTCTTCGAGGTCAGCAGGGGTGTCCTCGTCTGACTCTTCCTCGAATTCGCTGCTGGAAAGACGGCTCAACACGCTGCCAAGCATGTCGCTGCCGGCAGCGGTTGGGGTCTCGGTCAGGGTATCGTCACTCATCTACTGGTTAGAACTCCTTCTTCGACGGACGGGCACAAACGGAAATGGGCGCAATCCGCCTTGTCCATCTTAGCAAGTCCTTGGCAAGCTCACAAGGATTCCGGGTAGCCGCTGCGCTGAGCACACGCGGGATCCGTGCCGCCCCATTGGAGATAGACGGCGCTTCGGGTTTGGGTGCAGCGCGGTCAGGGCTTTGGATGCATCCCTAAGGCACGTACCGCTCCGCCACCAACACGATCCGGCTGTCGTATTCGCCGCCGACCGCAGCAGGGATGAACGTCCCACCGCAGCTAATCAACGTCACGCGCTCCGTATGGCTGTCCAGCGCCGGAAATACCACCGCGTCCATGTCCAGCCCGGCCAGGTGGTAGAGCGTCACAGACTTAACGGTGTAAGTCAGCATGTCGCCGTTGTCCATGGTTATGTAGAGGGCGTCCCCTGCAGCTGCATCCAGCAGGTAGGCAAACGGGCCGTTCCCGTAATGCACATAGTTCACGTGAGCGGCGAAGATCGTGTTCCCCGCCGCCCATCCCGGCCGCCCGAACCTCGGATACCAGGTGATGTACTGCGGCGCAGAGGGGTCTTCGAAATACTCGCGGCCACCGCTGAAGTAGGTATCGCGTTCTTCCAGTGGTGCTCCGCCCAAGACCAGTGCTGAGCCGAGGTACAACGACTTGATCGGCCCGACGTACGGGTCCTTTCGTGGCGCTGGCGTTGCTGTTGGGGTGGGCGTTGGCTCCGGGTCGGCGTTCGAGATGTGCGGCAGCACCGCTCGCCGGGTCAGCCCTTCCGGTGCGGCGAGCGACACGCTCAGCAACGCAATGCCCGCGAGAAAGGCGAACAGGACGACGGGAGCAACAATTCGATGTCTCATGCCACCTCTGGTACGAACGGGAGCCCGGCCCTGATCTTCAAGGCCCGCTGATGTTGCGCCAGAACGCCGCCAATGTTGCGGCGAGACGTGCCGGGGCCAGCAGCGGCACATTGTGGCCAACACCCGCGAACTCCACGACCTCGACGGCCGGGTTGCGCCGCCGCATCTGGTCAAAGACGTGCGGCCGCAGCTCATCGGAATCGCCGCCGCGCACCAACAGGGCGGGTGGCCGGATCGCTTCCCAGTCGGACCAGTAGCTCGCCGAACGCTGGATCCTCACCATCCGCGACATTGCCTCGACGCTCCCCAACGGGCGAAAGCTGCCGTCCGGCTGCTCGGCAAATCGCGCGCGGAATGCCGCTTCGTTGTCGGCGTCGAGCTGGCGCCGTTCGATGGTCCGGGCGATATCCCCGGCACTCAGGGAGGGGCGCATCCGGGCGAACCCGTTGACCGAATCCACCCAGTTCTGCTTCCACGCATCAGGGCCGATATCGACGATGGCGACCGACCGGAACAGCTGTGGGTAGTGCGCCGCGGCAACGATCGCTATCCGGCCCCCCATGGAATGCCCGACAAGATGCGGCCGCTCAAGGCCCAGCGAGGCCACGAGATCCGCGACATCCCGCGCCATGCGCCGGGCGGTTTCGCGCGCCCGGTCCGCGTTCGTGCGTCCGTGGGCGCGCTGGTCGATCGCGAACGAATGCGGAGCGCCAGGCGCCAACGCGCCGATAGATGGGCGCCAGACATCAGCCGTGCCAGTCAGCCCGTGCAGAAACACGGCGGATGGTTCCGCGCCGGCCCACTCCAGCAGGCGGAACTGCCCGCCCGGCAGCGATACCCTGCGGTCGATCGCCTCCGTCACTGAATCCGCGGTGTCCTAGTCGCCAAGCGGCAGACCGGCCTCGACCCAGGCGAGTGTGCCACCTTCCACGTTGTACAGCTCGATGTCGGAGAGCCCCCCGGCGACCGCAAATTCCGCTGCGAGCGCAGATCGCTGGCCCGACCTGCAGATAAACATAACTTCTTTGTTTCCTGCATAGTCCCGGATCTGCTGGACCTCGTTGACGACCGTGTTCACAGGGATAAGACGGACGCCGTCGGCGTGGACTTCCGCGTATTCGCCCGGATCGCGGACGTCCACCATCACGGCGGACCCGTCATCGAGCTTTGCTTTCGCTTCCGCGACCGAGATCCGGGTGAAGGGTTCCTGGGGGTTGCGAGTTGCCAAGTTGCGTTCTCCTTCGGCGGCAATTCAGTGGATCCAGTATCGCATAGGTACGCTCCGGGCGAGTTGCAACGCCCGGTTTCCCGCCGGAGACTGCGTATCATGAACGACCCGCTCAGGCCGACCCGATCCGAAGCTCTGACCGCGTGGGCCAACCGCGTGCGCGCTAACCGCGACCAGGCCGAGGCGTACCGCGAAGGCGAACCCCCGAAGGACTTCTACGCGCCGATGGCCGCATCCTTCCGGGCCGATCCTCTCCGCACCGACGAACCAGCCCTCGATGCCCTCCGCAATCTCGTACTTCCCGGCGAAACATGGCTCGATATTGGCGCCGGCGGTGGCCGCTACGCCCTCGCATTGGCGCAGAAGGCGGGCAAGGTCGTCGCGGTCGAACCGTCGGCGGGGATGCGCTCAGTCCTTGGAGACGGGATGACCCAGTACGGCATCTCCAACATCGAGTTGATCCCGGCGACGTGGCCGCTTGAACCGCCTCCAGCCGTCGATGTCGCCTTCATTTCCCACGTCGGATACGACATCGAGGACATTGGGCCATTTCTCGACGCGATGGAGCGCGCCGCCAGCCGGCTCTGCGTGGCAGTCCTGCTCTACGAGGCGCCTGCCAGCGTCGCGGCCGGAGCATGGCCCCCAGTCCATGGAGTTGAGCGCGCGGTCCTCCCGGCTCTTCCCGAATTCCTCACCCTGCTGCTCGCTCGCGGCAAGACGCCGGAAATACGGCTCGCCGGGGTTCGCGGACCCGCCCTATACGACGATGCAGAAGTCGCTCGACGCTTTCTCCGGCATCAGCTCTTCATCCAGGAGGGTGGGGCGAAGGACGCCCTGCTCGCAGCGTGGCTGGAATCCCACCGGACCACCGAAGGTATCCGCATCGCCGACCATCCGCTCCCAATCGGTGTCGTGACCTGGAGCCCATAGGCCCGTTGCGCGTCTACGCGCCGGAGGAGACGGCTTCGCGCCGCCGCCCCCTGGGCTTCAGCGGTGTCAGCACGATCGGCAGCAGTTCGGGTGCTCCAAACGACCGTACCTGCTGTTCGGTGGGTGGCTCGCCGTAGAGCGTGCTTCGTTGTCGTGGCACCCGCCCCGCAGCGCGGATGATCTCCTCCATCGCAGCTGGGGGCAGCTCCTGCCCGTGGAGCGTGCCGGCTGCCCGGCTGATGCTCTCGTTCATCAGCGTGCCGCCCATGTCGTTCACGCCCGCGTTCAGGCAGGCCCGCACGCCATCAACCCCCATCTTCACCCACGACACCTGGATGTTCGTGATCAACGGGTGCAGGACGAGCCTCGCAACCGCGTGCATCAACACGGCCTCACGGAACGTCGGCCCCTGGCGCGCCTTGCCTTTGAGGTATATCGGCGCCTCCATGTGCACGAACGGCAGAGGCACGAACTCCGTAATTCCCCCGGTGCGCTGCTGTAGCTCGCGTAGCCGCATCAGGTGGCGCGCCCAGTTCACCGGTCCATCGATGTGGCCGTACATGATTGTCGAGGTCGTCCGGAACCCTTCGAGGTGTGCCGCCTCCACCACATCAAGCCACTCCTGCGTCGAGAGCTTGTCGGGACAAAGCGTCCTCCTCACCTCGTCGTCAAGCACTTCCGCTGCGGTGCCGGGGAGTGTCCCCAGTCCAGCCGCCTTCAGGCGTCGCAGGTACTCCCGCACCGGCAGCCCGAGCGTTTCTGCCCCCTGCGAAACCTCCAGTGGCGAGAAGGCGTGGACATGGATATCCGGCTGCGCTTCCTTCACCGCGTTCAGGATCTCCAGGTACGTCTCGCCGGTGTAGTCCGGGTGGATACCTCCCTGCATACAGACTTCCGTGCCGCCGCGTTCCCATGCTTCGGTCGTGCGCCTCACCACCTCATCGAGGTCGAGGTCGTAGGGCGTCCCCCGAAGGTTTTCGCTCAGCTTGCCCTTGGAGAACGCACAGAACTGGCACTTGAAGTAGCAGACATTCGTGTAGTTAATGTTCCGGTTGACGACGTAGCTGACGGTGTTGCCGTTGACCCGCTCCCGAAGCGCATCGGCTGCCTCGCACACCGCGAAGAAATCCGACCCGCGCACGCGGAACAGTGCCGCAATTTGCGCTTCAGATAGGCTCTCGCCAGATTCGACCTGGTCAAGAATCTTCTGGGTACGAGCAGTCACGGGTCCGGTTGGCCTCGAAGGCTCTCCAGCGACCAACGGCCGGTATGCCGCCGGGATATCCGCCAACTCGCCGGGCGCCCAATCCTCTGTCCGGGCAAATCCGTCGGCGTCGATCGCGCGGACTACAGGCGTCCTCAGCTGTTCATCCAGCCAGCGGTCTCCATCCAGCGCGTAGGCCGGATAGATCGCGAGGCGTTCGGTGAGTTCGCGGCCACAGGCGGCGGTGTTCTGCCGCAGCTGTTCCAGGTGTGGCCAGGGTGCTTCCGGGTTCACATGGTCGGGCGTCACAGGAGAGACACCACCCCAGTCGTTTAGGCCCGCGGAAATGAGCCTTGGGTACAGATCGTAGCTGAGGTTGGGCGGTGCCTGGATGTTCATTTCCGGCCCAAACACCACGCGGGCCATCGCGATCGTCCAGAGCAGGTCCTCCAGGTCCGGCTCGGGTGCGTCGGCCATCTTTGTGCCGGCTTTTGCCCGGAAGTTCTGGACGATGATCTCCTGGATATGTCCGTGTTCCCGGTGGAGGGCCCGCAACGAGAGGAGCGCGTCGATCCGCTCGGCGCGTGTTTCACCGATACCGATCAGGATCCCGGAAGTGAATGGCACCTGGAGTTCGCCGGCGTGGCGCATTGTTTCAAGCCGGACGCCCGGGCGCTTGTCCGGTGAACCGTAGTGCACGCCGCCTTTCTCAAGCAGCCGATCAGACGCGCTTTCGAGCATGATCCCCTGCGAAATCGACACGGTACGCAGCAGTGCTACTTCCTCCCGTGTCATCACACCGGGGTTGGCGTGCGGCAACAGGCCTGTCTCCTTGAAGACGAGGTCCGCCATCGCCGCGAGGTACTGGATCGTCGTTTCGTAGCCGAGTTCGGCCAGCTCACGCTTCGCGACCTTGTAACGTAGCTCCGGCTTATCGCCGAGCGTGAAGAGTGCCTCTTTGCATCCTGCATCGGCGCCTGCGCGGGCGATCGCCAGCAGCTCGTCCGCAGTCAGATAGGCGCGCTGGCCGGGCCGGGGGGGCTTGGCGAACGTGCAGTAGTGACAGACGTCGCGGCAAAGCTGGGTAAGCGGGATGAACACCTTCCGCGAGTATGAGATCACGTTCCCGTGGCCAGCGTCGTTCAGCGCAGTCGCCACTTCCAACAGCGGTTCCAGTTCCGTGAAATCCGTCAACTGCCGTGCTTCGTCGTCGGTCGGTGAGGCGCCATCGCGGACGCGAGCAAGGAGTTCGTGGTAGCCGTTCGTCATCATGTCCTCCGGTGCGCGGTGGACAGTCCAGTTATTGGAGTGAGTCCATATCTTGGAGTTATTCGCTCGCGTCGCTATCATAGCGCACAACGGAGGTCTCGCAATGCCGCGCATAGTCCGCTGTCCGGTCGCCGGGACGCTCGATATCGTCGGTGATCGCTGGACGCTGCTTGTTGTCCGCGACCTGCTGCGCGGCAAACGGCGCTTCGCAGAGCTGAAGGAATCCGCCGAAGGCATCCCTGGATCGGTCCTGTCAGACCGGCTCAAGCTCCTCGAACGCGAGGGGCTCATCCTCCGGCGGATCTACAGCGACCACCCGCCCAGGGCGGAGTACCTCCTCACGCACAAGGGCCACGACCTTGGCCCTATCGTCGGTGCGCTCTCCCGCTGGGGCGAGAAATACATGGACCACGACCTCGAAATCGTGGACCACGAATGCGGCCACGGCGTATCGGTGGTCTACCACTGCGAGCAATGCGCCCGCGTATCGCCACGAAACCGTGTCCGCATCGTCCCCTCCGCGGTACAACCGCAGGTCGAATAGCGGCCAGGTGGCTCGAATCTTGGCCTGCACTTTGGCCCTTGGCGCTTCCCCCCGTATCCTATCCGTTCGACTAAATCGAACCCTCCCTGGAGCTTCACTTGCACGTCATTGGACTGACCGGCGGCATCGCGAGTGGGAAGTCAACGGTTACCAAGTTCTTCCGTGACCACGACATCCCCGTCATTGATGCCGATATCCTCGGCCACCGCACCTACGAGCCCGGCAGCGATACCTTCCATGCCGTCGTCGCAGCATTTGGCCCCGAGCTGGTTGCGGCAGACGGGACGATCGACCGTCGTGTCCTTGGCGGCAAGGTCTTTGGCAAGCCCGAAGAGCTAAAGCGGCTCACCGACATCGTCTGGCCAGGCATCCGTAAGCTCGCCAGTGCAGAACTGTCGGAGCTGGAAGTCGCCGGCAACAACGTCGCCTGCCTCGAAGCGGCGGTCCTCTTTGAGGCCGGTTGGGAGGATCTCGCGACCGAGGTTTGGGTCGTCACTGTCGAGCCAGACCTCGCGGTCAAGCGTCTCGCCGAGCGCAATGGCCTCGACGAAGAAGCCGCGCGTGCGCGAATCAATTCGCAGCTCTCGAACGACGAGCGCACGTCCCGAGCGGACATCGTGATCGAAAATAATGGCTCGCTCGCGGAACTCGATTCTGCCATCGCAGCGGCCTGGAGCGCGCTTCAAACGCGGCTGCGCGCAGCCGCGGGGAGGGACTAGCCGTGGCCAACACAACGTACCAGGGACACAAGGTCCACGCGGTCGAGGAATACACGATCGAGGAGGAGCCTTACTACCTCGCAATCGGCGATGAGGTCTCCCTCTTCGAAACAGCGTATGAACAGCGCATCCCGGTCCTCCTCAAAGGGCCTACCGGGGCCGGCAAGACGCGCTTCGTCGAATACATGGCCTATCGCCTTGCCCGCTCGCATTCGCGAACCACGGCCTCCGGTGAGAGCTCCGAGCACCGAACACCGCTGATCACCGTCGCCTGCCACGAGGACCTCACCGCCAGCGACCTCGTCGGCCGCTACCTGCTCGACTCCGATGGCACCCGATGGGTCGATGGGCCGCTTACCCGTGCCGTCAAAGTTGGAGCCATCTGCTACCTCGACGAGGTGGTGGAAGCCCGCAAAGACACGACGGTCCTCATCCACCCGTTGACCGACTATCGACGCCTCCTCCCCATCGAAAAGCTGGGACAGGTCGTGGAAGCGGCCGACGGGTTCCTTCTCGTCATCTCGTACAACCCGGGATACCAGAGTGCGCTCAAAGACCTGAAGCACTCGACCCGGCAGCGCTTCATTGCCATTGAGTTCGACTACCCCCCGAAGGATCTCGAAACCGAGATCATCTCCCACGAGGCCGAGGTCGGGAAAGATGTCGCGACGGACCTCGCGAAGCTGGGCGAAAAGGTCCGCAACCTCAAAGAACACGGTCTCGGTGAAGGCGTCAGCACCCGGCTGCTTATCTACGCGGGCAAGCTCATCGCCCAGGGCGTACCTGCCCGGCGCGCCTGCCAGGTCGCAATCACCTGGGCCCTGACGGATGACCTCGAAGTGCAACGCAGCATTGAAGAAGTCGTCACCAGCATTTTCGAGTAATCGAAGCCATCAGCGGAGCGCCAGTGAGAGTCGGCATCGTTTCGGATATCCACTGCAACATCGCAGGCCTGCGCCGCGCGCTTGAGCTCATGGACCCCATCGACCAACTGTTCTGTGCAGGAGATTCGGTGTTCCAGTTCCGCTGGTCGAATGAAGTCGTCCAGCTCCTCCGCGAAACGGGCGCCCACGTCGTGCTCGGCAACCACGAGGAGACCATCCTCTCGCAGGATGGCCAGCGGGCATTATCGAACCCGGCGGTGGACCAGGACCTCGTTACCTGGATGCGGCAAAAACCGTACCGGATTGAAACGGTGGTCGACGGCAAGAAGGTGATCATGACCCACGGATCCCCATGGGAGCCGTGGAAGGATTACCACTACCCGCACGAAAAGGTGTGGTCGAAGGCCGCCGAACTTGACTGCGACGCCATCATCGTCGGCCACACGCACTTCAAGATGGCTGAACGCTACGGGAATGTGCTCGTCATCAATCCCGGCTCCACGGGTGACGGCCGCGATCACCGCAACGAGTTTCAGCTGTCCTGCGCGGTCTGGGACACGACAAGCGGCGAGGTCGCGTTCTACGATTACCCTGACCCCAACCGGTTGCAAGCCGCACCTCCCGGATGATGCCGGGCCCGCATCTGTGGCCGGCACAACACTCGGCGCCGGCCGGAAAAGGACCATATCGTGAGCGTTGTCCCTGAACTGTTAGCCCGTCATCGCGAGCGACTGTCCGGGTTCCCGGCGCCTCTGCAGCAGCAGTTCGAGGCGGGCCTCCGTGCACTCGCTCCGCGGCTCACCCCGACCCAGCTCGAAATGTGGTCGCAGTCCGGCATCGAACTGACGGCCCTCAGCCTCCGCTCCTGGGAAGCCGCGGTCGAATACTTCCGTGCCGGGGCTGAACTGCCCCAAACCGTCGACTGGGAAGCGCTCGAAACGCTGGCCCGCGAGTCCGTTTCCATGGCCGCGGAGTCCGCTCCGCTGGCGATGTCGTTCCTAAGAGCCGCTCCTGCCGCCGCGCGGGAACTCGGCCCAACACACCTGCGCCAGTGGGCCGATCTCGGCCGGCGGCTCTATAAGGGCAACTGGAAGAGTTCGTCCCTCGCCGCCCAATTCTACGATCAGGCGGGCCCTCTCTTCGAGGTCGTGCGCCTCAACCAGGCAGCGCGTCTTGTCGTCTTCATCGACGAACTCTCACGCCACAGCTACGAGCTCGCTTCCGCCTGCCTCACGACCGCCCCTACGGTCCTCGGCGGCCTCGATGAGGATGACCGCGTCCCCTTCATCTCATTCGCTACAGAACTCGCCCAGTCCAGCTGGGCAGACTCGCGGCTGTACTTCGAGCGCGGCGTGCATCTGCTTCAGAAAGTCCACGGGCCCGCACGTGAACGGTACCTCACACTCGCCGCGCAGGTCGCCCGGGGCCACAATCGCTCGGCCTTCCAGTACTTCGAAGAGACCGCAAACGCGATGGGCGAGCTGGAACCCGACGATCACTTCCGCATCATCGAACTCGCCGAACAGCTGGCGCCGCATTCTGCATTCGCCGCGATGGACTTCCTCGTCAGCGTCCCCACCGTCCTGAGCCGCATCCGCATGGACGAACTGGACGCATGGCAGGATTCAGGACTCCGCATCCTCCAGATGAGCCACGATGGCGGCGAAGCCTACTTCCGCCTCCAGTCCACCCGTGGAGAGGATGTGCTCGATACGCTCTCGGCACGAGTCGAGCTGAGCAAGGTCGGCGAGATCATGCGCCTCTACTGCAAGGCGCTCACAGGACGGAATCTCTCGCTCCAGTCCTCCGCAGCCCTCACCGAAAAGGGTATCGGCTGGGTCGACCAGGACCGCGCCAGCACCGAGGGGACAACGATCTTCCTCCCTGAATCGATGGAGCGATACCACGACAAGGCCGAAAACTTCGCAGCGATGAAGGTCTTCGCGACACATCAGGCCGGCCGCATCGAGTTTGGCAGCTTCGAATTCTCAACGGACCTGGAACCGGCAACCCTACAGTCCCGGCTCCCCTCCTTGATGGCCTCCCGTGAATCCGCCGCTGTGACGGCGATCGAGGCATTCTTCGACCTGTTCCCAGACCGCAAGATGGCGGCAGACCTCTTCACCGTGGTCGAAGACGGGCGCGTCGACGCATCTATCCGGCGCGAATATGGGGGAATCCGAAAGGCATTGCAGCGGATGCAGCAGGATGCCCTGGCGACCCGCAGCGACATCCGCAAGCTTCCGCTACGCCAGGCGTTCGTCGAGAACCTCGTGCGGGCGAGCCTCGACGGCGACGACGCCGTCCGCTTCCCAAAGACGCACCGCGAAGAGATGGAGCAGGGACTTGGCCTCCTGGGTGCGGCCTTCCGCCAGGGCTCCAACGTCGCCGATTCGGCCGAGGCCACGTTTGCCCTCTATCGCATCGCTTCAATGATCCCCAACACAATTGAGTCCGACGACGAGGACGGCGACTGGGAGGAGGTCGAAGCTCCCGACACCGGCGACAAAATGTCCGTCGATATTGGCGAGCTGGGCGGCGAAGGCGCTGACATGCAGATGGGCGATGTTGCCGAAGGCGAGGAGTACGAGAGTCCCGACGATGTCGACTTCCGCGGCGACTTCAAGCCGGAGCTCGTACAGCTGCTGATGAAGCTCCGTGAGGACGCCCAGGGTGGCGAAGCGGGGCAACAGAATCCACAGCAGCTGACCCCGGAGCAGCTCCAGGAACTCCTGGAGAAGAGCGCCGAAATCAACCTCGACGCCATGATGGAAGGGGACATCGACCAGACGACCGGCATGTTCCTCTCCAACCTCATGAAAGAGGCCGGGACCCCCTCCGGCGACAAGGAGAACAAGAAGGGCGACCCAACGGGGGACGCCAGCACCGGCGAAGACGAGGACGAGGCACCCCTCGCCCCGGTCGTCACGATTTACTACTACGACGAGTGGGATTTCCGGGCACACGACTACAAGCCCCGCTGGTGTGCCGTGAAGGAGCAGAAGCTGGAGCAGGGCGAGGAGAACTTCTACGAAAACACCCTGAAGGAGCACGCCGGGCTCGTCGCCCAGACCCGCAAACAGTTCGAGTTGATGAAGCCCGAACTGTTCCGGAAGATTAAGCGCCTTCCCGAGGGCGAAGACTTCGACCTCGATGCTGCCATCGACTGGATGATCGAGCGCAAAGCCGGTGGCTCTCCGAACGAGAAGATCTACTGGCGCCGCAACAAAATTGAGCGTGACGTGGCTGTTGCCTTCCTCGTCGACATGTCTGCGTCGACTGACGAAGAGATCAACAAGCGCGACCGCCGTCCCGATGACGACGACTACGACGACGACCCGCGGAAATACCTCAGCTGGTGGGTCTCCAAGCGCCGCCAGGAACTCTCCAGCCCCCCGAAGCGCATCATCGATCTCGAAAAGGAGTCGACCGTCCTGCTGATGACCGCCCTGGAAACGATCGGCGACCAGTACGGCATTTACGGCTTCTCCGGCTATGGGCGCGACAACGTCGAATTCTTCGTGATCAAGGACTTCGATGAGCACCTCGACAACGCGATTAAGAAGCGGCTCGACAAGGTCACACCCATTCGATCGACACGCATGGGGCCGGCAATCCGTCACGCGACGCACAAGCTGATGCTCACGGACGCGAAGGTGAAGATCCTCGTACTGCTTAGCGACGGGCGCCCGCAGGACCACGGCTACGGCCGTGATCGCACCGAAAAGGAGTACGCGATCCACGACACCAAGCAGGCACTCAATGAAGCGAAGCGCGAGGGCATCACGCCGTTCTGCCTGACCGTCGACCGCGCCGGGCACGACTACCTGAAGACCATGTGCGAGGACATCGGCTACGAAGTTGTCGCCGACATCGAGGCGCTCCCCAGCCGTCTTCCGACCCTCTACCGGAGGCTAACGGAGTAAGGTTCGGCACTCGCCGTGTCTACCAGATCGGCCCGCTGGAGGTGCAAGCATGAGTTTCCAGGCGTTCGTCCTTCGCAAAGACGGCGAGCAATTCTCGGCGGGCGTCGAAACGCTCACGGAGTCGGACCTGCCGCCCGGAGACGTCACCATTCGGGTGGCGTGGTCGTGCGTCAACTTTAAGGACGGCCTGGCCACGGCCCGCGAGAGCAACGTCGTCCGGAACTACCCGATGATTCCCGGAGTCGACCTTGCCGGGACGGTCGAGTCCTCGACCGATTCACGCTTTGTAAAAGGTCAGCCGGTCATCGTCACAGGCTATGACCTTGGCATCAATCACTTTGGTGGCTACTCCGAGCTGGCGCGCATTCCTGCTGATTGGGTCGCACCGCTACCGGACGGAATGTCGCCCAAAGAAGCGATGGCCCTCGGCACCGCCGGGTTCACCGCTGCCCTCTCGATCGAAGCGATGGAGCGGATGGGGCTCAATCGGGAGAACGGCACGGTCATCGTCACTGGTGCCACCGGAGGCGTCGGCAGCACTGCCGTGAGCATGCTCGCTGGCCGCGGTTACACGGTCGCCGGCAGCACCGGCAAGGCGGCGGAGCACACCTTTCTCCGCGACCTCGGGGCTACGGAGGTACTGACTCGCGAAGAAGTGAGCGCCGAGTCCCGGCGGGTGATGGAGACGGAGCGCTGGGCCGCCGCCGTTGACCCAGTTGGCGGCGCGACGACCGCCTATCTCGCCCGGACGGTGAAGTACGGGGGCTCGATTGCCCTTTCGGGGCTCACGGGCGGGAATCAACTCAACACGACGGTGTATCCGTTCATCCTCCGCGGTGTGAACCTGCTCGGCATCGAATCTGTCTGGACACCCATGGCAGAGCGCATCCGCCTCTGGCAACGGATGGCGACGGATCTCAAACCGGCCGGCCTTCTTGACTCAATCGCCGTCGAAACCGACCTGGATGGCGTGGCCCAGGCGACAGCCACGATCCTCAAGGGTGGCGTCCGCGGAAGGGTACTTATCCGCGTGGGGGGCTAAGCCTCAAACGGGAGGCGCACGAGCAATTCATCGTACATTTCAATCGTGATTGGGCGCACAACCCGGCCACTCCCCGTCCAGTGCATCCATTTCCAGTCCGATGTCGGCCGTGGCGTCTCGACTGCCTGATCGAGCGGAGCAGACTTACTGGCCAGCATCAAGTAGTAGTGCTCACTCAGTGGCACGGCCTCGTTGACGATCCCCACCCAGAACTCCATGTCGCTGCCATCGACGGCGAAGGTGGTACCGAGATAGCGGTACCGGCCACCGATCGGACGTGAAGCACTGTTGACATAGCGCGCCCTCGTGCCGAATCGATGACGGATCGCCGCTGCCCCAAGGGCGTAGAGCCGGTTCGATGCGATCGCCTGCTCCAATGGCACCGGTCCGAGCCCGAGGATGTCGCGCCGGATGAACTCGGCGAATTGCCACTCAACTTCGTTCCCACCTGCCTCGATCGCATCGGCACAATCGATCCATGAGAGCGATGCCCAGGATTCCGGGGCCTCCACTCCCGGCAACGTGAGAAACACCATCTGTGGCTTCTCGCGCCAGTAGCGCGCGTGCTCTTCCAGCGTCTCGATCGTCTGTGGTTCGTAGCCGGGCTCCACCTGCACTTCCACGAGGCACCGTTCGCCCTGTTCGAACGTCAGGACGAGGTCAGCAAACCCGGCGCCTGCAAGCAACGGCTGCACCTCGGCAGCGACGACCTTCTGGCCCGGGCACCCTGCCGCCCTGGCGAACAGTTCGCAGAGCTGGCTGTCGCCGTGTTGGAGGAAGTACGCGAGACCACTGGTGCAGTAGTTTTCGAATGGAGAAGCTGCCGCCCCGGGACGGTAGGAGGACAGCAGCGTGAAGAGGTTGTCGCCTGGCATTCCGTAGAGTATCGCCAGTAGCCCGGCACATCCTCAAATCGGCCGGGAGAGGTACGCCATGCCAGTACGGGGACTTCGGGACTATCTCACCGGCAAACGGGAAGCAATGAAGGCCGCGGCAGCCGCGCGTCCGGACCCCGAGGACTGGCGTGAAACCGTGGAAGCCACCATTGTGGCCGACGACGCGACGGGTGTCCGCAAGCTCCGTATCGGTTCGCAGCTGTATATGAGCGATTCTGGGCCAGCGTTCGGCGGGTTCCGCCTGGGTCCGTCGTCGCCCGAACTTCTCTGCGGCGTCATCGGCACCTGCCTCACACACACCTACGAGATCGCGGCGGCAACGCTCGATGTCCCGCTGGACCGCGTCGAGGTGCGCGTCACCGCCCAAAACAACGACGCCGGGCTGCTCGGCATCGACTGCGCGGATCCGCCGGTGCCCTGGGACATTCAGGCCCACGTATCAGTGGACGCCGCCGGTGTTGATCCCGCGACCCTCCTGCGAGTCCATGCTTTCGTCGCCGAGCGCTGTCCACTCACACGTCTGATCCGCACAGAAAACAGTCTTACGATCGTCATCGAATAGGTGGCGGTGGTTCTTTCCCGTTCCCGGGGTACAATCGCCCGGCAGTTTTCAGCGAGGCACCCTTTACCGAGCATGTCGAACACTGACGCGGTGAACGCACTTCTCACGGCAATTAACTTCGACCGATTCCACGAGATCGAAGCACACCACGCTCCTGCGGCGGTGTTTCATTCGTTCCGCGGGCCCACCCTGCGCAGCAGCGTCGCTATCGCGGATTGGCATCGCCAGTTCCTGAAGGACTATGCGGACTGCAACTACAGTGACCTCGAATACATCGAGTCCGGCGAGACGGTCATCGTCCGCGCCACCATCGAAGCCAAGGGATACGATTGGCGCCCGTTTACACAGCGCGTCGCGGAAGTATTCCGTGTCGTCGACGGCGAAGTCGTCGAGCGGCGTAGCTACGCAATGTTCAGGGACATCGAATTCGAAAAGCCAATAGCCGCAGCCATGGACAACGCCCGCGGGTTCCGCGGCGGCTCCGCATCCCAGACCAAGAAGACGGTCCAGGAGATGCTGAACGCGCTCGCCGCGGGCGACATGGACGCGGGGCGGGCATTCTTCGCCGACAAGGCGGTCATGATCGATGGCGTCTATGGCAGCGTCGCCGGGTTCGACAAGATGGTTGACCTCGTTGGAAGCATCCCACAGCCAGCGTTTGGGCAGCAGCGCGTAACGTCCCTCACGGCGGGCGACCACGTAGCGCTTGTCGAAGCTAGTTACGACCCCAGCCGGCCACGGAAGGCCGAATGGTATCGCCTCGTCGATGGCAAGATCATGGTCGTCGAGGTTTACTGGATGCTCCGCGAGATCGGCGTCCGGCCCAACGAGAACTACGCGAACGACCGGCACATGCGGAAGGTCATCCTCCCGATCTAGCGCCACCACGAACACAGTGCGCCGGAAGACGCGCCCAATCTCACCCTGTATCGGAGAACCACGCATGGCCACGCTTTACTATGACAACGACGCTGACCTCTCGCTGCTTGCTGGCAGAAAGGTCGCTGTTGTGGGATACGGCTCCCAGGGTCATGCACACGCACTCAACCTGAAAGACAGCGGCGTCGATGTCGTCGTCGGTCTCTACCCGGGTTCGGGTTCATGGGCGCAGGCGGAGCAGCAGGGCTTGCGCGTCACCTCCGTTGAGCAGGCATCGCGTGAAGCCGACATCATCATGCTCTGCATCCCCGACCAGGTGCAGCGGGCCGTCTACGAAAAAGCCATCGAGCCCGGCTTGGCCGAGGGCAAGATGCTGATGTTCGCGCACGGTTTCAACATCCACTTCCAGCAGATCCAGCCACCGCCGTTCGTCGACGTAGCGATGATCGCGCCAAAGGGCCCCGGCCATCTCGTCCGCCGCGTCTACACCGAGGGCGGCGGCGTCCCCTGCCTCGTGGCCATCCACCAGGACTACAGCGAAACGGCGATGCAGGTCGCCCTCGCCTACGGGAAGGGCATCGGCGGCGCCCGCGCAGGTATCCTTGAAACCACCTTCCGCGAAGAGTGCGAAACCGACCTCTTCGGTGAGCAGGTCATCCTCTGTGGTGGCATCTCGTCTCTGATCAAGGCTGCGTTCGAGACGCTCATCGAAGCCGGCTACCAGCCGGAGAGTGCGTTCTTCGAGACGATGCACGAACTCAAATTGATCGTGGATCTGATCTATGAAGGCGGCCTCTCGCGCATGCGCTACTCAGTCAGCGACACCGCCGAGTATGGCGACTACACGCGCGGCCCCCGCATCATCACCGATGAGACCAAGGCCGAGATGAAGAAGATCCTTACCGAGATCCAGACTGGCCAGTTCGCTCGTGAATTCGTGCTGGAGAACATGGCCGGACGCCCCAGCTTCCTCGCCATGCGCCGCCGCGACACCGAACACCAGGTAGAGGCCGTCGGCGCGGAAATGCGTGGCATGATGAGCTGGCTCAAAGGTAAGTAGGGTCGTTCGCTCCTCCCGCGATAGGATCCCTCTCCTTGGATATCTCACCAGGAACGCTCGTCGGCATCTTCGACCGGGTTGGAATCGTCGCGTTCGCGTATTCCGGCGTCGCCGTCGGCCTGCGACGCAACCTGGATGTCTTTGGGCTCGTCGTCCTTGGGGTGGTCACCTGCCTTGGCGGTGGGGCCATCCGAGACCTCCTCATCGACCGGACGCCCCTCGTCCTTGTGCGCGAGGACTACTTCGTGCTTGCTATTGGCTCGTCGGTCGCCTCCATCCCGCTCATCTCCCGTAGCCGCGTCCCGCTTGATGGTGTGCTCCTACTCTGCCGTGCTGTGGGCCTTGGCGCATTCGCCTCGGCTGGCGCACTCGCGGCGATTTCCGCCAGCCTGCCGTTTCCCGCAGTTCTCATCCTTGCGATCGTGACGGCCACCGGTGGTGGAGTCCTCCGCGACCTGCTTGCGGACGACGTGCCCGCCGTCCTTCGGGCCGAAGTCAACGCGACAGCAGCACTGTGTGGAGGAGTGGTCGTGTGGCTCCTGCATCCCCTGAACCCTGCGTGGGCTTCGCTCGTGGCCGCGACACTCGTGGCCTGCGGAGTGATAACAGCACAGCGATTCGGTGTTCAACTGCCCCGCCCACAGCTTCATGCCGATGACAATATCGAGTGATCGTGAATTCTCAGGCTTCTTAGGGCCCCGAACTCGTCGTTAAGGTTTCGCTCGCGAACGAAGTCCCTCACAATGCATGGCAACGTTTGGGAGCATCGTGTCGTCCACGATCACAGGAGAACATGCCATGGATATGAAGTTCGGTGCCAAAGAAGAGGGCCTTCGCCAGGAAGTGAAGCGCTTTCTCGATGAACAGCTCGGCAAGAAGGACGGGCCGGGCCAGTGGGGCGAGCGCGGCGAGGAGGATTTCCAGAAAGCGGTAGCGTTTAACCAGGAACTCGGCAAGCGTGGCTGGATCGCCCCGGCGTGGCCAAAGGAATATGGCGGCCTCGGTGCCTCGATCTACGAACAGATTGTCTTCAACGAAGAGTTCGGCTACCGCGGTGCACCTGATACCGGCACGCGCGGCTTCGGCGTCGGCATGATCGGCCCCACGCTCATTATCCACGGCTCGGACGAACAGAAGGCCAAGTACCTTCCCAAGATCACCAGCGGCGAGGACATCTGGTGCCAGGGATATAGCGAGCCGGGCTCCGGCTCCGACCTCGCCAGCCTTCAGACGCGTGCCGTCCGCGATGGCGACGAATACGTCCTTAACGGCCAGAAGATCTGGACATCCGGTGGCCACCGCGCCAACCAGATGTTTACGCTTGTCCGCACGGACCCGGATGCGCCCAAGCACCGCGGTATCAGCTTCCTGCTGATCGACGACATCAAGAACACCCCCGGGCTCACCATTCGTCCGCTTATCAACATGGCAAACCGCCACCACTTCAACGAAGTCTTCTTTGAAGATGTCCGTGTCCCCGTCGCTAACCGCATCGGCGAAGAGAACCGCGGCTGGTACGTGGGCATGACCCTCCTCGACTTTGAGCGCTCTGGCATCGGTACAACGGCCTCCCAGCGCCGCGTGCTCGAAGACCTGTCGGTCATCCTCAAGGGCTTGGACGCCGACAAGCAGCGCAAGAACCGCCTGAAGCTTGCCGATCTCGTGATCGGGAACAACGTTGGCAAGTTCCTCGGCTACCGGATCGGGCACATCCAGTCGACCGGTGGCGTGCCGAACCATGAGGCCTCCGTCGTCAAGATCTTCCAATCCGAACTCGGCCAAAAGATCTACAACTTTGGCGTCAACATGGTTGGCCTCGGTGGCCAGTTTGTTCCGGAAGAGCCCCGTGCCATCCTCGGTGGCGAGCTCCCCGAGCAGTACCTCACCACCGTCCCGTCCACGATTTACTCGGGCACCAACGAGATCCAGCGGAACATTATCGCGACCCGCGGCCTCGGGCTCCCGCGCGGCTAGTCCGCATTTCGTTCCACAGCAGAGGGGCTACGCCGGCCGGCGTAGCCCCTCTTTTTCGTCCCATTCGACTCTGGCCGTACACTGAAAACGTGCTCTTTCCCAACCGATTCGAGCGAATGGCCGCGCTGGCCGGCACTGCGGGCATCGTCTTCGTGGCTGTCGTTGTGGCGGCCCTGGGCTACTGGCAGGTCGCGCGGAGCGACCTGGCTCAGGGCGACCTCAATCCGCGTGTCCTCGATCGTTTCTCGAATCCCTCACGCGGCCGCATCCTAGCTGCTGACGGTGCCGTCCTCGCCGAGTCGCTTCCGAGCGGCGGGCGGACGTACCACGACGCTTCCGTGGCGCACATCATCGGCTATATCGACCCCCGGTACGGTTCCCAGGGGATCGAGCTGACGCGAGACGGTGCGCTCTCCGGGGAGGCGCCGGTAGGCTGGGGGGCCGCCCTCAATGCTGAGTTCGACCGCGCGCCGCCGGTCGGCCGCGACGTCCGCCTCACAGTCGACTCGAGAGTCCAGGCGGCTGCCGCAGAGGCCCTCGGAGCGCGGAACGGTGCCGTTGTCGCCATCGACCCCACGACCGGCGACATCCTCGCAATGGTCTCTGTGCCTACGTACGACCCCGGATCGCTCGCGACAAATGGCGAAGCACTGCTCAACGACCCCTCGTCGCCACTGTTGAATCGTGCCACCCACGGGCTGTACCCCCCGGGATCGACTTTCAAGACAGTGACCGCAGCATCGGCACTGGAATTCAAGGTGATCACGCCATCGACGATCGTCGAATGCCCCGGCGAGATTGTCATCGAAGGCTTCCCGATCAGCTGTAGCAACGTGCCCCAGGGGGTCGGGCGCTATCCATTCAGCGATGCGTACATTTACTCGGTGAACGCAGTCTTCGCCGATATAGGAGCCAACCGGCTCGGCTGGGACCGCCTGGAGGACACCGCACAGCGGCTAGGTTTCGAACGGCCACTGGATTTCGAGCTCACCACGGCGATATCTGAACTGAGGCTCCCTGGTTCGCCGCGCACCAATGTGCTGCTGGCGAGCACTGCCTTTGGCCAGGGGGAACTACTGGTGACGCCGCTCCAGATGGCGCTGGTCGCCTCTGCAGTCGCGAACGGAGGCGAAATGCCGCGACCACGCATCGTCGCCGGAGAGGCGAATTCCTCAGCGCAGTTCGCGGCCCAGGCAAACCCCAGGCTGACGCGCGTGTTGCCAGCGGACACGGCCAATACCGTCGCAGCCATGATGAGGGAGGTCGTCTCGCGTGGCCTCGTCTCGGGGATGTCAAATCTCGGGTTCGAGGCGGGCGGGAAGACAGGCACGGCAGAGACAGGGACATCCGGCCAATCTCACGCCTGGTTCATCGCATTCGGCTCCCGGGATGGGAAACAAGCCGCTGTTGCCGTTATCGTGGAAAATGGAGGCAGAGGAGGCGAAGTCGCGGCCCCGATCGCGGCAGCAGTCCTCAAGGCGGCGTTGCTCCCATGACAGACGACGGCACAACCTTCATAGAACGATTCCTCGAGCGGGGCGTACGGGCGGTCTCCGGCGGGATCCATCCTGTCGAACTCCTCCAGCGAGTCGAAGATGTCGCGATCCGCGCGGTCCGCGATCACGTGATGCCAAACCAGCTAGTCCTCACCTTCAACCCCGACGACTTCGTCAGCTTTGAGCCACTCGTGCCAGAATTCCGTGCTCAGCTCGACCGCATGCTGGACCGGGTGGAGGCCAGGGAAGGGTTTAGCAGGATGGGGCCGCGGCTCGTCCATTTCGAGGTGTCACCCGCCGTCCCCGTGGGAGGACCCTCCGTGGCTGCCCGCTTCGCCGATGTTGCTCACCGGCCGAGCCATTCTCCGGCAGGCCAAACGCAGCAGCTCTCGCTCCTCCAGGGGGCGATGCTCGTAACAAGCGACGGCTCTCGCATCGACATTTCCCACGTTCCCTTCACCATCGGTCGCGCCTCCTGGAACGACCTCGTGCTCGCCAACATGGCCGTCTCCCGCGCACACGCCAGGATCGTGCTCGAAGATGGAAAGCTGGTTATCGAGGACCTCGGGAGCCGGAACGGGATCATCGTGGACGGCGCCGCAAGCGAACACGCACCCCTTCAACCGGGCACGATGGTCCGCATCGGCGATGTCTACCTGTGGCTGGAATACCGGGGGTGACCGATCCGTCCGAGTTACTGGCGCTCAGGCTCGCCCTGATCGGAATCATCTTTGCGTTCGTCCTCGTTACGGCGCTGATCCTTCGCGGCACGCTCATGCCGCGGTCGCGAGTACAGCCCGGTGGAGCTGCAGCGATGCTCATCGTTATTTCGCCCGCCCGCACCGGTCTTTCGCCGGGGACCCAGTTTGCGCTCGCAGGCGAAACAACCATCGGTCGCGACGTGGCCAACGGCATCGTCCTTGCGGACGCATCGGTATCGGGAAGGCACGCGATCATTGATGCCTACGGTGCCACGTGGGCGATCCGGGACCTTGGCAGTACCAACGGCACCCGCGTCGACGGTGAGCATGTGGCTGGCGATCGCGTCGCTCTCCGCAGCGGCGCGACGCTCCAGATAGGCGCAGTCCGGTTCAGCTTCGATGTCAGTGCCGGGACGAACTCGACCGCGAGATCCCCGTAAGGATCCCGGCGAGGAAGAAGTTTACGACGAGGCTCGACCCGCCGTAGCTAACGAATGGGAGCGTAATCCCCGTCGTTGGGGCGAGGCGCAAATTGCCGGCGATAATCACGGCAGCCTGGATCGCAATCAGGACGGCGATGCTGGATGCGAGCATGCGCCCAAACCGATCCGGGCAATCGATTGCAATCCTCAGCCCGCCGTAGAGAAACAGCACATACACCAGCGCCACACCGGCCGCGGCCGCGAGGCCCATCTCCTCTGTAATCGCCGAAAAGACATAATCCGTTGGTGCTGCCGGGATCGAATCGGGTCGCCCGAGGCCCAGCCCCGTCCCTGTGATCCCTCCGGCCTCGATGGCGTAGATAGCCTGGATGGATTGGTAGCCAGTGCCGGAAGCATCGCCCCAGGGGTCCAGCCACGTGTCGATCCGTGTCTGGGCATGGTCGAAGGCTACATACCCGAGCGTAGCGGCCATAAGCGCCACTACAGCCGCTGCAACGGGGTACCGGAGCCGGCCGGTGCCGATGAAGAGCATCCCACCCGCAAACAAGAGGAGAATGGCGATGCTCCCGAGGTCCCGCAACAGTGCAAGCGCGCCGATTGACCCGCCGAGCGCAACGATGAGAGGGATCAGCCGGGGGATCATCGAGTAGCGGCGTGCGCGGAACCTGACGGGGGGAACTGACAGGACCGCGGCCTCGTCCGCCAGGTAGCCAGCCACAAAGACCACCAGCAGCACCTTGATGATCTCGGTGGTCTGGACGAGCTGGCCACCAACGTTCAGCCACAGCCGGGCCCCATTGATGGTGGACCCAAGCATGCCCGTGATGAGGAGCAATACGAGCGCCAATGCGGCTGCCGTGTAGCGCTGGCGGCGCAGGAGCTCGTAACGCTTGCCCACGACTGCGCCGGCGGCGGCGAGCACAACTCCAAGGCTGATCCAGTTCGCCTGCGCCTGTGCGACGCTCGGATCAAGGCGAGCAACGATCACGAGGCCGACAGAGGCAAGGAAGACGCCCACTGCGAACGGTAGAGGCGACGCTTCGGGCGCGACGACTCGCAACACGGTGTGGCCAGCCAATACAGTAATCACCAGCTGAGGGACGACCGAGGCGAGGCCGGCCGGGGGCGCCGCCGGGGAAGCCTCTAGCGCCCGCCAGCCGACTGCCACAAATGCGAGGGCAGCCACGAGCTGCAGCAGTTCCAGGTTACGTACCGGCGAGGCGATCGCCCTGACGGCCAGGTTCACGCCGAGAACGTACCACGATGCGCCTGTTCGTCCTCTGGCCACTGCTCCGATAGGCTGCAACAAGCGTGGAAGGCAGCGTTCTTGAAGGCCGCTACAGGATTGAGCGCCTCATCGGCAGCGGGGGCATGGGCGAAGTTTGGCTCGCCGAGGACCGCCGCCTTGGCCGTTGGGTGGCTATCAAGCTGCTCCGCGATGGCTCTGCAGGTGATGTCGACCGGGAGATCGAACGAGAAGCACGCCTGACCGCCCGCCTCCAGCACCCAAACATCGTCGCAATTTATGACGCCGGCCATGCGGGCGACCGTGCATTCCTGGTCATGGAATACGTCCACGGTGTCTCGCTACGGGACTTGCTCGACATCCGGGGTGGGCGGCTGCCGGAAGAAGAGGCCGTCCGGTATGGCCGCCAGGTTGCAGACGCGCTTGCGTACGCGCACGGCCAGGGGATCTTCCATAGCGACATAAAGCCCGAAAACATTCTTATCACCGAAGATGGCGTAGCCAAGGCCGTCGATTTCGGGATCGCACAGACGGTCAACCGGACTCTCTCCACGAGCGAGGCGCGGTCCATCCTCGGCACCATTGCCTACCTCGCGCCCGAAGTCATCCAGGGTGAACCGCCGGACGCTCGCTCCGACGTCTACTCACTCGGACTCACGATCTACGAGCTCGTGGCGGGCCGCTTGCCGTTCAGCGGGGTAAACCCCGCGGCGATGGCTGGACAACGGCTGGTAAGGGCGCCTGCTCCGCTTCGTGCGCACGCGCCGGAGGCATCCCCGGCATTGGAGTCCATCCTCGCCCGTGCCCTTGCGCTCGTGCCTGCCGACCGTTTCGGTGGCGCTGCCGAGTTCAGTTCCGCACTGCGCCGGGCCGGTGAAGGTGCCCAGGCGAGCCCGCGGCCGGCCCCCGTTATTGTGCCCCGCAGCCCCGTCCCCAGGAGGGTCGTCAACCCGAAGCGGCGGGCTGGCGGAGGACTCTGGCTCGCAGTCGCGCTGACCGGCTTGCTCGCGGTGACGGCCGGCACCGCAGCAGCGCTATGGGCCGGCAGCCGCGACAACGGCACTGACACCATACCGACGCCCACCGTCGAGCCGACAGCTACCCCCACCCCCACTGAGACGCCGACTCCCGAACCCACAACCACGTCTACCCCGACCAGGACCGCAACGCCGACATCGACCGGTACGGCGACTCCAACGCAGACACCTGCGCGGACGCCCACGCCACGGCCAAGCGTCACGCAGACGGGGACGCCTACGGCCACGGCCAACCCCTGGGAGGGTACGCCCACAACGGTCCCGGTGCGGACGCCGACGGCCGGCACCCGGGCCATCACGCCCACTCCCTGACGTCGGCAGCCGTCACCGCAGGCAGGCACCACACGCGCAGAAAGGGGCCGGTCAAGAGACCGGCCCCTTTCTTTCACACAGCTTGTTCGCTGCCGCTAAACGCGGTGGCACCAGACCCAGTGTTCCTTGGTGGCGGTGCCGACATTCCGCCACTCCGGCCGCTGTTCGCGGCAGACGTCGATGGCGATAGGGCATCGCGTATGGAATACGCAGCCGCTCGGCGGGCGCACGGGGCTAGGCACGTCACCGAGGAGGATGATGCGCTCGCGTTGGCGCTCGATCTTCGGGTCGGGAATCGGAACAGCCGACATCAATGCCTTGGTGTACGGGTGCAGCGGATTCTCGAAGATCGAGTCCCGGTCCGTGAGCTCCATGATGTGGCCGAGATACATGACGGCCACGCGATCGCTAATGTGACGCACAACCGACAGGTCGTGGGCAATGAACAGGTAGGTCAGTCCGAACTGGCCCTGGAGGTCCTGCAGGAGATTGATGATCTGTGCCTGGATCGAAACGTCCAGGGCGGACACCGGCTCGTCGCAGACAATGAAGTCCGGCTCAACGGCAAGGGCTCGCGCAATACCAATGCGCTGACGCTGGCCGCCCGAGAATTCGTGTGGAAAGCGGTTCGCGAAGTAGGGGTTGAGCCCGACGGTCTGGAGCAGGTTGTGGACGCGCTCCTTCTTGTCCTTGCCACTTGCCAGCTTGTGGATGGTCAGGGGCTCGCTAATGATGCTTCCGACCGACATACGCGGGTTCAGCGACGCGTAGGGGTCCTGGAAGATCATCTGCATCCGGCGGCGGAACTTGCGGAGGTTCCCGCCTTTCAGCTTTGTCAGGTCCTGTCCTTCGAAAAGCACCTTCCCGGCCGTCGGGCGGTTGAGCTGAAGAATGGACTTGCCGGTCGTGCTCTTGCCGCAACCAGATTCGCCAACGAGTCCGAGCGTTTCGCCACGCTTCACGCTGAACGTGATCCCGTCGACCGCCTTCACGTCAGCGACTTTGCGCTGCACGAGGAGCCCTGCGGTGATCGGGAAGAACACCTGCAGGTCTTCGACGTCTAGCAGGACTTCGCCCGCCTTTACGCTGCCCTGGCCCTGCCCTCTGGTCTGGCTGTCAACCTGCTGCGCCAACTGACACCTCCCTCCGAACGCGGTCGGATTCCCAGCATGCTGCGTAGTGGCCATCGGCCACCAGCTTCCACGGGGGGTATTCTTCCTTGCATTTGTCTACGCGCCACGAACAGCGGGGATAGAACGGGCAACCCGGTGGGAGGTGCGCGAGGTCCGGTGGCAGACCGTCGATCGGGACAAGCTTCTGCTTCCGTGTCTCATCGAGCCGGGGAACAGAGTTGAGCAGCCCGACCGTATAAGGATGCTTTGGGTTGCCGTACAGCTCGGTAGCTGTTGCGGTTTCGATAACACGCCCGGCGTACATCACATTTACCCGGTCGGCATAGCGCGCGACGACGCCGAGGTTGTGGGTAATGATGATCACGGCTGTCCCGAATTCGCGGCTGAGCCGGTTCATCACTTCCAGAATCTGTGCCTGGATCGTGACATCGAGCGCCGTCGTCGGCTCGTCCGCCAGGAGAAGCTTCGGGTTACAGCTCATCGCCATGGCAATCATGACGCGCTGGCGCATACCACCTGAGAACTGGTGCGGATAGTCATCGAGGCGCGCCCGCGCCTCGGGGATGCCGACCATCTCCAGCAATTCCGTGGCCCGGTCGTTCGCCGACTTGCCATGGAGATCCATATGCAGTTCGAGCGCCTCGGTCATCTGGCGGCCGATCGTCAACACGGGGTTGAGCGATGTCATCGGCTCCTGGAAGACCATCCCGATCTCGTTGCCACGGATCTTCCGAATCTCGTCTTCATCGAGCTTCAGAATGTCACGGCCCTGGAAGATGATCTCACCGGAGACGATCTTTCCTGGCGGCTGGGGGATCAGGCGGAGGATGGAAAGTGCAGAAACGCTCTTGCCACAGCCGGACTCACCGACCAGGCCGAGTGTTTCGCCTTCTTCCACCACATACGAAGTGCCGTCGACCGCTTTGACGACCCCCTCCTGCGTATAGAAGTACGTTCGGAGGTCTTTCACCTCAATGAGCGGCATCCCTTCTCCTTCCTCCAGGCTCCGGGTTTCCCGGGCTGGCGGCCTCGCGCGCTGCCACGGTCACCCGTGGGTTCTCTTTTCGTGGGGAAGAGGAGACTCGAACTCCTACGCCTTTCGGCACATGATCCTAAGTCATGCTCGTCTGCCAGTTCCGACACTTCCCCACAAGTGCTGGGTGCGCGTGACACGCGCACCCACGGAACGGGGGCTGGTGAGCCGCGGAGGACTCGAACCTCCAACCGGCTGATTAAGAGTCAGCTGCTCTACCAGTTGAGCTAGCGGCCCCCCGAAAACGAGACGCGCGGGAGTATATCACGCGCCTAAACCCACTCAGCAAGAGAGACACGTTACGGAATGTCCGTCCAGTGCCGGTGAGGGATACCTCGACTACCCTCGCACACCACGGCTTAGGCGACAATCACCCCCTCCTGGGCTCCTTCCGGCGTTTCACGAAGACATCCGTATACTGTCGCCTATGCCCCACTCCCCTCGCCATCTCATCTCAAGCGCCGACCTTTCGGCTGCCGAGATCCAGGACCTAGTCAAATTGGCCCTCGTCCTCAAACGGACCCGTCAGCGAGTCCTTGATGGCCGGCAACTCGCGCTGCTCTTCGAAAAGCCTTCGCTTCGCACCCGGGTGAGCTTCCAGGTCGGGATGCGCCACCTTGGCGGCGACAGCGTCTAC
The DNA here is from genome assembly GCA_020432045.1 of Dehalococcoidia bacterium. Taxonomy (GTDB): domain Bacteria; phylum Chloroflexota; class Dehalococcoidia; order Tepidiformales; family Tepidiformaceae; genus JAGQHB01. The sequence continues at coordinate 29,990 of JAGQHB010000103.1, read as the reverse complement.
CTGACGCCTCAGGAGGGTGTCCTTGGCGAGAGGGAGCCGATTAAGGACGTGGCCCGCGTCCTCGGCCGGTACGTCGACATCGTCGCTATCCGCACCTTTGGCCAGGCAATTGTCGACGAGTATGCGAGCTATTCCACCATCCCGGTTATCAACGCCCTCACGAATGAAGAGCACCCCTGCCAGGCGTTGGCCGATCTCGTGACGCTCACTGAACATCTCGAGGATGTGTCCGGGCACACGCTCGCATTCATCGGCGACGGCAACAACGTCGCGACCAGCCTCGCGCTCACTGCTGTCTCACTCGGCATGCACGTCCGAATCGCGACACCACGGGGCTATCAGCTCCCGGAATGGGCAGCGACCGAAGCATCGATCCGCGCGGCTGAGGCGGGCGGCTCCTTCGCGACGCTCACGGACCCGGAATTGGCCGCCGAGGGAGCGGACGCGCTCTATACGGATACCTGGACTTCGATGGGTTTTGAACGTGAAGCTGAGCGCAGGCGGATGGATTTTGCGGGCTTCCAGGTCAACGCTCAGTTGCGGAAAATCGCGGGCACTGGCGTGCTCGTCATGCACGACCTTCCTGCCCATCGCGGCGAAGAGATCACCGACGAGGCGTTCGAAGGCGAAGGCTCGATTATCTTCGACCAGGCCGAAAATCGGACGTGGGCCCAGGCTGCCGCGATATGCAAACTTCTTGGCGTGGACCATGAGGTCAGGCGCTAACTCGATAGTGACGACCTTTCCCGTATCATCCGGGAGGTTCATGGGCCTGCCCTGGAGATTTTATGCCCGACCTGCAACGCCTGAGGGAGATACTCGCGGGATTCGACGCCTCGGCGCTGGTCGACGTACTGATCCTTGGTGCGCTCCTCTACGCGACGCTTCGGCTGATCGCTGGCTCCCGGGCGATGACCCAGGCACGCGGTGCGCTGGCGGTCCTCCTCGGCGCCGTCATCCTCGGAAGGACATTCGACCTCACGGCAATCAACTTCATCGTCCGGCACTCGCTCTCCGGCCTCATTATCGGCGGTGCCATTCTCTTTCAACCGGAAATTCGCCGGACGCTCGATAGGCTTGGGCGCACCGGGTTTCATGCGCTCAGCGAAACCGCGCGGGGCGCCCTCATTGAGGCCGTCGTGGAGGCGGCTGAGCGCATGGCCAAGGCACGCCACGGTGCGATAATCGTATTTGAACGTGGCACCGGCCTCCAGGACGTTATCGAGACCGGAGTCGGGGTCGATGCCATCGTCTCGCCCGAATTGTTGACCGGGATCTTCTTTCCCAATTCACCGCTCCACGACATGGCCGTCGTGATCCGCGATGAACGGGTCGTCGCCGCCGGGTGCGTGCTCCCTCTGGCCGATACGTTGGCTGCCGGCCAGGGACAGCTCGGGACGCGTCACCGCGCAGCCGTCGGCGTCACAGAAACCACCGATGCATGCGCCGTCGTCGTTTCAGAGGAGACGGGAGACATCCGGATCGCGTTCTCTGGACGCCTGATTCGGATGCCCGACGGACGGCGCCTGCGGTCCACACTCGAATCCCTGCTCGACCCTGCCCGCTTCGATGTGGTCTCCGGCGGTGCGACATGAGGCTGGAGGAACGAGCGCGAAATGCCTGGCAGGTCGCCTCGGTTCTCGCCCGATCGACCGGCATGGATGTGCGGCGGCACTGGATGTCGGCTGTGCTAAGCCTGATTACAGCCCTCGCGCTCTGGACAATCATCCAGGACGTAGACAACCCCCGTGTCGAAGGGCGTGCCCCGGCCGAAGGCGGCATTGAAGTCGAGGCGGTAAATCTCCCCGAGGGCTACATCGTCGAGTCACTGCAGACTGTGCTCGTACGCGTGGAGGCACGAGAAGGGGACCTTGACTCGCTGCGGCGATCGGACTTCCGCGCCGAGGTCGACCTCTCCCGCGTCGATCCGGCCGCCGGCCTTGCACGCGTGCCCGTCAAGGTGGTCTCACGGCGTAGTGATGTAGATGTCCTCGAGGTAATTCCATCATCCATCGATGTCCCCCTCACGGCGTCGCTCAAGCGCGACGTCGAAGTCAAAGTGCGGATCCTGGAGGGTCCGCCTGCCGGCTTCCGGGTGAAGCAGGTTGATGGCCACGATGTCCCACCGTCGATCGACCCTCCGCTCGTCACCGTCCAGGGGAGCGCCGACCTCATCAACCGCGTGGACCGGGTCGAGTTGGAAGTCAGCCTTGCAACTGCAAAGACCCGGTCGTTCACGTCAAGCGGTGCACTGGTTGTCCGCTCAACGGATGGAAACGTCCTCCAGGTGATGCTCTCCGAGTCGCGGGCGAGTGCGACGTTCTCGATAGAAGAGATCTTCACGCCCTCCGCCGTCGGTCTGCAGCCCCGGGTCACGGGACAACCGGAGAAGGGTTACGTGGTCACGAACATCTCAGTTGAGCCCTCAGCTGTCGAGGTGACAGGGCCGACGGCAGTGATCGAGGGCCTGCAGGGTCCGCTTGCCCTTGAGCCTATCGATGTCTCGGGCGCCAAGGGAAATGTGACCAAGACGATCACGATCCAACCGCCGCCCAACGTGTCGATCGAACGCCAAACGGCCGTGGTCCGGGTGGAGATCGCGCCCATCAAGTGCGGCACATCGCCCGCGTCGCCCTGCGAGTCCGCCACGTATTTCGTCAGCGTCCAGCTGACCGGCCTGCCGGCAGGCCTTATTGTCCAGGCCTCACGACTGCAGGTACAGGTACGGGTAGCGGGGGCTCTCGCGTCGATGGCCTCACTCTCCACGTCGGACATAAAGGCTTCGATCTCACTCAATGGAGCCACAGCGGGGACGGCCACGTACACTGCAGATGTGGCACTACCGGGAGGCATTACCCTCGAGGGAGTCGACCCGGTTACAATCACTCTGATACCGGTGGGAACTCCTTGAGCGCATCCAGCGCCTCCCTTCCTCGGGTTGTCATTGTCGGACGTCCGAATGTCGGCAAGTCGTCGCTCTTCAACCGCGTCGTCGGTCACCGCCAGGCTATCGTCGAGGACGAACCGGGGACGACCCGTGATCGCCTGGAGGCCGATGTCGAATGGCTGGACACGCGGTTTCGGCTCGTAGATACAGGTGGTTTTGAGACCGTTTCCGAGAACGTCTTTGGCCCGCTTATCCTCGAGCAAATCCGCACGGCCATGCGTACCGCCACGGTTGTCGTCCTATTGGTCGATGCGCGGGACGGCCTGACGTCGAGCGACTACGACATCGCAGATGAGGTGCGAAAGTGCCGGAAGCCCGTCATCTTCGTCGCCAACAAGGCGGACAACGACGCCCGTGAATTGCAGGCGCTTGCCGAGACCACTGGCCTTGGCTTCGGCGAGCCCCTCGCAATCAGTGCTCTCCATAACGTAAACGTTGGCGTGCTGCTCGACGATGTCGTGGCGATGCTTCCGGCAGCGCCTCCACCGGTGGAAGAAGACCGAATCCGCGTTGCGATTATCGGCCGCCCCAATGTCGGCAAATCGATGCTGGTAAACGCACTGACAGGCGAGGACCGGATGATCGTCAGCGAGGTTGCCGGCACCACCCGGGACGCGATCGATACCGAACTCGATACGGAGCATGGCCGGTTCTTGCTGATCGATACTGCCGGCATACGGCGGCCGGGTAAGCTCGGCACCGGCGTCGAACGCCACTCAGTCATGCGTGCGAGTACGGCTGTCGATCGCTGTGACGTCGCGGTCCTCGTGGTCGATGGTACCGAGGGCCTTACTGCACAGGACACGCACATCGCCGGATTCGCGATGGATGCCTCAACCGCCCTTATCATTGCCGTGAACAAGACAGACCTCTGGGAAGACCCGGAAGCCCAGCGGGAATGGGCAGAGCGCCAGCTCCAGGGACGCGCCAAGTTCGTCCCCTGGGCTATGTACGCGTTCATCTCCGCGCTTGAGGGCAAGGGCCTGGACCAACTGCTTGAGCTCTGTGTCATGGCGAGGGAAGCACGTCGCCGGCGCCTCGGCACGCCGGAACTCAATGCCGTGCTCACGAAGGCGCTGCGCGACCACGTCCCTCCGGTCGTCCACAGCCGGCGTTTCAAGCTGTTCTACGCGACGCAAGCGGATGTCGACCCTCCGGTCTTCGTCCTCTTTGTGAACGACCCGGACCTCCTCCACTTCAGTTACCGCCGCTATCTCGAACGCGAAATCCGCCAGGCAGCCGACTTCGAAGGCACCGCCATCAAAATCATCTTTCGTGGCCGCGAAGAAGAGGAACGTCGCAAGTGACGTTCGAGTACCTGGCGAACATAGCGACGGGATACCTCCTTGGGTCCGTCCCATTCGGCCTGGTGGTCGGGTACCTCTGGCTGCGCCAGGACATTCGGAAGAGCGGAAGCGGTAAGACGGGTGCTACGAACGTGCTCCGTACAGCCGGCAAGTTGCCCGCCGCACTGGTTATCGTCGGAGACATCTCCAAGGGCGCGGTGCCGGCGCTGCTCGGGCGCTTCCTCTGGGACGATGCTGGCGTGGCAGCGGCAGGGGCTGCCGCTGCGATCGCGGGGCATATCTGGCCCGTCTTCGCCGGGTTTCGTGGCGGCCGCGGTGTCGCAACAGCGTTCGGCGGCATCCTCGGGCTTACACCTGTCGTTGCCGTGATATTCCCCATACTCGCGGCGCTTGTGCTCGTTTCGACGCGCTACGTGTCCCTCATGTCCATCACGGTCGCGCCAATCGCTGCACTAATCGTCCTTGCCGGCGCCATCGCCGGATGGCAGCCATGGCCCTACGTCGGCTACGTACTCGTGGCCGTCGCACTTATCGAATACATGCACATCCCGAACATGCGCCGCCTTATTGCCCACACCGAGCCGAAGATTGGCAAGGGTGGCAGCAGGCCCGCGACAGGCTAAGTACAACAGCAAAAGCCGAACCTCGCATGCTACACTCGATTCATGCCGCCCTCCATTACTAGCCTCGAAACGCTGCTCGAACGGCTCGCGACCGGCGAGCGACCGGGCGCGGTCCAACTCACGGTGTTGTCCGACCTCGGCCGGGCCGAAGGCGCCGTCCTCCGCGCACGCTGGCCATCCCTTCCCGTTGAGATGCGCCGGTCCGTACTCGAACGGAGCCTCGAACTTGCCGAAGACAACGTCGACCTCGATTTCAGCGGCCTTGTCCGCGTCGCAATCTCAGACGAAGACGCTGACGTCCGGCGAATGGCCGTCCTCGCCGGCTGGGAGAACCGCTCGACGGCGCTCGCACGGTTGTACGCCCAGATGCTTCGCTCTGACCCCGACGAAGGCGTGCGTGCCGCAGTCGCGGAAGCACTTGCAGGCTTTGTCCTCGATCGCGAGCTCGGCCGGTTCGACACCGAAGCGGGCGACCTGCTTGTCTCCCAACTCAAGGAAGTATGGGAAGCGCGCGAAGAGTCCGTCGATGTCCGCGCCCGTGCACTGGAATCGCTCGGCCCACGCAGCCTCCCATGGGTCGACATTGCAATTACCGATGCCTACTACGAGGCTGACTCCCGCATCCGGCTCGCTGCCGTTCGGGCAATGGGCGCTTCTGCCAATGAGCGCTGGCTCGAATTCCTGGAGGAGACTGCCACATCTGAGGACCCGGAAATGCGCTTCCAGACCGCCAATGCGATCGGACTCATCGGCTCGGAAGCGGGAATCGAACAGCTGAAGGACCTGCTCGCCGACGAAGACGACGAGGTCGTCATCGCGGCAATTTCGGCCCTCGGCGCCATCGGCGGTGAGGAAGCGGTCGAGGTGCTGCAGAGGATCGATGCTGACGAAGAAGGCCCAGTGGCGGACGCAATTGAAGAAGCGATCGAAGATGCCAAGTACCACGAGGACAAGGACCTGCTCGCCTCCAGGATCGGGCTATGAGCAGGCACGTCCGCGACGCGGTCTCGGCAGGCGGAGTCGTGTTCCGCGGCCAGCCGGATGCGCTGGAGTTGGTGCTCTGCGGACGCCAGCGCGAGCAGCTCTGGGTCCTTCCCAAGGGCACGCCCGACCCTGGCGAATCGCTCGAAGAAACAGCCGTCCGCGAGGTGCAGGAAGAGACCGGCCTTGTCGTCCACATCGGCCAACCAATCAAGGTCATCGACTACTGGTTCTCTGCCGATGGCGGGCGCGTCCACAAGCGTGTACACCACTGGTTGATGCATCCGGCAGGCGGGAACGTCGCAGACCATGACCATGAATTCGACGTCGTTGAGTGGGTCTCCTTCCCGGAGGCCCTCCGCCGGCTCACATACCCAGGCGAGCGCGCCGTGGTGGAAGCCGCGGCCGGCCTGTTGGTGGCACCCCCTTGAGTGCCGGACCATCGAGCCATCGCCGCCGCCACGAAGTGATCGCTCGCGCCGGGGAGTTCCTTATTCGGCCCCGGGTCGAATCGGACCTCGTAAACGACTACGCCTGGCGCCGGGACCCTGCTCTCGCGCGCTATGAGGGTCAGCCCCCGCTGGCCATCTCCTTCGATGACTACGTCGCCCGTACCGAATTGGAGGTCGCGTTCCATTCGGGCTCGCACGAGTCCTTCTCGATCGACGATGGCGACGGCTACCACGTCGGAAGCATCATGTACTACAACGCTTCTGCCGGCCGGGAGTCCGCCGAACTCGGGATGATTCTCGGTGACCCGGCAGCGCGAGGCCGCGGCGCCGGGTCAGCGCTCATGGTCGCCTTCCTGCGCCACCTCTGGGCAACCTACCCGTTCCGCGTGCTCGTGCTCCACACGCTCGAATGGAACGAGCGTGCGCTTCGCAGCTTCCACCGTGCCGGGTTCGACGATTCAGCCCGCGTCTACCGGGACCCGGAGTGGTTTGTCCGTATGGAAGCCCGCCGCGAGTGGTGGCTCATGTGGGATGGCGAAGGGCGATTCGACAGCGTCGCTGAGCCGCGTGCGCCGGCCAGCACTGACACCGAATCTGCAGATTCTTGACCTGCTGATAACCGGGTGCGCAGCCGAAACTAACCTCACAGGATCGCACTCCCGGGGGGCGGCTGCATGGAAACGTCGGGTGGGGATACATATGGCAACCTCGCGTTCGCGCGGGAACCGGACCGCCAGCGCGCGCCCGAGCCCCAGGCACCACCGCAGCGACCTGTCAACACGCCTCTGCATGTCCTTCCGACACTCCCACCGGCGCCGACGCACCCCGAAGATCTCGGTCTGCCCGATCGCTTCGTAGAAGACCTTCTGCTGAAGACGCTCTACCGGATAGCCGTCCCCACGCCAATGGGCCTCTCACAGGCGACGCGGATCCCGCCAGCCGTCATCCGGACAGTGCTTGACGAGCTGAAGCGCACGCGCTGGGTCGAGACGACAGCGGCATCCGGCCGGCTCGAGTCCGAGTGGCAGTACCGGCTCACGGAAGCCGGGATGCGGGAGGCCGACAACGCCTTCACCCGCAGCCGCTACGTCGGTCCATGTCCGGTGCCAATCACGGAATACTTCCGGCTACTCGAAGACGACCAGGAAGCCGGCGCACCGGACCCGGTGCGGCTCGCGCGCGCCCTCCAGCAGTTGGTCCTCGCCCGTGACATCGTCGCCAAGGTCTGCCTGGCGCTCACCTCGGGCCGTCCAGCACTCCTCTGGGGAGCCCCGGGAAACGGGAAGACGACGATCCTCGAACTCTGCAGCGAAGCGATGTTCGGGGTCACAATGCTCCCCTACGCCATTTTCGTCAGCGGCCACATCATCAAGCTCTACGACGACCTCGTGCACGTCGTCGTCGAAGGTGAGGACTCGGTCGATTCGAATTCAAGCGTCGATCGCCGCTGGGTGCGGATTCGGCGTCCGTTCGTGTTCGTCGGCGGTGAACTCCGGCCCGAAGACCTCGACCTCGCCTATGATTCGGCCGTTGGCTATCACCAGGCGCCGCCGCACCTCAAGGCGCATGGTGGGCTCCTCACGATCGACGACTTCGGCCGACAGGCTGTGGCGCCACACCAGCTGCTGAACCGCTGGATCGCCGCACTCGAACGCGGCGAAGACACAACAACCCTGGTCACCGGAGAGCGGATCACCTTCCCGTTCCGCAGCACGATCTGTTTCAGCACGAACCTCGAACCGCGATCAATGCTCGAAGAAGCGCACCTTCGGCGTATTCCCTACAAGATCAGGATTCCCGAACCGACACCCCAACAGATGGCCGAAATCTTCCGCCGATTCGCGGATGCGATGGGCGTCGAGACCCCGGAAGGCACCGTTGAGGCTGCCGTTGACCTCGTCCACACGGCCAGCGCCGCCAACCCCCGAAGCTGCCACCCACGTGACATCCTCCAGCTCATCATCGAAGAAGCACGATTTGTGAAGCGCCCGCCTGTTCTCGACCCCAATGCGTGCCGCCGCGCCTGCGAGGTGTATTTCGCTTCGAACGCGGGGACCTGGGCTTAACGGCCTTCGGCGGCAAGGACTGACTGTCTTAGAAGCACCCGTTGCGCACGGTCAGGATTCTAGGCCCGCCGGGCTGCGAGGCGACACGCTCCCGGCCAGGCGATTAGCCGTCACTCTCGGATGTTGAAGTTGCTCAGGGCGGTTCGGTTACGGCGGTCAGCGGGCTTGATGGGCCGCCCACCGAAAGCCCGAACAACCGTGGAGGGACATTTATGGTCGCGTCCGGACAGAGAAACATGAAGAGCGCGCAGTCCGCCTCCCACGTCGACGGGCGGAGGACCGGTTCCGACCCGGCGAAGTAATCGACATACTCCGTTGGACGGCCCGGCAACCCGGTTACGAGGATCCCCATGCCTCGCGGGCGTGAGCGCTAGTCCGGAAACGGACCGCGACCACGCCCGTTGGTTCGTCCTGTTATTCACGTTTCCGATCGGTTAGTCTCGCGGCACCAGCCCCGGGCTGCATCCCGGCGAACGGAATCCGTCATGCAACGTCATCGCGTTCGATTTCTTGCTGTTGCGCGATGGACGCTCCTGTTGGCGTTTTTGGCCGCAGCTTCTTTGGCCAGCATTAGTGCCAAACCGGGAAATGCATCCGCTGCAGCGCCCTTGTGGGTAAACGACCTTCAATACGGCTCGGCAGGTGGCGGTTTCTACTGGGACTCCGTTTCTAACCAAGTCTGGACGGGTGAGCGCGGCTGGCATGTGTTTGCCCCACAACCACCGCGAGCGTTTGCACCACTCTGGGTGAATCAGCTCGACTATGGCAGCAAGGGTGGGGGGTTCTATTTGGACCCGCTTGCCGGACAGGTGTGGACTGCGGAACGAGGCTGGCACCTTTACAATCCGACTTCAGGTACTCCTCAGCCGCCGATGCCGCCGCCTTCCGAACTCCCGTCGATCCGGACAGTTGACCCGGTCGCCCCCGCTTGCGTACTTCGTACCGGTACGCCCGCCGAACGCACCCTCACCGTCTTCGGCACTGGGATGGCAACCGCCAACTTCTCCGGTATGCATCTCAATTTCCAGCATCAAGGGTCGGGTGCGGTCTCCATCCACTTTGACACCGAAGTCGTCTGGTCCGGCACTGCCGCTGTCGTGGACATCGCAAAGATCTCCCACCTGCTTTGGTCTGACACGAGGATGGAACTGCGCGTTCGCCTCACGGATGCAAACTATCAGTCCCTCACGGATTGGTCGGGCTCTTTCCTAGTGGCGGAGAATGGGGAGGCCTGTGCGTCCGCACCTCTTCCCCAAGACCCTTCTCCGTGCACGCAGTCGCTCGGGGCCGCGATGGATTGTTCTAGCCGTGAGTCCGTCCGTATATGGGCCGAAAAATCGACCATTTCGACCATCAACGCGGCGGTAGCCGCGCTCGGATCGCAGCAGCGCTCAGCACTCGCTGCCCTGTTGCTCGACAGTAACGCGAGCGGTGGCGCGCGCGCCCAGCTCCTTCATGCTGTGGAGGCTATCCTCGCGAACTCGAATCTTGGCTTCTATGCGGAGATCTTCGCTTACACGCGGGTGTCACTTGAAGGATCAGGCTTCTTCGGGGCGTGCAACCAGGTCTGGCTTGCTCCGGGTTCGTTTGCGGGTCTCAACCCAACCGAAACCCGCAACGTTCTCGCGCATGAGGCTTTCCACTCGTTCAACTGCGTTAATCGGGGACCAGCCGGTGCCCTGAACGAGGGGAGTGCAATCTTCGTGTTCAAGGCTGCATGGCCAGGCGAGTTTGATGATCGCGAGACATGGGCGGAGGCGACGATGGGCACAAAGCTTTACTATCGCGACCTCTGGAGTCCGCCAGACCCGGGCTACCCAATCGAGGCGGCCCTGTCGCCGACCGACAAACTTAATACCGTCTATGCCTGGCTCGCCAGCCGGGACGGGTCGCGCCTGCCCTGGAACTCGACAGCCAAGCTGCAAGCCTGCTACGTCGCGTACTTCTCTTCCATCAATCGCGCCACGGCCTTCGATGCATGGATCGTGGCGCAGGCAGTGGCAACTTCGAAGATGCTCAACGATTCTGGCTGCCGTCCCGATTAGGGCCGGCGATCGTTACCATCGACGTCGACGTCAAACCTATAGGCCTCGATCACGGGATTGGCCAGCAGGCGCGAACACATCTGGTCGACCGACTTCTTTGCTTCCTTCGGTCCCGGAGCGCGCAGTCTAACCTGGAAGTACTTCCCCGCCCGCACGGAGTCAATACCGCCAAAGCCAAGCGAGTCCAGTGCACTCGCGATCGTGTTGCCCTCCGGGTCGTTGACCGTCGGCTTGAGCGACACATAGACACGTGCCAGGAACTCCTGTTCCTTCGGTGACTTCGCCTGCTTATGCTTCTTTGAATCTTTGGCCATGTCAGTCGAGTTCCTCGCCCGTCAGCATCTTGTACACCGTCATGTACCGTTCCGTTGTGGCAGCGACAACCTCAGCCGGCATTCCGGGGATCGGATCGCCGTCTTTCCACCCTGATGCCGCGAGCCAGTCACGGACTGGTTGCTTGTCGAAGCTCGGCTGTGAACCGCCCGGCCGGTACCGGTCGACCGGCCAGAAGCGGCTGCTGTCCGGGGTCAGCACTTCGTCGATGAGGATCACTTCTTCGTTCCAGATGCCGAACTCGAACTTGGTGTCGGCTATCAGGATGCCCCGCTCTTCCGCGACCTGGCGCGCATAGCCGTACGTAGCCAGGGATCGGACCCGCATTGCGTTCGCATGTTCCTCCCCGAACTGTTCCGTGAGCTGCTCGAAGGTGATCGGCTCGTCATGGACTTCTGATTTTGTCGTCGGTGTAAAGATGGGCTCCGCCAGCCGGTCCGATTCACTGAGCCCTTCGGGAAGACGGATACCCGAGACGGTGCCGCTGCTCTGGTAGTCCTTCCACCCAGAACCGGATATGTAGCCGCGGACGATGCACTCCGCGTCGATGCGTTTGGCTTTCCGGACGAGCATCGACCTACCGTAGTAGCGCTCATCCAGCGGCAACGGCACTTCGCCCGCGTTCTCCTTCGTGATCAGCGAGATGAAGTGATGCGGCACCACACTGGCGATGCGCCCGAACCACCAGGCAGACAGGCGCGTCAGCACCTCCCCTTTCCGAGGGATACCGGCCGGCAGCACGACGTCGAACGCCGAAATGCGGTCCGTCGCGACGATCAGCAGACGGTCACCGAGGTCGTATGTGTCGCGCACCTTGCCGCGATGTGCCCGGTTCGGAAGGTCTGATTCAAGCAGTACGTTGTCCACCGTCGATCTCCTTGGCCCTGAGATAGAAAAGGGTTGTCACCGTCGTCAGGAACGCGACTACGGGCACAAGCGCGGCTGCGAGGAGCACCGCTGCTACGGCCGTGCTCACAATTTCAACCTCGCGGTTACCTCCCACAAGAAATCCTAGCGCGGCAACTACGACGAACGCGGGGACGACGCAGGCGGCGAGTGCCATGCTGAGGGCTCCCAGCCACGCTATCACGCGGCCTCGCATCATCGCCCAACTGGACGCGAAGGCTCCCACGGGCGACCGCCCTTCCAGCAGCAGTACTTCGGTCCCGAGCGCTAGCCGTGCCCCGATGTACGGGAGCAGAATGGCACCAAACAAGGAGAGCAGCAGTCCTCCAAGGATGCCGGTCCACATGATGCCCTGGGCAACGATACCGCCCATTCGAGTAAAGGCCGGGTCGAGTGACTCTGCGAGCGCCACCGGCTTGCCGCTTTTGATTCGGGCCACTGCGACGATTGTCCCTCCCCGCGCGACCAACCAGAAGAGCGTCTCAAGAGCGGCTGCCACAAACAGCACAAACAGGACACGGTTGCTCGCGACACTCGATGCATCGCCGGGCCGTAGCAACGGTTCGTCGGCGAAGACGGTCAAATAGGCCAAGGCACGGGCGCCCTCGGCCGCCGCCGTGGCTCCGACGGCCACCACGAAGAGCGGTAGCATAAGGCGCGCAGGGTGTGCGCGCAGAAGCGCCCACGCCTCGGAAACGGTCGCGCGAACGGGCACCTGTGTGGGCCGCGGCACGGCACTACTCACAGGCGGAGTCGCTCGTAGGTGGCACCGATGTTCTGCAGGTAGAACTGATAGTCGAACAGTGCACGGACTTCGTCGTCGCGCAGCCTGGCACCGACCTCCGGGTCCGCCAGCAACAAGTCGAGAAATGGCATTCGCCCGTTCCAGGAGGCCATCGCGTTGCGCTGCACGATTGCGTATGCGTCCTGGCGGCTCATTCCCGTCTCAATGAGCGCGAGCAGCACCCGCTGGGAAAATACGAGCCCATACGAACGTTCGAGGTTTTCGCGCATATGCTCGGGAAATACAACCAGCCGATCCATTATGCCGGTGAACATATTCAGCATGTAGTCCAGCAGCAGGCACGCGTCCGGGAAGATGATGCGCTCGGTAGAGGAGTGGCTGATGTCACGTTCATGCCAGAGAGCAATGTTTTCCATCGACGTTAAGGCGTACCCGCGGAGGACCCGCGCGAGGCCTGTAATGCGCTCGCACTTCTCCGGGTTGCGCTTGTGCGGCATCGCGCTGGAACCAGTCTGCCCTTCGTCGAAGGGCTCCTCGGCTTCGCGCACTTCGGTCTTCTGAAGGGCGCGGATCTCCGTCGCAAATTTCTCCAACGAAGCGCCAATGAGCGCGAGCGTCGTCACAAATTGTGCATGCCGGTCGCGCTGGATGACCTGCGTAGACGCTGCTTCGACCCCCAGGCCAAGCTGCTCGCAGACGATCTCTTCCAGTTTCGGCGGCACAGAGGCATGCGTACCGACCGTGCCGCTGATGGCGCCGACCGCGATCGCCGTCCGCGCCTGTTCCAACCGCACGCGGTTGCGGCGCATCTCATCGACCCAGACGGTCAGCTTGAGACCGAAGGTCGTGGGCTCCGCGTGCACGCCGTGAGTGCGACCCGTGCAGAGCGTGTCCCGGTAGGTCCGTGCCTGCCGTTCGAGCACGACCTGGAGCGCATCTATATCGGCGAGCAGCAGGTCGACAGCATCGCGCAGCTGGAGGCCCGTCGCCGTGTCCCAGACGTCGGAACTCGTAAGACCAAAGTGCACATAACGTCCCTCTTCACCGAGGGAATCGGAAACCGACCGAAGAAAGGCTGTGACGTCGTGGTGCGTGATCGCCATGTATTCATTGACCTTGTCGAGGTCGAAGCTGGCGTCGCGACGGATGATTTGAGCAGCCTCACGTGGCACCTGGCCCAGGTCGGCCCACGCCTCGACAGCGGCTATCTCAACGTCGAGCCAGCGCTCGAACTTCGCCTGGTCCGTCCAAAGCGCGGCCATCTGGGGGCGGGAGTACCGGGGGATCATGGTTTACCCAGCATACGGTAGGGAAGGCGGACGTTCGAACACACCGGGCCAGACCCGCCCGCCTTATTCATCGATGCCGGCCGCGATGTCTTTGCGGTAGAACATGTCCACGAAGCGGATCCGCCGTGCATTGTCATAGGCGCGGAGCCTTGCTTCTGCAATGGTCTTCCCGGTCGCCGTCACGGTCAGTACTCTGCCGCCGTTGCTGAGCACGCCGCCGGGGTCTTCTTTCGTCCCCGCGTGGAACACATGCACGTTGTCATCGACGGCGTCCAGCCCTTCGATGACATAGCCAAGCTTGTACGTTGCGGGGTATCCGCCACTCGCGAGAACCACCGACACGGACGCGTCGTCGCTCCACACCACTGGTACGTCAGCCAGTCGCTGCTGCGCCGCCGCCTCGCAGATCGAGAACAAATCCGATTCAAGGCGGACCATCAGCGATTGCGTTTCGGGGTCTCCGAACCGGGCATTGTATTCCAGTACTCGGAGCCCGCCGGGAGTGATCATCAGGCCCGGGAACAGCGTGCCGTTGAACGGAATCCCTTCTTCTGCCATCCCCACAATGGTCGGAGCGACGACAGCGTCGTACACAGCCCGGGCAAGTTCGGCATCCACACCCGCGCTCGGCGAGTACGACCCCATCCCCCCGGTGTTCAGCCCGATATCGCCGTCGCCTGCCCGCTTGTAGTCAGTCGCGTACGGCATCATCACAGCGGTCTTTCCGTCGCAAAAGGCGTGGGCGCTCGCTTCCCAGCCGGTAAGCCGCTCTTCGATCACTACCGTTTCGCCGGCAACGCCGAAGTCCTTGCGGACCATCGCGATATCCAGCGCCTCCAATACCTCGCGGCTGTCGTTGCAGACCATGGCCCCTTTGCCAGCTGCGAGGCCGCTCGCCTTCACAACCAGGGGCCCGTCCGGCCGTGACTCAACATAGGAGCACGCTGCGCGGTAGTCCGAGAACGTGCGTGAATCTGCCGCTGGGATTCCATGACGCACCATGAACGCCTTCGCCCATGCTTTGCTGGACTCAAGCTGTGCCGCCTTCGCCGATGGGCCATAGCAGAGGATGCCGGCCGCCTGGAGCCTATCGACAAGCCCAAGCGGCTGTGGGTCGTCCATCGTCGCGAGGTAGAAGTCGATGCGAAGGTCAGCTGCGGCCCTGACGAGGGCGTCGATGTCCTTAGGGGTCACGGGCACGTTGGTGGCGACGGCAGCGGTCCCCGCGTTTCCAGGAGCGACGAAGATCTCGTCAACTTTCGGCGACTGCCGCAGCTTCCATGCGATCGCGTGCTCGCGGGCGCCGGCACCAACAAGCAGGACGCGGCTACCCATGCTGACTTCGTCTCGAACGGCGTATCAGCACCGGACGGCTACTCCCATTCGATGGTGCCGGGAGGCTTACTGGTGATGTCGTAGACGACGCGGTTCACTCCCTGCACTTCGTTGACGATGCGGTTCGCCATGCGGCCCAAAAGGTCGTGTGGGAGCCGTGCCCAGTCAGCAGTCATCGCGTCATCGGCCGTCACCGCACGTATCGCAACTGCGTAGCCATACGTCCGGAAATCGCCCATCACGCCGACCGTCCTGGTATCTGTCAGCACGGCGAAGCACTGCCAGATCTCACGGTAGAGGCCCGCGCGCTCGATCTCGTCCATCACGATCCTGTCGGCCCCGCGGAGCATCTCGAGCCGTTCTTTGGTGACTTCGCCGATGCAGCGAATTCCGAGTCCGGGTCCGGGGAACGGGTGCCGCCAGACCATCTCTTCCGGCAATCCCAGCGCCTCGCCAATCCTGCGCACCTCGTCCTTGAACAGGAGCCGCAGCGGTTCCACGAGCTCCAGCTTCATGTCTGGGGGCAGCCCTCCCACGTTGTGGTGTGTCTTGATCTTGGCGCTGCCCTTGCCGGCCGAGGCACTTTCAATCACGTCGGGATAGACCGTCCCCTGGCAGAGGAACCTTGCATCGTCGATCTTCCGCGACTCTCGTTCGAAGATGCGGATGAACGTGTTGCCAATCCTGACGCGCTTCGTTTCGGGATTGGTCACTTCTGCCAGCTGCGAGAGAAACGCCTCCTCCGCCTCGATATGCACCAGGTTCATGTGCATGTGGCGCTCAAACGTCTCCACGACCTGCTCGGCTTCACCCGCGCGAAGCAGGCCGTTATCGACAAAGATGCAGGTCAGCTGGTCACCGATCGCGCGGTGAACAAGTGCTGCCGCGACCGCGCTATCCACGCCCCCGGAAAGTCCACAGATCACGCGGCCGGTCCCGACCTGCGCACGGATGGCCTCGACGGTTTCGTCGATAAAATTGCCGGGGGTCCATGTCCCGGGGCACCCGCAAACGCCATGCACGAAGTTCGCCAGCATCTCCTTGCCGCGTGGGGTGTGCACCACTTCCGGGTGAAACTGCAGGCCGTAGTACTTCCGCTTCAAGTCAGCCATGACGGCGACGGGCGAGTTCGCGGACCGGGCAATTGCCTCGAACCCTGGCGGAAGCGTCTCAATGCGGTCACCGTGGCTCATCCACACTTCCACCTCGTCCGGGAGCCCTTCGAACAGCTGGGAGTGTTCCACGCGGGAGATGCTGGCCGGCCCGAACTCCCGCTCCGTCCCGGGTGCTACACGGCCGCCGAGCTGGTGCGCAAAGAGCTGCATGCCGTAGCAGATGCCAAGGACCGGAGCGCCGCTCTCGTACACCCACGCTGGCGCCTGTGGCGCGCCATCTTCATAGACACTCGCGGGTCCGCCCGAAAGGATGATGCCTCGCAGGTCGAGGTCCTTCACCTGCTCCCAGGGCGTGTCGTGGGGAAGTAATTCGCAGTATGTGTCCAGCTCCCGGACACGTCGCGCGATAAGCATGCTGTACTGGGCACCGAAATCGAGGACAACGATCGCCTCATGCCGGGCGCCAACCCCATGTTCAACTGCTTCGGAAAGGTTCTCAGTCGCAGACATCGGTTGTGAAGACAGCGAACGTAGCGGAACTGCGCACTTTGGTCAACGAATTCGGGCCCACGATCGTGGATCGTCTCGACGTCGTACCGGCATACTGATAGCGACCCCACAGATGAGGCGGTGCAACCATGATCCTGGCATTTGGCTCCGACCATGCCGGGTTTCCTCTGAAGGAACACCTGATCGAAACAGCAAAGACGCTCGGCCACGAGGTATTGGATCTCGGGACCTACTCCCTCGAAAGCGTCGATTACCCCGAATACGCCGTCGCCGTCTCAGAGGCGGTCCTCGGTGGCCGTGCCGCGCTCGGGGTCGTCATTTGCAGCAACGGCGTCGGCATCAGCATCACTGCGAACAAGGTGCCGGGTATCCGCTGCGCGCTGTGCCACACGAGCTGGGGTGCTGCCCGGGCGCGGCAGCACGCCAACGCAAACGTTCTCGCTCTGGGCGGCTGGGAGACTGGCATCGGCGTCGCGGACGACATCTTGCGCGCGTTCACCAAGGCGGAGTTCGAAGGCGGCCGCCATGAACGGAGGGTCGGCAAGATGATGGACGTGGAAGCACGGGGCATCGCCCGCGAGACGACGCGGGCATGAGCGGCCGGCTTCGTACTCTGGCTGGCCTCGACGTCGCCGGGAAGCGGGTGCTGGTCCGCGCCGACCTCAACGTGCCGCTCAGCGAAGGAGCGGTGCTCGACGACACGCGGATCGTCGAATCGCTCCCCACCATCCGGCAGCTACTTGAGCGCGGCGCCACGGTCATCCTCTGTTCGCACCTGGGACGCCCAAAGGGGCGCGATCTCTCCCAGTCCCTCGCCCCGGTCGCCACGCGCCTCTCCGAGCTGATCGGGAAGCCCGTCATTCGAGCCACTGACTGCATTGGCCCCGAAGTACGCACCCTGGTCGAGTCGGCGCCCGCGGGATCGGTCGTCCTCCTCGAAAATCTGCGATTCCACGCTGAGGAAGAGAAGAACGACCCCGCATTCGCGGCCGCACTGGCATCGCTCGCCGACGCGTACGTGAACGATGCTTTTGGTGCTGCGCACCGCGCGCATGCCTCTACAGAGGGCGTGGCGCGCCTTCTGCCATCAGCCGCGGGACTGCTCATGGAGAAGGAAGTGCGCTACCTCGGCGAACTCGTCGCCAATCCTCCGGCCCCCTTTGCAGCCGTCGTCGGCGGAGCAAAGGTGAGCAGCAAGATCCCCGCCATCGACCATCTCCTGCCGAAGATCGACATCCTCCTCGTCGGCGGCGGCATGGCCAACACGTTCCTGAAAGCCGAGGGCGTCGACGTCCAGGCTTCGCTCGTAGAAGACGAACAGGTCGATGCCGCCCGTAGGACCATCATCCGTGCACGTGAACGCGGTGTGGAGGTCCACCTCCCCGTGGACTGCGTGACCGCCGACCGTTTTGCAGCGGACGCCGCCACCGCCACCGTCGACGTAGGCGCGGTACCGCACGGGCACATGATTCTCGATATCGGACCTCAGTCGGTCACTGCGTTCACCACCGCTCTCGCACGGGCGAAGGCCGTCGTCTGGAACGGACCCATGGGCGTCTTCGAGATGGAGCCATTCTCGCACGGGTCTTTCGACCTCGCTCGCGCTATCGCTGCGCTCGATGCAACCACCGTCGTCGGCGGTGGCGAAACGGCGGCAGTCGTCGCGCAAGCCGGACTAAAGGACCAGTTCACCCACGTTTCTACCGGGGGCGGAGCATCACTTGAAATGCTGGAGGGCCGCGAGCTGCCCGGTGTCGCCGCGCTCACGGATGCCTGAAACATGCTACCGGTTCCGCTGGATGCGCCTGTTTCAGGTCGTACTGATCTTTGGCGCGCTCGTGCTCGGCGCCGGGGCAGCCGGAATGGTATCGACCTTCATCGATAACGGTAGCCTGGTTGCGCTGATACCTGCGGCGTTCATGGCCCTCGTGTTCGTATGGCTGTGCCGCCTTGCATTTCAGATGCCAGCCTCCCGCGTCATCGTTGGGCCGGAGGGCACGCGGGTTCGCTTCGGTGGATTTATTGACACGCTTATCCCGCCCGGAGGGATTGTGGCCGCGCGAACCGCAAAACATCCCTGGTGGGGTGGCCTCGGCGTCCGCACCTGGTTCGGGTCAACGGTCGTCCTGGCCTCAGCGCCCGGGCGAATCACTGAACTGGAACTCCGGGATAAGGTCCGAGTCTGGCTTGTGCCGCGAGTGTTCGGCCTGAAAGCCCAACGGCTCCGCGTCAGCGTTGAACAGCCGGACGAACTCGCCGGACAGTTCCCGACGCAGCCGGCGTCACCCCGCCGGAAGAAACGCTAGGCGTTTCTGCGCAACGCGCGCTGCACATCCCGTTTCACGTCGCGTTCAGCGATGCGTTCTCGCTTGTCATAATGGTGAAGTCCTCGGGCGACCCCGATCTCCACCTTCGCTACCCCGCCTTTGAAGTACATCGCTAGCGGGATCAGCGTCAGCCCTTGCTCACCGACCATCTGGGACAGCCGCGTGATCTCTTTTCGGTGCAGCAGCAGTTTGCGGTCTCTCGTTGGCTCATGGCTCGCATAGCCGGCGTTGGCATAGGGAGCGATGTGCGCATCGAGGAGCCAGACCTCGCCGTTCCGAATGCGCGCGTATGAGCCCTGGAGCTGGACACGATGTTCCCGGACGGACTTCACCTCGGACCCGGTCAGCATAATCCCGCACTCGACGCGGTCGACGATCTCGAAATCGTGGTGCGCGCGGCGGTTCAGGGCGATCGTGCCGCTGTTGCTGCTGGTCTTCGGCCTGGCCTTCGTCTTGGTGCTCATAGTCCGGTCCGGAACAAAACAGAGGGCGCCGGATGACGCCCTCTGCCGGTTCGCTGCACCCAGTGTAGGGTGCTAGGGCTTCTGACGCAGAAAGTCGATCGCGGCGAATATCTGTACGTCGCCCTCATCGACGTATTGCTCCGCGGTCATCTCGATCGCTACATCGGGGACGATGCCAAGGCCCTCGATGAGGTCGCCATTCGGGGTGAGCCAGCGGCCAACGCTCATGTACACCGCCCCGCAGTCGTCGGGGTTGCCGCAGCTCTGCAGCGGGAAGAGGCGGTTTACGGTCCCCTTCCCGAACGTCTGGGCGCCCATGGTCGTGCTACGCCGATTGTCATGGAGAGCGGCGGCGAGGACTTCGGCGCCTGACGCACTGCCCGCATCCACGAGGGTCACCATCTTGATTTTCGTCAGGATGCCGCCATTCTTGGCCGAAGTGACCTGCCGGTTCGAATTCGCATCCTGTTCAATGATGATCGTGCCTTCGTCGAGGAACTCATCGGTCACATCGATCGTGGCCTGGAGGCCACCGCCGGGGTTCGACCGGAGGTCGAGGATGAGGCCCGTGCAACCGCTCTTTTCAATGTCAGAAGCCCGGTCGATCAGCTCCTGGTGTGTCTTGTCATGGAACTGGGAAATCGCAAGGTAGCAGATATCACTGACAACAGCGCCGGTACGGTCCACGATCGATTTGTCGCTCTCTCCCGGGATGATTTCAAGGTTCGGCTCGCGGAACACGCTATCGATGGCGATCTCGCCACGGACGATGTCCAGCGTCTCAACGCTCCCATCTGTGTGCCGGACGGTGAGCGTGACCGTTGAACCCTTGGGCCCGCGAATTCGTTCCACTGCCATCGAATCGGTCCAGCCATCGGTCGGCTCACCGTCGACTTCGAGAATAGCGTCACCGGAGCGGATGCCCGCCTGTTCGGCAGGCGAATCACGGAACGGCGCGACGATGCGAATCTCGCCCGCACTGTCCGAAACACTCGCGCCGATGCCCTGGTAGCTGGAATCGAGCGCCAGGGCGCCACCCTTCAGGTCCTCCGGCGGGATGTAATGCGTCTCGCGGTCGTTCAGGGAGGTGATGACTCCGTTCACTGCCGCATCAAGAAGGTCGTCCGTGTTGAGCAGCTTGCGGTCCACGTACTGGGACTCGAGCAGCTGCACGATCTCATCGATAAAGGCCGCATTCGGCGCCGCCACGCCGTTCGAACCGCCGGAACCGCCCGCCGGCGAAGCACTGCCACTGCTGTCGTCCGTGAGTTCCCGGACGCCGAATCCTAGTGCGAACGCGAGCATCAGTGTCGCGAGAGCGAGGAAGACGATGACCATGACGCGAGCGACATGCTCACCCGTCCCTGGCGAGTCCTGCTTGACCGGCATTTGCATGGGTTGGGGGCTCTCAGTTGTCCGGAAGGATCATGGGTTGTGGAGAGTGTATCGGCGCCCTCGGCACCCGCCAACGATGCCACTTACCGGGCGTTTCCGTTCTCCGGTGCGAAGAACGCAGCGTCGCCGGCGCCGACCATCTCCAGTGGCGATCCCCGGTGAGCACTCCAGTACCATACATAATCTCGTTGCTGGTCTGCGAACGACCAGGCAACACCGTCACCCGGAAGCCGTCCACACACGACAAGAGCGCTTCCATCTGGAGACCAGACCGGATGCGACCCCGCGTACTGGTCGAAAAAGCTCATGAAGGTCCGCATATCTTGCGACGGGACAAACCCTTCAGTTGCCGAGTCGAAGCGCCCGTCAGCGTCGTGGACGTTGACGGCGAAGCGTCCATCACCGATTTGCGTGGGCACGATCAGGGCCACCTTATCACCGGCCGGCGACCAGGCTGCGGCATTGAACGGGCCGCGAACAATCAGCCGGGGCCGCGCTGTTCCACCGGGGTCCAGGGCCCACATTCCACCGAGCGAACCGGCCATGTCCTCGCCTGCAGCCACCGACACGGCCAGTTCGCCACCGGGGCCACCTCTCCGCTGTAGGACGGCACCCGCCGGGTAGCTCGCCAGCGAATGCGACTCGCTGGCGTCCAAATCGCGCCAGACGAGTGTGACCCCATCGGCGGCGGCAATGCAGTACGCGAGGCCGCCGCTAACGAACACCGGCGCGCGAAAGCCGACTGCTTCCGAAGCGAGCAGCACCGTCTCCCGTTCTGCTACGCGGTACAGCAACAGTTCCGCCCCGGCGTGGATCGCAAGGAATCGCCCGTCGTCGGACCACGTATGGAAGATAGGAGCGCCCCTGGCGATGCGGTCGGCAGTGAAAACACCCTCAGGGTCGCTGAGATACAACGAGAGAGAATCTGCAGCGGCGGCAACGATGGAAACCATGTCGCCTCCCGGAGACCACCGGGCGTATTGCGGCACACGCGGGGCGATGACCGCCGGACCGTCCGCTGCGGAGACGTAGAGGTCGCGGATGGCGCGCCCGTCCCCATCGAGGAGCCGTACCGCGCTCCGTACGTCTTTTCCGCGGGTTCCGGCCCAGGTGACGATGAGGCGCGCGCCATCGGGCGACCACGAAGGCCACAGCCCCTCAGCAGCCAGCGGGACGTCGGCCCACGAACCATGGTCGGATCTGATCGCGCGCCGCAGACGCCCGACGCCCTCAGAAATGATGAGTTCCGCAGTCAATGCGCGGCCATTACAGGGCCCGGGGCCCGGCTGGCGCAAGGGCACCCACAGCGGCGGGTTACAGTGATCGCATAAAAGCGTAACTTCGCACTATATCAGTTATGTGTGTTTATACAGATTCACGCTCCTCTTTTATGTCCCATTCAGTCACCGAGGCGGAACGATGCTGTCACCGGAAATGCGTTGTTCTGTCACCGCCACACCCTGAACAATCAGGAAGTCCTGAACGAACTCGGGCGGTTCACACCGGACAACAGAGCGGAACTACAAAGGACCGGCAGGTAGGGGATGGACACCACAACTAGTACCGTTGATCTCGAGACACTCGTCCCGGCGGACGAAGAGGGCGGCGGCTACCGCCTCCCGCACGAAGCGCAACAACAGCTCGTCACGCAGTACGCGCCCCTGGTGCGGCGCGTGGCCCGCTCGCTTCCACTGGAAATCCCGGGACTGCTCGAATATGAGGACGCCGTGGGCTACGGCACCTGCGGGCTCGTGGAAGCGGTCCGCCGCTACGACCCGACCAAGGGCACGAACTTCCACGCCTATGCCGTGCGGCGAATCCGTGGCTCTATGATTGACGCCTTCCGGCGCATGGACCGGCTCAGCCGGACGATGCGACAGAAGGCCCGCGACGTCCAACGCGCACAATCTGAACTCGAGGTCGCCCTCGGACGGACTCCGACCGAAGTCGAGGCCGCGACGCACCTAGGCATCTCGATCGACCAGTACCGCGATGCGAGTTCGAACGCACGCTGGGTTACCGTCTCGTTAGACAAGATGCTCGCCAAGGACGACGACGGCGATTCGTTCCCCGCTGCGGAGATGCCTACCAGCGACGAAGACATCGACTTCACGCGGATGTTTGAAGAAAAGGAACTGTACGAAGACCTCATCCGCGCGGTGAAAGGCCTTCCGGAACGCGAGCGGCTCGTCGTATCCCTCTACTACGTGGAGCGGCTGACGATGAAAGACATCGCGGTCGTCCTGTCGGTCTCGGAGACACGGGTAAGCCAACTGCACAGCCAGGCTGTCAAGCGCCTGCGCAGAGCACTCCTCAAGGACGCCGCCTGACAGTCCTAACCGCAGCTCTGCCATGCAAACCGGCCCAAGTGGCCGGTTTGTTGCATCCGATCGGATCTCTACTTCATGGACACCCTTTCGGCCGGGCCAGCGCTGCCGATGATTAGACCACGGGCTCAGCGCGACCCACCCCGCGCGCAACATTGAGCCGTATAGCAAGAGGATGAACCGGGGGAAGGAATGCCAGACAAGAACGATGATCGCATGAGGCGTTCCGTTGCGTTCGTGACCCACACACGGGAGTACCGGGCGGCCGATGTGCTGCCGGCACTTGCCCGCCAGGGGTACATCACGACGGAACGGCCACACGATCGAGACACGGAGCGGCTGCTCATTCAGCTTGCTCCAGACCTCGTCTTGCTGGCGGTGGACCCGCGGCAAGAGAGTGACCTGACGGTAATCGGGAACGTTGCACGATCGAGCCGAGCCTCGATCGTCGTTATCGCTCCCGGCCCACACGTAAACGGCATGTCATCGGCACTCGACGCCGGCGCCGATGTGTGCCTCCGCGACACCGACGGTCCCG
This sequence comes from Dehalococcoidia bacterium, assembly GCA_020432045.1. GTDB lineage: Bacteria > Chloroflexota > Dehalococcoidia > Tepidiformales > Tepidiformaceae > JAGQHB01. The sequence continues at coordinate 6,285 of JAGQHB010000103.1, read as the reverse complement.
AACTGCTCACAGCCCAGTTGAGCGCCATTGCCCGCAGAAAATCTCCCGGCACCTCGTTCGATGCGTTCGAAGGCGGGCCGGCCAGCATCCAGGTGCGAGACCTCGAACTCGACTTTGATCGATGCCAGGCATCGCGCGGCGACGAGGTTATCCCCCTCACGCCGACTGAGTTCAAGATTCTCGCCTACCTCGCCCGCAATGCTGGCAAGGTCATCAGCCCCGTCGAGATCCTCCGTGCCGTCCAAGACTACACATACTCTGAGCGGGAAGCGCAGGAAATCGTCAAGGTGTACATCCGGCGCATCCGGCGGAAGATCGAATTCGAACCAGCCGACCCTAACTACATCGTGAACATCCGCGGCTTTGGCTACATGCTCGAACGCCGCGGGACTACACGCGGTGAGTCCGGCGCCGATACTCGCGCAGCCTGACGACTTCAGTCAGCCTTACCGCTGACGACGAAGAAGCCCGGCAAGGCGCCGGGCTTCTTCGTCGTCAGCGCTGCCCTGGGATTAGGCGAGGGTCACGTCCTTACAGCGGTAGACGTCCTGGATCGCGTTCAGAAGCCCGATCCCTTCCGCCATCGGCCGCTGGAAAGCCTTGCGTCCGCTGATGAGGCCCATGCCGCCGGCTCGCTTGTTCACGACCGCGGTCATCACCGCCTCCGCCATGTCGCTTTCGCCGGAGCTCGCGCCACCAGAATTGATCAGGCCGACGCGACCCATGTAGCCGTTCGCCACCTGGTAGCGTGTGAGGTCGATCGGGTGGTCCGTCGACAGCTGGCTGTACATCCGGCTGTCACTCTTCCCATAGCTCGCACCGTTGCGGTTGAGTGCGGGGAATCCGCCATTCTGTTCGGGCAACTTCTGCTTGACGATGTCCGCCTGGATCGTGACACCAAGATGGTTTGCCTGTCCTGTTATGTCTGCTGACGTCTCATGGTTCACGCCATCGACCTTCAGGCCCGGGTTGCGCAGGTAGCACCACAGGACGGTCGCCATGCCAAGTTCATGCGCGTACGCGAACGCCTTCGCGACCTCCACGATCTGGCGCGTGCTCTCTTCCGAGGCGAAGTAGATCGTCGCACCGACGGCGGTTGCACCGAGGTCCCAGGCTTCCTTGATGGTCCCGAACATGATCTGGTCGTACTTGTTGGGGTACGTAAGTAGTTCGTTATGGTTGATCTTCACGATGAACGGGATGCGATGGGCAAACTTGCGCGACACCGCCCCCAGCACTCCGTACGTCGAGGCAACGGCGTTGCACCCACCTTCAAGCGCAAGCCGGACGATATTCTCGGGATCGAAGTACGCCGGGTTCTTGGCGAACGACGCACCGCCGGAATGCTCGATCCCCTGGTCCACCGGCAGGATGGACACGTACCCCGTCCCGCCGAGGCGGCCATGGTCGATAATCGATTGAAGGCTCCGGAGCACCTGCGGCGAACGGTTCGAATCCGCCCACACGCGGGAGACGAAGTCTCCTCCGGGCACGTAGAGCGAGTCGGCCGGGATTGTTTCGCAGCGATGGTTTAGCAGTGATTCAGCCTTCGCGCCGAGGAGATCGGCAATCCCGCTCAGGCCAAGCTCAGTTGCCGGAGCGGCAGGTGCGATAACCATGGTTTGGTGTCTCCCTTCCCTTAGGGGGCAGCCCACGGCTTTGCAGCAGGCCACCGGGGTGTTTCGCCCCATGATACGTGCGATCCGGTGCCTCCGCTGCCCTTCCGTACTCCCACTGCGGCAATTTGGTAACCTCGGCCCAATGGATTCCGCTGCTATCGAGGCGATCAGCCAACTCGCTCGTGCTGCCACCCGCGACGGTGCGGAGGCTGCCACCGCCCGGGCCACCATCTTCGACATGGCCTCCGCTGCCGGCATCTTTTCGGCCTCCATCCTTCCCCTCTACGAAGCGAGAGGCCGTCGTGAAACGGGCGGTTTTACGGTGCCCGCGGTCAATGTCCGCGGCCTCACGTTCGAGGTCGCCCGCTCCATGTTTGACGCTATGGGAGCCACGGATTGTGCGGCTGCCATTTTCGAGATCAACCGTGCTGAGGTTGGCTTTACCGGACAGCACCCGGCCGAGTTCGCGTCTCAGGTACTCGCGGCAGCGCTTGCATCGGGCTGGCGCGGCCCAGTCTTCCTCCAGCTCGACCACCTTATGGCGAGTCCAGCGGCCTATGCAGCCGACCGCGCTGCCGAAATGGCAGCGCTCGAAACGCTCATCGTCGATGCGCTGGCCGCCGGCTTCGGCAACATCGACATCGATGCTTCGACCCTTGTCGACCTCGCCTTCCCCGCGGTAGCGGACCAGCAACGGCCGAATGTCGACCTTACGGCGCACCTGGCGCGGGTTGTTCGTGCTAACCAGCAGAAAGGTGTGTCCGTCTCCATCGGCGGCGAAATCGGCGAAGTGGGCAGCCACAACAGCACAGATGAGGAACTCATCACGTTCGTCGAGGGTTTTCTGGAAGCCACCAGGGGCGAGCCCGTGGGCGGCCTTTCAAAGGTGAGCGTCCAAACCGGGACCCGGCATGGCGGCGTCATCCTCCCCGACGGGAGCACGGCCGACGTCGCCCTCGATTTCGAAACGCTCGGACGCCTCTCAGCGATTTGCACGGATCGCTACGGGATGGCGGGTACCGTCCAGCACGGTGCCAGCACCCTCCCCGATTCAATGTTCAGCCGCTTTCCAGAGGTCGCATGCGCGGAGGTCCATCTCGCCACGGGCTTCCAGGATGCAGTTATTGACCATCCTGCGTTCCCGGCGGGCCTCCGGGACGAAATGCACGCGTGGACGCTCTCAGCGCTCGCCTCGGAACGCCAGCCGGGCGAGACAGACGCCCAGTTCATCCGTCGTGGCCGCCGCAAAGCGTGGGGGCCGTTCAAGCAACGCTGCCTCGAAATACCCGGCAGCGAACGCGCCCTGATTCGAACTGCGCTGACCGGGCGTTTCGTCCGCCTGTTCGGCCAGCTGGGTGTGGATGGCTCCCGGCGGCTCGTCGAGCGTTACGTCCACCAGCCATCCTGAATCTGCCCGGTTAAGCTTCTTTACCATAACCTTTACCTATGTTTCGCGGGACGGTCGATACCCTACTAGGGACACGCCTACGGGAGGACACCCATGCGCATCCTTGTCGTCGAAGACGAAGAGCCCATTTCGAGTGCAATCGAACGCGGTCTGACCAAGCTCGGCTATGCCGTCGATGTGGCGTTTGACGGCGCGGAGGCACTTGAGAAGGCCGCGGTCAACACATACGACGTCGTCTGTCTCGACCTCAACCTCCCTCGCATCGACGGAGTGGAGGTCTGCCGGCGGCTGCGTGAAGACCGTTTCGGCGGCGGCATTATTATGTTGACCGCCCGAAGTGCCATCCGGGACCGAGTCGAGGGCCTCGACCACGGCGCCGATGACTACCTTGTGAAACCGTTCGCCTTCAGCGAACTTGCAGCCCGCATCCGTGCGATCACGCGGCGTGAAGGTAGCCTCCGGGAGCCTGTTATCGACACGCGCGGGCTCGAGCTCGACCCAAATACCAACCGCGTGAAACGTGACGGCCAGGAAATCCACCTGACGCCCAAAGAGTTTTCGCTCGTCTACTACCTTGCCCGCAACGAGGGCCGCGCCGTCCCCCAGGAGGAACTCCTGGAACACATCTGGGACGAGCACGCAAACCCCTTTACGCAGACCGTAAAGGTACACATGAACAACCTGCGTCGTAAGCTAAATGAGGGGTTCCGCGAACAGTTGATCGAGACCATCCGGGGGAAGGGTTACGTCCTCTAGCACGCTCCTGCCGCCGTTTACGCGCACCGTCCGCTTCAAGCTGACGCTGTGGTATTCCGGCCTCCTGCTTGTCTTTGCCGTCGCGTTCGTCGTCGCGCTGAACCTCGCGATGCGGTACGACCGCACGGTCCTCGAAGTGAAGGATGCCCGCTATGAGCTGGTCCGGGAAGGGCCGGGGCAGGCACTGGCACTACGGCCGATCCTCACCCTCCAGGAAGCGGAAGACACGCTGTTTGCCGAGAACCTGCAGAAGCTGCGGTTCTGGTCGCTGATCTCTGTGTTCGGCCTCGCGATGGCATCAGGCGTCGGTGGCTACCTGCTCTCCGGCATGCTCCTCCGCCCCGTGCGGGACATCACGGAGGCAGCCGCGGAGGTCGGGGCATCCAACCTCGGGCGGCGCATCAACCACCAGGGGCCGGACGACGAACTAAAGACGCTCGCCGACACCTTTGACTCCATGATCGAGCGGCTTGAGCGCTCGTTCGCACAGCAGCGGCTGTTCGTCCAGGATGCCTCGCATGAACTGAGGACTCCGCTGGCCGCCATCCGCACGAACATCGAAGTCCTGGAGATGGATCCCGAAGCGTCCCCCGAGGAATACAAGGAGCTGCTGGACACCGTGAAGGCCCAGACGGAGCGCCTCACCCGGCTCAGTGAAGACCTCCTCCTGCTCACCACAAGCGAAGGCGAAGTGCCGGAGTTGGAGCCCGTTGCGACGGGAGCGGTGGTGCGCGAGGTGATCGCGCAGCTTGAACCACTGGCCAATCAGCGTGGCGTCTCCCTGGCCCATGACGGCGACGCGAACGTTGAAGCGATGGCTTCGGCTGACCTCCTGTACCGCTGCATCCAGAACCTTGTCGAAAACGCGATCAAATACGCCGGCGATGGCGCCAACATCCGCCTCTCAACGCGACGCGTGGGGAACATCACGGAGCTAGCCGTCGCCGACGACGGCGTGGGAGTGCCGCAGGAGGCGCTGCCGCACCTCTTCGACCGCTTCTATCGCGTCGACCGTGGACGCAGCCGGCGTGAGGGTGGCACCGGCCTCGGGCTCTCGATCGTCCGTGAACTCGTCACCTGTATGGGCGGCACGGTCACCGTTGCCTCGGAACCTGGTAAGGGCACGACATTCACCATCCAACTAGCGGCGCCGGCCACTGTCGGAGCGGGTGCCAATTCGCGGAGCGTACATGGCGCACGCACCGCTGAAGCGATCGGTTGATCGGGCGGGTTGACGCTCCCGCCGGCCAGTTCGTACGTTGCTCCCGGTTGGCGTGTGAGCCAACGCACTGTTCACGGTGCCCGTTCGTGGTTTGATCGGCCTGGTTCTTGATGGAGGGATGTCCATGAACAGTCTGCTGGAACGCATGCGTTCGCCCGAAGATCTGAAGACACTCGACTACGGAGATCTCGAACAGCTTTCGGGCGAGATTCGCCAGTTCCTGGTCGACACGGTCGAAACGATCGGTGGCGGCGGACACCTCGCGTCGAACCTCGGCGTCGTTGAGCTCTCCGTCGCACTCCACCGTATGTTCGATTCACCGTCTGACAAGATCCTCTGGGACGTCAGCCACCAGGTCTACGTGCACAAGATCCTGACCGGCCGCCGGGAACGGATGAACACGATCCGCCAGTTCCAGGGCCTCTCCGGTTTCGCCGACCGCACCGAGAGCGAACACGACGCGTTTGGGGCCGGCCACGCCGGCACCTCCATCTCCGCGGCACTTGGCATGGCGGTCGGCCGCGACATGAAGGGCGGCGACAACTGGGTCCTCGCGGTCATCGGCGACGGTGCGATGACCGCCGGCATGGCGCTCGAAGCCATGAACCACGCGGGCGAACTCCATGAGAAGCGTTTTATCGTCATCCTCAATGACAACGCGATGTCGATCAGCCCAAACGTTGGCGCGCTCTCCCGGAACGTGAACAAGCTGCGCGTCGACCCGCTCTACCGCAAGGCCAAGTACGAAGTCGGCACCGTCGTCGAGCACCTGCCGCTCGGCCGCCAGGCGTGGGATGCTGCAAAGCGAGTAAAGAACACAATGCGCGAACTGCTGGTCCCCGCCAGCTTCTGGGACCAGTTCGGCGCCGAGTATTACGGACCAATCGACGGCCACGACCTGCGTGAACTCGAGGCTACCTTTGCCGCAATCAAAGCGGGCCATACTGAGCGGCCGGTGCTCCTCCATATCCTCACCGAGAAGGGCCACGGCATCCCCGAGGCAGCAATCGACCCCGTGAAGAGCCACTCCGGCACCTACTGGCTGAAGAAGCCGGTGGCGCCCGGTACCCCCGCACCGCTCCCGACCTACAGCCAGGTGTTCGCCCAGGCGGTCCAGGAGCTGATCGAGACCGACCCGCGCGTCGTCGCCGTTACGGCAGCAATGCTCGAGGGGACCGGCCTCGCTCCCGTCCACGCGAAGCACCCGAACCGCGTCTTCGATGTCGCCATCGCAGAACAGCACGGAGTCACGTTCGCGGCAGGTCTCGCCACCGAGGGCT
>JAGQHB010000102.1 GCA_020432045.1 Dehalococcoidia bacterium | reverse complement strand
CTCTCAAGGCGGAGATCAGGGGTTCGAATCCCCTACGGGCTACCATCGTATTCGAAGCTAAGGAGGCGCTACAGAGCGCCTCCTTTACGTTCAGACATATGATCAGTAGAGCCCTATCCGCGAAGAAGGTGGTCGAGACCCAAGCCGGGCAGCTGTCGGGTGCTAGCCCGCCCCTCCAACCCGCTGGTGCCCAGTCTGTAGACATCGGCTAACGGACTCAGCGGCGGCACGGAAGTCCTTGAAGCCAACTCGATGTACCCAGCGGGTTCTCTAACTGCCATGGAGAGCGTTTTAAGCGGCTGTCGAGCCCCGTCTGCTCAGTTCGTTCTAATCACGACCTGCAAGGACCGTCCGTGCCGCGATACGACGTCCTATCGACTTAACCCGAAGACAAGGCTTTCGCCGGACCGGCCATAGGCTTATCAGTCGCCCTCTCGGCTCGCGGGCTTACGAGGAGAGGGAGTCGATCCAGGCATTCGCCTTCATCTGGATCGGCACCGCCTCGTTGATGTCGAGGACGGGCTTGACCTCGAATTCGAGCACATCAGCGAAGGTGACCGTTGCCTCGATGATGAGTGCTGCTGACGTGGTCTCAACGATGGCGAACCCACCCCAACCATTGCCAGAGGCGTGGTGTGACTTGAATTCGAGTCCAGCTGGAGGGGTCCACTTGGTAAAGCGGCCAAGTGCCACACGTGCGTCCGCTCCGGCTCGAGGTACATAAGAAATGTGAAAAAGCATCGTGAGCGACCTCCTGTGCTGAGTTTCTGAACCATACAACTAAGCTCAGAGTGTTGTCGCGAGCAGCTAGCTGCTAGGGGAGAGCTGGCCGCCCGAGAACGCAAGCGCAGCGCTGACGACGACCGAAAAGCTTGCGAGCGAAGCGTGCGAGTGCGACCGCTGGATCACCAGGCCGCACGAGAAAGGCGGCCTCGCGGAGGACCACCGGGCCAACGCCGATGGGCTGCTCGGCAACAACGTCTTCATCGTCGAGGGCGGGCAGGAGCGTTACAGCGACAAGAGTGCGTGGAACGTCTGCCTTAGGTACTAGAAAGGCGTTTCCAGAATGGCTAGAATTGCAGCTGAAAAGTCCCGCCGAGGCGTCCGCTCCGCCTCCGGGGCTTTTCTTTGTCTCCAGCGACCCCTTGGCGGTGTGTTTGCCGGGCGCAATTCGCAGGCCTGCGTATGACTGCCTCGTTGTTGCGCTGTGGGTCAGGTCCCTCTATCGGCATGACCGAAGGCACGCAGCCAGGTCGTCGGTCGGGAACCTGAATACCAGCCCCGGATAAATCAACCGCCCCAGCTGATTCGGCGTGGCACGAGAACCTCGAACGCTATGTGTGGATCGCGACGGCCCGATCGATTGGGAGGATCGTGCCTGCGGGCCGGGCGGCCACCAGCGCCGGAGCCGAGTGAGTTCCGTGGAGGCCCGGCGGAGGCGGCAGGCAACCGCACGGAATATTCGCGCTCCCGGTCCCGGGACGAAACGCGAAGCTCGCGAGGGCCATGACCAGTAGTAGCAACAGAACCGCGGCGACAATCAGTCTTGGATGGCGGATCGCCCTTCGGTACCCGGATGGACCCAATTGCATCGTCATAGCGGCTGGATGATGACACGCCTGAGCACCGCTGCCTATGAGCCTTTTCATATAGGCAACGCGTTCGGACGCCGGGCACGACAGCCGGCGAGTCGGACCCTTGGTCTCAGATCGGGGCGAGCTGATCCAGCATCGACCGGCCCGCCGGCCGCCGCAAACACTCGGGCGGGCGCTCAGGTTCCTGTATGGAAACGTTTGAGTGACTTGATCGCCTCCGGGATCCTCTCCGCGTGAACGGAGTGGGTTTGCCCGGAACCCGGGGTGGTAAGCGTCTGGGGTTGCTGCCAGGCTTGACAGGCGATCGCCTGTTCGAAATCGGTGTGTCGATGTACCGGCGCGCATGCATCGGCAGTTGCTCGCACCAGGGTTGCGTGCTCGGCGCACCAGCCCCGCATCCTTGGAGTAGATGAGCGTCAAAAGGCATCTCGGCAAGTACGGATCTGGCGATGGACGCCAGCTGTGCCCGGTGTGTATTGGCAGACCGCCGTTGAAGCTTCGCCACGGATCGTGGGGAATGCGACGATGCGCCTGGCCGGCCGGGCCGATTCGGGTTCCGGCAGGCCAGGCGCATCCTTCACCGCAGTCCTTTGAATCGCCTCTGTCGTGCAGGCGGTGGTGAGCGCATCGAGAGGCACTCACCATCGCCCCCCATTTCTGAAGATAGGCGGTCTCCACCGGCAGGTTGCTGGCGGTGACCGGGGTGCGATGCCTTAGCGCGCGTGGCGGCGCCGCAGGCTGAGCCCCGCCAGTGCGGCAGCGCCGACGATTGCAATCCACGCCGCCGGCGACCATCGCGCGTCATCGCTCGGTCCGGTTCCAGTTCCGGTGTTTGGCGGCGCAGGCGCGGGCGGCTGCGGCGTTGTTGCGGGAGTGACGGCCGTGGTGAGCGGTGCCGCAGGCGCAGATACCCAGGTCATAAGAAAAGCGCTCTTTTCGCTGCCGACGTTTTGCATGTAGCCCGGCCGCCCCACGTACATCTGGCCCTGGGCCGGCGGCCGGTACGTCTCGCTTAGGCCGTCGACGTACGTGTAGCCGGTCACACCCTCGAGGTGCGTCATGAGGTGGGGCTCGTTCATGATGTGCACTGAGCTCTTAAACCCAGCGTCATACCTCGCCCCAGACTGGATGATGTCCACCGTAGCGGGTGCGCCGGACATCGTGAGGCGCGACGTCCCGAAGATCGTCACGCCAGGGCCAGAGAGCTGGTGGACGCTCGCGGTGGCAGCGAGCGGGAGCAGTGACGAGACGAAGGCGCGGGTAGTCCCTGCCGTGTTCGCATTGCTGATCACAAGTCTCGCGCCAGCCGGAACGGCGATCCCCTTCCCGGCGGGGATCGTTTGCGGCGTACCGTCGATATCGGCCACCAGGTCACCCCCGACCGCGCTGACGTAGTGGGGCACCGGGGCTGTGATCTCGGCGCCCTTGGCGCCCGGCCCGAAGTCGATGACGCTCTGCACCAGGTCAAAGTTCGGGCCTGGCGTCGTGACCCCGCTGAATCGCTGGGCCAGCAGCGCCACGGATGCAGGCGCCTGGGCGCCAGCGCGAACGGGCGCCATCGCCGCGAGAAGCGCGAGGCACGCGGCCATTGCCAGGGCCAGTCTCGTCGTGAACGAAGCGTGTTGTTGGTTTGGCACAATTGGGTCTCCTTCTCCAGTCGGTTTGTGATGCTTGTTGTCCCCTGCAGCTGCGATGGGCCGCAGCCGCAGGGGTCGCCAGTGAGGTCGAATGCGACCTCAGCCGACGCAGGCGGTTGCGGTCGTTGTCGGGAGGGTTGGTCCTCCGGCGGGCACGTCGAAGGTCATCACGACGAGCGCGTTGGCGGTCGAGCCTTTGCTGATGAGGTGCGTCCTGACGGTGTCAGTGAAGGGCGTCATGACGGGCCACGCCCAGTGCTCCATGTGCTGTTGGGTGTGGAAAACGTAGCGAACACCGTTGGCGTCCTCTCCGCTGTAGTGCCCCTGGATGTTCATCTTCACTGAGCCGTCGGGCGTCGTGTACCAAACGTAATGGACCGTACCAGCGAGGTAGATCGGCGTTGTCCCTGGCTCGCACGGGTTGTCGACCGTCCGTACGACAGAAACGCGGCCGTTCTTGATGACCTCCGCCGACGCGGACTGACTACCGAGTCCGAGACCTGCGATTGCAAGCCCGAAGGCCGCGACGACACCGAACAATGTCTGCCGGATCATGAGTGGTTGTCCTTGCAAGAATGTCCCGTCCCGCCCGGGCTGGTGGACGGTGAATGCCGGGAGTCCGCCCTTACCTCGGCTCATTTCGTGGCGAACCCGCGACCCCGTGGATCGCCCTTCGCAGCCTGCATGCTTCCCTCCGGGTCGTGCGTGGGCCGGTGACCCGCCGGGTGCTGCCAGCCGGTTGCTGACAACGTCCTGCGAGTCGCCCGGCACCACGACGCTACGACGGTGGACCTGCCAACACATGCGCGTGACTACGCAATCTGCGGCCGGCGGGCTTTGGCTCGGCCGGTGCGATTGGCGGGAACTACGCAGTGCCTGGCTAGGGTGGAGGTGGCGGATTGCGCGGGCTCACCGGAGCAACGCGGCGGCCACCCCTGTTCGCACCAGAAATTCAGTTGCGCGTTTCAGACGAGGTGGTGGCTGTACGCGTAGGCGGTGGCCTGGGACTTCGTGTGGACGCCAGCCTTTTCGTAGACGTTGGCTATGTGGCGTTCGACCGTCCTCACACTGAGGACGAGTTCTTCGGCGATCTGCTTGTTGCTCTGGCCGCGTGCGACGAGGCAAAGGACCTCCACCTCGCGGGAGGTCATGCCATCGGGAAGGTCCGTGCCGTCTGCGCGAAGGCCATCCATCCGGCCCATTGCCGCGAGGCGGGATAACCAGGGCTCGCCTGCACCGATGTTCCGGTACAGCGCCTCGGCCTGGCGCCGTTTCGAGGCTGCGGCACGTCGCCGGTGCGCGTGCAGCAGCGCTTCTGCCCAGTCCTCGAGCGCCCGGGTTTCGAGCCAGGGCGTGGAGTAGCGACGGAAGACGTCGATGGACTCTTCGAACGCGAGGGCTGCCGCGTCGGGGCCATGGGCTGCGTTCTCGACCAGTGCATCCGCGAGCAACAGCTTGCCCTCAAGTCCATGCCGCTCTTCGGTGGAACTGAACATCTCACGGCACCGTGAAACGTGCGCCATTGCCTCCCCGGTCGCGCCCGCCTCGGCGCAGAGAAGCGCGAGCTCGGCCCGGGCAACCAGCTCCTGGGTAACCGAGCTGCCGGCTACTGCCGAGGCGAGCTCCTCCTCAGCGAACGCGACCGCGCGTCCCGGCTCACCTCGAGCCCTGAAGGCACGCAGTAACCAGTGCCCGAGGTTCTGGCGCGAACACCGATCGCCGCGACGCATGGCGCCCGTGGCCGAGGCCTCAACATCCGCCCAGACAGGGCCACTCCAATCGCCCTCGTAGAAGGCCAGTGCTCCTTGTTCGACGAGTGCCTCGATCCGCTCCCCCTCGCGGGCCGTGTGCTCGCGTTCGAGGGCCCGGATCGCGCCAATGTCACCGGTGTCGGCCAGGGCGCTGACCAGTCGTGCCGCGATACCCCACGGTGCCGCCGCGGCCGGCGCAGGCCACGCATCCAGCTCCGGGCGCAACCGTTCGACGGCGAGGCGTGGCGCGCAGAGGCGTTGTGCCATGATCCCGGCGACGAAGGCCGCCATGCCGGACAGGACCACATCGCCGGCCGCATGCGCCGCCTGGCGTACCTCGTCAAAGACGCCGATTGCTCCGGCGATTTCGCCCCTGTGGTACATGAGCCCGCCCAGCGCGATGCGGCTGCCAAGGATCATCGGCTCCTTGCCCAGTAAAGAGCTGAGCTCCTGCGCTCGTTCCGCGTGGCGCAGGTCATCAATGCAGAACGAGCTAATGCCGAGGCGAGCCCAGTTCAGGTGCATCGCTGCCTGCCGGGCTATGTCAGCCTCGGAGAGACGTGGCGCCGCCGTCTGGAAGCACTCCCGTGCCTTCACCAGGTCGGTGTTCCGCAGGTTTCCATTCGCGTGTGCTGCGCCGAGCCGGGACTGCGCGGTGGCGATTTCGAGCTGGTCGCCGGAATTCTGGCGGAGCACGAGCGCACGCTCCAGGTAGCGTGTCGCCCTCGATTGCTCGCGGCCCGCGTCGACGGCCCTCGCCATGCGTTCGAGGAGCCCGGCCCTCGTGGCTGGATCGAAACGAAGCGCCTCCATCAACTCGAGGGCCCACTCCCACCAATCAACCGCGTCGTCCAGCGCATAGGTCGCCAACGCTGCATCAGCCGCCTCCAGCGCGGACGGCAGAGCTTCGCTCGGCGGAGCAGCGCTGCCCGCGTTGCGATAGTGACCGGCCAGTGCGAACGGGCTTTCGTCCGCGGTCTGCGAGGTCCCGTCTGCCATCGTCCGGGCGATGCGCAGGTGGAGCAGTTGCCGTTCGGCGAGCGGGATCTCCTGGAGAACGGCATGTTGGACCAGCCCGTGGCTGAAGTGGTAGGCGGCTCCTGCTTCATAGAGGAGCCCGGCGTTCACGGCCTCGCCCAGGCCGTTGGTGAGCGCCGTCTCATCGCCATCGGTGAGCACCCGCAGCAGAGCGATCCTGGCCGTGCTTCCAAGGACCGACGCTCTCTGGAGGAGTGCCTGACCGGCGGGCGAAAGTCTTGATAGGCGGCGGGCAATCACATCTCGCGTCGCCACGGGGAGACGATGGGGGAATTGCCCGGTGGCAGGTTCGTCCATTGAAGCGGCCATTTCATTAACGAAGAACGGATTGCCGCCGCTGGCCGCATGGATCGCGCTCGCCTTTTCCGCGCCGATTGAATGGCCGAGGCGGTGGGATACCATCGCCTGCACCGCGACTTCGTCCAGTGCGTGCAACTCGATGTGCTCGATATTGCCGTCACTGTACAGGTCCGCTACGAGGGTGCGCAGCGACTCGCGCGCCGTGCCGGGCTCGGAGTCGCGGAATAGTCCCAGGACGAGGGCGGGCGTCCCCCAGCTTTCTCGCATCAGGTAGCGGAGCAGTCTTATCGTGTCTGCATCCGCCCACTGCAGATCGTCGAGCACCAGCAACGGCGGGCCGAGATTGCCGGCCGTCCGGAACACGGAGCGCACGCCTTCGAAGAGGAGGAGGCGTTGCATCGTGGCATCGTTCCGTCCGCTGCCCGCGGCCTCCACCGGATCGGAGAGTGCCGGGACAAGCTCCGTGAGCATTGCCCGCCCGGTTTCGGAAGATACCGGCGCCCGCGAGAGCCGTGCAGCTAGCTGTTGGAGTGCCCGTGCAAAAGGCTCATACGAGAGCAACGGGTCTTCGTCGCAGCGGCCGAACAGCGCCACCCCTCCGGTCCGTTCGATCTCTCTGGCGAATTCGGTCGCGAGGCGCGTCTTGCCGATTCCCGGCTCACCACTAATGAAGACCGCCCGCCGCTCTCCCTCCAGTGCCTGCTTCCAGGCCATGCTCAGCTGCCCCCACTCGACAGCACGTCCAATGTATGGACCCGAGGGCTTCATCTGACGGGCGCCGCACCGGAGGATCCTGGGGCGGCCTACCCTCCAATCGTTAGCATGGGCCGCAGTATACACAGGCTCAGGACGATCGACCGTCCGACATCGGAATCCTGGCTCCACCGCTCCGCACCATGTCATGACCGTGGGCCGCCTGGGCCGCCTGGGCCGGCATCCGCTCTCCCTCTTTGCGAGGTTCGATTCCGAACAGGTTGCCGACACCCGCAAGCATAAATACCCGTGGATCTAGTCTCTTTGAGGCCAAACGACTGTAGCTCGCATGTACCCTGGAGGCTGCCGCCAAACGCATGACCGTTTACACGATTGGACTCAGTGATAGCGTCTTGGATTGCGTGATGACTGACACCGCCTCTTCCGGCAACGGCGAGTACTACAAGGCGCACACGACGGCAGACCTCGACGAGGCCTTCCGGGACATCGCGGAGAAGACGCGCGTGAGTCTCACGAGTTGTGCGGCGATCGATCGTCGGCGACGCTGGTCGAACACGAGGACCGTCGGCTCCGGTCCTGCGTCTCGTTGACGACCGCGAAGTCGTACGCAGGGCACTCGTCACCAGCGTAGAGCGAGGCCGGTCCCATGCAATAGCCGATTGGGTGTTGTCTTAGCGTAGCCGGCGGAGCGTTGCCGCCGCTGCCTGTGGCCATGCCGCGGGTAAACTCGCCACCAGGCTCGGGTCGACGGCTGCGACGGGCCGCCGGGAGGCCACGAGGTCAATCGCGTCTTCCAACGTCCGCCCGTCAGTCGCCGCGATGTACAGCGCCACCGTGAGAACAGATCGGCTCTTGCCTTCCATGCAGTGAACCAGCACCTTCCGGCGTGCCTCGAGTTCCTCGTCGAGAAATTCGAGGGCTTTCAGGAAGCGGTCCGGATCGTTTCCCGGCCCATCGATTAGCCGGATTCCGCACCACCGGAGGTTCGGGACATACGAGAGTACCGGAAATCCCGAGAGGCACAGTACCGAGTCAACGGTTTTCGGCGGGCCGGCAATATTCATCGCGTCCTCTAAGTTGCCAACCGCGATAGATGGCGTAATCCAATCCAATCTGGCCCTCCGTTGGTGGTCGAAAGATGAGTATCCGGAGCATACGGCAGCCAGACGAGACAAGAGGCGGGTCCCGCTACCAATCTCCCGTTAGCGCAACGGGAGAGCTGACCTCTGACTGCAGCGAGCGATGCGACGAGCAAGGTGTGGTCGCCGCGGCGAACGGCGGACCGGACAGACATCTAATAGACCTAGCAGTCTATGCAGACGATAGCAGGACGGTATAGATCGTCCACTTTCTCACGTTAGGTCCTGCGGGACACGTCCGCGGGCCGGACTGACACATGTGTCGTCGCGGCCGGGCGTCGATGCCACACCGGCCCTCCATGGTCACAACCGTCAGGCCGGCACGGTCGTTGGCCCTATCAGTAAGCGAGCGACCCCGCATTGCGGGCCTACAGCGATGGCGCGCGTTAGGCCACGAAGAGGAGAACGGCAATGTATATGCCGTACCCTCCCAGCATTCCCAGTCCGCGCCGTCGCCCGAGTATTCCGGCCGAACCGGGGATAACGAGGAGGAGCAGGAGCATGCAGGCCACCAACGCCGTCGTGACTTCGCGCCATTGGACACCGATCGGAGCGATGAGCGCTGTGACTCCCACGATCCAAAGGTTGTTGAAGATGTTGCTGCCGACGAGCGTGCCCAGGCCTATTTCAGCATGACCACGCAGGCTCGCGACGACGGTTGTCGCCAGTTCAGGCGCCGACGTCCCCACGGCGACCAGCGTGGCGCCTACCATGAAAGAATCAATACCGAGGTCTTCCCCGATCCCCTTCGCCGCCAGGACGATCAGCCGTCCGGCGAGGCCAAGCAACAGTAACCCACCAGCCGACATGAGGATTGCGCGGCGGGGACGAGTTTCGCCGATAATGCTTACGGTCGCGGTCCTCGCTCGCCGGGCCTCAAGCACGGCGATGACAAGCCACGTGGCAAACACCGCGAGGAACACCGCCCCATCAACTCGCCCAAGCTCGCCATCAGCGAGGAGGAGCAGGGTGATCACGGGCGCCGCGAAGGCAAATGGCAAATCGCGGCGGATCGCGCCACGGTTCGTCGCCAAAGGTGCCAGCAGGAGCGTCAGGCCGAGCACCAGCCCAATATTGGTGACGTTGCTGCCTAAGGCGTCGCCGAGAGGAATCTGGGGGTGTCCCGTCGTTGCTCCGTTGATTGCTACGGAGAACTCCGGCGTTGAGGTCGCAAAGGCCGCGACGGTAGCTCCGATAATTCCGGGTGGCACGCGCAGCCACGCCGCTACTCCGACGGCGCCTCTGACGAAGAGCTCGCCGCCCGCAGCGGCTGCGAGAACTCCGAACGAGAGCAGCACGACGTCCGCCATATGCGCCTTCCTCGGTCACGGCACGGGGCGCGCCAGTATTCAGGCGCCTGCGGGGTTGGACGAACCTCGTTCCAGCGCCCGCGCTTTCGGTCCACAAAGCGACACCACTGCCTATAGTAGGCTGGTGGCACCCGGTAACGGGGGGAGGCAGTCGCGCGCAAATGGACGCCTGGCTCGCGTTCGTGGTCAAGGCTAGCCAGCACCCGGAACACTTCGCCTTGCGAGCCGCCACGTGGCAGACGGACGGCGATTGACGCTGCTGAGAGCATGCCCTATGGCGGCCGCGTCCCGAGTGTCGGACTTCGCGGGACCAAGGACGGAACGCCCTGAGCAAACGAATGCGCACGATGAACGACAGCGACCTGATTGCGTGGCACGCCACTGACATCTCGGAGGCGCTGCTCACGATTCAATCAGATTCATCCGCCGGCCTCTCAGCCAGCGAGGCTGCTAGCCGCCGGGCGCAATTCGGTGCCAATACCCTCCCGGCCACCAGGGGGCGCTCTCTCCTCGCGGTTTTCCTCGGACAGTTCAAGAGCCCGCTCATTTACATGCTTTTCGGTGTCGCCGCGGTTGCTCTCGGCCTCGGGCACCGAAGCGACGCTGCCGTCATTTCCATCGTGGTGCTGCTCAATGCATTCATCGGCGCCTTCCAGGAAGGGAGGGCCGAGCGTTCCCTTGAAGGGCTTCGCAGCCTGACCGCGCACCAGGCGCGGGTCATTCGCGATTCCAGGGAACAACTCGTCGTGGCCGAACAGCTCGTCCCTGGCGACGTTCTCCTGGTCGACGCAGGCGATGTGGTAGTCGCCGATGCACGGCTTCTCGACGCTGCCGCGTTGCAGGTCGCCGAAGCTGCTCTGACTGGTGAATCGCTCCCCGTGACCAAAGCATCCAGTCCCTTGCCCTCTGACACGCCGCTCGCAGATCGGAGCAACATGCTCTATGCCGGGACGCACCTGGTGGCCGGGCGTGGCCGTGCCGTTGTCATCGCTACAGGTGGGGCGACCGAGATCGGCCACCTCGCCGCGTTAGCCGCCGCAACGAAGGAGCCGAAGACACCACTTGAAAGGCGCGTCGCGGAATTCGGGCGCTACATCATCTTCGCTGCTTTGGCCATGTTCTTGGTTGTTGTCCTCGCAGGTCTGGCCCGAGGGCTTGCCTTTAGCGAAATCGCCCTTGTTGGAGTAAGCCAGGTGGTCGGGATGATCCCGGAGGGCCTCCCCGTAGCGATGACGGTGGCACTCGCTGTTGGCGTCCAGCGCATGGCTCGCCGCCGGGCGATCATCCGCCGGCTATCAGCCGTCGAGACGCTCGGCTCGACCACGATCATCTGCACTGACAAGACGGGCACGCTCACCCGTAACGAGATGACCGTCACATCGGTTGCACTCGCAGACGGACGGACATTGTTCGTGACCGGAGCGGGTTACGCTCCCGAGGGGACTTTTCTCGAAGCTGGCCATGAACTCGATCCAGCTGCCGATACCGGTCTGCAGTCGCTCCTCGATGCTGTAGTCCTGTGCAACGACGCACAACTCCTGGAACCTGATGAATCCGCGCCCCAGTGGCGTCCACTTGGAGACCCCACCGAAGTGGCGCTTCTCACCCTCGCGAGGAAGGGCGGGGTGGCGCCGGCCGGCCTGCGGACTCGATATCCGCGCAGCGCGGAACTGCCGTTCGATGCGGATGACAGGATGATGGCAACGCAGCATGACACACCTACGGGTGTGACCACTGTCATCAAGGGAGCGCCTGAGGCTGTCCTCGACCTTTGCCGCTACGCCAGGCGCCACGGCAGTGATGACGTCCTCCATCAATCGGCCCGGGAGACCCTGTTGGCCGCTGCTGATTCGATGGCTACCCAGGCGCTCCGCGTGCTGGCTGTCGCGATAGTCGAAGGAGCTGAGGTCGATGGCCGGGCACGGTTTGCAGCGTTCCGAGGGCGGGCCTCCCTGCTGGGTTTCGTTGGACAGCTTGACCCGCCACGGCCCGAAGTAAAGGTCGCGGTGGAGAACTGCCGGGCAGCGGGCATCCGTCCGGTGATGGTCACAGGCGACCACAAGGCGACCGGCCTGGCAGTCGCCCGGATGCTTGGTATCGCACGCCCCGGCGATGAGGCTGTCGACGGGCGTGAGCTTGAACAGATGTCCGGCATCGAACTCGAACAGCGGGTCGACAGCATCTCGGTGTTCGCGCGGGTACACCCGGCCCAGAAGCTCCAGATCGTGAAGGCCTATCAGCGACGGGGCGAAGTCGTCGCCATGACGGGCGACGGCGTCAACGACGCCCCAGCCCTCGCAAGCGCCGACGTAGGCGTTGCCATGGGGATCACCGGGACCGAGGTCGCGAAGGAAGCGGCGAAAATGGTTGTTGCCGACGACAACTTCGCCAGCATCGTCGCAGCCGTTGAGGAAGGGCGCGTCGTTTACGGGAACGTGAAGAAGGTCGTCCTGTACCTCTTTTCTACGTCTGTCGCGGAGGTTGCGGTGCTTCTCATCGCAGTCATCCTCGGCTACCCGCCTCCGCTCGCGGCAGTGCAGATTCTGTGGATCAACCTGGTTACAGAAGGGACGGTGACGGTCAACCTGGTCATGGAGCCAGCTGAAGGGCACGAAATGCAGCAGATGCCGACGCCATCCGGCGAGCCACTCCTCAGCCGTACCATCCTCACGAGGATGGCGTTCATGACCCCTGCCATCGCCGGTTCCACCCTCGGTTGGTTTATCTTCCGAGACTCTCAGGGCGTCCCATTCGCCCAGGTGCAGACCGAGACCTTTACGGTTCTGGCGGTCTGCCAGTGGTTCAACTTACTCAACTGCCGCTCGGCTTCACGCTCGGCGTTCAGCTTCGATCTGTTAAGGAACCCCTGGCTCATAGGAGGGCTCGTCGTTGGGAATTTGCTTCATGCGGCCGTCGTTTTCCTTCCACCCCTCAATCGCGTGTTCCATACGGTGCCTTTCAGCCTGACTGAGGTGTTCGCGATTGGTGCCGTGGCGAGCCTCGTACTGTGGGTCGAGGAGCTACGCAAACTGGTGGTTCGAAGGCGGTCGGCGGGACCCGGCACGGGCTCCGACAGCCTCACGCCCTCGGCCGTCAGTGTGGCCTGACACTAAGCTGATTGGAACTACTCCCGGTATATAGTCTGAGTTCGGTGAGTCGCCCTTGTCCGCAGGGTCCGAATGGGAAGCTGGGAATCAATTCGCTCGTTGCTTACGAAGTTTCTCCCGGTAGAGTGCCGTGTGATGCCGGCGCGTGATGCTTGAACGGATAGCACCGCAGGGCGAGCGTCGGCGACGGTGGCTGACGTCCGTTGCCTCAGCGGCCCTGATCGTGCTTGCGTTGGTTTTCGTCGTTGCCAATCGAAACGAATTACCAACTATCGCTGCTGCACTGAAAGGCACGAACCCGTACTCCCTCGCAGCGATCGTGGCCCTCACGGCCGTTGCCGTTTTGAACTATTGCGCGATGTTCCGGGCTTCGTATCGCGTACTCGGACTCCGCCTCAGCGGGCGCGACGCGGTCATGCTTGGGCTTGGTGCCCTTTTCGTGAATCAGGTCTCGAAGTCGAGCGGCATGGGCGGTATCGGACTGTTCCTCCGCCACGGAAGGCAACAGGGCGATGATCTGGGGAAAGTGGCCGCAGCGTATGTCCTGGCTACGATCACGGGCCACCTCTCGTTCGCGGTAGTCCTCGTTGCGGCATTGGTTGCCGCGTGGGCGGATGGCCAACTTCACAGAGCTGAACTGATCGCCGCACTGATCTTCGCCGTGTACTTCTGCGTCCAGGCGGCAGCGGTCGTCGCTGCTTTTCAAAGTCGCGGGGCCACCCGCTGGCTCTTTCGGATTCCGAAGAAGCTGCTTTCCACCGCTCGGCGGAGACCCTTCGACGCTGCGTCTCACTCCGATGCGACAGCAGACGAACTGTTCGAAGCCGTCGGCTTAATCCGCCGCGGGCCGATGCGGGTGATCCCGCCCGCCATTCACGCCCTGGCGTGGGAAGCTCTAGCGATCCTTACTCTCTGGTTGGTCGTTTACGCGGTCGGCGGGAAAGTGTCCCTCGCAGTGGCACTCGTGGCGTATGCGATCTCAGTCCTGTTCTCGATAGTGGGCATACTCCCGGCCGGGGCGGGGACAGCCGAAGCTTCGCTCGGCGCCGTACTGGTTGCCTTCGGACTGCCGGTCGCCACGGCCACCGCAGCCACTCTCGTCTACCGTCTATTCGACACCTGGGTCCCGTTCGTGCTCGGAGCGATCGCCGCCCGGCAACTGTCGACGAACATCGCAGTGCCGCCATGAGTCGCCGGACGGTGCGGCGCGCTATCGCAGCCCTGGTGCTGATGCTCGCCCTCACAAATGTCTGGTTGGCGGCCGTACGAGAGCCGCTGCTGAGTCTCGGACCAGAACACATCCACGGGGTTGCGATTCGGGGCTCTCGCTTTCTGTTGCTCTTCGCATCCATAGCGATGCTTGGCTCCGTTGGGGGACTGTCTCGCGGAAAGCGCGCCGCCTGGCTCGTGGCCGTAGCAGCATTGTGCGGCTCGCTAATCGCCCATCCGCTGAAGCGTGCCGACATCGCAGGGGTTGGTCTTACGGCCGTGGCCCTGGTCAGCCTGCTTCTGACAGCGGGATACTTTCCGGCCCGGAGTGACCCCGTCCGGGCGCGGCAGGGGGCCGTGTGGCTCATCCTCGGGTTCGCTGGGGTGTTCACCTATGGCGTCCTCGGCATCTACTTCCTGGACCGGGACTTTCGGCATTCTCCAGACTTCCTGGAAGCGGTCGAGAATGGCTTTCGCCTCCTTTTCATCCTGCCAACAACCACGATCGATCCGGCTTCGCGCCATGGCCACTGGTTCATCGAGTCGGTGCGGATCACGGCGCTGGTGGTGCTGGTCGTAGGACTCTGGCTGCTGGTACGTCCGGTCATCGACCGCGCAACCACGCTTCGCACGGAGCGAGCGCTCGTACGCCAACTGCTGGAGCGATACGCCACCTCAGGGATCGCGTACTTCCACCTGCTGGATGACAAGCGTTACTTCTTCAGCGAGGCTGGCGATGCATTTATTGGCTACCGGGTAGTCTCCGGAACGGCGGTTGCACTGGGCGAACCAATCGGCGCCGAAGCTGCCGTGCCTGCCGTCGCCAGGCAGTTCGGCAGCTTCTGCGAGATGAACGGCTGGCGGATCGCGTTCCATCAGGTGACCGAGCCCGGCGCAGATACATTGCGAGCGGTGGGGTTCAAAGCATTGAAGATCGGCGAGGAGGCCATCGTCCCCGTCCAGGAATTCAGCCTTGATGGAAAAGCTTTTAAGCACGTCCGCAATGCGTGCAACCGGCTCAGTCGGGGTGGGTGCACCATCGAGCAGCTCTCGAAGCCGATCGGCGACGACGTTCTGGACGAGTTGCGCGAGGTCTCAGATGCATGGCTCGCGGACGGCGGCCACCGCGAACGTAGTTTCAGCCTGGGAGCCTTCGGTCGGGAGTACCTGCAGGAGACGGACGTGTTCGTGGTGCGGTCGTCCGGGGGGCGGATCGAAGCGTTCGTAAATGCGCTTCCACCGCTCGCTTCGAAGAATGGGAATTTCGACCTGATGCGACGGCGCCCCGACTCTCCCGATGGGGTCATGGATTATCTGTTCGTGTACCTCATCGACTTCTTTAGGGCCGAGAAACTGGACGGAATGAACCTCGGTTTCGCACCACTGGCGCGCGTTGATGAAGGGGGCCTGGGCGGGCGGTCCGTGCGTTTGGTTCGAGAGCTCGGTGGCTCGGCCTTCAACTTCGAGGGTCTCAGAGCGTTCAAAGACAAGTGGAACCCCCGATGGGAGCCGCGATTCCTCGTCTATGAGAACGACCTTGACCTGCCTTCGCTCCTGTTGAGTGTGGTTCGAGCCGGAGAGCGCTCCGGGGCTCTTCCAATCCGGCTGCCGCGGTTCACCCAGCGGCTGTTGGAGAAGTGGAGGTGAGGAAACGGCGTTTCGCGTTCCCGAGACCGTGGTTCACGGCTATCCTGACGGCCGCTATCCTGGCCGTCCAACTGGCAACATGGCACAACCCAGGGCGCCATCGCCGCCTGGTTGCAGCACTCGGCATCAACTGGGAGTACATCCTTAACCTTCGAGCTCAGCGCTTGCTCGGGAATGTCTTTGTTCAACAGTCGCCCGGCGTGACACTGCCGATCCTGCTGTTGGTGGGCGTTTCGTGTTTCGCCTACGAGCGAGTGCGAGGTGCTCGCCGGGCCGGTATTGTCTTTTTCGTTGCCGATTTCTTGGGATCCGCGGCGTCGCTCATGTTGCTGCGAGCAACAGGCGTCGCCGGGAACCAGACAGCCGTGCGCTGGTCGTCAAGCCTTGAGACCGGAGCATCCGTGGGCGCGTTCGGATGCCTCGGGGCCTCCGCCGCCGTCACTCACGGAAAACCGGGAATTGCATCAACCGTACTTGGAATTGCGGCATTCGTAGTGCCGATGATCTGGAACCCGAAGTTCTCTGATGTCCAGCATGGCTTTGGCTTCGCTGCCGGAGCGCTGACGGGACACCTCCTCGATGCCGTATGGCATCTTTCAGCTCGGGCCGCCGAATCGCCCCCCTGATGATGGAGTGTGCTGGTCGAAGATGGCGCATCCCATGGTTCACCTTCGCGCAGACCGCGGTCGTGGCCACGGTTGCCACTGTTGGTATGTGGCATGGCCTCCACGCCCGCTTCGTTGATGCGTTGAGTCTGAACTGGCACGACCTCGTCATGTTCCAGTTCTACCGGCTTTTCACCGGCACGTTTGTCCAGACGCGCACGGTTCTCGACTGGACCATCCTGTTGATGCTCCTCACGTTCGTGCCACCCTACGAGGTTCTGCGGGGATGGAGGCGCACCGCGTTGATCTTCTTTCTCGGCGATGCGATCAGTTCAGCAGGCGCAGTCGTGCTCTTTCGGCTGCTCGGTGCACTCGGCAACGCGACCGCACTCAGTTGGGCGCTCGAGCAGGACTCTGGAGCGTCGTCGGGTTGCTTCGCTGCACTCGGTGGCCTCGCCGTCGCAGCACCGCGCAGGTGGCGACCCGGTGCCGTTCTCCTTGGATTAGGCATCCATGCGTTCAGGCTCTGGTTCCGTGGCCACGAAGCGGATTACCAGCATCTCGCGGCATGGCTTGTTGGCATAGGGCTGGCGTTCGCCGTGGAACAACTCTGGCCACCACGAATCGCCACCGATCGCTGATCCCTTGATGGGACATGTCGTGCGACGGGAGCCCTTGGCCAACCACCACCGTGTCCTTAATAAGCTGCGCGGGGGCATGTCGCTGAGATGTGCGTCGGATGGCTGTCGCTACGTGGGCTTCTGATGGTGGCGCCGGATGTGTCAGCTACGACCTCGCGGTAGCGTTCCTGTATCTTGCGCACACCCCGCCTGCCGGAGAGGTCCATTGACTGTTCGCCGCCTCCTTATCGCCAACCGTGGGGAGATCGCTATCCGCATCGCCCGGACTGCGGCTGAGATGGGCATCGAATCGGTCGCCATCTATGCCACTGACGACGACTCTGCGCTCCATCGATTCAAAGCTGGCCAGTCGCTCGCTTTGCCCGGGTCGGGCGCGAAAGCCTATCTGGACGGCCCGGCTATCATCTCGCTTGCTCGCGAATCCGGTTGTGACCTTATCCACCCCGGCTACGGTTTCCTTAGCGAGAACGCCACCTTCGCCGGTCAGTGCGCCGCCGCAGGCCTGAACTTTATTGGCCCGCCCGAAGAGACTCTGCGACTGTTCGGCGACAAAGTCGCGGCCAGAGAACTGGCCCGTTCCCTCAATGTCCCGCTGCTAGACGGGTCGGTGGAGCCGGTATCAAGCGGGGAGGCGGCTGCGTTCTTCGGATCCCTCGGCTCGGGTGCTGCGATGGCAATCAAGGCGGTTGCAGGCGGCGGGGGCCGGGGAATCCGCATCGTTACTGACGCCGCCGAGATAGGACCGATGTTCGAACGTTGCCGGTCCGAAGCCGCAGCTGCGTTTGGCGACGGGCGCCTCTACATCGAACGGGCACTTCGGGAGGCGCGTCACATAGAGGTCCAAACGGCGGCCGACCTCACCGGTTCTGTCATTCACCTCGGCGAACGGGAGTGTTCGCTTCAGCGGCGGCACCAGAAGATCGTTGAGGTTGCGCCTGCGCCGTCTCTCGACCCCGCGATGCGCACGCGGCTCACTGATGCGGCCCTGGCAATGGCACGCGCAGCCCGGCTAAAGGGCATTGCCACTTTTGAATTCCTGGTCGACGTAAGCTCACCCGGAGCGTTCTTCTTCATGGAGACCAATCCGCGACTGCAGGTGGAGCATACGGTGACTGAGGAGGTAACTGGGGTTGATCTCGTCCGCCTTCAAATTGCACTCGCCACAGGAGAGAGTTTTGGCCAGCTGGGTATCTCCCCGGACGCCGGTCAAAACCCACGTGGGTACGCGATCCAGGCCCGCATAAATCTCGAAACGATCGCGCCGGACGGAACCGTCGAGCCCGCTTTGGGAACGATTACTCGATACGAGCCCCCGTCGGGCCTGGGCGTCCGGACCGATGGCGCGGGCTATGTTGGTTTTACCCCCGGCGTAGCCTACGACAGCCTCCTCGCAAAGGTGATCGCGCATGTGCCGTCGGGCACGTTCACAGAATCGG
This sequence comes from Dehalococcoidia bacterium, assembly GCA_020432045.1. Lineage (GTDB taxonomy): Bacteria > Chloroflexota > Dehalococcoidia > Tepidiformales > Tepidiformaceae > JAGQHB01. The sequence goes on along the minus strand of JAGQHB010000102.1, from coordinate 59,332 downwards.
TCACCCGGCTCGAACGGGCGTTAGCCGAATTCGACGTCGAGGGCATCGCCACCAACATCCCGTTTCTTCGCGCGCTGCTCGAGCAACCGGCTGTCCGCCAGGGCACATTGACCACGCGTTTTATCGATGATCACACATCGGATATTGCCGCTCGTTCGGCGGCGTTTGCGTCCAGACCGTCGCCGCGTCCGGCGCCACACGAAAGCGCCGGCAGGACGACAGCCCTAGAACAAGAGGATGAGCTGGTGTCACCGGTCGACCTTGGTGGCATGCTCGTGCTTAGGGCTCCGGTCCAGGGCACCATTGTGAGTGTCAATGTAGTTCCGGGTGACATGGTTCAGGCCGGTGCGATCGTCGCCGTCATCGAAGCCATGAAAATGGAGCACGAGGTCCGATCGCCCGTCAGCGGGCGAGTCGTGACCGTCCTCGCGGCTGCGGGTGCCATTGCCGTGAAGGGCCGTCCGTTGGTCGACATCGAAGCGACGGATATCGATGCTGACGACCTGGCCGCAAGCATCGACGATGACCCGGACCGCGTGCGGTCAGACCTTGAGTCGGTTTTTGTCCGCCGTACTCAGACCTTGGACTCGGCACGCGGCAGCCAGGTCGCCCGGCGTCATGCTTCGGGCGGCCGCACCGCCCGCGAGAACGTCGACGACCTCTGCGGTGCCTCCTTCCTGGAGTACGGACGGCTCGTCGTCGCTGCCCAGGAGCACCGCTTCGAGACCGCTGAGCTCATCGAACGTTCTCAGGCAGACGGAGTTGTTGCAGGCATCGGCGCCGTCAACAGCGAACTCTTCACGGCCCCAGTATCGAAATGCGTAATCATTGCGCACGACGGCACGGTCTTCGCCGGTACACAGGGCCGCCGGGGGATGGCGAAGATTCGCCGCATGCTCGAAGTCGCGGAGCAGGGCCAGCTGCCGGTTGTCGTCTACGCCGAAGGTGGCGGAGCGCGGTCGGGAGAACATGGCGCCAACGAGGGTTCCACGACCAGCTTGTGGACACTGGCGAGCAGGCTTAGTGGACTCGTCCCGCTTGTTGGCGTGGTGAACGGACGCTGCTTCGCTGGCAATGCAGGGTTGCTCGGCGTCTGCGACGTCATCATCGCGACCAACAATTCAAATCTTGGGATGGGTGGACCGGCGATGGTCGAAGGAGGCGGCCTTGGGATCGTCGCCCCAGAAGACATCGGGCCTACGTCGGTCCAGTTTCCCAATGGTGTGATCGATGTCCTTGTAGAGGACGAAGCCAGCGCCACCGCCGCCGCAAAGCGCTACCTCTCGTACTTTCAGGGGGCAACATCGCCATGGGAAGCCGCTGATCAACGGCTCCTGCGCTCTGTCGTGCCCGAAAACCGGGTTCGCGCCTACGACATGCGCAGGGTGATCGAGTTGCTTGCCGACACCGGCTCGGTGCTCGAGCTTCGTGCGGGCTTCGGTGCGGCGATGTTGACCGCTCTCATACGGCTCGAAGGGCGCCCGGTAGGGGTCATTGCAAACAACCCGCTGGTTCTCAGCGGGGCGCTCGACGCGGACGGTTCCGACAAGGCTGCACGTTTCATGCAGCTTTGCGACGCATTTGACTTGCCAATCATCTCGCTCTGCGACACCCCTGGAACAATGGTCGGCCCGGAAACGGAACGAACCGCCATCCTCCGTCACTCGAGCCGGATGTTCCTGGTGGGGTCGAACCTCACGGTCCCGGTGATGAACATCGTCTTGCGAAAACGAACCGGCCTCGGGGCAGCGGCAATGCAGCCACCGTCGATCTTCAACGTGACGTGGCCGACCGGAGAATTCGCGAGGATGAACATTGAAGGGTCCATCAGGCTGAGCCAGAAGGCCCGGCTCGCCGCCATCGAAGACCAGGCAACCCGGAAGAAAGTCTTTGACGATCTGGTTGCGGCGGACTACGAAGCCTGGAACGCGATGAACCAGGCGCAGGCTTTTGCAATTGACGAGCTCATCGACCCCGCGGAAACACGAAGCTGGATCGCGCGCACTCTTGAGTCGGTGCGAACGACACCTCGAACTGGTAAGAAGCGCCCCTATATTGACGCATGGTAAAGCCCGGATCGGGCAATACGACGCTCAGGTGCGATGAGTGCTGCTGCCCCACCCGTCTATCGACAGGATTGTGCCGCTACCCGCACGATCCGTTCAGCGTACGGGGCTACGAGCCAGTTCATTCCCGCGCTTCGTGGCGCGTAGGCCCGGGCCAGGGCCCGGGTCCGCGCGCCGGATTCCAACCCTTATTTCGGCGCCTGCGGGGGCATTGGGTTCACCAACCCCCGGCCAATCGTTTGCGGGAACACCTCATCCAGGGCGTCCAGTGTCCAGCCGCCCTGGCGGTAGATGTTGTTCACGGGTGTAGGCTGCGAATAGAGGCTGACGGTGTTCCCGCTCACCCCGAAATCCTGGCCATTGACGTTCGCGGCGGCATCCGTGCACAGCCAAACGACGAACGGGGCGACGCGATCAGGCCCCCGGTCGTCGAGCGATGCTCCGCCGCCTGCCCGGGCCAGCCCCTGGGCTGCCGAGCGGAGCCTTGCCTGTTCCATCTCCGGAGATTGCGTCAGGCGCGTAGCGGCACCCGGCCGAATGTAGTTCGCCGTAACGCCGTACCGTCCCAGGTCCCGTGCAAGCGTCCGGAAGAGTCCCGCGATGCCCTCTTTCGCCGCCGCGTAATTGGCCTGACCCATGTTGCCCAGGCCAGAACTCGACCCCGTGCCAATGAGCCGCCCGCTGCGCTGCTGACGAAACACCATGCTGGCGAACTTGGTGACGGTGAAGTGCCCCTTCAGATGGACGGCGATGACGTCGTCCCACTCCTGTTCGGTGGTGTTGAAAATCATCCGGTCACGAAGGATCCCGGCGTTGTTAACAACGATGTCGAGGCGGCCCCACGTGTCTATTGCCTGCTTCACCATGCGTTCGCCGGCTTCCATGCTGGCGACGGAATCAAAGTTGGCAACGGCGTCTCCGCCGGCTTTCTTGATCTCTGCGACGACTTCTTCTGCAGGGCTTGCATCCGCGCCTTCACCTGCTGGCGAGCCACCAAGGTCGTTGACGACGACCCGTGCCCCCTCAGCTGCGAGCAGCAACGCCTCGCTGCGCCCAATGCCACGTCCCGCACCTGTCACAATCGCGACTCGACCTTCCAGCCTTCCGGACATGTTTCACTCTCCAATCGTTTCGTGGATGTCCGGTCGGGAAGGCCGGCATTCTTCCTGAGACTTCGGCCCAATTTGCGGGCGGAGTCTACTCACCGTGGTGTCTCGTCGCAACCCTCGTTCGTGACTCCGTGGTTCCTGGTGGCGTGGTCAGGGTGGCCCGATCTGCGGTGGCGGCGTGGAGTGGCACTTCGGGAAGATGTCCTGGAACCACTCACCGGCGGGCCTTCAGGAACCTGACTTGGGAAGTCACGGTTGAGTCATACTCAGGGGAAGGGTTAAGGGAGGAGTCCGGCGTGGCCACCTGCCCGGTCGACGATCTCAGTGCCGCCCTTCACTGAGGGTAACACGGCCCGCACCGCGGCAGGTTCGTGCATATAGCGCCGGGCATCACGATACTGCCCTTGAAGCTGTCTTCGAGACCGCCCCGCTTGTTGAGAACTGGCGCACTGGAGCGGCCGCCAGGATCGCCCGGACGACATCCTCAGCCGCATAGCTGCCATCCTCTTGAGTCCTGATTTCCCGATAAAATGCGACATCCTTTCCCAGGGTTGCCACAAACGGCTCCGCTTCGGGGTTGATAACGCCGGCGGCCGCCCCCAATCCGTTACAAAGACAGATCTTCCCCTCTGTGCTTGCCTCGGTGCCGCCCTTCCTCACAAATGCGTCGACTGGTTCGCTCGGACAGCGGAAGCCAATTCCGCCACCTTCGCCCTCATCCTTCTGATAAGCCTCTACAAGATGGCCCACGTTACAGACACGGTTGCGGGCTTGGTAGACGCGCTGGTCGGAGAGGCTTCCCGTGAGCTGGACCACCTGGAAAGGGAAGCCCGACGGGGATGCAGTTGTGCTGGTCCTGACTTCGAGTTCTTCCGCGGCAATGCGTTTTCGAATCTCCCGCTTGACGCCTTCCCGCAGTCCCGATTCGTCACAGAGTGCGAACGCAGAACCCACCTGGACGCCTGCTGCCCCCAGTGCCCTCGCCTCGGCGACCCTTGCCGGCGTGGCATACGATCCAGCGAGCCAGAAAGGCTTACCAAGCTGAGCGATCTTTGCCAGGTCTGGCTTGTCACGGTCACCGTAGATAGGTTGTCCGTCTTCCGCAGTGAGCTTTCCTCGTGCGGGTGCATTGTGGCCACCCGCGTTGGGCCCTTCGATCACGAACCCATCGACTTCCACAGTTGCCGCAAGCCTCATCGCCAGGGCGTGGTGGGAGGCGATCAGTACAAACTCTGGGCGCCTGAGGCTCGCCCCTTCGGGCAGGAAATCCCGCGGGTCGAGCGTCAACAAGTGTTTGTCCGCGGCGCCGGCAACGTCCATCCGATAGCTCGCCGGCTCGTTGCGCGCGTAACTCGTAAGCACTGCCGGGATCTGGTACGGGATACCTGCGCCAACAAGGACGTAATCGACGCCAGCCATCATCGCGCCCAACAGGGCCGGCAGATGCATCAGCTGGACTTTCTCAAGCAGGTTGATCCCGATCGGGCCGCTATGACCTTCCTTCGCAAGCCAGACTTCTACGTAGGCCGAGGCAACCGCGAGCTTCATCATTCGCGTCTTCGTGGCTTCGTTCCCTGTAACGAGGACCTCCGGCTTTGGTGGAAGCTTCCCTCGTCTCCTCCCTGTCCATGGCCCTTGCACGAAGTACTCGCCCATGATCTCACGAGCGATGCGGGGATCGAAGGCATTCAACGCACGAACGGCATCACAATCGCCAGCTTGCAGACGGTCAACAAGCATTACTGGAAGCCCCGTGCCCGAAACGACTCCGAGGGTGCGCACTCCCAGGCGTTGGCCGGCCATAGCAACCGCACGGGCCAATCGCCAGTCCGAAACTGCAACCCCCATCCCGCCCTGGATAAGCTCAGGGTAACCGGGTGCGGTCGTGGCGAGCGGTGTGGCGGACTCGGACATGTAGGCATGCTAGGTCATCCCAATACTTCGGTCTGCGACGGCACGGGAGCGGATTTGTGCGTTGTTCACGACCGCACGTGTCGTGATGCCGAATCGTCGGCGCCTTCTGGCCATCGCAACGCTGGTTGGATCTCTCCTCCGCGTGTTCGCTGATCCTGAAGCAGGGAGCGTCGACCGCGGCGATGCACGTATCGACGGAACCGGGGAGGTTCGCCACACGGAATGTCAGTTGGCCCGTACGGGTGCATCCTGGCGGACCGTCATCCAGGGCAAGACATGTTCGATGGTGTTAACTCTCGAACAACGACTCGTGGTATGGTGTCCACATGCGGACGACCCAAACGAGCCAATCGCTCGTTTGGACCGCCGATGGCAGGTTTGGGACCGGGTTCGAGCTCCCATCCGCCATGGCGTGGTTGTCGCTCCGCCAGAAAGCGCGGCTTCTAGTAAACCCGCCCCGGTAGATGCCCTTCTTAAGAGGCGCACCTGCCAACGGCAATGTCACCGCAAAAGCCGGCTCACTCCGCCCCTAACCTCAGCATCGACCAGCGCAGCACACACGCGCTGGCTCACCTTGCCTGACCCCAGCCGAAGCCACCCGATGAGCCGCAGGCTAGAAAGAGACATCCCATGGATTCCCGACCTCAAACGCCTGTCCCACCAGCGGACGATGCATCGAATTACGCGCAGCCTTCCTGGAATGCCGTGGTGATGCCGCAGCGTTCTGAGCAATCGCGGTGCTACAAGAACACGAAGTCGTACCGTGAGGACGCCACCACGCTGGCGGCCAGCGGATGGCGCGTCGCAGACGACGGTTCTGCGCGGCGTGCGGGCACAGTTCTGTCCGCTCGACGCTGGTTCAGGCAGCCCGGAAGGTCGATCTGCATCCGGTACGTGCGGCCATGATTGTGCAGCCGAGGGCCAGACCGATGTTGAAGGTTGTCCCGGCACGCGCCGCGGATGCCTTCCAGCCGCGGGCGCGTGCCGGCCGCGCACTCAACGTTCTCCATGTCGCGACGGTCAACAAACCAATCGCGAGCACCAACGGATATGGCCCTATCGAAGCTGTCATCCAGAATCTCGATAGCGGCCTTCTCAGCCTTGGTCACCGTTCGATTGTGGCCTGCTCAGCCGACTCACGCGTTGCGGGTGAGCACTACCCAACGCTACCTGCGAGCCTCGGCGACTACTGCCGCGACAGATCCGACGAAGTCGAGGGAGCAGTGAATCAGCACCTGCGCCTGGCCCTCGGGCGCGCGCGGCAACCAGACATCGATATCGTCCACATGCACCAGTGGTTCGAACGCGTATACGACGCCAGCTTCAATCCCACCGCGCCGATTGTCATGACGTTGCACGTCCCCGGCGCGGCAAGCGGCATCGCCGAGTTTCATTCCGCCAAAGCCGGCGGCTCTAGCGCGTCACGTCCGCTGCCCGTGCTTCACGCGGTTGCGATCAGCCGCTTCCAGGAGCGCCAATACGACCGCCTGATGCCCGTGGCCAGGGTCATCCCGCACGGGATCGACGTTTCGGAGTTCTCCTTCGGGGCCAGCCCGTCGGTTCCCGAGTATCTCTTCAGTATCGGCCGGCTCACCAGCGACAAAGGACAGGACACCGCGATAGAGGTAGCTCGACAGAGTGGAAAGACGCTCGTCATCGCCGGCTGCGTCCAAAACAAGGATGCGGACCGGGCCTTCTTCAAAGAGTTGTCCGCATCCTTCGAACTTCAGACGGACCTGGGTCATGAGCCCGTCACGCCGGATTACTACAACCGGGTGATGAAGCCGATCCTCTCTTCCGGCCGGGCAGTTATCTACGTCGGTGAACTCGGAGCCGGTGCAGCGAAGCAGTGGTATCGCCATGCGGCGGCGACGCTCTTCCCGATTCGCTGGGGCGAGCCGTTTGGTATGGTTCTCATCGAGTCGATGGCGTCGGGCACCCCGATCGTGGCCTTCGGTGAGGGCTCCGTCCCTGAGATCGTAAAGCATGGCGAGACCGGATTCGTCGTGGACTCGATAGAGGAGATGGTGCGTGCCGTGGGAAGGCTTGATGAGATTAGCCGTGCCGCGTGCCGGAGCCACGTCGAGGAGCACTTCTCAACTTCGAGGATGGCGGCGGCGTACACCGGCCTCTATGGACGCTTGGACGACGATGCCCGGCGAAAACCGGCCGGCACGGGCCGGCGACTGTCCCGGGCGTCCCAGGGCACTATGAGCCCGCCAACGCGTCGCTACTAAGGAAGTTCATGCCCAGAGACATTCCAGTCAGCAACGGGAACCTGCTCGTTGCTTTCGACCTTGATTACCGAATTCGCGACATCTTCTATCCCCGGATTGGTCAGGAGAACCACACCCGCGGGCAGGAGTTCCGGTTCGGTGTTTGGGCCGACGGCCACTTCTCCTGGATGGGACCAGAATGGTCGAAGGACCTCCGATACCGGGACGACGGCCTTGTCACCGACGTTCGCCTCACCAACGAGGCATTGGGGCTTGAACTTCGCTGCAACGATGCAATCGACATTCAACTGAACGTCTTCGTCCGCAAGATCGAGGTCCGCGACCTTTCCGGCGCCTGCCGCGATGTTCGGCTCTTCTTCAATCACGATTTCCATCTCTACGGCCACGAAATCGGCGATACGGCCTTCTTCGACCCCCCTACGCACTCGATCATTCACTACAAGGTGAGTCGCTACTTCCTCGCCAATTGCCTGGCTGCGGGGAGTGAACATGGCGACTACTACTCGTGCGGTACGAAGGAATCAGCCGCGACCCAGCCGTCCTGGAAAGATGCCGAGGATGGAGAACTCGTCGGTACCGCAATCGCCTGGGGCCTGGCTGAATCCACCGTTGGGGCGCGGCTGGCCGTCCCCGCGAATGAAACCGCAACCGCGTACTACTGGTTGGCCGCCGGGAAAGACTATAAGGAGGTGGCCGGGCTCAACCAGCAGGTCGTTGACCGCACTCCTGCGGCCCTCCTGGACCGGACCTTCCAGTACTGGCGCGTGTGGGTCCACCGGAATCCTCGAGACTTCGCCGGCCTTCCACAGGGCGTCCGGGACGTGTTCGACCGGAGCCTACTGATCTTGCGGTCACAGATTGACAACCGTGGTGCCATCATCGCTGCGAACGATTCGGACATCGTCCGCTTCGGCGGCGACACCTACTCCTATATGTGGGGCCGGGACGGTGCCTTCGTGGCGGCGGCACTCGCCAGGGCGGGGTATCCAGAACTGTGTCAGAAGTTCTTCAATTTCTGTAGTCCATCGCTCGCGGAACGTGGCTATCTGTTCCAGCACTACAACCCGGACGGTTCGCTGGCCAGCAACTGGCACGCCTGGCTGCTTGATGGCGAGGAAGTGCTCCCCATCCAGGAAGATTCAACCGCGCTGATCCTCTGGGCACTCTGGATCTACTACGAGTGCTCCAAGGATATCGACCTCGTCAGGTCACTCTATGACGATGTCATCGTCAAATCCGCCGGCTTCCTGTTGCAATTCCGCGACTCCGAATCGCTCCTCCCGAATCCCTGCTACGACCTGTGGGAGGAACGCTATGGCGTCCATGCTTATACGGTGGCGTCAGTCATCGCAGGGCTCCGTGCCGCGGCGCGCTTCGCGGAAGTGTTCAAGGAGGGAGAACGGGCGGCCACGTACAACTTCGCGGCGGACCAGATGGCTGCTGGAATCGACCAATACCTGTTCGACTCCGGGCATGCGCGCTTCGCTCGCTCGGGCTACCGCACGGACGGTGGTTACGAATTGGACCAGGTGGTCGACGTGAGCCTGCTGGGCCTCGCCACTCTGGGGGTCGTATCGCCAGCGGACCCGCGCATGGTGGAGACAGCGCGTGTCATCCGGGAAGAGCTGACATGCTTGACGGCCACCGGTGGGCTGGCGCGCTACAAGAACGATCAGTACCAACGCGGTGGCGGCACACCGGACGATGTGCCTGGTAACCCCTGGTTCATCGCGACGCTCTGGCTGTGCGAATACGAAATCTCAGCATCCTCCACTGTCGCTGAGTTGCGTCGGGCGGTGCCCCATCTGGAATGGTGCGCGACCAACGCACTCCCTTCCGGTGTCCTCGCCGAACAGGTGGATCCGATCACTGGTGTTCCCCTCTCGGTTTCTCCACTTACCTGGAGTCATTCGGCATTCGTCTGGGCGGTGCTCGCATACGCGGAGAAGTACGACGCTCTCCTTGCTGGCGATTCCGGGAAAAGCCAGCAACCTCCGGAAGCAGCCGTTTCCGGCCTGCGGTGATGCGCAGTCGCGGCTCCCCTGCCCCCGGCTGGCGTTGACCCGGCGTGAGGGCGCTGCACCCATCTTGCGGCCGCACGTGAAGCGAGTGGGATCTCCAGGCGTACGTAAGCGGGGGACGTCGGGCTGGCCTACCCCGGCCACTCGCTGAAGCTGGAGTGCCTTCGAATTTCGCTCGGTTATCGGTGGGACCACCCGATCGCGAGTCCCCAGGCTCGGATTCCTGCCACAAACCGTGGTGCAAAATCACACCGGGGGCTCGGCATTGTGGCGGACTGGCCCCGGATCAGGCGAAGCAGAATGACTTGTCCCAGGAACTAATCGAGGTGGAGGAAGAGCCTGGAGTATCGACGGGGAGCCGGGATGGTCGGCCGCCTTCGCTACAGATCGGGCACTACGGGCTGCATGCCGAAACGTAAAGGAGGCGCTCCGCGGCGCCTCCCCAGATTCAAAATGGTGGTAGCGCGTAGGGGAGTCGAACCCCTGATCTCCGCCTTGAAAGGGCGGCGTCCTAGGCCACTAGACGAACGCGCCACGAACTCCAAACTCAAGGGTAACGGGGCTGGCGTTGAGGCGCCAACCCGGGAGGCCGCGGCGGACGACCCTCTCGCAGCTTTACAGGCCTTCGTTGAAGGCAACGAAGTCGAACCACTGGGAGAGGTTTGCAAGTTTGCCAAAGAAGAGCAGAAGACCAACGGTCACCAGCATCACCGCGCTGATCGTTTCGATCGCGCCTGCGTGCTGCTGGAGCTTGCGGAAGAGCCCCTGCGCGTCTGACATGGCGAGCCCGGTAAGCAGGAAGGGAATGCTAAACCCGGCCGAATAAGCGATAAGGAGATACGTTCCGGTCCACGGCTGCGAGGACGTGGCAGCGGCAAGCGTGAGGATGCCACTGAGAATCGGACCGATGCAGGGCGTCCAGCCGAGGGCGAACGCACCGCCGACGAGCGCAGAACGTCCATAGCCCACGGAACGGACGTTCTGGCCGACGTTCACTTCGAACGTGCGGGAAAACACGGTCAGAGGCAGGTATCCGGAGTAACGGAGCCAGATTGCAAGCAGGCCGATGCCCAGCTGAGCGAGCGACGTGCGGTCGCCTGAAAGACTGGCTGTTTCAGCGATGAAGACGAAGGCAGCCGTAAGGGCGACGAGGGCCAGGGCGCCCCGCATGGGTGAACCTTTGCCGTGTTCTGGAACGAGGAGTACGGCCATCGCAACGAGCATGAAACCGGCGATCTGTTCGAGGATGCGCTGGTTGTCCTGGAGGAAGTACGAGCCGAGCAGGCCTGCACTCGTGCCGAGGACGATGAAGACCAGCGAAAGGCCGGAGATGAAGGCGAGTGCATGGCTGAACGTGACGCGGCGGCTGGCGGCGACACGGCCATTTTCGAACGTCGCTCCAGACAGGTGGGTGATGTAGATGGGGACAATGGGCAGGACGCAGGGGGAGACAAACGAGAGCACGCCGGCGGAAAAGGCGAGGATGGGGCCGCCGGGGCCCTCCAGGCTGAAGCTGTTGCTGGTCAGGCCGCCGATGGTGAATGCGAGGAGCGGGCCAACTGCCAGGAGGACGAATGCGCCATAGAGCCAGAACCGGCTATCGATGGAGTGCCGGCCGAGGGCGTCCTGTGATGCCATGGAGCCAGTGTATCGCCGCGACCGTTTTGCGCCTGAAGGGCATCTTACCGAAAGGGATTTTCACCTGAAGTTGAGGTGGTGAGACCAGATGCGTCGATGCCGAGAAGGCGAAGCCGGGCCGCGTCATAGCGTTCCCGGGCACGTGCCTCTCGGTTGAGAAGTCCTTTGAGGGCGTCCGGACGGATCGCCTCCCCATCGAGAAGCACGCGATGGACGTGTTCGATCTGCTTCTGCCAGGCTTCCCAGGCTTCGCGGTATTCAGCAGCGACAGTGGGGTCTGCGAGCGGCATGGGCTCTCCGATCGGGAAGCGTGCGGGAGACGTGAACGGAGCCTACCGAAAAGGGTCGCCGTCATGATAGGGCGCTGCCGGCCCGCAGGCGATTCGAGGCACCGATCTGCGCCCTGGGACTACCAGGTCACACGCAGCGCGTTCTACTTCCGGGTTTGGGTCCGACCTCCTCACAATCACCTGGTACACCGGGTGATTGTGAGGAGGCCCTCGGCCAGCTTCGCCTGCGGGGAGGCGCGTTCCATTCTTGGCAAAGGCAGTACTGCTTATTGTCGACTCAGAAACGAAAGCGGGCCGAAGTCAATACCCTCCTGGCCTGTGTCCGGGCGCATCGCACTCCGCCGCTGACGCTTACAAGTCCCGTTGCCTTCGCGAGTCAGCGTAGCACCGAAGCTTCGCGGTAGGCGGTTACGTCGGCGAGAGAGAGACCCAGCAGCTCGGTCAAGACGAAGTCGGTGTGTTCGCCGAGGCACGGTGCGGCCGCGCGCGGGGCTGAGGGGATGGCGGAGAAATTGGTAACGAAGCCGTCGTACGGCGTCAATCCCATACGCGAGTGCTCGAACCGTGCGAAGAATCCTCGGTGTGCAAGCTGCGGATCATGATAGAGGTCCGACGGCCGGGAGACGGTCGACGCCGGGACGCCTGCCCCAACCAGCGTGGACGCGGCCAGCTCGCCATCCTGGGGTAGCAGCCATTGGCGAAGCGCTTCGTCAATCTCGTCGCCGTGGCGCCGGCGGTAGTCCGTGTCTTCGAACGCCTTACCGGCGAATCGTCCGGGGAACGCGAGACACCGGAGTGCATCCCACTGGCCTGCGGTTTCGACCGAGAGCGTCATATAGCGGGATGTGCCAGTAACCTGGTACACGCCATTCGGGAACGCGTTTGGTGAACCATCGCCGGCAGCCTGCGCGACATTGCCGTTCACCGTGTAGTCCAGGACCTCTGGCGCAAGGAAGTTGATGCCGCATTCGACCTGCGAGATGTCGATGTGCTGGCCTTCGCCGGTCTTTCCCTTGTGAAACAGCGCCGCCGTCAACGCGGCTACGCCGAGGCGCGGCGTGATGAAATCGGTGTATGCCCCCCATGGCCCAGCGGGGGCGCGGTCTGGCCAACCCGTGATCGAGTGCAGTCCCGATAATGCCGCACCGGAGGTCCCATACCCCGCGAGCGGTGCTTCAGGCCCGGTCTGGCCGCGAAGGCACGTACTGAACATCACCAGGCCGGTGCGGTCACGGCTCACAGTCTCGTAATCGAGCCCCAATTTCGCCATCGTTCCGGGTGTGAAACTCTCAACCACAACGTCCGCCCAATCGATGAGGTTTCGTGCAATCTCGTGACCGCCGCTGGTCGTCAGGTCGAGGGCGAGGCTCAGCTTCGAACTGTTGAAGTTCGCGAAGAACTGGCTGAGGTCCGGGTCCTGCACGCCACCTTTGAAGGGGGCCGCCATACGGAGCGTGTCAGTCCGCTTCCGTGATTCAACGTGGACGACGGTGGCCCCATGGTCGGCCAGGGCCTTGGCAACGATTGGCCCTACGCCAACCCACGCGAAGTCTGCCACTTTTAGGCCCTCAAACGGACGCGGTCGGAGCACCTCAGAGGCCGGCTGTCCAATCAGAACAGGCTCAAACTGGTGATTCTCATCTGCGATCGACTGATCCTGGCCGAGTGTCGGAGCGCGTCTCGGGTTAGTTAGCGGCGTGGCCGGCAGCCGGGCAAACGGCCCCGGATGGACCACGCCATCGATGGTCCGCCAAAAATTCCTGGCCTCGAGATGCGGGTCATCCAACAGGTCTCGTGGCGTGTAGATGGGCGCGCAAAAGAGGTTGTCCCGGATGCTGCGCTCCATCACCTGCCGTTTCGAAACGCGCTGGAACATGACCTTCAGACAGTCGATCGCCCTGCGGAGCGGTTCCTGGTCGATCCGGCCGTGTTCGACGTCGGCGAGGTACGTGCTCCATGAGATATCGAGGAGATCGCGGTCGCCCTCCAACGCACCGGCTTCGTCAGCCCACAGCAGAGCATTCTGAAATACGTCGGCCCGCTGCTCCGTCGGCAGGAACAGCGCATACAGGTGACCATCCGAACATTCCCAGATATTCGGCACCGGGACTGTGATCCCTGCTCGCCTGAGCACGGCTGCTCCCGCAGTCATCGGCGCCAGACCACGATCATCCCCATATCCGGGCATGTCCCCGCCTTCGTTTGGTGGGAATCCCGTCGCGTTCATCAGGGTCCACACGACGGCGGCCTGCATGGAAACATCGAGGTGCTGCCCACGCCCCGAACGCTCTCGCTCGTTTAGCGCAATCACCGTGTCGGCGGCAGCCTGGGCTCCGGCGTGGTAGGCAGCGGTGTACGGTTCGCCAATTGGTACAGGCCGGCGGTCAGTGTCCCCCTGGAGCGACACGATTCCGCCTGCAGCCTGGATTGTCAGGTCCGTGGCCGGCTCGGACGCCCGGGGGCCTGTTTGTCCAAAGGGCGTGATAGAAACATAGACGAGACGTGGATTGATGATTCGCAGAGCTTCATAGCCCAGGCCAAGGGGCCCCATCTCACCGGGGTTGGACGATTCAATAAATACGTCGGCGCCGGTCACGAGGTCCAGCACGCTCCTCTGCCCCGGCGTGGGTTGCATAGGAAGGACTACGCTGCGCTTTCCAAGCCCCGCGGTTTCCCAGAACAGCGACCGGCCACCGTCGGCGGCAAAATACGGCGGCATCGAACGGGATTCCGCTCCATCCGGTGGTTCGACCTTGATGACCTCCGCCCCAAGTTCGGCGAGGAAGCGGCCCGCGAGCTCTCCTCGTGCGGTGGCGACATCGATCACTCGCACGCCGGTCAGCGGAGCGAGCCCCTGGTTTGTCTCCATAGCGCCTCCGTGGGCCAAGGGCCCCCACGGACGGAATATACTCCCGCCCGTTTCGCTTCGGGAGGTCGCCCGATGCGGTTCACGCATGGACGGCTCGTTGCTCTCAGCCACGCCGCCACATATCGACAATGTCTCCCGTTGAGCGTATCGATCAGCGCGGGGCGTAGCTTGATTGCACACTGGCCTCGTCGGCCGCGTTTCTATGGGTGGTACATCGTTGGTGCGGCTCTTTTCGCGCAGTTCATCTCGGCGGGTACGCAGGCCTACGTAACCGGCGTCTTCCTGAAACCAATGACCACAGACCTGGGCTGGTCGCGAGGAGAGTTCTCCGCGGTCCAATCGGTCTCGACGTTCGTCATGGGGACGGTGGGATTCGTCATCGGAGGCACTCTCGACCGGCGCGGGCCACGTCGCCTGATGCTTGCCGGAACGATTCTCTGTGCTGCGGCATTGGCGTTGACCAGCCAGGTGGAAACGGCCTGGCAGTTCTATCTTGTGCGCGGCATAGCCCAGACCGTAGGCAACGCGCTCCTGGGCAACCTTGTCGTAAATGTGACGGTCGCGAAGTGGTTTGTCGTGCGGCGCGGAATGGCCATCTCGATCGCTTCCGCCGGCGTTTCCCTGGGCGGCGTCCTGATGACGCCACTCGCGGCATGGTGGATTTCCAGCTACGGCTGGCGGAGCGGCTGGATCATGTTGAGTGTGGTGGTCCTCGCCATCATGATCCCTGCGTCTCTTGTCATGCGGCGATCACCGGAGGACCACGGCCTCCTCCCGGATGGGATGACCGTCGAAGAGTCGACCGCCTACAGCGCCGCAAGGCACAGGGCGTCGGCTGTCTCGGAGGTCCAATGGACCCGTTCGGAGGCGATTCGGACTCACACCATCTGGCTGGTGATCTTCGCCTACGGTGTGGCAAACGTTGGGCTCGGTGCGCTGCTCCTTCATGCGATCCCGTTCTTCACGGACAGCGGCTTCAGCCGCTCCACAGCTGCGTTTCTCTTTGGGATTCTCGCCTGGGCCGCCCTCGTGTCCAAAATCGGCTGGGGCTTCCTTATGGATCGCTACCATGCGCGATATCTCAGCGCTTCGGCGTTCCTGACGATGGCCGCGGCAATCCTGGTCCTCATTGCCGTCGGGCATGTAGGGTCGGTGCTACTGGCCGTCCTGGTCGTGCTGGCATACGGCCTCGCCATGGGCGGGACGGTGCCCCTCCAGGAAACAGTCTGGGCCAGCTACTTCGGCCGTGCGCACCTGGGAGAGATCCGCGCGGTCGCGATGCCGTTCACGATCGTCTTCAGCGCAATCGGACCGGTGTTCGCCGGCGAAGTCTTCGATAGAACGGGAAGTTACGATGCGGCCTTCGTCGCCTTCGCTTTGTTCTCTCTGCTCGGATTCGTGCTCATCCTGCTTGCTCGCCCGCCTCAGTCGCCGGCAAGCCTGGCGGCTGATGAACCGGGCTTGCCGGCTCCCGTGGATCAGGCCGCATCACGCGTGGGCTGATCTCGAGGGGGCAATTCTAGACCGCAAATTTCGAATTCAGCGACTGCCGGTATTTGCGGCCATAAAAGGCGGATCGGTGTAAGTCGGGGCCGTCCGATCGAGTGCGCTCCGGGTTGACTCACAATCCAACTCAACCGGCGCGCGATTGTATTCCAACCGGAAGAAGCGGCAGGATGCTCACAATCGGTTAACTAACGACAGAGAGGTGCAAGAGATGAAGGTTACGACGGGATTCGGCGAAACGTGGCTGGGGAACATCAAGGACCAGGTGGTCCAGGCGGAGGCCGCGGGATTCGACGGCATCACCACCGGCGAGTTGAAACACAACTCGGTGCTGGCACTCACGCTGGCGGCCGAGCACAGCGAGCGGATGGAACTTGCTACGGGCGTCACCATTGCGTTCCCGCGTTCGCCGATGGTGATGGCCCAGACGGCCTGGGATCTCCAGGAGTTTAGCCGCGGGCGTATCAATATCGGCCTGGGCAGCCAGGTCCGGGGACACAATATCAAGCGGTTCGGCGGCAACTGGACGCCGCCTGCCCGGCGCATGGAAGGCTATATCGGCATGATGCGCGCGGTATGGCGTTCCTGGCAGGACGGTGAGCAGCCAGACTTTGTTTCGGACGACTACCGGTACACCCTGATGACGCCGGCCTTCAACCCCGGACCGATTAACTACCCGCATCCCAAGATCTCGCTGGCCGCGGTTGGGCCGCACATGGCGGAGGTTGCGGGCTTCTGTGCCGACGGGTTCCGCCCTCATGGTTTCACGACCGAGCGCTACCTCCGTGACGTGCTTCTTCCTGCTGTAAAGAAGGGTGCTGACCGGGCCGGTCGTCCGATTAGCGATATCTCGATTTCCGTGGGCGGCTTCAACGCATTTGGAGAGACCGACTCCGATGTCGAGCAGGCGATCGAAGCGCTGCGGCGGCCGATCTCTTTCTACGGGTCCACCCCTGCTTACCAGTCCGTGTTCGTGGCTCACAACCTGGAGTCGCTCGGCCAGCGACTCCATGAGCTCTCGCGCAGAGGCGAATGGGACAAGATGTTCGACGCGGTGAACTTCGAGGTTGCCCTCGAAATGGCCAATGCTTGCAAGTACGACGATCTGCCAAAGTACGCTCGTGAGCATTTCGACTACGCGGACCGGATCGGCTTCCCACTCCCCGCCGCGCGAGATCGTGCGGGTATGTACGGCGGTGATGCGTCTCGCGAGGCGCATGCGCCTGCCCTTAGCGAGGAACGCTTGAAGTGGCTGATAGGCGAATTCCACAACATATAGAGAGCACCGAAGCTCCGGCAGTCGCGAAGTCCGGCTAACCAGGGGCCTCGCTGCCCAAAAAGGGGAAGATTCCCGTGTTCAGAGTAGTGCCATGCGCCTGCTCTGAACACGGCTGCGGTTGGCGGAGCGCGGCCAGCCCGGCGGGATGCATCGTGCCATCCGCGGGCGACCCTCGGAGGAGTTCGTCATGAGAGAGACAGTGGCAGGTTCCAGCGGTGAGAAGGTCACAACGTACCTCGACCGCGTCGCCTCGATGGCGTTGCTTGTGCGGGAGTTTGCGGACCAGGCGGACCGTGAATGCCGCCCCGCGCGGGAGGTGGTGGAAGCTGCGTCTGAGCGTGGGCTGTTCCGTCTGATGATGCCGCCAGGCATGGGCGGAGGCGGCCTCGCCCGCGATGAGATTCCGCCCATCCTCGAAGCGATGGCCCGGATCGACGGATCTACCGGCTGGATGTTGGCGATCAGCCAGTCCCGCGTCAGCGGCCAGCTCTCGGAGCAGGAGTATGAAGCGCTGTACGCGAACCCCGACGCGCGTCTGGCCGGTAGCCTGAATCCCTTCCGGGTAAAGGCCGTCCCGGTGGAAGGTGGATTCCTGTTCTCCGGGATCGCTCCCTACGTGAGCGGCTGCACCTACGCCACATGGCTCTCAACCCTCGCGGTCTGGGTAGATGGAGACCAGCGAAAGGGCGTGACCGGCATTCTTCCGATGGACCAGTGCCGCGTTCTCGAAACGTGGAACGTGGTTGGGCTCCGAGGGACGGGAAGCCACGACGTCCAGTTCGAAAACGTCTTCGTCCCTCATCGCCGCATTGCCGCGGGCGGAGACGCGCTCGGCGACCTGGCCGATTCGCTGACGCCAGTCGCGCTCGGCGTTGCCCAGCATGCGCTTGATGCATTTGCCGAGCTGGCCCAGGGGAAGGTCGCGACAACCACCCGCAGCACGCTCCGTGAGCGCCCTGTGGCCCAGGCACAGTATGGCGAGGCGACCGGGTCGCTGCATGCCGCACGGGCCGTCTACCTGCAATCGGTAGCCAATGCACGACGAATTCGGGAGTCTGGAACCCCGCCCACCCTGCGTGAAAAGGCGGAGATGCGGCTCGGCGCGGTCACCGCAGCACAGTTGGCAGCCCGCGCGGTTGACCTCGTCTTTGACGCTTCTGGCCTCTCGGGGCCATCGACCAGCTTCGACTTTGAGCGCTGCTGGCGGGACATCCACACGATGAGGCAGCACGTGCTGCTGGCGACTCCGCGCTATGAACTGGTGGGCCGCATCCTGCTTGGATTGGAACCCAACTCACCGATCATCTAGTCGTCACGAGTCGCTGGTCGACATCGCACGGCCGTGAGGTATGGCTATCAAAGGTGGTTCGGGTGCCGGCTGGCCTTGCTCGCGCTTGCTGTCGGGCCCGGGCGAACCATCCAAGGTGTCCCTGCTACGGCGAAGCCGGCCACGGATAAGAGCCGGATCGACCTGTGGAGTCAGCGCTCCGAAGCCGGTCGGCTGTCGGATAGCAGCTACCAGCTGCTATCTTCGTCGCCATGGAACCGCGCGGCGTTCTCGTCTCGATGCCCTGGGCGACCATCACTCGGCCCTCCCTGGCGGTCGGGATCCTGACCCGCATCTCTGAGGATGCCGGGGTCCCGGCTACCGCCGTGTATGCGAACCTGGACATGGCCTCGCGCATCGGCATCGAGGCGGCACAAATCCTGAGCGACGAGCGTTCGCTCTATGGCATGGCGGACCACTTTTTCGCCTGCGACCTCTACGGGACGGACGCCCTCGGGGGCAACCAGTTCCTCAAGGTTGTAGGCACACTGAACGCCCCGGGCCCGTTTCGGCGGCGTGAGTTCGTGCGCAAGCTTCGCGATGAGACCGTGCCGGCATTCCTGGCCGAGTTGGCCGGGCGCATCCTCGCGCTCGAACCCACGTACGTCGGCTTCTCGGCAACCTTCAACCAGGTCATGGGGAGTCTCGCCCTCGCGAAGCGAATCAAGGCCGAGCGGCCAGAGGTCGTGATCCTGGCCGGGGGCGCCTGTTTCGATGGCGAGATGGGCCGCGAATACCACCGCGCATTGCCCGAGGTGCTCGACCACGTGTTTATGGGCGAGGCCGAAGAGTCGTTTCGGGAATTCCTTCGGCGCCACATCTCGGGCGAGCCAACGCACGGCATCCCGGGCGTGACCTGGTGGGACGGCGACGCCGTCCAGCTCGAACCAGGCCAGCCACTGGCTGATCTCCAGCTAAGCCCGTCGCCCGACTACGACGACTACTTTCTCCAACGGCGTACCCTTCAGCAGGCCGGGAAGCTGAAGTTCGAGGTCGAGTCACTCCCCTTCGAAAGCTCCCGCGGCTGCTGGTGGGGTCAGCAGAGCCACTGCGTCTTCTGCGGCATCAACGATGAAGTCATGCCGTTCCGCGAGAAGCCGGTCGATCACGTGCTCGCTGAGATGGTTGCGCTCAGCTCCCGCTACCGGGTCACGAAGCTGACGGCGGCCGACTGGATCATCTCGCGCCGGATGCGCCGGCGGCTCTTCGAAGGCATGGCGTCACTCGACTACGAACTCGAGTGTTTCTACGAGACGCGCATCGATCTGCCCAAGGACGAGGTCGCGCTGATGCGTGCCGCCGGCGTGACGAGCATCCAGCCGGGGATCGAATCGCTCTCCACTGAACTCCTGCAGCTCATGGGCAAAGGCACCAGCAGGATTCGGGTCGTCCAGTTCCTTCGCTGGGCGAAGGAATACGGGATCGGACTTTCGTACAACGTCCTTGGCGGATTCCCCGGCGAGGATCCGGCCTGGTACGAGGACATGGCTGCTTTCGTACCCAGGGTCGTCCACCTCCAGCCACCCGAGTACAACCTCGGCTTCGTCGAGATGCACCGGTTCAGTCCGATCTTCGAGCGCCGGGAGGCGTTCGGGGTGACAGGCTACGAGATCCGGCCCGACTACCTGTTCAACTTCCCCGAGGGGGTGGTCGACCTTGATAAGGTCGGGTACTTCTTCAATTACACATCATCAAAGCTCGTCGACCGCGCAAAGTACGCCGATCGTGTGAGGAAGGCATTGGGCTCCTGGATCGCGGCACACAAGGCCGCGGAGCCTCCAACGTTCGAATACCGCATCCATCCAGGGTTCACGCGCGTGGTCGACGGCCGGGGCGGGGCGTTGCGTTCCGTGGATCTCGACGGTCTCGCACAGGATGTCTTCCTCCTCTGTGACGAAGCCGTGAACCCGAAGAAAATCCGGGCGCTACTCGCCGCCAAGTATCCCGCGGAGGTCGCTGGCGGGGCGGTGGAGCAGGTCCTCGATGCATTCCTGGAAGGTGACCTCGTCATGCGCGAAGGCCCCCTCGTGCTCGCCCTCCCGATTGGCGCCCGCCCGAGGTCAACGGAAGCACTCCATCGCCGTGTGTTCGGTGACGGTGCGGTGACGGTGGTGGAGGGGTAACGGTCCGGTGGCGTCTGTTTGCCGGCTGTCAGAAGCGCGCGAGTGCCCGGCGTGCAGCCTCCGCCAGTGATTCCCCCATGCTCGGGTGCCAGAAGGTCATGGCGGCGAGGTCGTGCAACGAAACCTCGGCCTGCATGACGGCAGCCGCAATATTGGCTATCTCCGCGGCACCGGGACCGGCAACGTGTACCCCTAGCACTTCGCCAAGTTCGCGCTCAGCCACTACCTTGACGATCCCCTCGCGGGCGCCAAGGGCGATGGCACGGGCGTTATAGGCGAGATCGAACACACCGGTAACCACATCTCGGTGGCCGGCAACGGCCTGTTCCTCCGTAAGGCCAATCCATGCGACCTCTGGGAACATCTGCAGGACGTGGGGAATGTGTGCGAGCCGTGTGCGAGCCGTACCGCCGGCCGCGTTGAGGCCAGCAACTTCCCCCATGTGCGTCGCGGCGCTGCTGAGCATCACCTGCCCGGTGACGTCACCGGCTGCGAACACGGCAGGATTTGAGGTGCGGCAGGAAGAATCAACCGCGATGCCGTCTGCAGATGCTTCGACAGCAGCGGCACCAGGGTTGAGCGTCTCGAAGTATGGGCGGCGGACATCGGCTGCTACGAACACCTCGGCCGGGACTGTGTCGGAGCGGCCATCCGCGGTGATGACAGCATTAGAGCCTTCGGCACGGATGGTCGCGCCCGTGAAGACCTGAATCCCCGCGCCCTCGAGCATGCCGCGCACGGTGGTGGCGACGGACGTATCCAGCGCGGGCAGGATACGTGGCTGATCCGTGACGATGGTCACGCTGGAGCCGGCCGTCGCCAGCAAGAATGCGTACTCGAGGGAGAACCCCGAGCCAGCAGGGCCAGCGGCCAGGACAACGGCGGACGAAGGCGGAGAGTGCAGCGCCTGGACAGCATCTGCCGTGAGGACCCGGTCCGGAGCCGCACCGGGGACGGACGGTGGATCCCAGCGTGTGCCCGTCGCAATCACAAATGCGTCCGCAGTTACGTCCCGCTGACCTCCGGCTTCTGTGATGGCGACCGCCGACCTCCCGGAGAACGTGGCGCGACCCTGGATCACCTCGACCTTGCTGATGCGGAGCGCGGCGGCGATGCCCTTTGCCATTTGGGCCACGAGCGCGTCTTTGCGGGCAGCGGCACGCGGCAGGCTAAAGCGTTCGCCTGTCTCGAGGACACCGTGGACGGCAAGTTCGCGCGCATCGAGAAAGCTGGCAGCCGCGCCAGCCATGATATTCGTAGGGATGCACGCATAGTGGACACAAGCGCCGCCGGGTCTTTCGGCCTCGACAAGGGCGACCTTCGCGCCACGCCCGGCAGCAGCGATGGCGGCCGTGTAGCCGGCCGGGCCGCCACCGATAATGAGGACATCGTAGTGGGCCATTAGATCAGCAGCCTGTAGGGGGACTGGAGAAGGTCACGGACGGTTTGCAGGAACGCCGCGCCTGGCGCGCCATCGACGGCGCGATGGTCGATGGTGAGGCTGAGCGTCATCTGCGAGCAGCGAAGCGGGCGTTCGCCGTCCCACCGGAGCGCATCGTGAATACGCCCGACGCCGAGGATCGCGGTGTTTGGCGGGTTGATCACGGGCGTAAAGAAATCTACGCCTGACATCCCGAGCGTGGTGACCGAGAAGGTGCCGCCTGCCATGTCGTCGGGCCCAAGCTTGCCTTCGCGGGCCAGCGTGGCAAGGCGGGTAGATTCAGAGGCGATATCGCGGAGCGGGGCGCGATCTGCATCACGGATGACGGGGACGAGCAAACCATCTTCGACCGCGACCGCCATTCCGACGTGGATATCGGGCAGTAGTTCGATGCCGTTGGCGGTGACCGTAGAGTTGAGACGGGGATGGAGGCGCAGGGCCTTTGCCACCGCTTTGATGACGAGATCGGTGTAACCAGGCCGGATACCCTCGGGCTCCCATTCGGCGACGAGGGCTGTCCGGAGCTTCACGGCTTCGTCCATCTCGACCTCCATGGCCATGGTCAGCTGCGCCATCTGCTGGAGGCTGCCGTGCATGCGCTCTGCGATGACCTTCCGCATGCCGCGCATTGGGATGACCTGCCCCGCCTCCCGTGCAGGGGTGGCCGGCACCGGGGGAGGCGCAGCCGCGGCGGCCTCGACGTCTTCCTTCGTAACGCGCCCACCAGGGCCAGTGCCGGTGACGCGCCCAAGATCGATCCCAAGCTGCTCAGCAAGCCCGCGAGCAATGGGCGAGGCCGCGATTCTGGCACTGGACTCGGAAGCGGCTACTGGCGCGGGGGATTGCTTCGCCGCGGTGACATCGGTCTCGATGATGCGGCCGCCAGGGCCCGTGCCGCGGACATTTCCCAAGTTGACGCCCAGCTCGGCAGCGACCCGGCGGGCTGCGGGGGAAGCGAGCGTCCGGCCGCCTTCGCCGATGGCCGGCACTGTTGTGGCGGCCGTGGCTGAAGCGGGACCGCTGCTAATCACGCCAACGTCCGCGGCGGCCGGCACAGACGCGGGAAGCGCTTCACCGGGCGCGAGGATGTATCCCACGATGGCGCCGGGCGGGAGAGTCGACCCGGCGGGAACGACATGACGGACGATACCGGCGGTCTCGGCTTCGACTTCGAATTCGATCTTCTCGGTCTCGAGATGAAAGACGATTTCGCCCGCCTGGACGGATGCACCGTCGGGCACACGCCATTCGGCGACCGTGCCTTCGGTCATCGTCATGCCAAGCTTTGGAATTAGGACTTCAGTAGCCACGGTTCTTCCCCGGCGGTGGAATCTGGAATAGCCCGGAGCGCGCCGCAGCCTTGAGGGCCGTGTGCACATCAATGACCCACGGGCCGTCGCGGCGAATTGACAGTGTCGCACCCTGCCCGGGCAGAAGCCGGCGCTCGCGCTCACCGTCGAGCGCAATGAGCCCAGGCCCCTCGAAGCGGACGGTTTCACCCTTCTTGATACGGAGCCAGTCCCGGATGGGCACCGGTGCGTAGAGGCCCGGGGCGACTGGTGCGCGAAGGGTGACGGGGCCGCCCTCCCCGACAGCGATCACGAGGCCACCACGGTCGGAATCACCAAGCGGGCGAAGGAGCCCGCCAATGGCCGACATGCCAACGGCTGCAGGCTCGGCACGGGCGAGGACGATGCGGCGGACCGCGGCGGGGTCCCAGATCGCCCGCGCGCCGATGAACGCTGCATCAAGGAGGACCGCATCGACCAGTGCAAGGTCATCCGGCTCACCATCGATTTTGATGGTTATCGTCTTGGCCTGGGCTGCGACACGAGCGAGGCGCACCCGGCCCGTGGCGACGAGCGCAGCCGCCGCCCCGGCGAGTGTGCCCTCTACCATGCGTGGGAAGACGTTGTTCGTGCCCGTGGAGACCGCGACGAGCGGGATAGTGCGCCAGCCGCCGGCCGCCGCACGGTTGGTCCCATCACCCCCAAGGGTGATAACCGCAGCACAACCCCGTTCGCGCATCTGCGCGGCGGCGCGCGTTGTGTCGAGGGCGCTCGCCGTGCCGGGACTCTCGACCGGATCCAACTCAACGCCATCGATTCCGTCTGCCGCCGCCGCAACGATCCGGTGGCTATCTGGCATATAGAGGACACGCCGTACTCCACCAGCAATGGCGCCGAGGATGGCACGGCGGACAATGTTCAGCTTCTCCTGGTTGTCGAAAACTGACGCTGCAGCGATGAGGCGCCGGATATCTTTGCCCGAGGCGGGATTCGCGATGATGCCGATGGTGCCGCGCACGCTGTCCCGAGCCCTACCGGCCAAGCATCCGGCGCACTTCTGCGACGATCCGGCCGGCATTCGGGACGTAGAGCTTTTCGAGCGGAGGACTAAATGGAACGGGCGCGAAGGGGGCGCCGACACGGCCGACCGGCGCGTCCAGGTAGTCGAAGACCTCTTCCTGCACCTGGGCCGCGATTTCCGCACCGATACCACCGAAACGAACCGCTTCGTGTGCAATGAGGGCACGATGCGTCTTCCGGACGGAGGTGACGATTGTTTCGATGTCGAGCGGCTGGAGCGTGCGCGGGTCCACGATCTCAACGTCGATGCCTTCTGCTGCGAGCTGGTCGGCCGCCGTGAGACTTTCGGAGACCATCCGGCCCGTGGCCACGATCGTGAAGTTGGAACCAGGACGGACGATGTGGGCCTTGCCAAGAGGAATGGCGTAAAGCTCCTCCGGTACGTGGGCGCGATGGGCGAGGATCGTTTTGACATTGGCCACGATTACGGGATTGTCGTCGCGGACGGCGGAAACCAGCAGGCCCTTGGCCTCGTAGGGGCCGGAGGGCATGACGACCTTGAGCCCGGGGACGTGGCAGAACCAGGCTTCGAGGCTCTGGCTGTGCTGGGCCGCCATGCCCGTGCCACCGCCTGACATCGTCTGGATGGTGAGAGGGAGGACGGCCTTGCCGCCAAACATGTACTTCATTTTGGCGACCTGGTTGACGATTTCGTCCATACACACGCCCATGAAGTCCATGAACATGATCTCGATGATGGGGCGGAGTCCCGTGGCGGCGGCGCCAAGGCCGAGGCCCAGCAATCCGGACTCCGCAATCGGCGTATCGACAACGCGGTCGCTGCCGAATTCTGCGAGAAGGCCACGGCTGGTGCCGAAGACGCCGCCGTAAAGTGCAACATCCTCTCCCGCGAGAAAGATATCGGGGTCGGCCCGCATCAGTTGTGTGAGGCCTTCGTTGATGGCCTGGACATACGCGAGTTCGCGTTTTGGCGATGATTCGGTCGAGGTCATTTGGGTCACCTCCGGGGCGCCGGTACTAGCCGCCGGTCACGGTATACACGTCTTCGAGTAGTGCTGAATCGGCTGGGAAGGGGCTCGCCTCGGCGAACGCGATTGCTTCTTCCACCTCAAAGAGGACGCGCTCTCGCAGCTGCTGAAGCTCGCCAGCACTTGCGGTGTTCATTTCGAGCAACCGGGCTTCGAAGAGCACGAGGGGATCCCGCTTCCGCCATTCGATGACTTCGGAGTCGTCACGATAGACAACACCCATGCCGCGAACGCCAACGTGATCGAAGAAGCGATAGGTCTTGCATTCGAGGAGGGTAGGCCCTTCGCCGCGACGGGCGCGCTCAATGGCCTCGCCGGCTGCTTCATACACGGCCATCACGTCCATGCCATCGACAACGACGCCTGGCATGCCGTAGCCACTGGCGCGGTCAGCGATGTCCTGGATTGCCTGGTGGCGTTCCTGGCGTGTGAATTCGCCGAAGCCGTTGTTCTCGCATACAAAGACGACTGGCAGCCTGTAGAGCGCGGCCATATTTGCGGCTTCGTGGAACGTGCCTTCATTGCTGGCGCCATCGCCGAAGAAGCAACAGGTGACGTTGCGGGTCTTGCGATATTTGTTCGAGAAGGCAGCACCGATGGCGATCGGTGGTCCGGCGCCGACGATGCCGTTGGCGCCGAGCATGCCCAGATCCAGGTCGGAGATGTGCATACTGCCGCCCTTGCCGCGGCAGTAGCCGGTTTCGCGTCCGTAGAGTTCGGCGAACATCTTCTTGAAATCGCCGCCCTTGGCGACGAGGTGGCCATGGCCACGATGGGTGCTCGTGATCTGGTCTTCGTTGGAAAGATGGGACATCACGCCGGATGCCACAGCCTCTTCACCAACGTACAGGTGAAGCGCACCGGGGACCTTTCCGGCCTCCTGCAACTTGCCCGCCTGCTCTTCAAAGGTGCGAATACGTACCATCCGCAGATAGAGGTCAATGAGCGTATCGCGGTCTGTATCCATGTCACCACCTCCACAACACGCGGCTGATGAAGCCCGTTCGCGGGGACTGTACTCCGCGCGAAGGTGTCTTACAAAGCTCGGCCTGGGAACTGCGCCGGGCAACCAGCCATCCGGACGGGTCTGACACGGCGAAAACGCGAACGTCGAACGTGAGTCATTGCTGACCACGCCGGTTCCGGGATGCCGGAGCTCACGCTGAACCGGGTGGATATCTGTTCGCGGTGGCCACGAACTGAAGTGCGAAACAGGGCATAGGGCGCTGACCATACGAGCGACTGCTCGCACCACGATGAGCCCGATTCGCGCGTACGTCCTCAACAACCCGAGGACGTGGCCGGCCGGCGAGCCAGACGATTTGGCCCGCACGTCATCGTGCGAACGATGGGTCGACGCCGCCCGTCCCGCTCGTCAGCTGACCAGGGAGACAAATGCAGACGTGATTCCGAGCTCGCGCAAGCCGTCCGCCGTTGGATTGCCGTCCGGATCCCAGCCCTGTTCGGCGTAGTACTCGCTGACGAGCCGGTCCTGGAAATCAGGAGACAGCCCCTTGTGCTTGGGCAGATCCTCTTCGAACCGTCGCGGAAGGACGTCATCAGCGCGCGTGAACCCGTGCCGCACGTTGAACAGACGGGCGAGCGTCTGGCCGCGATGGGCCATCGTCACCAGGTCGTTGTCGTCCAGGCCCCAGCCGGTCACCGCATTGATGATGTCCACTGTTTGCGCACCGTCGTACTGGAGGAAGTTGCAGAGCCCAACGGCGTTTCGGACACCAGCACGGTCGCTCGTCGGGCTGCAGTGATCGCCGCCCGTCGGAGAAAGCAGGTAGGTATGCCGCATGTTCTCCATGTGGCGGGGGTCATGCATCCCCATCTCGACACCCTTACAGGTAGTCAGGAACTCTTCGGCACCCATGCCGATCCGCTCGGCGACCCGCTGAGAGCCCTCGGCGAGGACATCGCCGTACCCTTCGCGAAAGGCGATTTTGGAGAGCCAGGCGATGACGTCATCGCCGTGCGAAAAGCGTAGGTGCTGGCCCTCGGTGTCTTCGATCGTGATCAGGCCCTTTTCATACGCTTCCATCGCCCATGCGATCGTCGCGCCAGCCGAAATGGAATCCATGCCGAGGTAGTTGCACATCTCGTTGGCTTTGCAGATCGCGACGAGGTCGTCGACGTTGAGGTTGCCACCGAGTGAGGCGAGCGACTCATACTCTGGCCCGCCGTAACGAGGATCGACGCTGTAACGACCCTGGGGGTCGGAGCGGATGGGGACTCCCTTGCGCGTGACGCCTTCGTTTGCCGCGCTCTCCTCGATCTGGACTACCTTCTTGCAGCGGACAGAACAGGCGTAGCAGGCATCCATCTGGATGCGGTAGTTTTCGGCCACCGCCACGGCGTCGATCATGGGAACGGCGTCGAACTGGCCGAGCTTGAAATTGCGCGAGGGTGTACCGCCCTCAAGATTCTTCCCTTGCATTGCGGCACCGGTCCCGTACTCGTGGAATGCGCGGTGGCTGGTATCGAGCGTCGAGGAGACCCATTTAGCGGTTTCCGAGAGGGCGCCCTTGTCCGCGACGGGGACCGCAATTGTG
Organism: Dehalococcoidia bacterium; assembly: GCA_020432045.1. Lineage (GTDB taxonomy): Bacteria > Chloroflexota > Dehalococcoidia > Tepidiformales > Tepidiformaceae > JAGQHB01. Next base: position 31,596 of record JAGQHB010000102.1, on the reverse strand, counting down.
CCGCGTACGGCCACTGCTTTGAGCTTCTTCGAGCCCATCACGGCGCCCGTACCGCCTCTACCGGCGGCTTCTTTTCCGTCGTTCATCACGCATGCGAACCGGACGAGGTTTTCGCCGGCCGGCCCACACTGCGCGACCCGGAGGCGGGCCTCGCCCGTTTCTGTTTTGAGGATGTCTTCAACGTCGCCCGTGATTTTCCCCCAGAGATGCGATGCATCTCGCAGTTCGACCTGGTCGTTGTTGATGTACAGGTAGACCGGCTTCTCGGAGGCACCGTGGACGACGATGCCATCCCAGCCTGCGCGCTTCAGCTCAGCCCCAAAGAATCCGCCCGACTCCGACTCCGCGATTCCGCCGCTGAGAGGTGACATCGCGCCGACGCTGTGCCGCCCCGCACCGGGCACTGGTGCACCTGTGACCACCCCGGGCGCTAGCACAAATACGTTCTCTGGCCCCAGTGGGTCGGCGCCCACCGGCACATGCTTCAACAGGTAGTGCGCCGCCATCGCCCGTCCGCCGCCATACAGTCGAAAGAAGGCGTCACCAGGCTCCTCAACGGTTGTCGTACCTGCGGACAGGTCGACATGAAGTACCTTGTTCCAGTAGCCAAAGCGTTCTGTCATCGCGTCTCGATCCTCCGTTGGGCGCACGTGTGGCAACCCGATGTAGTGCGAATCTTAGCGCACACCCGCCATTTACCCGGTGGCGTGCGATCACGTACGGCCACGCCGTTCGAGATCGCCGTGCCCGCGAACACGGCATCGTGCGGACGACGTACGACGGTGCCCCACGCGAGCCCAGCATGCCGCCGCCAAACAGGTCTGCCGGACCGGGCGGCCCTACCAGGCGTCGATGCCAGGCCGGCGCTTCACATGCGGGGACCGGCGTTCCGGGCGAACGGAGCGCAACATGCCTGAAACCCACGACCTGGACTCGGCTGGGTCCACGACATCGTCGATCGCGAAAAGCGACGCATGCCGTAAAGCCTTTGAGTTCTCGTAGGCCTTCGCAACCATTGTATCGAACAGCTGCCGCCGTTCCTCAGGGTCTTCGACCGCGGCAAGATCTTCGCGATACCCCAGCTTCACCGAGCCTTCGAGGCCCATCCCCGCGAACTCGCCCGTTGGCCAGGCGACCGAGAAATACGGCACCCGGGACGAGCCGCCGGCCATCGCCAGGCCGCCCAGCCCGACCCACTTGCGCAGCACGATCGAGAACATTGGGACCTGGATGTTAGCCCCGATCACGAACAGCCGGCTGCAATGCCGCACGAGGGCGGTGTGTTCGATTTCGGGGCCAACCATGATGCCCGGCGTATCGATGAGGGTGAGCACGGGCAGGTCGAACGCATCGCAGAGCTGAAGGAAGCGCGCGGCTTTGTCCGAGCCGTCGGAGTCGATGGCGCCTCCCAGGTGCATGGGGTTGTTGGCGATTACCCCAACCGGCTGCCCTTCGATGCGCACGAGAGCCGTAATCATGCCGAGCCCGAACTGCGGACGTAGCTCGAGGACCGTGCCCACGTCGGCGATGATCTCGATCACCTTTCGCACTTCGTAGGCACGCACCCGGTTCTCTGGCACGATGCTGCGCAGCAGGCGCTGATCCTGGGCGTCCCATGTTTTCAGCGATCCCTGGAAGTAGGAAAGGTACTTCTTGGCTACAGCAACGGCCTCTGCCTCGTCTTCGACGGCGATATCTACGACGCCGTTCGGCACCTGGACGTCCATCGGGCCGATCTCGTCGGGTGTGAACACGCCGAGCCCACCGCCTTCGACCATCGCGGGGCCGCCCATCCCGATGTTCGAGTTGCGGGTCGCGATGATCACGTCGCACATGCCCAGGAGTGCGGCATTCCCGGCGAAAGAGCGTCCGGAGTTGATCCCGACGAGCGGGACGAGGCCGCTCAGCTCGGGGAAGCTGACGAAGGTGTTCGTTGCGCCGGTGCCTTCGCCGTCGTCACCCGGCCGGCCGCCACCGCCTTCGGTGAAGATGATCACCGGCATTGCTCCCTTCGCCGCAACCTGGAGCAACCGGTCCGTCTTCACGTGGTTTCGGTTGCCTTGCGTCCCCGCGAACACGGTGTAGTCGTACGAAAGGATCGCACAGCGCGACGCGGGCTCGTCGAAGAGATCGCCGTTTACTGTCCCGATCCCCGTAATCATGCCGTCCGCGGGCGACTTCTCGATCAGTTCCTCCATCGTCCGGCGCTTGTGCTGCGCGGCGACGGCAAGCTGGCCGTACTCGGTGAACTGACCGTTCGTCAGGTCCTCGATGTTCTCGCGGGCCGTCCGCTGGCCAGTCGCCCGGCGCCGTGCCACGGCCGTCGGCCGGGCGGCGTCCAGCGTGCGATCCCGGCGATCGAACAGCGCCTGGAGGTCGGGACGAATCCGTGAAAGGTCCACTACCTCTTCGCCGGTAGCACCGCCGTCCAATGCGTCGTCCGGGGTGACATAGAGGAGCGGATGGCCTTCGTAGACCGTCTCACCGGGCTGGACCTCCACGCGGGTTACAATTCCGCCCCTGGCGGACTTAACCTCGTGCTCCATCTTCATGGATTCCATGACGGCGACCTGCTGCCCGGCGCGTACGGTGTCGCCCGCGCTTACGACCGAGACAATGGTCCCCTGGAGTGGTGCGACGACGGCCTGCAAACCGTCTGGCGCGGCTGCCGATGCAGGGGCGCGACCGCGCTGGCCCGCCGCTGCCCTCCCGTGAGTAAGCACCGCGAGGGGATCGACCGTGTCCACCCTGGCCCCGGCCAGGACACGTTCAACCTGGACGTGGTGCACAGGCGTCAGCCGCTCGGCCTCGGCGACCAGCTCGGCGACGTGGGCATCGATAAGACCCGTGGTGACGGCGCCCGCTCGTACTTCGGGCCGTCGCACGAGGGCTCGCAGGAAGCCGATGTTGGTCGGAACACCGTCGATTCGGAACTCGGCAAGGGCACGGTCGAGACGGACCGCCGCGTCGGCGAACACCGGCGAACTGGTATGGGCGATGACCTTCGCCAGGAGCGAATCGAACGCAGGACTCGTGCGGTATCCGGCGTAACCGAAGCCGTCCGTCCGGATGCCGTGGCCGGAAGGAGGTTCGTAGGCCGAGAGTTCGCCTCCGCCGGGCCGCGTGCTGCCGTCGGCCATCATCGTCTCCATGTTCACGCGCGCCTGTACGGCATAGCCGCGCGGAGCGGGCACGCGATCCTGGGTGTAGCCCAGGGCCGCCAGCGTCTCGCTGTACAGCAGCCGGAGCTGCAGATGCACGAGATCGACGCCAGTGACCTCCTCCGTGATCGTGTGTTCGACCTGGATTCGAGGATTGGCCTCGATGAAGTAGAAGCGTTCCTCGCCTGCAGGCGCGGTGGCGTCGACGAGGAATTCAAACGTCCCAAGGCTCTCGTAGCGAGCCTCGCGCGCCATCGCGACCGCAGCGGACGTGATCCGCTCGCGGAGTTCCGGCGTCAGGGAAGGCGACGGTGCAACCTCCATAATTTTCTGATGGCGGCGCTGGAGGCTGCATTCCCGTTCGTGCAGGTGAATCACTTCGCCCGTGCGATCCCCGGCGATCTGGACTTCGATGTGGCGCGCGTGGCGCAGTGCCTGTTCGACGTACACGGCGGCGTTCCCAAACGCTGCGTTTGCCTCGGAACAACAGCGAGCGTGGGCTTCGGCTACCTCGTCTGGACTCGCAACGATGCGAATACCCCGGCCCCCACCACCGGACACAGCCTTGATGGCGATGGCCCCGCCGCCGCCAAGGCGATCGAGGAAGGCCGCAGCTTCGCCGGCCGTCACCTCGCTCTCGGAACCGGCGAGCACCGGGACGCCAAGGCGGGTGGCAAGTGCCCGGGCAGCTGACTTGTTGCCGAACAGGTCCAGCACCTCTGGCGATGGGCCGGCGAATGCGAGCCCGGCCTCGCGGCAGGCACGTGCCAGCGTGGCGTTCTCGGCCAGGAAACCATAGCCGGGATGCACGGCGTCGCAGCCGGAGTCGCGGGCAGCCGCAACAACCTGTTCCACGTCCAGGTAGGCCTTCGCACCCGAGCCTTTGAGCGCAACAGCCGTATCGCAACCGGAGCGATGGAGCGATGCCGCATCGTCCTCGGAGTAGACCGCGGTGGTCCCGATCCCAAGCTCTGCAGCCGCCCGCGCGATGCGCAGAGCGATCTCGCCCCGGTTGGCGATGAGTAGGCGACGTCCGTTCACAGGCACCCTCCGTATCCGAAGGGGAAGATACAGTGGAGCCTGTTCCGGCGCGAAGCAGCATGCCGCTGCCACTGGACAGCTGCGCGATGCGGCGCCACCCGGCCAACAAGCTCGTCCTTCAGCGCCAGCCGTTCCCAGTACGAACCGGCGGCTTCCGGGCGTGTTCGCGTGCATCGGACTCCGCTCAGCTCTTGGATGCTGCTCTCCCGCCAGGAACGAACCTGTGCTGTCAGCTCAACACGCCGTTCCCGCGGCCTGAACAACGGTCGGGGCACCCCGTCAAGCCAGCATCTGATGCACTGCGAGCACGACCCCGAAGAGCCACACGAGCTCTTGGGACCTGCACATTTGGATCATGCTGGTGCTTAGAAGATCACACACTTCGATCGATGCGCCAGTGGCCACGCTTTCTGCAGTATCTCCTCGGAGGCAGCAACGCCGACCACTGAAGGAGGATGATCCATGTTACGCACCATACTGATGCTTCTTCCAGTGTTCGTTATGGCACTGGCTAGCGTCGGCCACAGCGAAGCCATCGATCACGCGCGGAGGAGAGGGCCTGTTCCCATGGAGCTGGAGCTAGTACGGGAATTCGATCCTGGGCTATCGGAATTCCCCAAGGGCATCGCATTTGACCGGTACGGTGGCGTCTACGTCGGGATGCAGATGTTGGGACAAGTGAGGAAACTCGCCCGGGATGGCAGCGAAGAAATCATCGCCACCATCCCGTTTGACGGACCTCCGGGCACCGGGTTTCTGCCGGCGATCGCGCTCGTTGAAGGGTGGATCGGGGCGAGAAATGCGATATACGCCAGCTTCGTCGACGGACATACCGGTGCGGCTACGGGTGTCTACAAGATCTCCCGCGACGGGACTCTATCGCGTGTTCCGGGAAGTGAAGCGATCTCGTTCGGGAATGGTATGACCGCCGACCGCCGCGGCAATGTTTACGTTTCCAACTCGACGACGGGTTCCATCTGGCGCATCCGGCACGATTCGGGGGCGGTGGAGCTCTGGGCCCAGGATCCACTGTTAGAAGGGGATGGGAGCCTCGGGTTCGGAGTCCCGCTTGGCGCTGGAGGGCTGGCACTGGACGGGCGATCGCTGCTCGTCACGGTGGAAGAGAAAGCCCGGGTCGTTCGAATCGACATCGATCGGGACGGTTCGGCAGGGAATGTCTCCGTCGTCGTCGAAGACTCCTCGCTCTATATGACAGAGGGAGTAGCGCTGGGTCGGGATAGGAGCATCTACATCTCCTCCTGGTACAACAGTACGCTCAGCGTGCTGGACCGGCGTGGGAATCTGAGTGTCATTGCGGACAGCGAAGACGGGCTGTTGGGCCCGGTGACTCTGGCGTTCGGCAAGGGGCTGCACAGCAGGTACCTCTACATCGTCAACCAGTCCGGCTTCATCTTCCCGGACCCAAAACCAGCCTTGTACCGAATAAAGGTGGGCCCCTGACCGGTTGCACAGGGAACGCTCTAAGGCCGCACGAACTGCCGGGAGCCGCGGACCGAAAGGGCCTGCGGCTCCTTCGGCTTCCGGCCTGGTTCACCAGGCCTCCGGACGGCAGGAGGTTCCAGGCGAGTACAGACGCTTCGTAGAGGCGGCACATCTCGGGTCTAGAATCGCGTACAATCGCGGGTGAGATGGCCCGACAGCTCCCGGCTCGTAAAGGGGCCCCGGGTTGGAACAGTCGCCAGCCCGTCCCTGGCCCTATTCGTTACACGACATCGCGTGATGGCACTCACATCGCCTGGACGAGCTGGGGTGCAGGCCCGTCGCTTATCTTCGTTCCGCCCTGGACGGAGACCATCGAATCGGGATTCTTTCATAGCTTCATCCGCCGCTTGTTCAGCGGCCGCATCGTCCTGTACGACCGTCGTGGCTTTGGCCGCTCGGATTGGGGGGTCGAACACGGGCTGGAGCAATACGCCGATGACCTCGAGGCAGTGGCAGACGCCGCCGGGATCGACCGAATTGTTCTGCTCGCGCAGGCCGCCGGGACGTTCGAGAGCGTCGTCTTGGCCGCGCGGACGCCGCAGGTTCAAACGATGGTCCTGTTTGAGCCTGTTCTGCGTGTTGAAGCGTCGCACCTGGCCGCCCAGAAGTCCCTGTACGCGCTCCTGGACAAGGACTTCGCCACGTTCTGGAGGGCCTTCCTCCAGTTCGCAATTGGCTGGGGGGAGAGCTGGGACATAGAAGCCATGGTTCGCTACTACGTGACAGCCACCAATCCGGCAGATATCCGTGCGCTGCTCGATGTCCTCCTTTTCGAAGCGGACCTGTCACGGTTCGCCCCGTTGGTGCAGGCAGACACCCTCCTGGTCCACAACGGAGACGATTCACTTATGCCTCCGGAGGGTGCGGCGAACCTCGCCCGCCTTCTCCCGCGGCAGCGACTGCTGATTACCTCCGGCCGTCGGCTGGACCTGCAGCCAGAGACCGCCCGGGAGATCGAGTGCTTCCTACAGGGATCGTGCTTGCCGGGGGGCCGAGGGTGGCTCGAAGGCGTGCTCAGCGCGTCAAGAGCGACGACTGGCGCTACCGCGCTCACGAGGCGCGAAGGCGAGGTACTGGAACTCGTTGTCACTGGAGCTACAAACGCCGAGGTCGCAGCCACACTGTCGCTCAGCAAGGGCACCGTCGCCCGGCACCTGGCCAACGTGTACGCCAAGCTCGGGGTCCGGAATCGTGTCGAAGCGGTCGCCTGGGCGATGGAACGCATACAGGATTAGGAGACCGGGAAAAGCGTGAAAAGTGGGTGGCCGCAAGAACCTGTTCCAGGTTCAGACAGGGCCTCGCACCCGGGCACTTGAGTACAACGTTTGTATCGCGGCCGGAGCCAGGGAGACGATACGGCGTTGTCCTCGAAGTCGACCGCGTCGTCCCGATCCCAGGCTTAGCAGCCGCCCGTGGAAACTTCGATCCCAGGCCGGTAGCAGCGCCCGGAGCCATGTGGATCATTGGAAAGCGTGAGATTGGCGCGTTCAGGCCCCCAAACTGGCGCACGGTACGATCATGCCGGTGGGTCTATCATGGACTGCTGCCATCCCGTTTTGAGGAAGACCTGCATGTACCTGAACGCATTCGCACAGGATGCCGAGCCGCTCGACATGACCAAGTCCGACGAGTTCCAGAGCCTCCTCGCCAGCGCTAGCGACCTTGGCATCAAGCATCCGGCAACCGTGCGCTACGTGTCGCGAAATGTCCTGGTCAATGGCCTTCGGCTCCACCTCACAGAGTGGGGCGATCCGGCGCATCAGGCCTTGTTGCTCCTTCATGGCGGCAACCAGACGAGCCACAGCTGGGACCTCGTGAGCCTTCACCTCTCGGACCGGTTCCATATCATCGCGCTCGACCAGCGCGGCCACGGCGATAGCGAGTGGCCCCGTGATGGCCAGGCAACGCCGGTCGACATGGCCACCGACGCGGCCGCCGTGATCGCCGCGCTCAACCTTCGCAACCCGATAGTCATGGGCCACTCCATGGGCGGCATCGTCACGATGTCGCTCCTCCGGGACTTCCCCGGCGTCGCCCAGAAAGCGGTCCTCGTCGACGTAGCCCCCGAGCTCTCTCCTGAAGGCACGAGGGTGATCCAGGACTTCATCCGCGGCATCGGAGAGTTTGACTCGGCCGACGAGTTCGTCGATCGCGTGGTCAGTTATGACCCTTTCCGGACACGCGACCACGTGCAGCGGACTGTCCGCTACAACCTGCTGCGCCGGGCCGACGGCAAGTACGTCAGCAAGCATGATCTCGCGCACAGGGTGCTCCAGGGCCGTGTCCAGAGCTCTATCGCGGAGCGGCCAACCCTGGACGATGCAGCGCGTTTCAATCTCCCGGTGCTGCTCGTCCGCGGACAGGAGAGCAATGTCCTGACGACCGAGTCGGCAGAACGCTTCGTCGCCCGGCTGCCTCAGGGCCGGCTGGTGACAGTCGAGCGTTGCGCTCACAACGTGCACTCGCAGAACACGTTGGGATTCCTCGAAGCCGTGGTGCCATTCCTCACGGAATGACAGTGGGTTCCGCATTAGACGGGAGCGTCGGCTTCAGCGAGTGTGGAGATCTCTGATTCCCTCAGTCCCACCACCAACCCGGCGTCCGGGTGGTTGAGAGCGACGTGATGCTTTTTCCGGCGAGTTGGGGAGCTGCAGCAGCTCCCTGGCGTGGGGGCGAAGCACCGTCGCTCCTCTGCGCCTCGACGAGCCCCCACCGACGTCCGGGTATTCGATCGCAGGTTCAGCGGGTGATTGTCGGGAACGGTGTGATGGTGAGGACGGGTATCGTCACCGTAGCCGAGGGGAACGCACCGATCGGCGTGACCGTATTTGTTGCTGGAACAGGCGTGGACGTGGCTGGAGCCGCAGTCGCCGTTGCTGCAGGTGCGGTGGTGCTCGTTGCGGCAGCCGGTGTGCCCGTGACCGCAGTAGCCGGCGTCGATGTCGATGTAGCAGGCGCAGTGCTGCCGGCCCCGGCAACGCCAACAGCAAGCGTGCCGTTCATCTGGGCCGGATGGACCCCGCACTCAAAGTAGTATGTACCGGCCGCTGGCGACGTAAATCGCAACTCTGCCTCGGAGCCACCCGCGGTTACTGGCCCCGTCGCGCCGTCCGCCAGCTCAGCGCCGCCTTTCTCAGTGCGAAAGTGAACACTGTGCGGGGCGTCTCCGTCATTCTTGAACTTCACCACAACCGGTTTCCCCGCCGGGATGGTCAGCACGTCCTTGTCGAACGTGAAGTCGGTCGCCGTGATCTCTACTGTCACCGCACCCGTTGAATCGGCCGCTGTTCTCGTCGCCGTGCCCGCGGGCGTGGGTTTGTCATCGTCGTCACCGCCCCCGGCGAAGACGATCGCCAGTCCGGCGACCACCGCAACCGCTACCAGCAGCCCACCGCCGTAAAGAAGGAGGGCCTTCGACCGCTTTGTTTGCTCTCCAGGCACTGGCGCGTCGGGCTCCGGCGCCGGGGGATCAGGCTGAGGAGGAGGAGGCTGTGTCACGCCTGCAGTATGCCACTCCGAAGGCCCGTCCAGTATGGCCCGATGAATGTGTTCGTGGTGACCCATACACGGCCGGGGGTGCCGCCGCACTGTGCACAACGTTCATCATCCTTCAAGCGGTCTCTCTCCTTCATATGACAGCTGGCCGTGACGCCCACGGACCGAAGGCTTATAAGAGAGCGCGGCCCATCCGTCGCCGTCTTGCCGGTAGAATCTCGTGGAGTTTCAGAGATGCCAAAACAATCGCCCGTCCCGACAGAGTTAGACCAACCCTTTTACGACGCGTGCAACGAAGATCGGTTGGTAGTCCAGCACTGTGGGCCGTGCAACCGGTTCCAATTCCCACCGCGGATGATGTGTGCGCGCTGTGGCAATCCGGGTCTTACGTGGCGGCAAGTGAGCGGCCGCGGCCGGATCAAGAGCCGCGTAGTCGTTTACGACAGCCCCGTTTCAACCCTCGTCCCGGAACAACCGTTCAACGTGGCGACGATCGCCCTTGACGAGGAGCCCGACGTAATCATGCTGTCCCATCTTCCCGGTGTGCCGGTGGATCAGGTCCCGATCGGCGCTGCAGTCGAGGTGATCTTCGAAACGACGCCGGCGACCGGGCAAAAAGTGCCCGAATGGCGGCTAGCCGGCTCCTAGCCCGCTGATTCCGCTACCGCACTGAAGTTAGGAGAACGAGCAATGGCGCATCCAATCGCACCCAATTCGTGGCATCGGAACAGAGAAGGACTCGGAATCTGGGAGGGCCGCGGAAAGGTCGTGGCTACCGGCGTCGGGACCTCTCCGACCGCGCGGCGCTGGGACGAGCGGCCCGAAACGAGCCTTGGCGCACTCACGATTATCGCCATCCGGAAGGCGATCGAGGATGCGGGGATCTCGCCCGATGAGATCGATGGAATTGTATTGACTCCGGAGTCCACCACCGGCGTTTCGAACGACCCCATGTCCCCCGCGCCGGAAGGATTTGACCAGGTCTTCAAAATGGTGGACTTCCCGCAGGCCGGCATCACTCGCGGAGACATCGATTGGATCCTCCTGAACATGCCGGAGCTGAAGAACGTCGAATTCAAGATGAACGGCCCGGTGTGCATGTCCGTCGCGCTCACCACGGCAGCCGAGGCCGTGAGCCGCGGCCTGACGAAAACGTGTCTTGTGGTCAGGGGTTGGCACAATCTCGCCGGCCGGTACTACGTCGGACAGGGCGCGGCCGCCTTGAACACCAGCTCAGGACCCGGCAAGTACGGCGGCATCTGGGGTATGCCGGCCTGCGCGACGACGGCGATGATCTTCGAGGAGTACTGCAACAAATACGGCAAGAGCCACGAGATGATGGCGCCGTTCGTAGTTGAAGAGCGGCGAAACGGGCTTATGAACCCGGACGGCTTCTACACACAGCATCGCCCGGAAATGATCACGGTCGACGACTACCTCTCGGGACGATGGATTGCCAAGCCCGCGAACATCTACGACAACGACCTGCCCATCCAGGCGGCGCTGGCCGTGATCTTCACAACGCCGGAACTGGCGGCGCACCATGCGCAGAAGCCGGTGTACATCCTCAACCATGCCCAGACCAGGCCAGAACTTCAGGGGGTCACCCCGACGCTGGCCGAGTGGGAAGCATCGAGCGACAAGATGGGACGGATGCTCTACGAAGGTGCCGGCATCGGCCCGGAAGATCTCTCCTTCGAGCAGATGTATGACGGCTTCACGCTGTTCCACCAGTTCCACCTGGAGGGCCTGCGATTCGCCTCCCGCGGTGAAAAACGCGGGTACGCCTTGGACCTGTACCAGACCGACATCAGTATCGAAGGGCCGAACCCCGTCTCTCCGAGCGGAGGCAACAGCGGCAATGGGCGCACCCGCTGGTGGCACCATCGCGACTGCATCCTCCAGCTCCAGGGCCGGTCGCCATCACAGATCAAGCGGAAGGCAGAATACGGTGTTTCCGGCGCGCACATGCCGAACTTCTGCGATGCGCTCATCTGGGGAGCAGGCCCGGACTAGCCTCCCTCTCACCACTCCAAGGAGAACGACTTGGCATTCCTCATTAGCTTTGACATTGATGGCACACTTGAGTTTGGCGACCCCCCGGGAGGCATCACCGTGGAGATGGTGCGGCGGGCTCAGGAGCTCGGGTTCCTGATCGGCAGCTGCTCCGACCGGTTTCCATCCGCACAGAAAGCACTCTGGGAGGCTCGCGATATCAGGGTGGACTTCGTCGCCGCCAAGCACATGCTGCCCGACATCCGGTCGCGCTTCGAAGCCGTGAAATACCTGCACATAGGCGACCGGGAGCTCGATCAGCAGCTCGCTGAAAAGGCTGGTTTCGAGTTCCTCTGGGATCATGAAGGCGTTGCCGAACCATGGCTCGAATGGCTCGAATCGCATGGAGGGTAGCCGCCAGTGCCGGTCCTGGTCTGATTCGTGAAGATCGGAGTCATCTCTGATACGCACATCCCGTCAGCGGGTCCCGAACCGCCTCCTCAAGTCGTTCAGGCTTTTGAGGGCGTCGACCTAATCCTCCACGCGGGCCACGCCTACATTCCGTCCTGCCTCGAGTGGCTGGAACGGATCGCACCGGTCAGGTCCACCGAATCGTGGCTGGAGGGGTCTGGCGAAACGCCAACCAGAAACAGTGGCGTGCTGGTGTTGGAATTCGATGGCCACACGATCGGCATGGCCCATGAACTCATCCTCAGGAGCCTGGGCGATGACGTACTGCCAGGAGCGATTGCGAGATCGTTCCCTGCCGGGGAGTCACTGTCTGCCGCCCTGCAGGCCATCTTTGGAAAACCGGTGGACATTGTCGTCTTCGGCTATACACATGAGGCGATGGTCGAAACGCACGAAGGTATTCTGCTGGTCAATCCCGGGAGCCCGAGCCTGGTCGGGCAACAGGTGAGGCTCGGCACGGTAGCGGTCCTCGACCTCGCTGCGGACAGCCGCCAGGCGAACATAATCGATCTGTCGGCACTGTAGAAATCGGGTGCCCTTCGTCTCCTCGATTGGAGCCTGGCGTCCGATGTTCGCCGCGGTGGGTTCCAACGCCGGATGCTCGCTCGACGGGCAAGCGACTCGATTAAGCAGTGCCTCTAATTGGCCGCCTGGTCGCGGGAACGTGTGGAGTGCCTCTGTCGCCAGAGATGCCACAGGCCCGGGGCCATCGATAGGATGACAGTCACCGCTACGAGCCCGGTGAAGAACACTTCCAGGTTGCCGACTCTCTGGCCGAATACGTAGCCCAGCGTCAGCATCGAAGCCACCCAGATCGCCGCGCCGGCAGCATTGAACATCACGAAGCGGCCATAGTGCATCCCGGCCGCCCCGGCCACCGTCGGTGCGAACGTGCGGACCACTGCGAGAAACCGGGCGATCAGGATCGTCTTCCCGCCGTGTTTGTCATAAAACGTTTTCGCCCGCTCAAGGTGGCGACGCTTGAAGAATCGCGATTCGTCACGGCTGAACAGGCGTGGCCCCGCGTGTTTACCGATCTCAAACCCAACGAAGTCACCCGCTACTGCTGCCGCAACGAGGAGCGGCAGCAGCAACCAGGCATCTAGCTGTCCGCGTTGGACCATGAGGCCTGCCGTGATCAATAGCGTATCGCCCGGCAGGAAGAACCCCGCGAGCAGGCCAGTTTCGGCGAACACGATCGCAAACAGACCCAGGTATCCGACCGTGAGGATCAGAGATTGGATGTCGATTCCGGGCACTGGTCCCTCTTTCGGATGGCGTAACGCCGTCGCCTCTTGAGTATGGATTGTGGTGCCGTGTGCGTCTTGCGGACACGCGGCAACGCGCTGACGTCTTTTGTGCGAACGTCCACTACATGGGTGTGAGAAATACCATCACGAAAAATATGTTCACGAGGGGTATCTGCAGGAGCACGTTTCGTGTCAGGTCGGCGGGTCACCGGGTTGGAAAATGGCTCACCCAGGCGTGCCAGCATTGCACCGGCAGCACGCTTCGCAGGTTGCGAAGTGCCGGTGTCGCTTCAAGGATCTGCGAGACGATCGCTACGCCCGCCGTGCCCGGCACCCGCCCATCGATGAAGAAGCCAGCGTCGAAAGGAAGAAAGCGAACGCTGTTCTCCGGGCAATCACCGGATTTCCTGCAATCCCGGTCACGTTGATGGTCGCGAGGAGCGCCAATAGCTACGGTATGATCCGCTTTGCAGCCGTCGCCGGATCGCCGCTGGGTCGCCCAGGACCGGAGCTTCACGACGGCGGCTGGCGCCCGTCGCGGCACCCGCGCGACCGTCAGGCCGAACCCGGATGGTCCGGCAGTTGGACGACGACTGAACGCACTCGGACGCGTAGGCCGTCCCTCCCCATTGCCCAAAGTCCTGCCGCGCCCATCGAGCTTCAGCGGACAGGTATGCGCGTACCCGTCCGAGTCCCTTAGCGGCCCTTGTAGTGGGGTTCGCGCTTTTCCACGAACGAATCGACGCCCTCACGGTGGTCCTCGGTCTGCCAGAGGACATCACCCAGTGCCTGCTGGTATTCGCCGAGTGTTTTCCAGTCCATCTGAAACCCTTTGTGCATGGCACGCTTCACGGCCCGCTGAGCAAGCGGAGGCCCGCTCGCAAGCCTGTGCGCCATCGCACGAGCCTCCGCCATGAGGTCGGCCTCTGGCACGACCTTCGAAACGAGGCCAATCCTCAGTGCTTCGTCTGCCGGCACCATGTCGCCCGTCATCGTAAGTTCGAGCGCCTTCGATAGGCCCACGATCTGCCGTAGGATGAATGTGCCTCCCACGGTGCCAAGCACGCCGCGCCGCACGAAAAACCAACCCATCCGCGCGTTCGCGGAAGCGAAGCGGATGTCGCAATAGAGTGCGAGGTCCATCCCATAGCCGACGGCCGGACCATTGATGGCTGCAACAGTTGGCTTCTCCAGCGCAAAGAGGTCGTCGAGGGAGACCTCGCCGTCTTTGATGCGGCGAACCTGGCGGTCAATCTGCCGGTTCTCCCGGTTTTCTGCGAGGAAGATGGCCTGGAAGTCATCGCCGGCGCAGAAAGCACGCCCCGCACCCGTGACCAGCAGACATCGGACCGCATCGTCCTCACGAGCGAGTGTGATCGCCTGCCGGATCTCACCGGTAGTCTGTGGCCGTAGTGCGTTCATGCGTTCCGGGCGGTTGATCGTCAGCGTCGCGACGCCGTCAGGGTCGACCTGGTAAAGGATGTCTTCGAATTCCATCGAGCAGTCCTGAGAGAGATGGTGGAATCCTAGCGGGCCTTCCCTCCCGCCGCGAGCCGTGCTGCGTATCGACATCAGCCGAATCCTGCTTGGGGTCGGAATGGAACATCTGTGCGGGTAGACGGTTGCGCGGGAAGGTGGGCCCGGCGTACTTCGCAATTCGGACTCGCCTACTCCACGAGTCTCCGCCGCATCCCCGCGAGGGCTAGCCAGTAAAACACCGCCGCTGCGACAGTGATCCAGGCGAAGTCGGCTAACAGCCCCCATCGCAGGTTCCCATCGATCAGCCCGCGGTAGAGCGACACAACGTGGGAGAGCGGGATGAACCACGCGAGGATTCGCGCCCACTGTGGCAGCTGGTCAAACGGGAAGAACGCGCCCCCAAACCAGAACATCGGGTTAATCACCAGGTTGAAGAAATAGCTGAACTGGCTCATCGCTCGCGCTATCGATGCAAAACAGATCGAGATCGCGCTGAACAGCACGCCTGGAACCACGGAAATCGGGATGATCAGCACGGCCCACGCCGAGTCGACCATATGCAGCCACGGTGTCAACACCGTGGCGACAAGGAGGATGTATGACGCGTTCATGACCGACCGGGTCGTGCCCCAGAGGATCTCGCCGGTAATCACGTCGTCCACACTCACCGGCGTTGCCACGATCGCCCGATACGTGCCCTGCATCTCAAGGCGCACATAACTCCCCCAGGCGCATTCGAAGACGGCGGCGAACATCGGAAACATGGCGATGAGGCCGGGTGCCAGGAAGGCGGCGTACTCCTCGCCGCTGTCCAGTTCCACGAAGCGGCCGAGGCCGATGCCGAGTGCGAGGATCACTACCACCGGCTCCAACAGTTGAGCCACGAACTCCGATTTCCACAGCTGCAGTAGGACGTCCCGGTTGCGTTGCCAGACTCGGTAGGCGCCGAACGAGATATCGGGACTGGTGGTGAACGCGCTCAATCCAGGAGCCCCCGCCCTGTGAGGCGCAGGAAAACGTCCTCTAGATTGCCGGGCCGCAGGAAGGCCCGGTTCGGGTCGCTGACGCGTTCAGCTATTCGTGCTGACACATCGCCCGCGCCAAAAACGTACACGATGTCTTCCACCTCTTCGACAGCGACTCCGTCGATTCCGCCAACTTCCGCCAGGAAGGGCTCGCGCTCGATCGCGTCCATGCGAAGCTCGAGCACGCTCCCGCCTGAGTGTTCCTCGACGAGGTCGCGCGGACGGCCCTCCGTGAGGATCGTTCCGCGATGCATGATGACGAGCCGATCACAGAGGTGTGCCGCCTCGTCCATGTAGTGGGTTGTCAGGATCATCGTCACGCCGCGTGCCTTCAGTAACCGCAGCTTCTGCCAGACGAGGTGCCGCGCCTGTGGGTCCAGTCCCGTCGTTGGTTCGTCGAGCATCAGGATTTGAGGTTCATGGACGAGCGCCCGCGAGATCGCGAGCCGGCGTTTCATTCCTCCCGAAAGGTCGTCGACTCTGTCCCGCGCCCGCTCACTGAGCTGGAAGAGCGACAATGCTTCGTCGATCTGCGGACCAGCCTGCTTCGCCGAGAGCCCGTAGTACCTCGCGTATACCTCCAGGTTCTTGCGGACCGAGAGGTCCGGGTCAAGGTTGTCGTCCTGGGGCACGATTCCGAGGCGGCTCTTGACCGCGCGTGCATCCCGTCCCACGTCCAGCCCCGCTACCGTTAGTCGGCCTTCGGTCACCGGGGACGTGCACGAGATCATCTTCAGGGTTGTGCTCTTGCCGGCGCCGTTCGGCCCAAGAAACCCGAAGCATTCGCCGTCCCGGACCGCGAAGGAGATGCCATCGACCGCAGTGAACGATCCATACCGTTTCACGATGTCGATGGCTTCGACCGGATTCGTCGACAACCGCTCGTACCTCCGGCGACCGATTAGATTCGGGCGCTCACGCCAGTATGCCGTTCACGGCCGGTGGGAGCCGAGACACTTCTGCTCGCATCACCGGGAGGCGGGCGCCGCACACTCTGCCGAGCTCAGCGTTTGGGGCCGGGCCCAGGGGATGCCGGTGGCGACAGCCCTTAGATCGTGACCGGGATACCTTCCTTGCGTCGCGCCAGCGCCTCACTCGCGGTCGCGGGCCTGAACCAGTCGGTGCCGCCTCGTGCGGCAAGCTCCGTCCACGAGCTGAATTCGAGCACAATCCCGTCCGGGTCGCGGAAGAAGATGGAACGAATACATACCCCGTCTTCGTCCTCCTGGTCGATCACTTCGGTGACTTCGATGCCGGCTTCGCGCAGGCGATCACGGTATTCGTCCAGCTTGTCCCCCGGGACCCCAAACGAGAGATGGTGCATCGCGCCGGCCGCCGCTTTACTCACCAGCCCCTTCGCCCTCGAAGGTGTGGTCTCGCCAGCGTTCCAATCCGCCGAAGCAACCCCCGGCATGGCCGCATTCACGTTCCTGAACCAGAAGAACGCGACGCCATCGTTCTCGGTCACCTGGAAGAAGAAGTGCTGTCCCTGACCGCCAAGGTCCAGCGTCTTGACCAGCGGAAACCCCAGCAAGCCCTCGTAGAAGTCGACAGTGTTCTGCATGTCGCTCGAGACCATCGCAACGTGATGGAATCCCTGAAGCTCGAATCGTGTCGATTGAGAAGTCATAGCAGCCTCCTTGAAGCGCATTCCGCGCGACCCTGGTGGGAGTATTGAAGGTTCTGGCGTCCGGGTATCCGCCCGTCGCCGGATCTGGATGTTGCTAGTCCCCTGCCCGTGCCGGGGTGTGGGTGACATCGTCACGGACAAGTGGACGCGTATACGCCGCGAATTCAAACGTCCGTCCATCCGGGTCCGGGAAATACAACGAATTCACGAACTCGTCGATCGCTTCCGCGTCATTCGGCAGCACCGTCGGGTGGTAGGCCTGCTTCCCATTCCCATAGGCGATGTGGTGGTTGATCTCGGTGCAGGGCACGCCCGCCTCGCGTAGCCGCTCTTTGTATTCCTCCTGCTTCTCCAGCGGGACCGTGAACGCGAGATGGTGCATCGATCCCGCTGCTGACTGCTTGGTCCCCGGTACAGCGGACTTGTGCTGCCCCGTCACCTCGTCGACGCCCGAGAACTCGCGATAGATGACGCCCACTTCACCTTCCGGTGCTTCCGGATACCAAACGGCCGAGATGATCGTGTTGTCCGTGATTGCGAAAAATGCCTGCTGTCCGCCGTCAGCGAGCTCGCGAGCCCGGACCATCGGCAGGCCCAGCACCTCCGTGTAGAAGTGCCTGGTCTTGGCCATATCAGCGACCACGAGCGCGAGATGGTTGATGCCACGCACTTCAAACCGCGGCTTCGTCTCTGTGACAGACATATGCATCCTTCTCCTGACCCACGTTTCAGCCGGACGAATCACTCATCTGGCTCATGATGTCTACTCCGGTGGCTGTACCCTCTCCCGGGATCGGCACCTCGACAACACGTTCATCGACATCGTCGTACTCGAGCCGGAGTGACCGGGAGAGCACTGCATACATCATATAGAGCCCAACGATGTATGTGAGTTCCAGGATAGCTTCATCGGAGAAATTCGCCGCGAGGAGAGCAAACGTACCGTCCTGCACTCGCCCGAGTTGCAACACCATCTCATCGACATAGGCGAGTACAGCCCGTTCTTTGGCATCGAAGAGGTCGGTGGCCGGCCAGTGGGGGATTGCCGCTACCTTCTCGTCTGCGATCCCCGCCGCACGTGCACCCTTGCTGTGCTGTGAAAAGACGAACTTGCTCCCGGCCGCAAACCCGGCGCGCACAATTGCAAGCTCAACATAGTAGGAAGAGATCTCCCGTGTCGGTCCTTTGTATATGGCTCCGCCGGCCTGGAAGTACGTAAGGACGTCCGGTACGAGAGCGAAGACCGTCCACCAGTTCCCCGGTGTCCCCGTCGACGTTCCTGGTTCAGCTACCGGGTCCCGGTCGCCGAACATTCGCTGATACGCCTTCAGGGCGTCTGGGCTCGCTTCGCTCCGCGGAACTTGTCGAAGTCTCGGCATCGATCTCTCCTCGTCTCCAATTGGCGCGCCGAACTCTCCGTCGCCCCGCACGCTGCCTGCCTACGACCACCGGCCCAGCGGTGAACCGTCAGGTTCCCGGCTGCGGCACCGGTCCCAGGATCTTGTCGTTGTGTTCGCCCAGCCCGGGCTCCTGGCGCTCAATCCGGACTGGAGTCCGTGAAAAGCGGATCGCGGGCCCCGCCTGTCCCAAACGGCCGTACCGGGGGTGCTGCACCGCGACCGCCGCTCCGTTCGCTCGCAGTTCCGGGACGCTGTGCAGGAACGTCTTCGCGTCCACGT
The DNA here is from genome assembly GCA_020432045.1 of Dehalococcoidia bacterium. Taxonomy (GTDB): domain Bacteria; phylum Chloroflexota; class Dehalococcoidia; order Tepidiformales; family Tepidiformaceae; genus JAGQHB01. The sequence continues at coordinate 12,867 of JAGQHB010000102.1, read as the reverse complement.
TTGGATCTGCGCAGGCGACTCCGGCCCGCTCAAGCGTTTCGATCCAGTCTCCGGTGCTGCGGCTCGCAAAGAGCTGTTCCAGCGCACCGATGTCAGGTGGGGTGCCTTCTGCGATGCCTGTGACCTGCCGCAATGCCGGGGCCTGCGTATGTGACGGCGCCACCATCACCCATCCGTCCTGCGTCCGGTACAGGCGGTAGAAGGGGCCGAATCCGTGCTGACCCGCATCGACCTGCTCGTCCGCGGACTTGCCCTCGAAGTCAGGAAACGCGTCGCCACCGACATACGACATCGCCCCGATCATCGTGATGTCGATCGATTGCCCCCGGCCGCTGGTTTCTTTATGCCGGATCGCCAGCGAGATGGCCGTGGCCGCTGCCAGGCCCGTGGAGATGTCCGCCAGCGTCACGCTCACCGGTGGGTTTCCCGCACCTGCCTGGAACAGGAACATCCCCGACATCGCAGTCACCGAAGCGTCATACCCGCCCCGGTGTGCCCGCTCTCCGTGCGGCCCGAACGCGGTGATTCTACAAACGATGATCTCGGGGCTGATCGCACGTAGCTCGTCATAACTCAAGCCAAGCCGGTCTTCCACGCCCAAACGGTAGTTATAGAGGACGACATCAGACCGTTCGACGAGCTGCCGGATGCCGTCCCTGCCCTCGGGTGTCTTCAGGTCCAGCATCACGCCCTGTTTGTCCCGGTGCAGAAAGCGGAAGACCGTTGGAGCCGACATCCGGAAGTCGTCGCCCTCCGGAGGCTCAGCCTTCACCACATCCGCACCAAGGTCAGCGAGCAGGTGCCCTGCCATCGGGCCCGAAAGGAACATAGTGAGGTCAAGCACGCGTACGCCGGCGAGAGGCCCTCGGCCACCTGCGCGCATCCGCCCACTGCCACGGACCGCCTCCATCTGACGCCACCGCGAAGCGCTCTCGCTCACGGCTGCTGCCGGCCGTGGTGTGGCCTCCGCGGGCCGGGCCAGCCCGGGTGTAACGGAAAACTCCCCCAACACACCATGCTGGATCATTGGGCCAACGACCGGGTCATGCACACGGATCGCATGCTGGTTGGCCCAGATCTGGCCCACGTCCCGGAACTCCGCGACCGTCAGCACTGGCTCACACGGGACGTTCTCCGCGTCCATCGCGTCCAGCCACTCTTGCATCGGCCGTTCCTTGAACCGGTCCCAAAGGATGTTCAGCAGGTCGCGGCGTGCCGAATCGTCCGGGAAGAAGTTCGGGGTGCCTGCGAAACGCTCGTCGCCCAGCAGGTCTACCAGTCCCATCACTTCCAGCGCCCGGTACGTGAGTGCCGGCGTCCACGCGCCCATGCTCAACCAGCGGCCATCCGCACACTGGTTCAGGTTGAACAACGGCCGCACGCCCCGCGGGTCCGTCGTCGCCGGGAAGGACGGGAAATCCTCAGGGTGATGTTCGGGTTCCCACATCTGGATCCCGCGGTAGACCAGCATCGCCTGGTAAAGCCCCACATCGACATGCTGCCCCTGGCCGCTGCCATCGCGCTCACGCAGCGCAGCCATGGTTCCCTGGACAGCCAGCAGAGCGGCGGCGTAGGCCGTTGAATGCGGTGCGATGAACACGGGACCTTCGCGGAGGCTCCCATTAGCCTGCGCCGTCATCGCCCCCGATAGTGCCTGCATGAGCGCTTCGCTCATCGGCTGATCCCGGGCCGGCCCGTCCCAGCCGAACCCGGTGATCGTTGCGAAGATGATCTCCGGATCGTTCGCTGCCAACGCTTCGTAGCTGAGCCCCCAGCGTTCGGCCGTCGTCGGGCGCACCCCCGTGAGCACTACATCCGCCTCCCGGATGAGCGTGGCCGCCCGCGTGCGCTGTTCGGCGTCGTTCATATCGAGTGCCACGCGCGCTTTCCCGCGGCTCCAGACACGTGCCCCCGCGACACTCAGGTAGGGGTCACCACGCGGGCTCTCCAGCCGCACCACGTCGGCTCCAAAGTCGGCGAGGATCATCCCCGCCAGCGCACCAGACATCCCCGGCGAGATCTCGACGACCCGCAGGCCCGCACAGGCGGTGGACATACTCGCGACTCCTCGACGGATGGCGTGCCGGGGATACTACACGTCGCTTGACTCAGCGATCGATGGCGCACATTGTCGGCTCCATGCCCGCGACGTATCGCCGCCGCCGCGCATCACAGGATTGGCCTTCGCGGGAACCTTTTTTGTCTATCCAGAAAATTGACTCCCCGGCCTATACATCGATAGGATTCGACAAACTGTTAGGTTCGCGAGAACGTATCAGTCGTGAGGGGGAAACAAATGCAGACAGACAACTATTGGAACAGGGCCGCTCGAAGAAGGGCCGGCCGCCGCACCATCCTCAAGGGTATGGGCGTCGCCTCAACCGGGGCTGCCGCACTGGCGCTCATCGGCTGTGGTGACGACGACAGCGGCTCAGGTTCGACCGCGACAGCCGCCACCGGGACGTCCGCCGCGACCGGGACTACCGCCGCAACGCAGGCTGCTCAGCCCAAGGTCGGCGGCACCTTGCGTTGGGCCTGGCAGGGCACGCCACACCTTGACATGCACCAGGACTCCATTTCTGGCGCGCAGAATATCGTTGCGGCTGCCTACAACCGGCTCCTTCGTTTCAAGGATGATGCCCAGCTGCCGGAGCCCGACCTCGCCAAGACGATGCCGGAACAGCCTGACAAGACGACATACATCTTCAAGCTCCAGGAAGGTGTCAAGTTCCACGACAAGGCGCCCGTCAACGGCCGCGTCATGAAGGCCTCGGACGTTGCTTTTTCCTTGAACCGCGCCCGCACCGACTCGCCGGCTTTCATCCATCGCGGCGACCTCATCAACATCGACAAGATCGAGGCGGTGGACGACAACACTCTCCGCATCACGACGAAGACTCCCGACGCCATCATCCTCAGTACACTCGCCGGTTACCAGTTCTTCGTCCTGGCCGAGGAGACGCTCAATACGTTCCCGGACCTGAAGACGGACAAGGCAACCATCGGCACCGGCGGCTTCGTTGTCGATTCAGCAGCAACGGACACCGGTGCGATCCTGAGCCGTCACCCCAACTACTGGCGTGAAGGTAAGCCCTACCTCGAGAAGCTCCAGCAGATCGTCATCGGCGACCAGTGGTCCCAGTTCCTCGCTGGAAACCTTGATGTCTGCGCGATCGCCGCTGAAATCCAGGTTGGATTCAAGTCGTTTGACGACGTACTCGCGGATGCCAAGATCAAGGCGTACACCTACGAGGGGCTTTCGTACGGGTCGGCCCAGGGCCATTTCATGAACAATGGCGCTCCGCCGTTTAACGACCTGCGAGTCCGCCAGGCCGTCAACCTGATCCTCAACCGGCAGGATAACCTTGAGTACGGTTGGCCGATCGGTGCACAGCCGAGCATCGCTCTCGGCTACAACCAGGTGAACGCTGGCTTCGGACTGCCGGAAAAGGAAGTAGCGGCACTTCCGGGCTACCGCAAGGATAAGCGCAAGGAAGACGTCGCCGATGGCCTCGCCCTCCTCGCAGCCGCCGGCTATAGCAAGGACAAGCCACTGGAGTTCGAAATCATGGCCTGGTCGGTGCCCCATCGTACGATTGGCATCGATGAGATCCAGCTCGCTGCCGAGATGTACCAGCGTGAGTCCGGCGGGGTCATGAAGGTCAGCGTCAAGGGCCTCGAGTGGGGAACGTGGAAGGCCGCTGAGGCTAACCACGAGTTCCAGATGATCAGTTCGGCGTACTCCATGGGCGTTGATGCCCACGACGCGCTCGTGAAGATGTACAGCAGCACCGGCGGCCGAAACTTCGCCCAGTTCAAGGACCCGGCTTTTGATGCGAAACTCGAAGTAGAAAAAGCCGAGTTTGATGTCGAAAAGCGGAAGGAACTGGTGAAGGAGCTCGTCCGCTACATCAACGACCCTTCGCGTATTGCCAATGCGTGGACCGGTACGGGTCCCGCACCGGCGGCCTCGCTCGCGACCATCAAGAATCGGCCTACGATTATGGATGCCGGTAAGGTCGACCAGCTGTTCTACGGCTAGCACTCCGCCAGGCCAAGACACAGGACCGCGACAAGCGGTCCTGCGTCTTGCCTGAACTGTCTCTAGAGGGGGCCTAAGGCGTGGCTAATTACATCGCCGGGCGGCTGTTGCTGTCTTCTGTCACGATCTTCCTTGTCATGGTCATCGTGTTTGTCTCCGTTCGCCTCATGCCCGGCGATATCGTTGACCAGTTTCTCCAGGACACCGGCTCCCAACCCGGCCAGGCCGAGGAACTCCGCGACCATTTGGGCCTCAACGATCCGCTCCCTGAGCAGTTCGTGCGCTTCGTCGGTGGCGCCGTTCGCCTCGACTTTGGCGAGTCCCTCTGGACTGGCGAGGAGATCCGCGGCCTCCTGATAGACCGCATGGGCATCACCTTTGAGCTCGGTGCACTTGCGCTCATCATGGGCGTTGTCGTCGGGATTCCGCTTGGCGTCTTCTCGGCAGTCAAACAGAGCACCCCGCTGGACTACATCCTCCGCAGTATCGCTATCCTCGGGATCTCAATTCCCTACTTCTGGATAGCGATCGTCACGATCGCCGTGCCTGCCTATTACTGGAAGTGGGCGCCGCCCATCGGCCACGTGTCCATCCTCACCGACCCCATAGCCAACCTCGAGCATTACCTCCTCCCAGCGTTCGTGCTTTCCATCAGCCTCGCCGGCGCAACCATGAGGATGCTCCGCGCCACCATGCTTGAAGTGCTCAGGCTCGATTTCATGCGGACAGCATCGGCCAAGGGCCTGTCTCGCAGCGTTCAGATCCGCCGCCACGCCCTCCGCAACGCGCTCATCCCGGTCATCACATTGATCGGCCTGCGCTTTGTGTTCCTCCTGAGCGGATCCGCCATCATCGAGCAGGTCTACGGCCTCCCGGGCCTTGGTCAGCTGCTGCTCTCCTCGATCTCCCACAGGGATTACCAGGTGGTCCAGGCGGTGACGCTGCTGGTCGCCTTCATCATCGTCTTGACCAACCTGTTGGTTGACCTTTCCTACGGGTTGATCGACCCGCGAACGAGGATTTCCTAATGGCGGTAGCCGGACAACAGGAGATAGCCTTTCCATCGCCCCAGGGGCGCAACCCGCTGCGGGCCTTCGTTAAGTTTGCGCGTGCGCAACCGCTCGCCACTTTTGGCCTCCTCGCGTTGGTTGTTTTTCTGTTCATTGCGGCCTTCGCGCCGATGCTTACGCCGCAGGACGCTTATCAGACGTCCGTGCGCGATGCCCTTTCCAAGCCCGGGAGCGAGCACTGGTTCGGCACCGACAACCTTGGACGGGACGTATTCAGCCGCGTCCTCCTCGCCACCCGCTTCTCGCTGTTCCTCGGTGCCGCGGCAACGGTATTCGCTATCGCGATCTATAGCGTCCTCGGGCTAGTATCCGGTTACGTCGGCGGCATGATCGACACCTTCCTCCAGCGGCTGGTCGATGCGGCGATGGCCATCCCGTTTCTGCTCTTTCTCCTGCTAGTCGTAACCATGCTTGGGCCAGGCTTTCTCACGATCGCGTTTGTCATTGGCCTCTACAACGGCGTGACGAACTCCCGCGTCATCCGCGGTTCCGTGCTGAGCGTGAAGCGCGAGGTCTATGTCGAGGCGGCGCGTTCGGTCGGGGTACCGCCATGGCGGATCGTTGTTCGCCACGTCCTGCCGAACATCATGGCGACGATCATCATCATTGCGTCTCTCAGCCTGGGATCCTCCATCCTTGCCGAGTCGTCGCTCAGCTTCCTCGGCTATGGCGTCCCGCCGCCAGACCCGACGTGGGGCCAGATGATGGGCGCCGAAGCCCGTCCCTACGTGACCCGCGGCCCCTGGATGGCTATCTTTCCCGGCATCGCGCTCAGTATCGTCGTGTTCTCTATTAACGTGCTCGGCGACGGACTTCGCGATGCTCTCGATCCCCGCCTGAGGAACCGGTAACGCCATGCCCGGACTCCTTGATGGTCTGAACGTTGTCGACCTCGGTCAGGGCCATTCCGCGCCATACTGCGCCAAGCTCTTTGCTGACGCTGGGGCGAACGTCATCCACGTGGAGCCGCCCACGGGCGACGCCTCCCGTTCAGAAGGCCCGTTCGCGCCGCGGGACCAGGGCCACGAGTTCAGCGCCAGCTTCGCGTTCCTCAATTCGGGGAAGTCATCCGTTACGCTCGACATGACGACGGCGGCCGGCGCTGCACTCCTTTGGGAGCTGATCGATCGCGCCGACATCCTCGTCGAGAATAGCGCTCCCGGGACGCTTGAAAAGCTCGGCTTCGGTATGGACACCCTCCTTCGCCGAAGACCCGGTCTCGTCCGGATCTCTATCACTGGCTTCGGGCAGACCGGCCCGTATCACGACTTTCCGGCCACCGAGATGACGTTGCAGGCCGCTGCGGGGCTGATGGACGGGAACGGCGTCCTCGGCCGCGAGCCGCTGCGTTACCCGATGAACATGGCCCACCACTGGGCGGGTGCGAACGCCGCATACGCCGGCCTTGTTGCCTACTGGCACTCGATGCTCACGGGCGAAGGCCAGCTCGTGGATGTCTCCGTCCAGGAATCGTTGGCCAACACCTGGTACATGGTCTATGCGGACTACCAGTACACCGGCGCCCTGCAAGCTCGCGGTCAGCGTGATCTTCTCCCGGCTGCCGACGGACAGGTAATGATCCGCTGGCAGACGTCTGTCCCCTGGGAGCAGTTCGCAATCGCGCTCGACGCACTCGAACTCGTCACCGAGCCCGACCTTCAACCGCCGGGATCGATGACCGTGAACGCCGGCAAGCTATTCAACGTGATGGCGGAGCACACGGCCTCCAGACCGCGACGCGAGTGGATGGATATCGCCATCGAAAACGAGATCCCGGCCGGGATGGTTCAGTCGCTCGATGATATCGCTGCTTGCGAGCAGCACGCTGCGAGGGGGTTCTGGGACACCGTAGCTACTCCGTGGGAGTCAGAGGCCGTTTTTCCTGGCGTCTACTACGTGGTAAATGGCGAAGCGCGGTCCGCTGTCCACCGTCGCGTCCCGAGGCTCGGGGAGCACAATCAGGAGATCCTTGGCGGGCTCCTTGGCCGTTCGCCCGGACAGCTGAATGCCTTGCGCGCCGAAGGAGTGATCTAATGCCCCGTCTCGCGCTCCAAGGTATCCGCATCGTCGACAACGGCATCGTCCAGGCCGGCACCTTCCCTGCACGGCTCCTCGCAGATTTCGGTGCCGAAGTCGTCCGTGTCGAAAACTATCGTCGCCCTGACGTGTCGCGAAACGCGGTTTTCCCCGCGGGCCGCGCCGAGGATCCCTACTGGGAGGGTGGTGGCACCTATCACGAGCAGTTCCGCAACAAGCGCTTCTGCGTCGGGCTCGACGTTCGCAAGCCTTCGGGTCGCGAGGCCTTCCTTCGCCTCGTCGCCGTTTCCGACATCGTGCTCGACAGCCACCCACCCGGCGTGATGGAGAAGCTCCATCTGGACTACGAGGCGCTCAAGCTCGTGAACCCCAGGATCATCTACATCTCCACGTCCGGCTACGGCTACGGCGGGCCATACGAAACCGTTCGTTCCTACGGCATGATGACTGAAGTGATGTGCGGGTCTGGCTGGCTCAACGGCTATCCGGGCGAGGGCCCGCGTCGCGGTGCCTGTCCACTCACCGACCATCCCGCCACGTTTCACATCGCCTTCCTGCTGATCTCCGCGCTCATCAAGTGCCGAAGGACTGGCGAGGGCAGTTGGATCGATATCTCTCAGTATGAAATCGGCACGAACATCCTCGGCGATGCCCACCTGGCCAACATCATTGGCGCTCCCGTGCCTGCGCAGGCTGGCAGCGTGGACCCTGCATCAGCCTTTTCGGGCTGTTTCCGAAGCGAGGGGCCTGATGACTGGGTTGCCGTTTCCGTGCCGTCGCAAAGCGCGTGGCAGGGCCTCTGTGACACGGTCGGACTCGATGCAACGTGGCGCACCCGTGACGTCTTCTCCGACCGGCTTGATCAGGCCGAACACAACGCCGTAGTGCAGTCGCTGACTGCATGGATGAGCAGCCGGCAAAAAGCTGCCGCCTTCGTTGAGCTTGGCCGTGCGGGCGTCGCTGCCGCGCCTGTCAACAGCGTTCGAGACCTCCTGCTCGATCCGCATCTTGCGGACCGCGGCTTCTACTGGTCCGTCCAGCAGGCGCCTGAACAGAACGCCGGGTTGCGAGCGTGGCCAGGTGCTTCTGCTCGCATGTCGGCGACCCCGGCAGAGTTTCGCTACCCCGCTCCGATGCTTGGCGAGCACAACCGCGAGGTCGCGCTCAGCATCATGGCGTTCACTGAGGACGAGTACGAAGCGATGGCCGCCGAGGGTGCATTCGGGAAGAAGCCTGACGCCGCTGCAATGAAGCCTCCGCCGCAGGACGTGGCTGCACGCGTAGCACTCGACCCGGCAGCGGCCGCCGGGCGCGCGCGGGAGGTTGATCTGCAACATCTCGACCGGCTACGGGGACGATACGGCACTGACTACGGGCGTTGAATTTCAGGCCATCTTGGAATCGGTCGGAAAATCCAAACAAGGAAGGTCAGGAGAAGAATGAAGGTCCCAGAGTCCCAGTTTGACATCGAAGCAATTCGAAAGGCCTACATCGGCCGCAAGGGCAAGCGCAAGGACGGGCTCTACCCCGTTGAGCACGACCCCATTCGCCGTCATGAACACATGACCCACGGTCTCAACCCACTATTCCTGGACCCCGCGTACGGCAAGAAGAGCAAGTATGGCTCCAACATCGCCCCCGGCGTCATGACGGACTACTTTGCGGGCGATGGCACCTGGCCCAGTTGGGGTGGCGGCCCCGACATCGGCGCCCGTATGGGTGCGGACCCTGAGCTTGACGTGCCGACGCTCGGTGATCGCGCAATCAACCTCAGCACCACCTGGGAGTTTCTCGCTCCCCTGAAGATCGGCGACGTGCTCTGGTCCGAACCCTCGATTGCTGACGTCTACGTAAAAGGCATCAAGATCGACCCCAAGGCCGTCTGGATTGTGAACGAAACCCGCTTCTACAACCAGCGAAACGAACTGGTCGCCCTCAGTCGGAACACGGGGCTCCGCCACCGTGCGCCCGAAGAAGTCGCCGCCGAAGCCGCAAAAGCATAGTAAGGAGAAACCCATGAGTATCGATCTGAAGCCACTGCCCCAGACCTATTTCGAGGACGTTAACGTCGGGGACGAAGTTCCCGGGTTCTCGTACAAGCTCGATTGGACCGAGATGGTAAAGCAGGTCAGCGGGTCGCAAGACTTCTACGCCGTGCATCACGATCCCGAGTTCGCCAAGTCTGGTGGCCATAAGGACATCTTCTATAACACCGGTTGGACGCGCGCCAACCTGTATCGGCTCCTGGCGGACTTCGCCGGTCCTGACGGTTGGGTGCGAAAGCTCCACTTTGAGATGCGGAAGATGAACCGCCCCAACGTCACCATCCAGGTTCGGGGCAAGGTCACCGCTAAGGAACAGACCGCCGAAGGCAACCTCGTCCACCTCGATGTTTGGATCGAGAACGAAGAGGAAGGCGTGGCAACGCCCGCATCGGGCATCGTCATCCTGCCTTCGAAGGCCTAGCACTCACGGCTCAACGGGCAGGCCGTCGAACCATAATTCGACGACCTGCCCATGAATTCGGTGTTCGCGGATGTCTTACCGCGTTCTCCGTCGTCGTCACTCGAGAGCTCGGAGGCTTGGCGCTCGTACCGGTTGTTCGAGTGGTACATAGCTGCCTGCCGACGTCAGCTCTACCGGCACGCCCCGGCCCGACCGGATTGCTGCGATGAGTGCCTCGACCGATTCAACAGTGTCCGCGAACTCCGTCGCAAAACGCCCAACATCCTCAGGAGCGTGGGAATCGCTGCCAGCCACGATTGGCAGGTCGCGAATCCGCGCGCAGCGCGCTGCGAGTTCGTTCTGCTCTCGCGTCGCCCTGTAGTTCCACGCCTCAACGGCGTCCACCAGGTCGAATAACGGGTGTTCAGCCAACCGCTCTGGTGGCCACTCGCCAGGTTCGTGCCACTCTCTCGGGTACAGCAAGCTCAATGGGCTCGGGTAGAACCGGAACGGATGCGCCAGGATCATCAGGCCCCCGGCTTCCAGTACGCGTTCACGGAGCTGTGCGACGTTCGCCGCGCGCGTCACAGCCGGTGCGCCGAGGACGAGCACGTGGCCCTGCGGCGTGTCGAACTCACGCTCGTTAAACAGTGAGAGATCCGGCGGCGCCTGCTCCATGACTTCGTCCGGCCAGCGGCGCACATGCTCGGTGAGCGTGATGCCATGGAGCGATGGAATCCGGCTGCGAATTGCCGCGATGTCGGCCGGCGTCGTGCGCGAGTCCGATGAACCGACTTCGGTGTGCGTGTGGAGATCGATGACAGTGACCAGCGCTGGATCCTCCCTGCTGCATCTCACACGGAGATCGCGTGACGTTCAAGGTTGGCCGGAATGAGACCGTGCCGCTGCGGGTGTCCATTCGGAGTCTGGATACCTGGATCGGCTACAATGCCTCCGCCGCACGCAGGAGGAACATTTGAAACTCGCACTCAGCATTGGATACGCCGGAGCACAGATGTCCGTGCCCGTGGAGCACGTTCAACACGCCGATCGGTTGGGCTACGACTCCGTCTGGACCGGGGAGGCCTATGGGTCGGATGCGATGACCCCGCTCGCATACCTCGCTGGCTTCACGTCCCGTATTCGGCTTGCGACGGGCATCATTCAGCTCGCCGCTCGCACCCCTGCCAATGCTGCGATGCAGGCTGCAACGATCGATGGCATGTCCAACGGTAGATTCATCTGCGGGATCGGCGTTTCCGGGCCGCAGATCGTCGAAGGTTGGTACGGACAGCCCTGGGGCAACCCAACAGAACGCATTCGGGACTACGTCGCCATCATGAAGAAGATCTTTGCGCGCGAGGCACCAGTGACGCACGACGGCAGTGAGATCAGCCTTCCGTATACCGGGCCCGGGTCGTCCGGCCTCGCCAAGCCGCTGCGCCCAATCCTTCATATGCGCCCGGACCTCCCGATCTGGCTGGGCAGCTTCACTCCCGCGAATCTTCGACTCGCCGGAGAGATCGCCGATGGCCTCACGGGAAGCTTCGTTCCTGGCGAGCTGCCGCGAGTCCGGGCCTCTATCCAACAAGGGTTCGACAAGGCAGGAAACGGAAAGTCGTTCAAGGATTTCGAGCTCTTTTCAAGCGCATCGGTCGTCGTCACCAACGACGTGAAGGCGGCGCTCGACAGCATCAAGCCTCACCGCGCCCTCTACATCGGTGGCATGGGTGCTCGCACCAAGAACTTCCACAATGACCGCATGGTGAAGCGCGGCTACCCGGAAGCCGCCGCTCGCGTCCAGGAGCTCTTCCTGGCGGGCCGCAAAGACGAAGCGGCCGCTGCCATCCCGGACGAGTTCATCGATGAAGAGGCAATCGTCGGCCCGCCCGACCGCATCCGCGAACGATTTCGCGCCTGGGCCGACGCCGGCGAGAATGGTCTGGATGGCCTGAAGATCACCGCATGGCAGCCAGAAGCCCTCGAACTGATGGCCGACCTCGCCGGGACGAGGGAGTCGCTCGGGCGATAGCCCAGGCGACGCCCTGCGTTTCATCGAGTGCCCCGGACGCGCGCAAGGTGTAGTTCCCAGCAGCATTCTCTTCGGGCGAGAAGCCACATGCCCGGGCCCGGTTGTGACAGCTCAAATGCTCACCGACTGTTCGTAGTACATGGTGTCTTCGCGTGAGCCACCCTGACCGTCGCCGAGCGTCCGGTAATCGTCGACAAAGTCGATTGTCCGGAGCCACTTGACCATCTTGAAGCCGAGTTCCGTCTCAACACGCAGCCGGAGCGGCGCTCCGTGCGTGACGGTCAGCGCTGCCCCGTTCATCTCGTACGCTAGGAGCGTCTGCGGATGTTTCATCAACCTGATGTCTAGTGATTCATAAAATGGCCGTCCTGCCATGTCCAACTGATATGAGGTGAACACCGCGAAGCGAGCGGCCGCGAGGGGCTGGCACCGCGATATAACCTCGTCGACGTTCACCCCGGTCCATGATGCCACCCCTGACCAGCCCTGGATGCAATGGTGCTTCGTGATCTGCGTTGAAGCAGGAAGCGCTCGAAGGTCTTCCATGCTGAGGCTCAGGGGCTCAGTGACGAGTCCGCGAACGTCTAACCGCCAACCACCGAACATGCCGCGCTCAAGGTCGGCAAACTCCTCGGTGGTCGGGGGATCGCCATTGACGATCAAGTACGGCGAGATGTCATCGACGGTGTACTGCTGACGCGAACGAGCTCCCAGGGAGAGGGCATGCATCAGCGGGAAGACAACCCGGCTCAGCATTCGCTGGGTTTGCCGGGGAAAGCGCCGCGAGTACCACGATGTGAGGCCATAAAGGGCGAGGATGATCGCAATGACGGCAACGGCCAGCCCAATCGCGAGTCCTCGTTTTTCCGTGTGCTGGCCCAGCATGATATCGCCGAGGTTGTCGCCCAGACCGGTGTAGGCGACCGTGAAAACGTGGACACCGATGAAGAGGACGAAGCCTACGAGGCCGAGAAAGTGCAGGCTGCGGGCTTTCTGACGTCCACCGAGAAGACGGGGATACCACGGGAACTGCGCGTCGATGGCTGGCGATTGGGCGGCCGCCGTAAGAATGAGGAATGGTGCGAGCAGAAAGATGACCGCGAAATAGCTCAGCTTGTGAATCGCCAGAGTTAATGTCCGGCGAGGGGCGCGGATCGCCAGAGTGACGCCGGGTACGATCGCCAGGGTGAAGCCGGGATCGCCAGGGTGATGCCGGTCTCCAGAAGGTCCTGTTCTTTGAG
>JAGQHB010000101.1 GCA_020432045.1 Dehalococcoidia bacterium | reverse complement strand
TGGAATTTTGGCGCAATCCTCGCGAACGGAAATCCGTCTTCACCGCAGAAGAACACTGATCGCTCTGGCGCCGAACTCCAATGGATCAGCTCCAAAGCCACGGGGTATTCCTCACCGTCAGCCTCAATAGGTGACAACGAGAGCTTGTTCCTCTCAACGATGTTCGCTTCTGGATCGAGCTTTTGGTGGTCGAAATAAACCGCGGCGTCTCGATAGTCGGTGAGATAAACCGCGAATACCGCCGATAGGTCTGGCACGGCTCGTTCCGGATTAAGCGACCGGAACTGTCGGTCGAGTTCGGAAATCGTCACCTCGACGCCCGTTCCAAGCGCGGCATCCGCCTCCGTCGCCTCTGTAATGCGCACATCCACGAGTGCATCGCGGATCAACGTCATACGAAACGCCATGAGGCGACTGCCCTCGCGATATCGGACGCTCCAATCCGCCACACGACCGAGGCCGAGCGCTCTGAACCGGCCCTTTCCCTCCTTGCCGTGCAAAGCGCGGCCCTTGCTCTTTGATCGCGCGCCATGCCGTTTCCATGACCCACCGACCTTCCCGAACAGCGCTTCAGCTTCTTGGCGTGAGAAGCCATGACCGTTGTCCGTCACCTTGATGGAGCGCATGCCGAGGTCGCCCACGTCGACGTCAACGTCGACACGCGTGGCGTCCGCGTCTAGGGCATTCCAAACCAGTTCGGCGACCGCTTGCACCGGCGTCGCATTCGCGAGCTTGCGCAGATGGTCGTGCTCGACCTGCACTCTGAAAGTGCCATCTGCCATGTAAGCCCCTCGAATACAGATTTTTTCACCCGTCCAGAATCCGCTGAAAGGTAAGCGGGTGTCAAGGATATCGGCACTGTTCTAGCCGGCGCCGATGTGAAGCGCGTTGCGTCCCAACCTCCCGTTGGTCCCAACCCTGTCCCAACCTACCGAGGGGGTTGGGGACACGAAAAGCTGTTCAAAAACAACGGTGTCCCCAACCTCACCCCATGGTCCCAACCTTTTGCTACACATTCATGTAGGAGAAAGAAAAACGTCGGGACCATGTTTTTCTATACGAAAAGAGAAGGACCCCCGTTGGGGACACCGAGGTTGGGACAACACCCGGTCAAGCCATTGGAATAAAACGATAAAAGGCTGTCCCAACCCCCTCGAAGGTTGGGACCACGCGATCCGAGGTTGGGACCGGGACGGGCAGCGCGTCGATCTTCGCCGGCCGCGTCGTCCCTGGTCGTTTTCGCTTTGGCGCCGACCGTCCGGATGCTACATCTTGCGATGACCTAAGCCGAAGGCCCACAGCTTGTGAGCCTTCAAGATGAACACACCGATCCCCGCGCAGGACATTCGCCCCGAACCGGCCGCTACCCATCGGTCCGGCATCCTCGCCCTTGATCTCGGCACCACGACCGGCTGGGCGCTCCGCAGCCATGATGGACTGATCACCAGTGGCACGGCCAGCTTTCGCCCCGGACGCTTCGACGGCGGCGGGATGCGCTATCTCCGCTTCACCAACTGGCTGACCGAACTCGACCGGCTGTCCGGCCCCATCGCCGCGATCTGGTTCGAAGAGGTCCGTCGTCACGCCGGCACCGACGCGGCCCACATCTACGGCGGGTTGATGGCAACCCTGACCTCGTGGGCCGAGCTGCGCGGCATCCCCTATCAAGGCGTTCCGGTCGGCACCATCAAGCGCCACGCCACCGGCAAGGGCAACGCGCCGAAGGAGGCGATGATCGCCGCCGCGAAAGCCAACGGGTTTTCACCAGCCGACGACAACGAGGCCGACGCCATCGCCATCCTCCGCTGGGCGATCGAGACGAACGGTGGCTTGGGATGAGGTGGCATCCGAAAGGCTACGGCGGCACGCGCCGGGGTCCGGATCAGGTAAAGCGCGATGGCTGGCATGACGAGGGTGTGCTCGCCGTCTCCGTCGACGACCACCGCCTGACCTGGCCGGAGCGGGAACTGGTGCGACAGCTCGGAGAGAAGCTCTATGGGCCTCGGGCGAACGACCGGGAGGCGCGCCATGGCTGAGTGGACGCCCACCATGGTCGAGGATAGACTCGAGAGCGCGGCCGACGTGTTCCGCTCGCTGCCCGAGGTGAGGCCGCGAGGCTACTTCAACGCCTGGCCCGAGTACTTCCACAGCTTCGCCGACCAGGTCGGTCAGGAGCCACGAACCCGTCGACCCAAGCCCGGCCCGCGTGACATCACGCAGGCCGAGGATGCTCTGCTCTGGCTGCGCTGGCTCGACCCAGCCGACGCGCGCCTGCTCTGGCTCCGGGCGAACCGAAGGCCGTGGAAACCGATCTGCTGGGAGCTGGGCATGAGCCGCGCTACCGCGAACCGGCGCTGGCAGTACGGCGTCGCAGTCATCGTCTGGCGATTGAACGGGAGGCGTGTGCCGAAGAAGCGGTCGATGGAATTCGTGGTGGCACATGCGTCGCACTGAGCATGTCAAGGCTCGATAGGTGCGTGAGACATTTTTCGGTGAGACACCGAACGGCGAGACGGATCGCCCTTCTGGCGCTATCCATCTAGATATACTCGGTGTCGTGCGCTCGGGTGAACCCAAGCTGATCCCGAGGTGGACACCGGGGCTGGCTTCCGGGGTCCAGCCGGGGTCCAGCCCGCCAAGCCTTTGTTTTTTGGTTCCTTTCCGGGCCGATACGTATGCTGGCGGGCGAAGCGCGGCACATCGCTAGCGACAGGGCCGGATTTTTGGGAAGCCACCCGGAAGCCGCAGCCACGCGCGCCCCGCGCAAACACCAATGAACGCTGGCCTTCCGACCGGGCACCGCTGGTGGCCGCTGGACCCCGTGTGGAGTCCAGCACGGCATCCGGAGTCCGGAAGCCACTGGCATCCACCCGACCGAGGAACCTTGCCCACCATGACGCTGAGCTTCGCCCCGGACGCGATCGAGACGTGGCCGCTGTCGCGCCTGCAGCCCTACGCGAAGAACGCGAAGGCGCACGGGCCGGACCAGGTCGCGAAGATCGCCGCCAGCATGGCCGAGTTCGGTTGGACCGTGCCCTGCCTCGTGGCCGAGGACGGCGAGCTGATTGCGGGCCATGGCCGGGTGCTCGCCGCGACGCAGCTCGGGCTGACCGAGGCCCCGGTCATCGTGCTCGGGCATCTGACCGAGGCACAGCGGCGGGCGTACCGGATCGCGGACAACAAGCTGACCGAACTCGGCACCTGGGACGAGGCGCTGCTGTCGGCGGAACTGAACGACCTCTTGGCCGAGGATTTCGACCTGTCGCTTGTCGGCTTCTCGGATGGCGAGCTGGACAAGCTGCTGGCCTACGTCGCGGAAGACGACGGGGAAGACGGTGGCGCCGGGGGCTCCGTGCCGCCGGTGACCATCCCCGAGCCGCCGCGCAATCCGGCCTCGCGCACGGGCGATCTCTGGATCCTTGGCGACCACCGCCTGCTTTGCGGCGACAGCACCAGCGCG
>JAGQHB010000100.1 GCA_020432045.1 Dehalococcoidia bacterium | reverse complement strand
TGGCGCCCTCATCCCCTGCCCCTTCTCCCGCTGCCGCGAGGAGAAGGGGTTCTGGCGGTGACGGAGATGGTTGGCTGGGGGCCTCAGCGGTGGGGCGTTGCCTGGCGCCCTCATCCCCTGCCCCTTCTCCCGCTGCCGCGAGGAGAAGGGGTTCTGGTGGTGCCGGAGGCGGTTGGCTGGGGGCCTCAGCGGTGGGGCGTTGCCTGGCGCCCACATTCCCTGCCCCTTCTCCCGCTGCCGCGAGGAGAGGGGGTTCTGGCGGTGCGGCAGGCGGGTGGCCCCTGGAGTGTGGCGTTTAGAACGCGATCGTTTCGGTCTCGATGCCGGTTATTTCGGCGTCGAGACGCCAGTGGGCGATAGCGCCGGCGATTTCCTGGAGCTGCGCCTGGGCATGGGCGGGGCTGGTGGAGATGACCGATGCGGCGATCGTGGTGCGGCCGGGGGTGTCGAGGTTGTCGACTTCGGCGACGGCGGCGTTGAAGCGGTTTCGCAATCGTTCGACGACGGAACGGACGATGGTCCGCTTCTCTTTGAGGGTGCGCGACGGGAGCACCAGGGAGATGCGGATCACACCGATGTGCATCGGGATCAGAAGGCGTCGACGGTCTCGAGACCGGGTTCGACGGGAAGCGGTGGAAGCTCCGCCGGGCTGGCGATACCGAAATACTCGAGGAACTTCATGGTGGTTCGGTAGAGCTTGGCGCGGCCGGGGGTATCAGCGGTGCCGGCTTCTTCGAGCAGGCCGCGTGCTTCAAGGGTGGTGACGAGCTTGTCGCTGTTGACGCCGCGGATGGCCTCAACTTCGCCGCGGGAACAGGGCTGCCGGTAGGCGATGATGGTAAGCACTTCCAGGGCAGCCCGGGACAAACGCTGACCGGGAGCCTGGCCGAGGAACTGGTCGATGTAGGCCGCGTAGCCATCGTGAGTGACGAGCTGGACGCGGCGGCCGTCGTCCATGACGCGAAGGCCGCGAGCTTCATAGTCAGCAGCGAGCTGCTTGAGTGCCTTGCGGACGGAGCCCTCGCCGGCGCCGGTGGCCTGGGCGAGCGCGGCGAACGACTGCGGCTCTTCGGCCACGAAGAGGATCGCTTCGAGCACCCAGGGGAGCTCAGAGGGCCGCGGCGCTGGCGGTGGCTCAGTCATTGTCGTCCGCCGGGAAGCGAAGACTGCGAGTGGGGGCGGGGATGTCTTCAGGGTGGCGCGGAGGCAGGGGCTGGCGCTCGCGGGCGTACCCACGCGATCCATCCGGTGGCTGCATGCGGAGGTCGACGGGTTCGGCGAGGGTGAGATTGAACCGTTCGCGAAGGACGCGCGTGGCAGCGGCGTTGACGGCTGCGGGGACGTGTTCGAGCCGGGCCCAGGGTTGCGGTGTGAGTTCGACGGCGACGTGGGCCGCATCATCGATGAAGTGCGTCGAAGCGGCGGCAACAGCCACGTCAGGAAGCATGGAGACTTCTTCGCGAACCGCGGCAGCAGCCGCCGCAGCAGTGACTTCGAGGCGGACGCCGTCAGGTTGGGTGACCATGATCCGGTCGCGAATTGGGCGGCCAGGCCTGACGACTGCGAGGACGAGGGTGAGGACGCCGAGCCAGGCGACGAGCACCATGAGGCCAGTAAAGAGCCAGCGTTCCACGGAGCCGGCATCGACAAAGGAGACCAGGCGAAATCCACCGAGGTCGATATCAAGCTGCGTGCTGTCGTCCCATGCGAGGACGATGAGCAGCGCGCAGAAGGCAACGAGCAGCAGGCTGTATGCAGCGAGGGTGACCTGGCGGGCGGTATTCATGAGGCAACCTCGCCGCGCAACCCGTCGCGGAACGGCTTACCGAGCGTGGCGGGAAGGATGCGATCGGCGAGGCCGGCGCCTGTAGCGTAGACGCCCGCGTAGTTGTCGGTGTAGCCAAAACAGAGTTCCTCGCCGTCGATCTCGCGGGAAGATTCCCAGAGGACAGGGCGAGTCTCACCGCTGCGCGAGGCGAGGAAGTCTGCATGCAGCTCGCCGGCCAGGCCGAGGAGGCGGGCCATACGCTCCTGGCGTTGAAGATGCGGGACCTGCTCCGGATGCCGGGAGGCAGCGGTGCGGGCGCGCTGGGAATATGGGAAACAGTGGACTCGGGCAAACCGGACAGCACGGCAGAGGGCGAGCGTTTCTTCGAACTCAGCCCCGGTCTCGCCAGGGAAGCCGGCGATGACGTCTGTCGTGATGGCGGCGCCGGGCACGGCCGCGCGGATACGGGCGGCTGCATCGAGGAACCCGGCGGCGGTATAGCGGCGGCGCATCGAGGCAAGGATGCGATCGCTGCCGGATTGCAGGGCAAGATGAAACTGCGGCATCAGGCGGGGATCCTGCCAGAGGGCGAGCAGTTCGGGCGTGATGTCCTGTGGCTGCAGGGAGCTGAAGCGGATGCGCGGGATTTCGACGCGTTCGAGGATGCCGGAGATGAGGTGATGCGGCGCGAGCGCAGGCGAGAGATCGCGACCCCAGGCACCGAGCTGTGTGCCCGTAATCACGGCTTCCCGGGCGCCCGAAGCGGAAACACGCTCTATATCGGCCGCAACTGCGTCGATGGTGCGGGATTCCTCACGGCCGCGGGTGCGGGGGACGATGCAGAAGGCGCAGACATCGTTACAGCCCTCCTGAGCCTTGATAAAAGCGCGAGTGTGGAGCGCAGCGGGAACAGGCGAGGGATCGACGGTGAGGCGGGACCCGCGAGCAGCGAGGAAATCGAGAAACTTCGCGCGGTCCGCCTGGCGCGTGCCAAAGACGACATCGGCTCCGAGGGCACGCATGGCATCGTCGCCAGCACTCCGGGGAAAACAGCCGGTCACGGCGACGGCAGCGGCGGGGTTGATGCGGCGGACCGAGCGGATCAAGCGGCGCGACTTCTGGTCGGCGACGTGGGTGACGGAGCAGGTATTGACCACGTAGGCGTCGGCTTCGACGACGCGGTCGACGACGCGGTACCCGGCAGCGACGAGGTCGCGGGCAACCGCTTCGCTGTCTGCCAGGTTGAGCTTGCAGCCGAGGGTGATGATCGAGGCGAGCGGGCGGCCGGACATGGATTCCCATGGTACGCGCGGAGGGCGAAGGGTGAAGTTCAGCCCGGTGGGACCGC
Source organism: Dehalococcoidia bacterium (assembly GCA_020432045.1). GTDB lineage: Bacteria > Chloroflexota > Dehalococcoidia > Tepidiformales > Tepidiformaceae > JAGQHB01. Next base: position 23,068 of record JAGQHB010000100.1, on the reverse strand, counting down.
AAAGCCGGGCCGCAAGGCGGGCGAAAGGTCGACCGGTTCGTGAAATACTGGCGCTGCAACTCTCCACGGAACCTGGAGGCCGGGCATGAGCATGGACGAAGCAATGGAAGTGGCGAATGCCAGCGCGAAGGCGCGCGGACAGGATATAGCAGGGCGCCTGATGGAACGGATCGGAAGCGTAGCGACAGCACAGGCCGTGTTCGGCACACCGGTGGACCGGGACGGGATCACAGTGATCCCGGTGGCGCGTGTCCGCTGGGGCGCGGGCGGTGGCGGTGGCGAAGGCGGCAAGGAAAAGGAACACGGCGAGGGTGGTGGCGGCGGCGGCGGCGTTTCGGCAACACCGGTGGGGTACATCCAGCTCGCCGGAGGCAGGGCAGAATTCGTGCGCATCCGTGACATCACGGGGATGTGGCCGCTCTTGTTGGCCGCGGGCGGGGCTGCATGGCTCGTGCTGCGGGGAATCAGGGCGCTGGTGCAGGTGAGCCGGTAGCACCCCGTGCGGGCGTCGCACTACGCTGCCCGGGATGAGCGACACGAGCGACTCACCAAAGGTGATCGAAGAGGGCGCCGTGGTGCTGCTCGTTGACTCGACAGGAAGGGTCCTGTTGCAGCAGCGGGACGACGATGTGCCACCCGCCGGCTACGGACGCTGGGCGTTACCGGGCGGGCACCTGGAGCCCGGCGAACCCCCACGCGAGGCAGCGCTCCGCGAGATCGAGGAAGAGACGGGGCTGCGACTGACGCGGCTGCGGAGGTTTGGGACCTTCGACCGGCCGGGCAGTGCGGCGGCAAGCGTCCACCGGGTACACATCTACATGGCTGACGACGAGGTGGACGAGTCCGTCATCGAGGTGAACGAGGGGCTGGACTTCAAGTTCTGGGGGCCGGAGGCGACCGGGGCGCTACCGATGAACGCATGGCCGCGGGAGATGCTTGAGCGGTTCCTGGCCAGCGACCTGTACCGGGGCACGGTCGAGGCGCACGCGGCGTTCCGCGAAGGGGTGGGCATCCTGGCACTGGACCGCTGGGGACGCGTGCTGCTCCAGCTCCGGGACGATGACCTGCCACCGGAGCGATACCCCGGCCACTGGTCCATACCGGGCGGCCACGTGGCTTCCGGCGAAGCTCCGGACGCGGCGGGGCTACGGGAATTCGAAGAGGAGACGGGGCACCTGCTGGAGAGCCTGCAGCTCTTTCGCGTGTATAGCGGTACAGAGATCGAGGGGCTGCCAGTGCATGTGCAGCACATCTACTTCGACGACCCGGACATCCCGGAGGAGATGGTCGACGCCGGCGAAGGCCAGGCGTTCCGCTATTTCGCCGGGGACGAACTCGACGACCTGGCGGTTCCCGCCTTCGCTCGAACGATTCTCGACCAGTTCTTCGCAAGCCCAGCGTACCGCGCGCTGTTCCATTAGACGGGAGGGCCGTCCCGCACAGGCGGGCAGCTACTGGTGCGAGAGGCCGTAGCATTGGCTGCGGAGGTCCACTGTGTCAGATACGTGGTTCATCGTCTTCGGGCTTGTCGCGGTCATCCTGCTGGTCGTGGCAAATGGGCTGTTCGTCGCAACCGAGTTCGCCTACGTGGCGGTGCGGCGCACGCGGGTAGAACAGCTCGCCGGACAGGGGCACGCGCGTGCGCGGGTGCTACTGGGTGCATTGCGGGAGCTCGACCACTACATCGCGGCGACGCAGCTGGGGATCACGATGTCGAGCCTCGCGCTCGGGTGGATCGGGGAGCCGGCGCTGGGGCGCCTGGTCGACCCGCTCCTGCACGACCTGCTCGGCGGCGCGGGCGGCGCGGCGGTGACGAGGACTGTGAGCTTCCTGATCGCATTCACGGTGATCACATCGCTGCACATTGTGCTGGGAGAGCTGGCGCCGAAGACGATCGCGCTCTCCCGATCAGAGGACACGGCACTCTGGGTGGCAGCCCCGATCGCGGTCTTCAGCCGGGTATTCCGGCCGTTCATCTGGGCCCTGAACCAGTGCGGGCGGCTGGTGGTCCGGCCGCTGGGCATCCGCAGCGGTGGCGGGCATGGCGAGCACCTGGACACGGAAGAGCTGGAGATCGTAATCGAAGCGAGCGCGCGGGCGGGGCTGCTTTCAAGTTCGGAACTGTCGCTGGCACGGAGGGCACTCGAATTCGGAGAGATCCAGGCGGATCAGATCATGCTTCCGCGCACAGAACTGACCGCGATCGAAGCCGGTGCGGACCTTGACGAGGTGATCCGGGTCGTGACGGATTCGGCACACGCGCGCTTCCCGGTGTATGACGAGGACCTGGACCATGTAATCGGCGTGCTCGAAGCCAAGGATCTGCTGCCGCTGGTGAGGTCCGGCGAGGGTTCGTGGCGCCCGCTGGTCCGCCCAGCCTTCGCAGTGCCGGAGACGGTGACCGTGGAGGACGCGGTGCAGACGATGCGGGCGAACGAGGTGCGGATTCTTGTACTGGTGGACGAGCACGGCGGCACGGCCGGGATCCTGACAGCCGACGAGGTGCTCTACCGCCTGCTCGGACGGTGGCTGGCCGGCCCCGGGGGCGAGGGGCGGGAGCGGGTGCGAAAGCTCTCGACGGGCAATCTGCTGCTGAGCGGACTGGCACTGGTGGGCGATGTCGAGGAGGCGACGGGCGTCGTGATCTCGAGTGACGACTATGACACGGTCGGCGGTTTCCTGATGGCCCAACTCGGCCGGATCCCGTCCGTGGGGGATACGGTGGATCTGCCGGGATACCGGTTCCGCGTGACGGCGATGGACGGACGGCGCGTTGACCGCGTGCTCGTGGAGCACGCGGATCCTGTTACGGGAGCGGTGGCCGGCGAACGGCGCTAAGGGGGCAGCGGCCACAGAAGCCTTTTGTGCAGTAGTCCGCATGGAGGACGAGGCCCCCCTGCAGGGCGGAAGCGGTGCGGAACGGGCGAGTGGCGGCAGCGCCCCGGAGCCATCCTTCGAGCAGCTTGAGGCGGCCGTAGGTGCCGGGAGAGGGGACGGCGTCCCAGGCGGCAAGGACTGCATCTTCAGGCCAGATACGAGCGGCGAGGGAGACAGGCAGGGCGGCGTTGACGGAGAGTTCAGCGGCGAGGGCACGGCTCGCTCCCGCGCCGTGGAAGGTGCGAAAGACGGCATCCGGGCACTCGAATGGCCACTGGGCGGGGCCGGGCCAGAGCGTGCCCAGGATCCTGGCAGCGAGCTCGATACGGCGGACTGGGGTGGATGCTGGGCGGCCACGGTGCTGATCGAGAGCGGTGTAGTCGAGCGCGCCGTTGAGCAGGGCCCGGATTGCAGTCGCGCGGCCAGCCGCAGAGGTGCTACTCCATTCGAGGAGTAGCGCCAGTGGGAGACTACCCGCCACGCCGGCAAAGGCGACGGCGTTCGGCCCACCGAGGACGCGTAGCATTGCCGTATAGAGCGCTCCCGACGGGCCTCGTTCGCGGACCAGGGGCTCGATGGCGGCGGCGCGCGCGCGCACGCGGCGGTGGCCAAGGCGCCGGAGGATTGGGGCAGGGTCCAGCCCGCGTGCGGTTTCGAGGGCGCAGGGTGGGGTGAAGGGCAACGGATGGCCCGTTGGTAGTCCAGTGGGCAGGACGAGCAGTGGGATCTGACGGCCATCGTGGAGGGTGTGATGCGTGATGCTGTCGTTTACGGCGACGGCGTGCAGGACGACGGAGCGATAGGCAGGGTCACGATGGTGGCCATGCGCGAACCAGCCGCTGGCGAGAAGGTGGAGTTCAACGTCACCGCGGACGAGGTCTCCGTCGATTTCGAGAATTGCACCCTGGAAGTCGGGGCCGCGACCACCTGCCGGGACGCCGGGAAAGACAACGCGAACGGGAGAGCCGCTCTCGAGGCGGAGGGGAAGATGGCCGGGATTCGACCAGGCTGCCGAGAGCTGGCGCTCGGAAGCGGGCAGGGCGAGCGGTTCAGCCCTCATGGTGCTGGCCCGGAGGGTCCGGCTGTTCGCCGGGTTCAGCTGACTCGGCCAGCATGCCGAGGAGACGGACACTGGCGCCTCGCGGCTGGTAGCGGCCCGTCTCCCATTCACTGACGGTTTGCTGGCGGACGCCCATCTCTTCGGCGAGCGCCGCCTGGCTGAGTCCGAGGCGTTTGCGAAGCGCGAGAACTCGCTCCGCCGTCCACGGCTCGGCGCGGCGGCGAAGCGAGTAGCGAAGCGGTTGGCGGTCCCCGGGCATCTGTTAGCGTGTAACGCTAGCGTGTAGGGGGCGCAGCTGGCAAACCGGTGCCACCAGCGGCGGAATGTCCGCGGCCTACGACCCCTCCGGCCGCAAGGCCCTGGTGTCACGCTCAGAACGCAGCTTTTCCGCGATCGCTGCGATTGGCATAGCACCGAGGTCGGCGCCTCCTCGAACGCGTACGGCAGCTGCAGCGGACTCAGCTTCCCGATCTCCGACGACGAGCAGGTAGGGGACCTTGCGGAGCTGGCCATCACGAATCTTTGCGTTCATACGCTCACCGCGATCGTCGACTTCGACGCGCAGACGGAGGGCACGAAGGGTGTCCGCGACCTCGCTTGCGTAGGCGACGTGACGGTCAGCGATCGGGACGACGATCGCCTGCACGGGAGACAGCCAGAGCGGGAAGTTGCCCTCGTACTCCTCTATCAGCAGGGCGACCATGCGCTCGAGGGTGGAGATGACGCCCCGATGGACAATGATCGGCCTCTCCCGTCCACCTTCATCGCTGACGTATTCGAGCTTGAACTGCTCCGGGAAGTGGAAGTCCACCTGGACGGTGACGAGGGTTTCGTCCTTGCCCGAGGCAGTCTGGAACTGGACATCGATCTTTGGGCCGTAGAACGCGGCTTCGCCCTTCGCTTCGTAGAAGCTGAGCCCGACTTTCTGGAGGACACGGCGGAGGAGGGCCTCGCCTCTCTCCCACATCGGCGGGTTATCGACGTACTTCTCATGATCGCCGGGGTCGCCGAGGGAGAGACGGTAGGTGTAGTCCTTGAGGCCGAGGACACCGTAGACGTGCTCCATGAGGCGGAGGACACCTTCGACTTCGGACTCCACCTGTTCGATGCCGGCACAGAAGATGTGGGCGTCGTTGAGGGTCATGATGCGGACGCGGCTCATGCCCTGGACCTGGCCGCTCTTCTCCCAGCGGTGCATGTTGCCGAGTTCGGCGATGCGGATTGGTAGTTCACGGTATGAGTGCTGCTCGGACTGGTAGACCATGATGTGGCTGGGGCAGTTCATTGGGCGAAGGACGTACTCTTCGCCGTCGCGCTCCATGACCGGGTACATGGCGTCGCGGAAGTGATCCCAGTGGCCGGACTTCACGTAGAGCTCGCGCTTGGAGACGGCAGGGGTGACCACGTGCTGATAGCCGCGATCGAGTTCAAGGTCTTCGATCCAGCGCTGGAGTTCGCGGCGGATGGTGGCGCCTGCGGGGAGCCAGACGACGTGGCCGGGGCCTATCTCATCGACGAGGTCGAAGAGCTTGAGGTCGCGCCCGATGCGGCGGTGGTCGCGGCGGCGGGCGTCTTCGAGCCGTTCGAGGTAGGCGTCGAGTTCGGCCTGGTCTTCGAAGAGAGCGCCGTAGACGCGCTGGAGCTGGGGGTTCTTTTCGCTGCCGCGCCAGTAGGCCCCGGCGATGCTCATGAGCTTGAAGGCGGGGATCTCACCGGTGTGGTTGACGTGGCCACCGCGGCAAAGGTCCGTGAAGGCGGCGTGCGTGCATTGGGTGATGCTGCCGTCTTCGATGTCCTTCAGGAGGTCGAGCTTGAACTCCTGGTCCGCCCAGCGAGCTTCGGCTTCGGCACGGGAGATGCCGGCCATCTGGAAGCGGTGCTTGCGCTTGATCGACTGGCGCATCCGCTTTTCTAGCCATTCGAGGTCGTCCTGGGTGAGGGGCCGGGGGAGGCGGAAGTCGTAATAGAAGCCAGTATCGATCGGCGGGCCGATGCCAAGTTCGGCGCCAGGGATGAGCTCGACCATGGCCTCCGCGAGGACGTGGGCGGCGGAGTGGCGCATGCGCGAAAGGCGCTCATCGGCGGGAAGGGATGCGAGGTCAACGTGGGATTCGGATGCCATGGCGGTGTGCTCCTGTGTGCCTCGGTGGTGGAGGAGGCATGTCTGTGTCCGGCGAACGGTTGGTCAGATGGCCCGGGCTGTGCCGGGCCCGGTAGTGACCGTGGCGACAGAGACAAAACGGAGCTGAGGGAGGGAGCAGATCATCGTGGAACCCCGGAGCCGGCCTGACCGGTTGGCAAAGAAAAACGCCCCGTTCGTTGGGACGAAGGCGTGTTCGTGGTTCCACCCAACTTTCCTGAAACGGCGGCTGCAGCTGGCAGGTCCGCGCAACAGGCTCAGCACGGCCCGGTAACGGGGGCCAATCCGTGTGCGCCTCGGGCGCTGGTGGCGCTTCGGGCACAGGCTCGCGGGTGGTATTCGCCTGCCTGTGCCGCGCTTTCAGCCAGTGGCGCGGCTCTCTGAGGGTGGCGGCTACTCGTCCCGGTCTTCGCCGTTTTGTACCGCGGCGGTTGCCGCAGCATTCACGTTGTTCCTCCAACGGTACCACTGCCGGATAGAAACCGGTACGGGAAACCGCGCGAGGGAGAGATGGTGGGCGGTAGAGGACTCGAACCTCTGACCTCTGCGATGTCAACGCAGCGCTCTAACCAGCTGAGCTAACCGCCCGGAAGTGCAGATGGTACCGCCGCCGTGGCGGTTGAGGGAAGGGGTGTATCAGCCGAGACGGGCGTTGAGCCAGGCGTCGGCGTGGGCGTTGGCGCGTTTTCCAAGCGTCGTGGGCATGCCGGTGAAGCCGTGGACACCGCCGGGGTAGACGGCGAGTTCGCCGTCGTTACCGGCCGCCTGCCAGCGGGCGTGCATGAACAGGGAGTCGTCGAGAAGCGGGTCCATGGTGCCAACCGTGAAGAGTGCCGGCGGGAGCCCATGCAGGTTCGCGTAGAGGGGGGAGACGTCCGGGTCGCGGTAGTCGCGGCCGGCGGCGTAGCAGTCGGCGAACCAGCGCATGATCGGCGTGCTGAGGACGAGGTAGCGCTCGCCCCACGTTGCCGAGCTCGGCGTCTGGCCGATGTCGAAGACGCCGAAGACGAAGTTCGCGCCAAGGAATCCGGTGTAGCCGTGGCGATCGCGGAGACGAAGCATGGTGACGGCGGCGAGGTGAGCGCCGGCGGAGCCGCCGCCGATAATGATCTTGTCCGTGCCGAACTCGGTGGCGGCGTTGGCGATCAGCCATGCCGCAGCGTCTTCACAGTCGTCCGGGCCGGCCGGGTAGGGGTCTTCAGGGGCGAGGCGGTAGTCGACGCTAACGACGGCCATCCCGGTGTTGTTGACGATCTGGCGGTTGCGCGGGTCGCCGTGATGGGCGCGGCCGAGCACCCAGCCGCCGCCATGGATATCCAGGTAGACCCCGCGCGGCGCCGTATCGGGCCGGAGGATGCGGACGGGGACTTCACCGGCACGGCCGGGCAGGTTGCGCACTGAGGCAGCAGGGTCGAGCACCGGTGGGCCGAAGAGTCCGCGGCCTTCTTCACGCGCCCGGCGGGTCTCGGCAGGATCGATGAGATGGGTGGGTGTCGTGGCCTGGAGCGTTTCTTCGAGACGCTGATTGAAGGCTGCAGTTTCTGCGTCGATTGAGCTGGCGAGGAAGTCGCTGGGAATTGGCATGCTCGGAGTCCAGAGAGGAGTGGCCGCATTCTGGAGCGCGGGGTGGGATGCGGCAACGGAGGCACCGGCGTTCCAGCCGGTGACCCTGGCATCCGCTGCAGCCGGCCAGCGTCATCGTTCGGGGTGCAGCAGGTTCCCCAGGCTGAGGTGCTGGTCCGGGGCTGCTCTATTCCCAGGCCTCGCTACGCCTTCGTCGCCTGCCACTTCCCTTTGGCATTCCCGCACGACGGGGAGTCGTACGTGCCGGACATCGTGGAGCCACTGAAGACGCCGGCGTATTGGATTGCGTAGACACCCTGGACAGCACCAAACCTGATTTCGCTGCCGGCGACTGAACCGGTAATGGTCCCGGTGGTGACGCATGGCGTGTCCGTGACGGTGATGGTCCCGCTGAGCGAGTTCCCGGTCTGTACCCATTCAATAGTGAAGGCACCTGTGTCGCCCGGTGTCGAATCGCTGTTCCAAACGCCATTCCAGGTCCCGGACAGCCGTGAGAGAGCGTCGTTCCTGGCGGCCGTGGGGGTGGCCGTTGGCGTTGGGAGAGTATTTCAGAAGGCCGGCAACTTTCCGTGGGGCAGACCGGACACGACCGGTCACACACCCGGTGAACGAGGGGCGGCCGGGCAGTGGGCTGGGGCCGTGCGGCGGTAGGCAGGCCATCTACTGCCCGCTACTGTGACGGGAGGAAGCAGATGGAGGCTGAGCAGATGACACGACTTGAAGGCAAGGTAGCAATCGTCACGGGCGCCGGATCGGGGATCGGGCGAGCGACGGCGCTGATGATGGCGAAAGAGGGCGCACACGTGGTCTGCGTGGACATCACGGGCGACGAGGTAGCGACGTCGGCCGACATCGGCGGGACGTCGATCGCGTTGCGGTGTGACGTGGCGGACGGACAGTCCGTAGCGAAGATGGCGGGGGCGACGCGCGCGAAGTTCGGACGAATCGACGTGCTGTTCAACAATGCCGGGATCGCAGGGGCTACCGCGCCGACGGCCGACTGCACGGAGGAGAACTGGGACCGAGTCATCGGCATCAACCTGAAGGGCGTGTGGCTGGGGATGAAGCATGTGATCCCGTTGATGCTGGAGGGCGGCGGGGGCTCGATCATCAACACCGCGTCCGTGGCCGGGCTGGTTGGCTTCGCGGGGATGCCGGCGTACTGCGCCTCCAAGGGCGGCATTATCCAGCTGACGAAGACGGCGGCACTCGACTACGCGAAGCTGGGCATCCGCGTGAACGCCGTCTGCCCGGGTGTCATCTGGACGCCGATGGTTGAGGAGGTATCAGGCGGGACGGAGGAGGGGAAGGCGCAGTTCTCGGCGATCGAACCGGTTGGCCGCATGGGGACGCCAGACGAGGTCGCGGCGCTGGTGGTGTTCCTGGCGAGCGATGAGGCGTCGTTTATGACGGGAGCGGCGATTCCGGTCGATGGGGCGTACGTGGCGCAGTAGCGATACCCGGTGGCGGGAGGGGCGGGGGGCGCCCCTCACACCGGCCCTCTCCCCCTGGCGGGGGAGAGGGAGTGGGCGGTGTCCTGGTGGGGCAATGTGAGGCGGGCGGCATGCTGCACCCGGGGAACCATCATCGCCGGCATGGCACTTTGGGTGCGGGGGCACCCCTCACCCCGGCCCTCTCCCCCTGGCGGGGGAGAGGGAGTGGGCGGTGTCTTGGTGGGGCGATGTAGGCGTCCCGGCACGCGGCGGGCGAGAAACCATCATCGCCGGCATGGCAGCTTGCTTGCGGGGGTGCCCCTCACCCCGGCCCTCTCCCCCTGGCGGGGGCGAGGCAGTGGGCGGTGTCCTGGTGGGGCAATGTGAGGCGGGCGGCATGCTGCGCCCGGGGAACCATCATCGCCGGCATGGCAGCTTGCTTGCGGGGGCACCCCTCACACCGGCCCTCTCCCCCTGGCGGGGGCGAGGGGTGCGTTAAGCGCCGCGAGCCGGGACGATCTCGGTGAGGATTCCGCCGGCACTCTTGGGCTGGAAGAAGGCTGCCGAGAGGCGGTTGGGGTCGGCGCCGAGGTCGATGAGGACAAGGCCCTGTTCTTGGAGCCGCTTTGCATCGGCGGTGACGTCGGTGGAGCCATAGCCGAGATGGTGCATGCTCGGCCCGCGTTTTTCGAGCCATTTCCAGGCGCCTTTGCCGGGAACGGAAGGGATGAGCACTTCTATCCGGGTCTGGCCGAGGCCGACTTTGACGAAGTAGTTGTGAGTTCCTTCCGGAGCAAAGTAGGAGCCGTCGGGTTCCGGGGCGCGTTCGATATCGACAGTGAAGCCCATCTGGTCCACGAGGACACCCCGAGCCTCCTGCCAGGTACGGGCGACGATGCCGATATGGTCGAGCATGACGATGGCCATGTGAGGAACCTTTCTAGTTGTAGCGAGCGGGTGCGGCTTCCGGAGCGGACCCGGCCTGAACTTCAGCGGCACACTCGCGGATGGCGTGAACATACTCGTCTGAGAACGGTTCATGCACGGGGGTGGGCATGACGTGGATGCCAGCGGGCGATGTGGTGACGCCAGTCACCCATCCACGCTTAAACATCGCACCGGCCAGCGCGGGCGCGGCGACGCCGTCCAGGGCGAAGGCGAAGGACCAGAGGTCAGACTGTCCGTGGAGGCGGAAGCCGGGGATTTCGCCAAGACTGGTGATGAGTGCTTCCTTCGTGCGCATTGATGACGCGGCAAGGCGGCGGTAGCCTTCGCGGCCGAGAAATTGCTGGCCGGCCCAGGCGGCGGCGATGGGGCCACCCGGACGCGAGCCGGTGAAATTGAACCCCTGGTAGAGGCCGCTGGGCCAGTCGTCGAAGCGATAGCGGGCGTAGGCATGGTGGCCGGCGGTGCGGAAGGTGACGGTTGAAGCGGGCTTCGCGAGGAAGCCGGACTTGTGAAGGTCGGCAGAGATCGAGGTGACACCGGCGTTGGCGAAGTCGAACGGCGGGACGGCATAGCCAAGTTCGCGGACGGAGGGGGCGAGGATGCCGCCGACGCAGGCGTCCACATGAAGCCAGAGGCCACGGGCGGCGGCGACTTCAGAGATAGCCGGTACGGGGTCGACAAGACCGAGCGAGTAGGTGGGGGCAGAGCAGTAGATGCCGATAGTGCTGGGCGAGATCGCCGCTTCGAGCGCGGCAGGATCGGCGCGGAAATCCGGGCCAACGGGGACGCGAGTGACGGTCATGCCGAGAAGATGTGCCGCCTTGTTGAGGGCCGGATGGGCCGAATGGGGTGCGACAAACTCGGGGACGGCGATGTCCGGGAGCGTAGCGCGGGCCCATTCGCGGGCGGCGTAGATGGCGAGGAAAATACTCTCGGTGCCGCCGGAGGTGAAGATGCCGGCGCTGCCTTCGGGTGCTGAGAGGAGATCGGCCGCGGTGGCCAAGACTTCGGCTTCCATGCGCTGGATGCTGGGGAAGACGCGGATGCCAAGGCCGTTTTCGACGAGGAACATGCCATAGGCCTCGCGGAGCACGTCCTCAAGGTCGTCGCCGGCATACCAGACGTAGGCACCGTGACGGCCGTGGCGCCAGTCGAGGTCGCGGCCGCGCATGCCCTGCATCTCTTCGCGGATGTCGTCCCAGGGGCGTCCCTGCTCGGGGATGTAGTTGGTCACGAGCGCTACACTCCGGCCGGGGGTTCCGGCTAGGCCCGTTGTACCGTTCGCGGGGGGAAATTGCACGCGCGTTTAGGAAGGCCAGGGCCGTTGACAGTGGAAGGTATCTTCCGAAAGGATCGGAAGATGCGAAGAAAGCCCGGGGCGTTGCTCCCCCTCGAGATCTCGATCCTCGGTGCGGCGATGGAGCTAGCGGCAGGCGACTCGCCGGAATTCCATGGCTACCTGCTGGCGAGTGCGCTGCGCGAGCGCGAAGGTGCGAGGATGCTGACCGCTCACGGCACGCTATACAAAGCGTTGGATCGAATGCGGAAGGCAGGCCTGCTGGAGAGCCGCTGGGAAGACCCCGAGGCGGCGGCGAAGGACGAGCGGCCACGGAGGCGGCTGTACCGCCTGACCGGAGCGGGAGAGCGGGCTCTTGCAGCGGTGGCTGCTACGCAGATGCCGGCGCCCGCGATGATTCCCGGGGTCGCAACGTGAGCGCGGAGACATGGTTCGCGAGCCCGGCGATCCCGGAGCGCGAGGGGCTCGTGGCGGCAGCGTTCGCCCGCGCCTGGGCGCGAACGTACACGCGTGGGCTGGCCGGGGAGGCCCGGGTGGAGCGGCTTGCTGAGTTGGACTCGGACCTGTTCGAGCACGAACGAAATGGGCGCCGGGCCGGCCAGAGTGCAGTAACGCTGTCATTCGAGATCCTGTGGCGCGTGGTGCTTGGGATGCCCGCCGATGTCTCATGGAGGCTGGAAGCAGCGCAACCGGGCACCGCACTGCGTACGCTCGCCGCGGCTGTTTCGGCACGGAGCGCGGCGACTGCACTTTGGACCGTGCGGCGAGGTATGCCGGGCGTGACCTGGGTGCTCGCGGGTGGATACGTCCTGGTGGGGATTGTCCTGCTCCTGACGCTTCCGCTCGCGGGAGACAAGCCACCGGGTGAACGCGCATGGGGCGGGGTCATGCTTCTGGTGGCCGGGCTGCTGATCGCGGGAGGGTTCTGGCTGGCGAAGCGGCGGGGGAAGACGGCGGTGGCGCTCGCTCTCGCAGGATCGGTGCCGTTTGGGCTGGCGTTCAGCGCAACGATCGTGGTACCGGCGGCTTCGGTGGTGGCCCTGGTCTGCGTCGTGGTGAAGGCGAGGTCAACAACGGGGTAGTAATCGGAAGCTATCTTCCTATAATCCTCACTGAGCTCATTTGAGCCATTGAGGAGGTCCTGATGGTTACTGATGCACTGTTGATGCGGCGCCCATTTTTGAACGGGGGACCCGAGGCGGGCACTCCGGCCACGGGGCAGCGCAAACGCTCCCTGGCCTGGGGGGCCCTGGCGGGGCTGGTCGTGGGCGGGGTCGCGCGCGTGTGGATGAGGACGCTGACGGAGGAGGACCCAGTGTTTTCCGTTGCGGGGACCGTGTTCATCCTGCTGGTATTTTCGGGTCTCGGCGCCTGCGGAGGGCTGGCGCTCGCGTGGAGGCGGACGGGCTCGCCGCGAAGGATGCTGGTGCAGCGCGGTTTGGGCCTGCTGCCAACGGCATTCATGGGCCCGTTCTTCCCGTTCTTTTTGCCTGCGCTATTTGGAGCACTGCTGAGCGCATTCCCGGGCTGGGGACGCTGGCGGCGCCGGAGCCTGTGGGGGCTAATCGTCCTGCTCAGCGGTTTCTTATTGTTGATTTCTCTGAGCCGTGGGCCGATCGGTATCGCAAGTTACGCATTGTGGATGGTGGTCTCATATGCGTTCTTCCTGAGTTACCGGATCGTTTTCGAGCCGCGGGGAAGCAGTCCCGCTGCAGGACACACACAGGACGCTACTGCTTGAAGACCCAGTAGGCCGTGCCGGGAACGAGACTATCGAGCGTGTTCAGGAACTCCGGAGACGAGGCGTACCAGCTCCGCCAGGCGGCGCCTTCGAGAAGGAGAACGGCATCACACCCGCAGGCAGCGGAATCAACCGCGTTGCCTGTCCAGACCACGTACGACCATCCAGCGGCGAGTTCTCCGGCAAACGGCCTGGGTGCGGGCGGCTGGGCTGCGGCGGCAGGAGGCGGAGCAAGGGCCACGGAGGTCGAAACGGCCTGGGCACGGGCTGCACCAGCGGCGACGGTTGGGATCACGGGAGCGGGGCCTGGCTGGAAGACCAGGGGCGGCTGGTCGACGACGGTTGTGGTGACCGGGACCACCGTAGGAGTTGGCGGTATGGGCGCCGGGGTCGGGAGGGAAGTGCGAGGGTAGAGCGCGGCGATCCCGGCGGCGTCATCCGAACTGAAGCCATAGAACGTTGGGTTCATCATGACCCCGGGCTGGTCTGAATGGTTGAGGCCGAGACAATGGCCGAGTTCGTGTGTGAGCACGTTCTGGCGTCCGAATTCGTTCAGCGCGAACCACTTCTCGCGATCGACACGGACTTCGCAAAACGAGATCGCGTCGCCGTAGAAGGAAACGTTCGCCTGGGCAGACTGGTGGCCGTGGAGAATCGGGGGGGCCAGTGGCCCAAAGACGACCTGTATGTCTCCGCCGCCGGGGTAGGGATGCAGGCCGCTGGCAGAAGCCCATTGCTGCATGCCGGCCGAGACGTACCCCGCAAGGTCCGGATCTGAGAGATAGCCGATCTCGGAGGTAGACCAGCGAGCGGGGAGGGGTTGCCAGGCGCCGCCCTGGGTCGCGACGGCGAGAAAACTCGCGGCGCCCATGAAGATGGCACCAATGATGAACCCGAGGAGCAGATTCGCACGGGGACGGCGAGACGGGCGCTTCTGCGGAGGCGGAACGGGTGGACGGCTGCCGAGCCCAGGACGCTGCGGTTTCTGGCGGGCAAGGAGGCCGAGCGGCTCGTAGGGGCTAACAGCCTGTACTTCCATCGTATCCGAATAATCGACTGATTACGGATGGCTAACAGCCGCACCTGAATCAACGAGTGAGAAGGGGGCGACAGGCTGGTGGACACGTCACCGAATATTCACCGGGGAGTCGCTCAGGAGTTCGCCTCGGCGGGCGCGAGGGCGATGGGCTCGACAAGGGATGCGTCCTCGGGGCCGGGTTTGTTGACGCGGGTGCTGACGGGATACATGACGAGAAGTGAATCATCGGCGGGGCGAAGGAGTGCCTTGAGGTCGTCGAGCGGGGTCTCGGGAAAGAGCCAACGGTCTGCATCGGCGTCGTCCAGGACGACCGGCATGCGGTCGTGGATGTTCGCGACAACGCTATTGGCAGCGGTGGTGACAATGGTGAAGGTCCGCCGCCAGTTGCCCGGCTCGGGTTGCCAGAGTTCGTAGAGTCCAGCGAAGAACATGAGGGCACGGCCGGGGCGGTGGATCCAGTACGGCTGACGGACTTTGCCGGAGCGATCCCATTCGAAGAATCCGTCGACCGGGACGAGGCAGCGGCGCTTCTTGAAGGCGCTCCGGTAGGCCGGAGTCTTGTCGACAGTCTCGGAACGGGCATTGATCTGATTGGAGGCGCGCTTCGCGTCTTTGGCCCATGAGTTGACCAGGCCCCAGCGGGCACGGAGCGCTTCGCGGTCTTCGTTTTCGAGGCTGAGGACGAAATGCTCCTGGGTGGGGGCGATGTTGTAGCGGGGTTCGTACTCCTGAAGCGATCCGGGCGACACGCCCAGTTCCTGTGCGAGGAGATCGCTATCGGGTTCGGTGAGAGTGAAGCGGCCGCACATGCTCTGAGTTTAGCAGCCAGCCAACCGGCTAGTTCCGAGGCCGGCCGAGCCAGCCGCGCCAGGTACCGAGGGCGGGGCGTTCTGCGCCGTCTCCAGCGTAGAAGCCGATGTCTCGCCAGATGCGCGCGATGGGAGCAAAGGCGTCGTCCGGACCGTAGAGGCTGGAGAAGAGGATGTCGTAGTCGCGGACCAGGAACCAGTTGATGAACGCGCAACGAAGCAGATCGCAGTCGGCGAGGACGCGGCGCAGGTATTGGTCCTGGTCGCCGGGACTCGAGGGGACGATGGCCGGGTAGGGAGCGTCGAGCGTTTCAGCGGGCCAACCGGTCTCGCTGATCGCAAAGGGCTTGGTGGGATCGAGCGCCGCGACATCGCTGAAGTGGCCGGGATCGATGGCCGCGACGGAGCCACCTGAGGCGAACGGATAGGTGCTGACGGCGACGAGATCGGAGTACGCGAGCATCTGCTGGACGGCACTGCGCTGACCCAATGGATCGGATGGGAACGCATCCACCTGGATGCTGACGAAGAATTCGACGGCGGGAAACTCTGCTTTCAGCGGGGGGTAGACGGCCGCAAGGAACCGGAGATAGGCGTCCCATTGCAGAGGTGCGTGCTGGAAGAGCAGATTCGCCTCGATGCCGTAGTTCACGTAGGCAGGGTTCGTGGCAGCGATCATGCGGCGCACATAACCGAGGTACGCGGCGACCACGGAGGGGTGGTCGAAGGGCCTTCCGATCCACGTCTCGGGACTGGCGGAGCCTTCGTAGGAGGGTGCGATGCCATCGCGGAGGAACGCGATGGGCGTGACCTGGAGCGCACGGACGTGATGCGGTGCAGCTGCGCGAACAGCTGTGTCGATCTCTCCCTGGAGACGGGCGGGGAACGGGTCCGCGGTGAGCGCTTCCTGCCAGGGGATGCCCGAGTCGAAATGCATCACGACGAGGTCGGCATCGCGAGCGAGATAGGCACGGACGTCATCGACTGCCTGCTGTGACACGGCGTAAGGGAACGGCGTGAATCCCATGGCGAAGGTACGGCCGGGCATAGCGCCCGGCGAGGCAGAGTCGGCGGCGATGGATGGGAGCCGGACGCGGTTCGGGCTGTCAGCCTCCGCATCTTTGCGTGCGATGGCGAGGCAAACCGGGACAAGAACGAGGGCAGCGATGAAGATGCGGAACACGGTAAGACGGTACCGGACGGTCCCAGCTTTGAGAAGATAGATTCCGGTTACCTTCGATGCAGAAAACAGGTGCAGCAGATATGGTCCGCCGGTGCGCAGGCGACGAGGCTCGCGGGAAGGGGCCGACAGCAGGGGCGAGGGCCGGATCGTGAGCGGATGCGTCCGAGAGCCGGGCTGTTCGGCCAGCATTCCCCGGGCAACTCCTGGCGGGAGATGAGTGTGTGGAGGGCTCCGAGGGGATGGTAGGATGCCGCGGGATCGCCTCCGCCGGGATCGACGGTATTTCGGCCGAGAACGCGAAAACGGAGCCAGACATGAATAAGCTTGAACTGAACGCGTGGACCGAGAGCGCCGGGCTGGCGCCGAGAGACTTCTCGTGCACCGAAATCGTATCGGGGGAGCGGGTGCATGCCACTCAGCTGGGCGTGCGCGAGGGCGCGACGACGGTGCTCGCGCTCGTAGCGGAGAGCGTGAACGACATCTGGGAGAAGGGAACGGGACGCAGGCAGCAGATCCGCATCGACACGCGCCACGCCGAAGTGGCGATGGCCAGCGCCTGGCTGGTGAAGGTCGACGGCGAGCTTGCAACATCGAAGTTCCCTTCGCCGATGACGCCGATCGAGGGGACGTTCACGTGTGCTGACGGTGCGACGCTCTTCAACCTTTGCACGTTCCCATCGCTCGTTGACGGGACGGTCGAGGCGCTGGGTTGCGAACTGACGGCCGAGTCTATCCGGGCGGCGGTGGCGGCGCGGACATCGTCCGAGATCGAGACATTAATTAACGGACGCGACCTGACGGGCGTGATCGTGCGGGACCACGAGGGGTGGCTGCGGCATCCGCAGGGCCAGGCCCTGGCGGACCAGCCCACCGTCCACATCGAACAAATCGGAGACGCGCCACCTGCACCGATCCCGCCGGGTGAGCGGCCGTTGTCGGGCATCCGGGTGCTCGATGCGACGCGGGTGATCGCCGGGCCCACGGGCTCACGCACGCTGGCGGAATTCGGTGCGGACGTGTTGAACGTTGGGCATCCAGACCTCGTTGACTTTCCGGGCGGGCAGATCGATACGGCGCACGGCAAGCGCCGGGCGTTTCTGGACCTCAATGCACCGGATGGGACGGCCCACATGCTCGACCTGGCCGGATCGGCTGACGTCTTTGTGCAGTCATGTCGTCCGGATAGCTACGCAAAACGCGGGCTGGGGGCGCGCGATGTAGCGGCGCGGCGACCCGGGATCGTTTATGTGACGGAGACGGCGTACGGGAACGTGGGGCCGTGGCGTTCGAAGCGGGGCTTCGATGGCTCGGTACAGGCCGCAACTGGGATCATGTCGCTGCGGCGTACCCCGTTACTGCCGGCCGCTGGCGAACCGGCGCCGCTAGTGATGGCGCTGAACGATTACGGTACTGGCTATTGGGAAGCGTACGGAATCCTTGAAGCACTGAAGCTAAGGGCAACCGTTGGCGGGTCATGGCACGTCCGGGTGTCGTTGGCCCAGACAGCAAGGTGGTTCATGCGGATGGGCGCCGTGCACGACCCCAACGAGGCGATTTCCCCGGCCGCAGCACAGCAGCTCGTGGACCAGTTTTCCGAAACCGTCCCTTCTGGATACGGGGCACTGACGCGGCTGCGGCCCATCATTCAGATGTCGGAAACGCCGGCGGGGTGGACGCGCCCGACGGTTCTGCCGGGTGCCGACGCTCCGTCATGGAGTGTTTGAGAGTGCAACCTGGGGCAAAGAGGAGGGGCCCTGATTGGACGACAGGCAGGCGATGGTAGGATTCTGGCGGTGGCGGGCGGAGGTCTTATGTACGGGGCCCAAGAGGCAGGGCAACCGGGGCTGGCCGTGTGCCCTCTGATGTGCGAGCCCGTAGAGGGGCGATGCCACTGGTGCGCGCGGGAGCTCCCGGCCACGCGGCGACGGTGGTGTTCCGACGCATGTGCGCGGAATTTCGAAAAGAACCACTGGTGGCCGGCAGCGCGGCGAACCGCCCGCAGACGGGACAAGTACGCATGCCGGCAGTGTGGCCGGAAGCGGCTCGACCGGATCCGTCTGGAGGTGAACCACATCGAGCCGGCGCTGGGACGGCACAGTGAGGTGAGCTGCGCGCATCATCTCAGCAACCTGGAGACGCTCTGCGACGAGTGCCACCGCGCGGTCAGTGCGGCGCAACGGAATGAGAAGCGTGGCAAGGCGCGTGCGGGAACACCTGCGAACCGTCCGGAGTTCGCGTAGACTCCGGCCACTTCGTTCGGAGGAATCGAATCATGCCAACCCCATCCCGTGTTGTCGTCGTTCCGGGGGAGCCAGGCCCGCTCCAGCTGGTCGAGTTGAACCTGCCGGACCCAGGACCGTACCAGGTGGTCGTGAAGCAGTTTGCCAGCGGCATCTGCCACAGCCAGCTGCACCAGATGCACCGGCCGCGAACGGGCGTGCCGCAGATCCTCGGCCACGAATCCACCGGCGTGGTAATCGCCAAGGGCAAGGAGGTGACGCACGTGAAGGAAGGCGACACCGTGATGGTGACGTGGGTCCCGCGTGACGGCGAGAACGCGACCCGCAAGGCGGAGATGTCAACGCTGACGTTACCGAACGGTGAGACGGCCTCGGCGAGCTGCTTCACGTGGGCGGACAACACGATCGCGGACGAGCAGTTCGTCGTGAAGGTGCCTTCAGACATCAAGAAGGACGTTACGGCGATCATCGGTTGTGCCGTTATGACGGGGTCCGGCGCCGTGTACCACACAGCCGGCGTTAAGAAGGGCCAGAGCGTGGCGGTCTACGGCGTGGGCGGTGTGGGGCTTTCGGCCATCGCCGCGGCAAAAGTGGTGGAGGCGTACCCGATCATCGCCGTCGACCTGGACGAATCGAAGCTGGATTTCGCTAAGAAGTTCGGCGCCACTCACGGGATTAACGCTTCGCAAGTGGACCCGATCGCGGCGATCCAGGAGCTGACGAAGAACCCGGCGGAAGTGAACATGATGGGCATGCCGGTAGCGGGCGTGGACTTCGCGTTCGATTGCATCGGCGTGCGCAAGACGATGGAGCAGATTCTGCCCTCCGCACGACCGGGCGTGCTGGGCCGGAGCACGGGCGGCACCGCGGTGCTGGTCGGCGTGCCGGGCACCAACGTCGAGATCGACGCGCGTGACCTATTGATCAACGAGAAGAAGTACATCGGGTCGATCGGCGGGAGCTGCCGGCCAGACCGGGATTTCCCGATGTTCCTGCGCTGGTACCACGAGGGCGACCTGGACCTTGACGCGATGGTCACGGAGCGGTTCTCGATCGACCAGATCAACGAGGCGACGACGACGCTAGAGCAGGGCAAGATCGCGGGCCGCGCGATCATGGAGTTCTAGCCGGGCCAACACGGGTAGATACCAAAGGATCGATCAGAAGGCACTCCATTCGCGGGAACCCGCGAGTGGAGTGCCTTTCTCGTGTTCAGGGCAGGGAAGCGGGGGTATTGCCGAGTGACGCGTAGCGGCCGGTGTGGCGACGTTTCGCTAGACGGGGCCTTCGAGCGGCGCGCGAGACACGCGCACCCCACCTTCAGCAAGCCGGATGATATTTATCGTGCGTGCGAGGTCGGGGCTACCTGAATAGAAAGCGGGGATGGAGCCATCGCCAGCCGGTGTGGGGCGATCCCAGTGCCCGAGAGCAAGATAGTCAGCGTCGAGCGCGGCGATCTCGGTATCCCTGATAAGCCAGGAGCGGCCAGGGTGGTCATCGCCCGGGTGCCAGTGACCATGGGCCATGGCGAGCTGCCAGCGATGGCGCCGGATCGGGGCGGTCTCAAGGGGGGACATGTCGAGGAAGTCGCGGTGGGGGCGGCCCCAGACGGCCAGGTCCAGGTCATCGAGGATAGCGAGATCGCCATCCGTGACGCCAAAGACATGGACGTTCGGCGGGTCGGCGATACCGCCGCGGTGGTAGACGGAATCAGGAGTGAGCGGGTCGTGGTTTCCGGGGAGAATGACAACCGGCCGGCCATAGTCACCGAGAACGGTGGTCACTTCGTCGAGCACGGCGAGGGGGATCCGGTTGTGGTCGAAGATGTCGCCGGCGAGGAGGAGCAGGTCGGCTCCGCTCGCCGCAGCGGTGCGGAGGACAGTCTGGAGCACGAAGACTGTGGAGCGATCCGAGGCTTTTTCGTAGTTGATATGGAGGTCTGAGCTGTGGGCGACGACGATGTGGTCGCGCTGAGTTCCGGAGCCGGACTGCATGGGGGTACGAGACAGTACCGGGGGACTTGGGTCAAGGAGGACATTATCTGGATTAGCGGCTGTTCGCACGGGAAGCCGTGCGCTTAAGGGGCTGGCACCCTCACCGCCGGCCCCTCTCCCAATGACGCGGGCGAGGGGAGTCCCGATCGCCGGGCAGGGTCGGACAACCCTGTATGGCACGATAGTCGACCGCCGGGGGGTGCGTGAAGAGAGTTGGGCCCGTCGCATCGCCGTGCCTAGATGGCCGGGAGGAGCGACTTGAGGAAATCCCGAGTGTGGGCGCGGACTTCGGCGTTTTCGCCATCGATCGCGGCGTAAAAGTCGGTGACGCCCGCATCTTGCCA
Organism: Dehalococcoidia bacterium; assembly: GCA_020432045.1. Lineage (GTDB taxonomy): Bacteria > Chloroflexota > Dehalococcoidia > Tepidiformales > Tepidiformaceae > JAGQHB01. Next base: position 2,379 of record JAGQHB010000100.1, on the reverse strand, counting down.
GCGGCGAAGCTGGGATTCGACCTGTTCTTCGGTACCGATGACCGCGAGGTCTTCAGGCCCGGAGGCGCCGGAACCGCTGATGACACGCTGGTAGGAGGGGAGCGTGCCATACATGGCGTAAGCGGTGGCGATACGTTCGCGGGCAGCACCGCTATCGCTGGTGACGACTATCGGGACGCCAGCGATGATGCGGGGGGCGGGCCGGCCAGCCTCGCGGGCGGCGCGACCGAGCTCCGGGACGACGACTTCTTCGATGTATTTCGGGCCGGCCATCCAGAGCGCGGTACCGTCGCACATGCGGCCGGCGAGGCGGAGCATCTGAGGACCGAGGGCCGCGATCACAACGGACGGTGGCGCGGCGTCCGGCACCTGAACCTGGGAATGAATGCGAAAGTCCTCGCCTTCGAAATCGACGCGTTCGCCGCGGAGGAGTGGGTTGAGGACGGTGAGGTATTCGCGCATGTGCCGAACGGGGCGCGAGAAGTCGAGGCCCCAGGCGCCTTCAATAACGCTCTTGTGGCTGAGGCCGAGCCCGAGCACGAAACGGTTGCCGCTGGCTGCCTGGGCCGCAAGGGCACCCTGGGCCATGGAGACGGGATGGCGAGCAAACGTGGGCTGCACGAAGGATCCGAGTTCAATCGAAGTAGTGACGGCGCCGGCGAGCGCCATGGTTGTGAGGACGTCGTGTCCGGCACCCGGTAGCCAGGCACCGGTGAAACCGTCTGCTTCGAGGGATTTGATGGCATCGATCTTGGCCTGGAGTGAGGTTCCGAACGGTGTGCTGACGATGCGCAAAGAGTCGACTCCGGTGACAGGGGTCGGGCGACCGTAGGAGCGGGACGAAGGAGTGTCAACACACTGGCCTTTGGTGTGCTGAAATACCCACATGACGAATTTGAGAGTCCTTGCTACCTATGGCCACCCGGACGATGAGGGCCAGGTGACCGGCACGCTGGCTCGTTTTATTGAGCTCGGGGCCAAGGTCACGTTGGTGTGTGCAACGCGGGGCGAGGTCGGGGAAATTAGCCATGCTGACCTGGCCACGCCGGAGACGCTCGGGTACGTGCGTGAACTGGAACTGCGCGCGGCGATGGCACAGCTGGGCCTGCGGGATGTGCGGTTCCTGCCGTACCGGGACAGCGGCATGGCAGGGACTCCCGAGAACGAGGACCCCCGTTGCCTGTACGCGCAGCCGGCGGATGTCGTGACCGGGCAGCTTGTGTTCCTGATGCGGGAGCTTCGGCCGCACGTCGTGTTCACGTGGGACCCGAACGGGGGCTATGGACATCCGGACCATGTGGCGGTCCACCGCCACACGCTGGCAGCATTCGAACGAGCCGGGGACGAAACGGCATTCCCCGGGAGCGGAACGCCGTGGTCGCCGAAGGCACTGTACTGGGGTGCGTTCACGATGAAACGGTTCGCGGGGATGTACCTCGAATTGGAGCGGCGCGGGTTGCTGCCGGAACCGATCGACCCGGAGCGGCGGCAGCGATTCGAGACTGCGATGGCGGAAGCTGACCCGGCGGTGAGCCTCATCCACGATGTCTCAGACAAGGTGGAGATGAAGCGGGCAGCGGCCGGGATGCACCGGAGCCAATTCGGCGAGAACAGCATGTTTGCGCGGATCCCGGAGGAGTTCCTGCAGCGGTTCTACGGTGAGGAGCGCTTCTACCGGGCGAGGCCGGATTGGCCGGAAGGAAGTGCACCAGAGCTGGGCATCGGCAATCTCGTGATGCTCAGCGACTGACGACCGCATCGGCGAAGAGAGACCTCGCCCAGTAGTCTTCAGACACGAACAGGCCCTCCGCATGGAGGGCCTGTTTTGTTTGCGGTTGGTAGCGGGGGGAGGATTCGAACCTCCGACCTTCGGGTTATGAGCCCGACGAGCTGCCACTGCTCCACCCCGCGACCTGTTGGAGCGCGGTGCTGTAGGGCACCTGAAGAACTGAAGAGCGATGAAACTGCGTGCAATCCATAAGATGGCGAGTTTAGTGTGGGTCAAGCCTCTCGACCATTAGTACGCCTCAGCTGAACGCATTACTGCGCTTACACCTGGCGCCTATCAAACAGGTAGTCTTCCTGTGGTCTTACCTGGTTTTACCCAGAGGGAGATCTCATCTTGAGGTCGGCTTCGCACTTAGATGCTTTCAGCGCTTATCCGGTCCGAACATGGCTACCGGGCAGTGCTCCTGGCGGAACAACCCACACACCAGAGGTTCGTCCACCCCGGTCCTCTCGTACTAGGGGCAGATCCTCTCAAATCTCCTACGCCCACGGCGGATAGAGACCGAACTGTCTCACGACGTTCTGAACCCAGCTCGCGTGCCACTTTAATGGGCGAACAGCCCAACCCTTGGGACCTACTCCAGCCCCAGG
>JAGQHB010000099.1 GCA_020432045.1 Dehalococcoidia bacterium | reverse complement strand
CTGGTGCATCATCTGCGCCTGCACGGTGCTCCCGTCGAGCCGCATGAACGGCTCTTCTTTCGTGAAATCCGCACCGAACCGGGTCTTCCAGGGCGCTTTCAGGTAGATGGCGTTGGTGAGCACCAGGCGGGTGCCTTTTGTCAGCACGCCTTCGGCGATGAGCTCCGGGATGCGGCGCCTTGTCTGATCGGAAACCCAGTTGTTGATCGACTCGCGAGCTGCTTGCCTCTTGGTGTAGTCCACGAGCAGCATGCCTGCGCCGTACTGTGACGCCAGCCGGTCGAGAAACACGTCGTCGAACGGGTAATCAACCTGGCCGAACAGCTGGTTGGCCGTCGCCAGTTCGAGCATCACCTTCTTGTCGGCCCACTGGTACTCGCCCGGCCGCTTCGCCAGGGCCTGGTCGATAGCGTTCAGGCCTGCATCAAGGTCGCCGGCCTCATCCGCGTGGAGTACATCGCTCATCTGCGTAAGCGTCTCGCCGGCGGCGCCGGCGCGCGTCATCGCCAGTGCGATCGCAGCGCTGTAGGGCGAGAAGACGAGGTTGCCGTCCTCCGTGCTCAGCTGGTCGTAGAGGTCTGCAGCAAAGCCGTCCAGCGCGGTGGCCGAACTTTCGATCGCGGCTGAATCAGCCGGTGCGCGCGCAATATCTGATTTCAACACGTCGGCAGCAGCCACATCTGTGCGTACACAGGATGAAAGCGCCGCACCAGACAACGCCAGCACGACGAACGCCCCTGGAAACAGCAGTAACTTCCGCATACGGACCTCCACCACCAGTACAGGATAGAACGACAACGGTTCATCGCTGGTTCCCGGGGCGCCTGCGCGTCAACGGTTGTAGACAGTCTCGTGCTGTGCCGCCGCGCCATAGTGCACGTCCCGCACAGCCAGGCGGTAGCCCTCGGCATCGTCTTCCGAAAAGCCCAGCGCCAGCAGCGACTGGTGCATCAGTTCGAGGCCACCTTCAAATTCTGGGACCACGACGTCCCGGACAGAATAGCTGCGGAGCAGTTGCAGATCCTCGCTATCGTGACCGCGAACGAGGATGGGCACGTCCGCGGAAATATGACGGGCATTGGCGAGCACCAGCACCGTCGAAGCGCCGTCCGGCAGGCAGATGACTAGGAGCCGGGCCGTGTCGATCGCCGCGCGTTCCAGCACACTGGTCGTGGCGGCATCGCCCCAGACCACGATCCGCCCCGCCCGCGTCAGCAGCCGGGCCAGCTCCAGGTTCTCTTCGATGATGACGTAGTTCTCGCCCGCGCTGTCCATCGCGTGGCCGATGAGTTCGCCGACACGCCCATACCCAACAATGACGACATGGCCTGAAACCCCGACCGGACCCTCTGGTACCTCGCCGCCGCGGCTCAATGCGCGCCAGAGCGGTCCCGTGCCCGTGAGCAGCAATTCACCGCGCGGCACCAGCCGGAACAGGAGCTGGTTACAGATCAGCGAGAGCACCGCAGCGGAAAGGACGATGTTGTAGACATCGTCGCCGATGACACCATCCGCGAGCGCTGCTTCGATAATGAGGAATGAAAACTCGCCGATCTGCGCGAGGCTTACGCCGATCAGGAGCGCCTGGTGCCCGGAATATGGCAGCAGGGCGAAGATCCCAACAATCAGGAGGACACGGCCGAGCACAACCGCGACGACGACGGCAGGCATGACCCAGCCGCTGTCCAACACGTGCGCCGGGTTCAGTAGCATGCCCACGGAGACGAAGAACAGCACGGCGAACGCCTCGCGCAGTGGGAGCACGTCAGCCGTCGCCTGGTGGCCCATCTCGGTTTCACTGAGGACGATGCCCGCGACGAACGCGCCGAGTGCCACCGAGACCTCGAACAGAGTCGCCGTGCTCGCGATCCCGAGTGCGAGGACGACGACCGCGAGGATAAAGAGTTCTCGCGAGCCAAGCCCGGCGATGAACCTCAGGATCGGCGGCACGATTCGCGGACCCGCAAACAGCATGAGACCGACGAACACGCCTGCCCGCAAGACGCTGAAGCCGAGGTCCGCGATCGAGAGATCCTCGCCGCCAAGCGCGGGCACGATCGCAAGAATCACGACCGTCGCCAGGTCTTCGACCGCGGCCCAGCCGATCGACACCCGGCCAACGACTGACCCCGTGAGCCCGCGAGTGACCAGGGTCCGCGAGAGTGCGGCCGAACTGGAAACGCTGATCGCGAAGCCGAGGACGAGCGACGCCTCCCACTGGAGCCCGCTCAGCCGGCCGATGCCAAAGCCGATACCAGTCATCATCAACATCAGGGCAGTGGAACCCGGGCCCGTGACTTTTCCGACCGCCCGGAGATCCGACAGCTCGAAGCTGAGGCCGATGCCGAACATCAGGAAGATGACGCCGAGTTCGGCGACCTCGCGGATCGCCGCGGTGTTCGCGCTCGGTCCGGGCGTGAAGGGACTGATCACCACCCCGGCAAGCAGGTACCCAATGATCGGCGGCATGCCCACGCGCCGGGCAATCAACCCCCCCACAAGCGCTACGCTCAGTGCGAGCGCCATGTCAGTCAGGAGGTGTGCATCGGCCACCGGACAAGTCTAGGGGAAGGTTGGCTGATAAGATGGCCGGGCGTGCCCCAATGCGCTGCTTCGCAGGGCAAAGCATTCCAGCCATCCCACAACGGCCCGCCAGAACATCCGTGCGGTATACTCGCCCCAATGCCCGCCGGTGAAGACCGTTTCGTGGCCCCATCGGTCACAGTCGACGATACCGATGTCGAGGTCTCGCTGCGGCCGCGCGTGCTCGACGAGTTCCCCGGCCAGGAGCGCGCCAAGGAAAACATCCGCATCGCCATCGAAGCGGCGCGGCAGCGCGAAGAAGCGCTCGACCATCTCCTCTTCTATGGCCCGCCCGGCCTCGGCAAGACCACGCTGGCGAACATCGTCGCGAACGAGATGGGCGTCTCCATCCGCACAACGAGCGGCCCCGCGATCGAACGTCCTGGTGACCTCGCGGCCATACTCACCAACCTGCGCGAACACGACATCCTCTTTATCGACGAGATCCACAGGCTGTCGCGCTCCGTGGAAGAGATCCTCTACCCGGCGATGGAGGACTATGCGCTCGACCTTGTGATTGGCAAAGGTCCCGGCGCTCGCTCCGTCCGGCTGGCAATGCCACGGTTCACGCTCGTGGGAGCCACCACCCGCTACTCGATGGTGAGCGCCCCGCTCCGTGACCGTTTCGGGTCCGTCTACCGCCTCGAATACTACGATGCCCGGACGCTCGCCACGATCGTCCGCCGTTCGTCCCAGATCCTCGATATGCAGGTCCCTGCGGACGCAGCATACGAAGTTGCCTCACGATCGAGAGGCACGCCCCGGATCGCCAACCGCATCCTCCGCCGCGTCCGCGACTACGCCCAGGTCCGAGGCGACGGCACCGTCACGCTCGACGCCACGCGCGCGGCAGTCGAACTGCTCGACGTGGATGAACTTGGGCTCGATGAGACTGACCGCCGCGTGCTCGACTGCATCGTCGTGAAGTTCGACGGCGGCCCCGTTGGCCTCGATACGATCGCCGCCTCGATCGGCGAAGATCCCGACACGATCATGGATGTCTACGAGCCGTTCCTGCTACAGCTCGGCTTCCTGCAGCGGACGCCGCGCGGGCGGCTGGCAACACCGGCAGCGTACCGCCACCTCGGGCTGCCGCTCCCGGCAGCGCGCGCAGCAGCCGCAGCCGATGCCCAGCGCGCACTCTGGGAGGCCGAGGAGAACGAAGGATGACGCGCCAGAACATCTCCTCCGGTGGCCCGTGGGAAGACGTTGTCGGCTATTCGCGGGCTGTGCGCGTGGGCGACCGCGTGTACGTCGCGGGCACGACGGCAGCACTTCCGGACGGCGGCGTGTTCGCGCCCGGTGATGCCTACGGCCAGGCGAAGCGCTGCTTCGAGATCATCGCCCATGCCCTCACGGAAGCCGGCGCGACTCTTGCCGATGTGGTCCGCACACGCATGTTTGTGACGGACATCAGCCGCTGGGAGGAGTTCGGCCGCGCACACGGCGAGGTGTTCGCCACCATCAAGCCGGCGGCCACGATGGTGGAAGTCTCACGCCTCATCGACCCGGCGATGCTGATCGAAGTCGAGGTGGAGGCGGTAGTGGAGAGCGGCGTCACCGCCTGAAAACGGCGCGACGGGTGATCGATTAAAAGGAGTTTGGTGGCGGGCAGGCTGATGAAAACGACGGGCCTTCCGCTTTAAAGGCTGAAACGGTGAGTGGTTGAAAGGAATTTTAAGGAATACTTCTCGATTAAAATTCTTCTCGCTATGCTTTAATCGTGCGCCGAGAAAACTTTTCCGCTACCTCCCCTGGAGAGCTACTTTCGATCTCCGGGGATATCCTCGCCTTCCTCCCAACCCCCCTCCCTCCCGATCTCCCCGTCTCATGGCCACTCTTGCGGCAGGCGGAGGCCACCCGAGGCGCAATCAGCGAACTCGCTGGACAGGCAAGGCTAATCGAGAATGTTGAACTCGTGATCCGCGCGCTCGCCCGCCGCGAGGCCGTATTGAGCAGTCGCATGGAAGGCACCCACACAGAGATCGCCGAGGTGCTCGCCCACGAGTCCGTTTCTCCGTCTGCGCCGAACCTCGACCCGGACCTCGATGAGGTGCTCAACTACCTCGCAACCATCACCCTCGCCGAACAATGGATAGGTGACGAGCGAGACCTTGGCGTTCCCTTCATCCGTGATCTACACGCCCGGCTGCTCCAGGGGGTACGCGGAGAGGAGAAGTCTCCGGGCGTCTTCCGTCTCCGTAATGTCTACATTGGCCGAAAGGATGACGGCTTTGCTGGAGCCCGCTTCGTCCCACCGCCTGGTGAACATGTAGCCATGCTCATGGACAACCTTGTTTCAACGATGGTCGACCCGGCGCCCTTTGGCCCGCTCATCAACGCTGCCATCAGCCATTACCAATTTGAGACGATCCATCCATTCGAAGACGGAAACGGGCGGATAGGGAGGTTGCTGATCCCGCTGCAACTGATGCGGCTCGGTGTCCTCGACCGGCCGTTGCTTTATCTCGCCGCCGCCTTTGAAAAAAACGACCGGCGGTATCGTGATGGACTCCTCGCTGTGAGTGAAACCGGCGCATGGCTTCCGTGGATTGAATTCTTCCTCGAAATGATCGAAGCGGCCGCGCTCGACGCCCGGACACGGGTCACGAATCTCATGACTCTCCTCGCGGACTACCGCGAACGAGTCCGGAATGCCTCAACATCGCGCTATGCGCTTCCAGCCGTCGACGTCGTGTTCCGTCGCGTCTTCGTCTCAGCGGCGCTGGTCACGCGAGAAGCCGGAGGCACGGCACCAACCGCAAAGAAGGTCATCGATGACCTCGTACGCGTCGGGATCCTTGAACCGTCCGCGCGTATCAGCGGGACGCAAACATGGCTTGCCCGTGAAGTGCTCGACCGGGTCTACCGCGACTAACTCCTCAAACGATCCTGGGCAGCACTTCCTTCGTGAAGCGCACGAACGTGTCCTGGCTCATCGGTGCGAGCATCAGGTAGTTCATCGGGATCTCCGATTCGAGTTGCTTGAACTTGTCGACAACTTCAGCGGCGGTGCCGACGACCGCGATCTCGTCCACGTAGCGTTCGACAGGATCGACGCTGTGGTCGCGTTCGTGGCCGGGGATCTCCTCCCGCGGGCGGCCACCAGACTTGTTGGGGTTGATATACGCGCCAACGGTCCATTGGGAGCTGTGGCGGGCGATCTCGCGTGCCTCTTCGGTCGTATCGGCAAGCGCGACGTAGCGCACGATCGGGAGGTTGCGGTCACCGACCTCGTGACCGTTCGCTTCCATCACCTGCTGGTACAGCTGGCGCTTGAACTGGATCTCCCCGTTGGTCGAATGCGGGTCGAGCATAATCGTGTAGCCCTCGGCACCCGCCTTACGGATCGAATCCGGTGAGCTCGCCGCCAGGTACACAGGCGGATGCGGGTCCTGGAAGGGCCGCGGCAGCACGAGCACGTCGTCGTAGTCGTAGTACTTGCCATGGTGGCTGAAGCGTTCGTTCTGCCAGGCCTTCTGCACGATATCGGCCGTTTCTCGAAAGCGGTCGTAGGCATCGTCCTGCGTGATGTTGAACAGCTTGTATTCCGTCGGGTCGAAGCCCCGGCCGGAGCCCCAGTTGAGCCGCCCGTTGGAAAAGACATCGAGCATGCTGAGCTCTTCCGCGAGCCGGAGCGGATGGTAGTACGCGTTCAGCGTCACCGCCGTGCCGATGCGGAGCCGCTTCGTCCGGGCGGCGATGTGGGTGCCCATTAGCGTGACCGACGGGCAGACGCTGTAGGTCGTGAAGTGGTGTTCGGCAAGCCAGATGCAGTCGAACTCGCTGTCTTCCATCATGGCGACCCGGTCCATTGCCCGGTCGTACACCGTCGAGACAGGCACCCGTCCCGTCCACGAGAAGAACTGCAGCAACCCAACCTTCATGGCAACCTCCAGCCGCGACACGATACGCCCGTCATACAGCGGTCGGAAGGGCCGGGCCGGCGGACGTTACGAGGCCAGGCTACTGACCGAAGTCGATCACCAGCCTGGCCGGGCTCTGCAGTTCGAAAACACGGTAGGGACGGGCGCCGCTGAGGCCGGCGACGTACGAGACATCGGCTTCGAAGTCGCAGTAACTGCGCAGCTCTCGTACTACGGTCATCCCTTCAAGCGGCACTTGAACCGGCACCGTGGGCTCGCCCGCATCCGTATGCGCCTGGGCAGGCATCAGCACGATCGCGACCTTTGCCTCACCGATAACACTGACGCGCTCGCCGGAACCACAGGCCTCGACGTCTGCGACGTAACCGATCTTGTAGCCCGGGATCTTGTCGCCTTCGAACTCAAAGACGATGCGGTCGAAGGTGGCATTGCGGGCGGCGCGAATCTCCTTCACAGAAACGACACCTGTGCCGCCCGGCGCGTCTTTCTCAAAGGAGAAGCCCGGGAGTTCGAAGGGGATGAGTTCGTCGGGCGTTGCCGTGGCAGTCGCCGTCCCGGTGGCCGTCCCCGTGGCGCCGGTGGCTGTGACCGTAGCACCGGTGGCTGTGCCCGTCGCCGTGCTGGCCGTGCTGGTGCCCGATGCGCTTGATGTCGCCGATCCGGTCGACGAGGCAGTCGCCGTGGGTTCGCTCGTGTCGTCGTCGCCGCCGCAGCCGGCAGCCAGGGTAGAAACTGCGACGAGCGCAAGGCCCAGTGCGGGGAGCAAGAGTTTGCGTGTCATCTGGCCATGTTCCGCAGCGCCACCGTTACCAGCCACCGATCGGTGAGGCCCCGGTTCGGAGAGGGTCAAGGCCCTCTCCGGCCGGGGCCGGATTCGTAGTCGTCGCCGGGCCTGCGCTAGGCAGCCATCCGGTGCTCGGTGTTGGTGATGAAATCGGAGCTTTCGAGCCAGTTGCGGAAGATCTTCTCTGTCCCGCAGATCCGGCAGACGCCGGTGCTGGTAGCGCCCTGCGGCTCTTCGATAAGCCAGCGGTGCGGATGGTCCGCCTCCGGCTGGATGGCGATCGTGCTCGTGCTGGTTTTCGTATTCACGTTCAGTACCTCCGGGCGACTGCAATGTCCCTTGCTATCGATACGATAGCTGCAGTGCTCACATGATAAGACGTACAAAGGTACTGAAATGTTTCAGCCGTTTGACGGATTGATTACAAAGGGCAACAAACCGAGCTCATCGCGACGACGCCGGCGCGTGTTCGGGGCACAGCATCTCGCTCTCAGCGTCGCCGAGGTCCCGATGGATCAGGTCGCAACGGTGCGGCTTCTCACCGCTGGTCCCGTCTCCCGGACGGAAGTGCACGCAACCCGCGCATGGCGCTGACACCACGATAAGCCCAGCTGACTCCAGCCCGCAGACGACACTCGCGAGCCCCGCTTCCGCCGAGTGCAGCTCGTCCGGCGAGAGGACGGCGAGCGAGTCGCGCAGCGCCCGTTCCCGCGAGTCAAGCGAGGCGAACGCCTCGCGTCCCGCCCCCGTGAGGCCGAGGCAATGGCTGCGCCGGTCAAACGGATGAGGGGCCCTGTGAACGAGGCCGCGATCGATGAGAGGCTGAACGATCCCTACGGCAGTGGGATGGCGGACACCGAGGACCCGCGCCAATTGACCCACTGTCGCCATGTCGGGCCGCGTGAGGGCGGCAAACCGGAGCGTCTCCGCCTGCGCCGGTGAAAGCGCCTGGTCCTGAACGGGCAGGCGCTCAAGTGCGGACACTGCCCGGGCAATGCGCTGCAAGGCGGAGGTCATTCCGCGGATGGTCGTTTCGCGAGGTCCGTCCATTCACTTGACAGCATATCAGTAGGCCCCCTACCTTTCTAATTCACCCTACGTAGGAGACCTACTTATATGTCTGAGACTGCTATTCCTGGGTACCGCATGGGCGACTCCTCGCTGCCTGCCTCAACCGTCACGGCAAAGGACTTTGCCAACCTGAAGTCCGCGCTGTTGCTGGGCGAAGCCGACATTGCCCTGTTGCGAGAGGCCCGCGCCATCGTTGGCCCGCACGTGGAGGAGCTGCTCGACGTTTGGTACGGCTTCGTCGGTAGCCACGATTTCCTGCTCGCGAGCTTCTCGACACCGGCTGGGCCCGACGGCGACTACCTTGCGCGCGTCCGCATGCGGTTTGGCCAGTGGGTGCGGGACATACTCGCCGCCGATTTCAGCCCCGAGTGGCTGGCGTACCAGGCTGAAGTCGGCCGCCGGCACGTCGTCACGAAAAACGAGACCGACGGCGTCCACGGCGCACCACCGGTCGTGCCGTTCCAGTTCATGATCGCACTCATCTACCCGATCTACGCCACGATCCGGCCGTTCCTGGATTCCGGCGCTCGCGACGCCGCTCACGCCGAGGCGATGCACCAGGCGTGGCTCAAGGCGGTGCTTCTGAACATGGCCCTCTGGAGCCAGGCGTACGTCCAGGAGGGCTGGTTCTAGCAGCCCCTACCTCTTCGCAACCGGCGGGGGTGTGCCGAGCCCACCCATCGGCTGAAGTACCGTCATATCGATATCGAGCAGCACCGGCCCGGGCGCGGCGACGGCTCGGGCGAAGGCATCGCGAAACTGGTCCACGCCTTTCACCGCCTCGCCGTGCATGCCCATCGCCTTCGCAATAGCCGCGAAGTCGGGCGATCCGAGCTCAACGCCGAACTGTCGCCCCTCAAACGTGCGCCCTTCAATGCTCCGGAGCACGCCGTAGCCCGCGTCGTTGAAGACGCAGACGATGATCGGCGCCTTGTACTGCGCCGCCGTCGCCAGCTCCGAGAGATTGAGCATGAAGCCGCCGTCGCCCTGGATGAGCGCCGTCTTCTTGCCGCTGCCGATGGCCGCACCAATCGCGAGCGGGAGGCCGGGCCCGATTGCGGCAGAGGTCGACATCATGGAGGTGCGCGGTTCGAGGATTGGCGCCAGGCGGTTGCCCCAGAGGTAGGCCGGCACGGTAGCGTCGCGGACGATGTTGCCGTCACGCGGCAGCAGTTCGCGCATCGCATCCATGATCGCCGCGTAGTCAGGCCCGATCTGTTCGCGGATGGCGGCACGGGCGGTATCGCTGGCGGCACGGGCGCGGGCCGTGTGCTCGGGCTCTGCGGCCTTGCCGGAGAGTGCCTTCAGCACCGCCGCGAGGCCCAGCCGTGCGTCGGCAAGCACGGTGATCCCGGGCGCGTAGTTGCGGCCGATGACCGAAGGATCTGCGTCGAGGTGGATCAGCGTGCCGGGGATCGAAAGCGTCCAGTTGCGCGTCGCGCCGCCCTGGAACCGCGTGCCAACCGCAAAGACAACGTCCGCCTCCTGGATGATCGGGTCGATCGCCGGGTCGTTGGACAGTGGCCCCAGCGACAGTGGGTGGTCTTCGGGGATCGCGCCACGGCCGTTCACGGAGGTCACCACGGGTGCACCCAGGTACTCCGCGAGCTGCTGCAGTTCGCCCGCTGCATCGGCGGTGATGACGCCGCCGCCGGCCCAGATCAGCGGACGCTTCGCCTTGGAAAGCGCCTCAGCGGCGGCGGCGACCGCTTCTCGCGGCGGCTGCTGGCGCGGCCAGCCTTCAACGTGAGGAATGTCGATCGAGGCCTTCGCATACTGCAGGTCGACCGGGATTTCGATCGCACCGGGCTGTGGACGCCCGGTCATGATGTCGCGAGCGACCCGGACAACGGTCTCACCGATGTCTTCCGCACGGCGGACGCTCTCGGCCAGTCGCGTGACGCTGCGCAGCGTGTCCATCTGCTTCGGCGCCTCGTGGAGGAAGCCCTTGCCCTTGCCATAGAAGACGGTGTCGACCTGGCCGGTGAGCAAGAGGACGCGGGACGACGCGAACTGGGCTTCGAAAAGGCCAGGCATCGCGTTCACCGTGCCAGGTCCCGTGCTGACGATCGCCACGCCCAGTTTTCCCGTGGCGCGGGCATAGCCGTCGGCCGCGTGGACCGCACCCTGCTCGTGCCGGACGCCGATTGCCGTGATCGTGCCGTCGCGATAGATGGCGTCATAGATCGGGATGTTGTGGACGCTGACGATGCCAAAGACGTGTGTAACGCCGATCGCCTTGAGCGCGGCGACAACGCCCTCGCCCCCGGTCATTTCCTGCATGGTGATACTCCTCCGTAGGCGGCGATGATACCGGCTCTGATCCAGAGAGGTGCGGCGGCGATCGGAGCACTCACATCCACGGAGGCGGGTCCTCCTTCGCCTGAGCGTCGAAGCGTTCATTCTGAAGCTTCGACCACGCGACCCGCTCACCGGGCGAAAGCTCACCACCCGCGCCCGAGCCGCCGATCAGCCAGAAGTTGCCGGACGCACGCACGGCGGCACTGTGCCCGAGGATGTCCGCTGCCTGGTTGATCGACATCTTCGAGAGCTTCAGGCCGAGGAGGTCATTGAGCGCGATCCGTCGCGCCAGCCACATGGTCGATTCGCGCAGCTTTTCACGCGGGACCACGCGGCTCACAAGCCCGGCCCGCTGGGCCTCGTACGCGTCGACGAAATCGCCGGTCCAGAGATGCTCCTTTGCCCGGCGGATGCCGAGGTCGAGGAAATGCGTGGGATATTCGTGGTGTGCGCCGCCCCAGCGGACCGAGCGGTCAGCGAACTTCGCGTCTTCGGAGGCGACGATGATGTCGCAGGCTGCGGCGAGCATCCACGAGCCCATGATGCAGTAGCCCTGGACCATGGCGATGGTGGGCTTGCCGATGTTTCGCCAGCGGTCGTGCATCCGCCAGTAGACGCCGCGGTCCATCGACTTCACGCGGCCCATGCGCGTCATGTCGCGAGGGTACTCGGGCAGCTCTTCCTGCATCTCCTTCGTCCCCAGGTCATGCCCGCCGCCAAAGTGGTCGCCTGCGCCGGTGACGATGATGACCTTGACGCCATCGTCGTCATCCGCGCGGGCCAGGGCCGCATCAAGTTCGACATAGACGCGGCGGCTGATCACGTTGCGAAGTTTCGGCCGGTTGATCGTGACCGTGACGATCTCGCCGTCCTGCTCGTAAAGCACGTGTTTCGCGACCATGCTTCCCTCCGGGTTTCTGCGACTGTGCGAGAGTCTAGCGGGTGGGTGGCAGGACCCGGGCAGCAGCGGGAAATCGAGCGGGGCAGTCCCGGCGCCACCTGTCCGGTCTCCGGACGGTCGAGCAGCGGTGACTCCGTAACCCGCGTAGCGCAGAAGCTGCCGCCGGGCAGGGCGCCCACCAGGCCGCCAGCCGGGGCGATGCGGACCAGCGGCCTCACATTGGCGGCCGCCGATCCCGCCAGGGCCGCGCTTGTTCCAGCTGCGCCGCCAGCCGGAACAGCGTCGCTTCGCCGGCATAGCGGCCGGCGAACTGCACACCGATGGGCAGCCCATCCGCGTTCCAGTGGAGCGGCACGGACATCGCCGGCTGACCTGTCGCGTTGAACAGCGACGAGTAGCCCGTCGCCATCATCACATCCGCGATATAACCGCTCACGTCCTCGCGGTCGAGCGAAAGACGGCCGTGTTCGAGCGGGGGCGTTGCCATCGCCGGCGTGAGCACCACGTCGAAGCGTTCGAAGAACGCGCCCACCTGGCGCCCGGCGGTGTGAATGGCTCGGATGCCCCGCACGTAGTCCTCCGCCGTCTGCGTCGCGCCAAGCTCGTACATCCGCCAGGTCCCGGCCGCCAGTTCGTCGTGCCGCGGGTCTCTTCCAAGTTGCTGGATACGGTCGTTCACCGCTGCCTGGATGTTCGCGCCAATCACGGGCGCGGTAGCCCGCCGGAAGGCATCCTGGTCGAACGGGATCGCGGTCTCCTCCACCTCGTGGCCGAGCTCACGGCAGAGTGCTGCCGCCGACCGTGCCGCCTCGGCGCAGTCCGCGTGCGTTGGCGATCCGTTGAAGGTTGCCGTCTGGAACGCGATGCGCAGTCTACCCGGCGGTGTGCCTGCTTCTTCGAGAAACGGCCGTTGCGGACGTTCCGACCAGTATGGCGCGCCGGTGTCCGGTCCGGCCGTGGCATCGAGGAACGCAGCGGAATCGCGCACCGTCCGCGAAACGACGTGCGCGGCGGACATGCCGCCCCAGCCTTCGCCCTGGTCCGGCCCAGCAGGTGTTCTCCCCCGCGTGGGCTTCATCCCGAAGACGCCGCAGCAGGAGGCAGGGATACGGATCGAGCCACCGCCATCGGTCGCGTGGGCGACCGGAAGGATCCCGGCCGCAACGGCTGCCGCCGCCCCGCCCGAGGAGCCGCCGGAGCTGTAGCCCAGCTTCCACGGATTGTGCGTGTTCCCCCAGAGCGTCGACTCCGTGGTCGGGGTGAGGCCGAGTTCTGGCGACGTCGTGCGCCCGAAGATTGCGAGACCCGCGCGACGGTAGCGCGCCACCAATTCGCTGTCGTGATCGGGGACGAGGTCTTTCCAGAACGGGGAGCCGTTGGTCAGGGGCTCGCCGGCCATGCCGGCGTGCAGGTCCTTCAACAGGAAGGGCACGCCGCTGAGCGGGCCATCCGGCAGCCCGGCGGCGATCTCGGCACGCGCGTTCGCCTCACGCAGGTTTACGACCGCGTTCAGCTTCGGGTTCACCGCCGCGGTGCGGGTGAGGGCGGCGTCGAGCAGCTCTTCCGCGCGCACCTGTTTCGTCCGCACCAGTTCACCAAGGGCGAGAGCGTCGTACCGGTCGTAGTCCTGCATGGGAACCTCCTGCTGGCCGTGTTGCTGCAGGTGTAGTTCTACCACGGCTACCGTGGGACGGACTTGTCCTTGAAGAACGCCCAGATCATCTCCGTGGCGTCGATCTCCGATGTGGTCGGCCCCAGGCGATTTACGGAGATCGAGCCCGGCCAGGTGTGCCCGCCGCCATCGACCGTGTAGAGGAGCGTTGGCGCGCTACAGCCGTCATAGCTCAATTCGTCGACGTGCCCGGTGATCTGCTTCCACTTCTCGCCGGCGTCACAACCGTTGTGTGCCGCCCAGCTGTCGATATTCTGCACCGCCCCCGCATAGGGGATGACGCCAAAGATCTCACCGCCCTGGTACGGCACGGTACCGTCAGCGTTGCCGTGGAACGCGATCACGGGCATCGGCCGGCCACAGTCGAGAGTGTCGAACCAGGCGATGCCCGCAACCGGCGCGATCGCTGCGACGGAGTCCGCACGCACGCAGCCAAGGAGCGAGGAGAAGAAGGCTCCGTTCGACATTCCGGTCGAATACACGCGGGCCGCATCGGTGCAGAGTTCATGGTCCAGCGTCCCGAGGAGCGCATCGACGAAATCGAGGTCTTCGTTGTTGCGGTTCGCGAGGAACGAAAGCCCCCAGCCGCGTGGCAGCCCCGACCCATCGGGCGTCACCAGCACGAAGCCTTTGCCATCGCTCAACGGGACCAGCCCCGAATAGAGCTCCTGTTCCAGGGCGCTGCTGCCGAGGCCGTGGAAGTTGAGTACGACGGGCAGGCCGGCGGCGGACGTAATGCCCGGCGGCAGATGCAGCCGGTAACTCCGCGTCTGCGTGCCGACCAGCATCTCGCGGACGACAGTGCCGCCCACCTTGAGGTCCGCCGGGAGTGTCGTGCAGCGCGCGGGCCCCGGAGGGACGGTCGCCGAGGCACCCGGCGAGGCGGTTGCGCGTGCACTGGAGCTATCGGTGGCAATTACCGGGACGGTGGTGTGGAACTCGTCGCCAGCTCCGGCATCGCGCCGCGAACAACCAGCGACGACGGCGGAGATCGCAGCGGCGAAGAGAACGAGGGGAAGCAACCGGCGCAAGATCATCACTGGTTATATTGTCGGCAGCCGGGGAAAGGTGCCGTGCGGGCGCTCGGAGAGCGCGCCGGGACGGAGCATCAGCGCCCAAGCAGCCAGCGAATCCGGTCGTAGGAGATCGCGTAGTGCGTGACGATCAGCACCCCGAAGACCGACGCCGCCTTGACGGCTCCGGCTGCAGCGAGTGCTACGGCTGCGCCGCCGAACAACGCCGCCTCAAGTACCAGCCGAACCGCGCCGGGCACCGCCACTGGGGCCCTCCCCGAAGCCGAGGCATCGCCGGGCACGCGAAAGACGCCCCAGAGCGTCGCGGCCGCGACCGGCAGCCCGGCTGCCAGCAGGGGCCGCAGCCATCCGCTTGCAGCTGTCCAGCCCCAGTAGCCGAGCGAAGATAGCGCGCCGAGCTCGAGCAGGAACCGGAGGGAGAGGTTCAGGGGATCGTTCACCACGCACCCACTGTACCGAAATGACCCTTCCGCGCCCAAACGAGAAGGGCCTGCTCCCGTGCGGAAACAGGCCCTTCGAAGTCTTAACACCGGGTGCCAGTGCCTAGCAGGCCACCGTGATATCGGCAGAGCAGACGTCGATCACGTAGATCTCCACGTCGATAAACGCATTGTCAGTGGGATCGAGCTGACTGGCGAGCGCCTGGGGCGTCTGCGGTTGGCTCGCCGTTGCGGCGTCGATCAGGATATCGTCCGGACTCAGGCCCACCGAGTCGATAATGTACGTATAGGTGGAGTCGTCGTCGTCCTCCTGGTAGAACTCAAAGTCACCCGGGAAACCGTCGAATCGGAATCTATTCCCGCCAAACTCGATCTGAATCGATGTAGAGGTCTCGCTGAACACAACAACGCTACTGAGCGTGTGCTCCGTCACTCCGAAGTCCCCACGGGTAGATGCGTCGAAGTCCAGCGGGTACTGGTACGTTTCGACCTTGTCGCCGTCGTTGACCGTGCCGCTCTGGTCCACGTCTACAAGCTTCGCGATCAGCGTATCGATGCACGGGTCGTACGGACCGTCATTCACGTTGTTGTCGACATACGCGACGGCAAGCAGTGTCTCAACGGGCGGCACGCAGACCTCTGGTTCGCACGGCACGACCGAGAAGATCGCGATCCAGAGACCGCCAAAGCCGGTGTTGATCTGGACGGAATTGGGATTGCTGCCTTCGCAGCCGTAGTCAACCCCGGGCTGGGATTCGCCACCAAAGATATTGATCGCCTTCAGGTAATCAACTTCCCAGTAGCCACCGAACTCCTCCATCGCCTCGTAGGAGACCTCTTCCGCGATGGACTCCTTGTCCCATTTGCCGGAGAAGATGCCGATGCCGCGGCAGCCCCCGCCAAGGAACGAGGCGCCTGTGACTGAACTGTCGTAGTACGGGCTGTCGTACTGGTTCTCGCATTCGCCGAAGAACCAGATGTGACTCGATTCGTGTTCCTCGCCCTGCGCAATCGTCGCAAGGCTCAGGATCGCGACCATCGCCGCGCCGAGGACCAGTAACTTCCGCATCATTCAAACTCCAGAACCCCGCCGGGTCGGGACAGGATAGGCGAAGGGCGCCTCACGTGCATGAACAATTCGAATGGGAGGTGAATCCCGGCACCCCTCACCCTGCCCCTCTCCCCCTGCCGGGGGAGAGGGTTCTTGGGTCACGGATTACGTATCCCCCTTCTCCCCGGTCAAGGGGAGAAGGGCCGGGGATGAGGGGTGCGGTGGCACAAGGATTCGGCGAGCAGCGCCCCTCACCCTGCCCTCTCCCCCCTGCCGGGGGCGAGGGTTCTTGGATCACGGATTACGTATCCCCCTTCTCCCCAGTCACGGGGAGAAGGGTTGGGGATGAGGGGCCTCCTGCAACGTAGATCTGCGCGCTGTGCCCCTCACCCTGCCCTCTCCCCCTGCCGGGGGAGAGGGTTCTTGCGGTTCGGAGTGGTGTCCTTGCCTGGTCCAGCGTCTCGCGGCCAAGAGCAACCGCAGCTGCGAGATTCGTCCTCCCTCATCCCCGGTCACGGGGAGAAGGGTTGGGGATGAGGGGTGCCGGCTACTTCGCGCAGGTCCCCTGGCCCGAACATGCTTCGACCTCACCCGGGACGGCGCGGTCGAGGCACCAGCCGCCGGGGATGCAGGCCTGGTCAGTTACGGCGGTCAGCTGCTGCTGGACCTCATCGTCGCTCTCGTTGCCGTAGGTAATAAGGATACGTTCCATGTCCTGGATCTCGTTTGCGGCGATGCCATCCACTTCGACCCCGTTCCGGAAGAAACGGAGCCTCTTGCCGCCCTCGCCGGCGCAATGCTTCACACCCTCCGGCATCGTCAGGCAAGCGGACTCCCGGTCGACGCCGGAAATAGTCGCATCTTTCAGCGCAAAGCCGAGCGAACCGAAGAACTCTTCCCACGTGCTCGCGCTCAAGTGGACATGCACGACCGTGTAGCGAGGCGGGTGGATGTGGAGATAGGGGTGCACATCGTTCGCGCCTTCGCCCTCTTCCGAGACCATCGCCGGCTGATTGAAGTCGTACTGCTGGCCATCGATGAATAGCGCGAAGTCGGCGTGCTCGTGGATCGGCTGGCGGAGCTTGCAGCCCGGGTCATTCGTCGTGCTGCAGCTCTGGACGACGTAGCGCGGGCCATCGTCCCGCAGCGCAAGCGCGGCGGACGTGCCCACGAGGCCCACGATCAGCAGCACAATCAGGGGCAGCGTCACGCGGGGCGTAAGCACGCTCCTCATCTGCTACGGCGTCGGCGTCGACGTGGCAGCCGTTGTCGCGGTCGCAGTGCCGGTGGAGGTACCGGAGGCTGTCGCGGTGGGTGTCGCGTTCAGGACCTGGTCGAAGATCTGGCGCCAGCCGTCCATCGTGGACGGAGAACCGCCGCCGAGCGGCTGACCATTAATTGCGAAGCCCGGGGTGCCACGGAGGCCAAAGCTGCGTGCCTCGGCTTCATCCGCCTGGACGATCCCGAGGGAGGCCTCATCTTCGAAGCAGCGTTGCCACTCGTTGCGGTCGATTCCGACCGCGGCGGCGAAGTCGGCGAGCTTGCTATCGGACAGGCGCCCGACGTCGATCTTCTCGTTCGAGAGCTGCCCTTCCTTTGCCTGCAGGTGGAAAATCTCGTACTTGTAATCCCAGAATTTTCCCTGCTCGGCGGCGCACTGCGCCCCTCGGGCCGACTGGAGCGACTCCCGGCCGAGGATCGGCAGGTGCTTATAGGTGAGCTGCACCGTTCCAGCCTTCACAAACTCTTCGATGATCTGTGATTCCTGCTCCGCTGTGAACTTCAGGCAGAACGGGCACTGGAAGTCCTCGTACATCGTCAACTTGATTGGCGCATCGTCGCTGCCAAGCTTCACGCCGTCCGCCATATCCTGCGGGAAGTTGGCGTGTGCCGCTTCGAGATCCTTCACAATGGCCGCATCGGAGCTGTCTTTCGTTGCGAATAGCAGGGCGAGCGCCGCGATGCCGCCGATAACGACGAGCCCGATCAACAGGTAGAACGGGTTCGCCAACAGCGATTGGATGGGGCCCCCGCCTCCACCGCTTCGCCGGGGCGAGCCGGAAGACTTCTGGGGCGCCGGGCGCTGTGCTGCCCGCTGTTGGCGGTTCGTCTTCATCTGCTCGCGACGAGCCTGGCGGTTCGACATTTGGTGCGTTTCCTGGGGTAAGTCTGGAGCGTGACGGGCACGCCGGGGCGGTTCCGGCTCTCTTCGCGAGAATACCATCGCCCTCGATAACGGGAACGAGCCCGCGGGAAACGGCCCTTACCGCTGGCCCCCACGCCATGCCGCCCTTACCTTGATGGCCGTCATGCAGGCTACCGCAATTACCGTCCGCGTCCCCGCGACCAGTGCCAACCTCGGCGCCGGCTTCGATTGCCTCGGGCTCGCGCTGGACCTGTTCGCCGAGATCACCGTCACCGTCGGCGGCCCTGAACCGGCGCCCGCGGAAGACGTCGGCGAAAAGATGGTGCTGACAGCCGCCCGGCAGTTCTACCAGCGCATCGGTAAGGACATGCCGCCGCTACGGGCTCGCTACAACGTCTCCATCCCGCTCGGGCGCGGCCTTGGCGCCAGCGCCGTGGCACGCGTCGCCGGAGTCCTCGCCGCGAACGAAGCCGAGCAGCGGCCGCTCGACCCCTCACAGTGCATGGCCATCGCCGCCGACCTCGAAGGCCACGGCGACAACGCCTGCCCGGCCATGTTCGGCGGCCTCCAGGTTTGCATCTCCGCGAACGGCAGCTACTTGCACACCGGCACGCCCTTCCCCGCCGAAGCCCAGCTGGCCGTGCTCATCCCGGACCATCCGATGGCCACGAAGGAAGCGCGCAAGGTGCTGCCCGAGTCCTATTCAAAGGAAACAGCCGTCCACAACATCGGCCGCGCCGCCCTGTTCGTCGCCGCCATGGCCGCACACCGCTTCGACCTGCTGGATGAAGCGACGAACGACGCAATCCACCAGCGTCAACGCGCCGCGCTCTTCCCCCAGCTCTTCGACATCTTTGGGGCCGCGAAAGGGGCCGGGGCACACGCCGCCTGGCTCAGCGGCGCCGGCAGCAGCGTCGCCGCCATCTGCACGAACGACACTGGCCGGACCGTCGCGGGCGCGATGCTCGACCGGCTCAAGGGCGCGGGCCTCAGCGGGCGCTGCCTGACCACGCGGATCGCCGCCGAGGGCGCGAGCGTCGCCCGCGTCGAACTCGTCGACATCCCGGCGCGCTGAGATGGCCGTCCGGCCCGCTACCCGCCGCGACATGGAGACGATCATCGCGCTGATCCACGGCCTCGCGGACTACGAACGCGAGCCGGACGCCGTCGTCCTCGACCCGGACGAGCTGGCGGAACACCTCTTCGGGCCGCACCCATACGCCGAAGTGCTCATCGCCGAGGACGCGGATGATGGCCCTGTTGGCTTCGCGCTCTTCTTCCACAATTTCAGCACCTGGCTGGGCAAGCCCGGCATCTGGCTGGAAGACCTGTTCGTGAAGCCCGAGCAGCGCGGCCGGGGCCACGGCAAAGCGCTGCTGGTCGAACTGGCACGCATCGCCGTGGAGCGCGGGTGCGGGCGCGTCGAATGGTCCGTGCTCGACTGGAACGAGCCCTCGATCGCCTTCTACAAGGCGCTCGGTGCGGTGCCGATGGACGAATGGACCACCTACCGGCTCGAAGGCAGCGCGATCACGCAGCTCGCCGGAGACTAACCGCCGCCGTTGCGTGACCCGGTGCAGCGCGGCCGGTAGGCTTCAGGTGGGAGTGGAGGGGATCCGGTGGTCCTCGCCGTCTTCAAAACGGTTGCCCCGTCGCCAGCGCGGCGGGGGGTGGGTTCGACTCCCATGCACTCCCGCCAGAGAAGTCGATGCTGGCGCTGCGGGTAACGAAGAAATTGGGTTGTCCTGGTCAACCGTCAGCGTATATTTCAGGGCAATCAAGCGATCTCCGTTAGACACGGGCACCGAATACGTACAAGCGCGACGGGTGGGGTTCCGCTGATGCCTTTGTTCGGTCTTTTCAAGAGGCGTGAATCAAGCGACTCGAAGTCTGCCCAGGCCACTCTGTACGAGGGCAACACGACTCTTGAGGTCGTCGGAGAATCTCGCTACCAAGATGACATTTGGCGGATCGTTGGCGGGCGACGTTCAGGAGGGGTGCGCCATCCCGTGCTGGCCGTGCTTAGGCCCGAACCGAACAACAAATTCGACCCGAACGCGATAGCGGTGCAGGTCGAAGGTCGCACGATTGGATATCTCTCACGCGACGTCGCGGCACGCTACCGGCCCGGCCTAATCAAATTGATGCAGCGGAGTACGAATGGGCTGGTTGTCCTCAGAGGCACTATCGTGGGCGGCTCGTCCGGGCCTAGCCTCGGCGTATTCTTGGAACACAATCCGGCCGATTTCGGACTGGAGCCAGAAGCGGGGACGAAGGATGCTCTCGGTTGGATGGCGAACCTGCCGCACTCCGACACGGCTGCGATCCAATTCCTTCGCCATCTACTCTCGACCGAGCCTAATCCCACGAATCGTCACTATATGTTCAACGAGCTTGAGGCCCGACTCTACCGCGCGCGCGATGCGTTCGGCTCGGCACTCGCCGAGTACGACGACGCTTGCCGATTGCACGATTCCGAGATGGACAATATCCGGATCGCTCTGATTACAGAATCAGGGAGCCTGCCCTTCTTGGAGACATACAAGCAGGCCTCGATTCGCCACCAAAAGGCAAATGACTGGGCTGCCGCCATGTGGTGGGCCAAGCGGGGCCTCACCGTTTACGCCGCCGATGCCCACAAATCCGAATGGATTGAAGACCTGCAGAAGCGGGTTGCTAGGGCCGCCGGTAAGCTCGAATCGAACGAGGGAAGCGGCTCGTCGGGCGATTGAACCGCACCGGACGGCCGGCTGTCAGGCCTACGGAAACCTCGGATCCCAAAGCGGGGTTCGCACCTCGCGCACACACTACCTCCCCACGTACGCGTCCGGCTGGTGGTCTGCGACCAGGTTCAGCTGGATGCCGTGTTCGAGGAACGCCTTCAGCGCGGCGAGCACGAATGAGAACCCACCCTGCGAGTCGATCGCCTGCGCGACCATCTCGTCGTCGCTGCCCTGGAAGCCTCGTTCGGAGACGATGACAAGCGTCGTCCCGTCGGGCCGGGCCGTGAACTGCCACTCGACCTCTCGCGGAGGGTCGCCCCAGTCGATAAGGATGCGGTGGTCTGGTTCGAGTGCCTTGACGCGGACGGGCGCTGCGGCCCCGTACATCTCCCATTCCCAGAGCACCTCGGCGCCGGGCGCGAGCCGCCCGCTGCTCTTCGTGAACCAGAACCGCGTCGTAATCGCCGGGTCGACGAACGCAGCGTAAGCCTCAGCAGCCGGCTTCCGGATGAGCATCTGGGCCGTCACGGCGGGTGGTGATGACAATGACATCGGAACCTCCCTGATTCAGTCGCGCACCTACCGCACCCCGGCCAACCCCCGCCCGATCCCGTCCGTCGCCCAGCCCGCCCACGGCATCGTGAAGAAGCGGAAGCCTTTGGCCACCAGCTCGGCGGGGGAGATGCCCGGCGGTACGAAGTACATGCCCGCGGTCACACCCGCCTTCGCACAGGCAGCGCCAATCCGGTCGAGCGCGGCGAGATACTTCGCGTTCGTGTAGTCCAGCGTCACATCCAGGTTGATGGAGAGGTCTGACGGGCCGACGAGGAGGACGTCGATCCCCTTCACGGACAGGATGTCATCGATGCCTTCCAGCGCCTCGACCGTCTCGATCATCGGGATGACGAGCTGCTGTGCGTTCACGGCATCCATGTACTCGCGGTAGTTTTGGAAGTCGCCCCATTCGCCTCGCATCCCGGCGGAACTGCGGACGCCTTCAAACGGGTATTTGCACCACTGGACCATCGCCTCGGCCTCGGCCCGGTTGTTCACCATCGGCACGACGATGCCCTTCGCGCCGAGGTCCAACGCGTAGCAGATCTGGTCCGGGCGGTTGTCGCCAACGCGGATCAGGGGAATCGCGGCCTTGCCGCGCATTGCCGCCAGCGGCGCCTGCAGCTCCTTGATCTCGACCGGCGAGTGCTGCGTATCAAAGAGGACGAAGTCGTACCCGGAGTCGGCGAGGAATGCCACTTCGTTGGCGGGCGAAGCGGTGACTCCAACGGCCGTCTGGCCAGCCTTGAGCATGTCTTTGACGCGGTTCATGTGACGAGCCTCCCGGTACTTCGATGGTCGCGGCGTGAGCGTTCGCGGCCAGACCAACTATACGGGAAGCCCAAGGACTATTTGGCCCGGCCCGCTTTCACACGCGCGTGCACCGTGCGAGTAGACTCGCGTGGAATTGGACACGGGACGGTGGAGGTGAGCGATGGCAATGACAGGCGACCGGCCCTATCCAGCACGGCTGGAGATTGACTACCCGGAGAAACTGGACAGGCTCAGCAGCGCCTTTCGCATCATCTGGGCCATCCCGATCCTCGTGATCATCGGGCTCCTCTCCGGGGGTTCGGGGGGCTCCACCACCACCGATGCCGGCGAGACCTTCACGGCCAGCGCCGGCGGCGTAACGGGAGGCCTATTCCTCGCAACCGCGCTCATGATCGTCTTTCGGCAGGTCTACCCGCGCTGGTGGTTCGATTTCGCCCGAGAGTACACGCGGTTCGGTGGCCGCGTGACCGCCTACGTGGCCCTGCTCACCGACCGGTACCCATCAACCGAGGAGGAGCAATCCGTCCACCTCGAAATCGATTACCCCGCGGATGTACAGCAGTTGAACCGTTGGCTTCCGCTCGTGAAGTGGTTCCTCGCGATCCCTCACTACATCGTCCTGTTCTTCCTTGGCATCGCAGCCTTCGTCGTGATCATCATCGCCTGGTTCGCCATCCTCTTCACCGGCCAGTATCCCCGCGGGCTGTTCAACTTCGTGGTCGGCGTGGGCCGCTGGGGGCTGCGCGTACAGGCTTACGCGTTCCTGCTGTTGACCGACAAGTACCCGCCGTTCAGCCTCGACCCGTAGCGCTCGCACACGTCATCCTGCTCGCCAGGAGCCAACCAGTAGACAGCCTGCCCGCCGGTTGCTAGGTTCCCGCGTAATCGCCACTGTCCAGCGGGCAGTGGTCCGTGAGTAGCCACGGGGAGGCTACCGGCATGTTCTGCTCCAATTGCGGCACCCGGCTGGCCAGCTCTGCACGTTTCTGCGCCCACTGTGGTGCCGCGCAAGAGCTGCCGCCGGAGGTGTCCGCGGCCGCAGGGGAAACCCGCGTGGCCGGCGGCATCGACCCGTCCGCCACCGTAGCGCCGCAGGCGGCGCTCCCTCCCGAACCGTGGCGCGGCACCGTCTGTGCGGGCTGTGGCGCCGCAAACGGAGAATTTGTCGCCTTCTGCCAGTCATGCGGAATTCCCGTGGCGGGGTTCGCGCCGCAGCCCCAGGCGGCCCAGGCATCGCCTGCGCTGTGGCTGCGACGGCGCGTCCAACTCGGAACTCTGGGCGCGGTTGTCGCGACGGTTGCGCTCGCTGGCGGTGTTTGTGCCGCCCTCGCTGGTGGTGGGGACAACGGCGGGTCACCGCCAGCCAGCACAGCAGCTGGCACACAGGCCGCGGCGGAATCACCAACCCCAACGCCCCCGAACGACGCGACGCCGGGCGCCGGCACAAGCACGGCCACGAACCCAACCCGCCGCACGAGCGGCGGTTCGGGTGCCGAGGCGGCAGAGAACACGCCCACACCCACGCAGACCGCAACGGCTACCCGGACAGGGACGCCCGGTGGCGCAGGCCCCTCCGCAGCCACGCCGACGCGGACGCCGACCCGGACAGCGACGCCAGTGCCGACCGCGACTCCAACGCCACGGCCACCGACCGCCACGCCGACACCGACGTCAACACCGACGTCAACACCAACTCCAACGGCGGTGCCGGTCAGCATCCCGGGCACTGGCAAATGGTCGTGGAGCGGCACGCTTGTCTCGAACGACTGCCCGTTCACGCCGAACCCGAACCGCAGTGGCAGCTACAGCTGGAGCGATGCGAACGGCGACGGAAAGCTGGAGCCCGGCGAGCGCGTCAATATCACCTGGCTCGAATTTGGATATTCCGACACCCGCACGTTTGCCTATCCGCAGTTCACGTTCTCAATCGGGCTTTCGCGTGGCAGCTGGAGCGGGTCGGACACACACACGGTGACCTTCTCGCCCAGCGGCCAGGTCACGGTCAACTCCGTGGTTGAAAACTACCCATCGCAGCCGTGCTCGGTGGTCTGGAGCCCGAACTAAGCGCCGTCGCCCTGTTACCATCAACTGCACAACAAGAGCACACGAGCTACAGGAGAACGCCATGCCCGAATACGTCCCGAGCCCCGTTGAATGGGTCCGCAACCAGGTGGAGGAGTACGAATCCTCCGGCGGCACGAAGGGGACGACCCTCCGCGAGACCGGGTTACCCGTCATCATCGTCACCAACGCAGGCAACAAGACGGGTGCCATCCGCAAGACACCGCTGATGCGCGTCAAAGACGGCGCCAACTACGTCCTCGTCGGCTCCATGGGCGGAGCGCCGAAAAACCCTGTCTGGGTTTACAACCTCCGCGCGAACCCGGATGTCGAAATCCGCGACGCGACCGAGGTGCAGAACATGCGCGTCCGCGAAGTGAGCGACGCTGCCGAACGGGCCCGGCTCTGGGAGCTCTCCGTCGCTGCGTTTCCCCCATACGCGGACTACCAGCAGAAGACGGCACGCACCATCCCGGTCTTCGTCGCGGAGCCGGTATAAAGGGAAGAGCGAGCCCGCGGCGTCCTGCTGCTTCGAGCCGGCTATTCCGTCGAATCTTAATCAGATGAGTTTGGAAAACCGCCGCAAGCATCGCCGGTATGTATCGTGGCGGCCCGTGGTCCTCGAATTGGTAGGAGCCGGCGCCGGACAGAAGCTGCGCGCGATCCTCGTCGACATCAGCTTCAGTGGTGCGCTGGTTGAAAACGGGGCCAGCCTTCCCATGGGTCAGCCGGTGCTCATCCACCTTGCGCAGGGCGGGACACCGCTTGCCTCGGGCGTTCGGGCAGTGGTCGTTGGCGTGGCGCAGGGGCCGGGCTACCTCATCCGCTTCAGGTTCCTGGGCATACAAACAGCCGAGGCGCGGGGTGCGCTGGCCCGCACGATCGAGGATCTCCGTTCCGGGGCGAACCTTTCGGAGCACGTCCTGCAGAGGCCGCGAAGACTCTGATCCTCACGGATGCTGCCGCTTTAGCGCCCACCCGGTAGCATCACATCGCGAACACGCAGGTCGCTGCCCGGCGCGGGGACCAAGGAGCGCACCCAATGGCTGACGCGGCTGCGGAATCAACCCTTGAAGAGGTCGAACGCGACATCCAGCGCTACAACTCCGCGTTCATCGAGGTGAACCGCACGGGCGATTCGTCGCTGATGCGTCCGTGGATGCGTCTGCCCGTGATGGTCTTTCGCAATGGTTCCGTGCTCGCATTGACCACGCACGACGACCTGGACGCGCACTACAGCCGCATGGCTGCATCGCTAAACGGCACCGGCTATGAACGCTCGATCCTGGACAACTTCGCGATCACGCTCGTGAACCCGACAACCGCCCTCGTGAACTGTCATGCCCGCCGGTTACGGACCGACGGCAGCGTGCTGCAGGAATTCGATGCCTCGTACATCATGGCGAGCGACGTGGACCACTGGCGCGTGGCCTGCCTCCTCTCGCGGCGATGAGCCGGGCATCCACGGCGCTGGACCGCCGGGTGCGTCCTTGAGCGGGGAATCGCCGCTTGAATCGATCAGCGCGATCACCCTCGGCGTGCACGACATGGCGAGGTCCGTGCGGTTCTATGAGCAGCTCGGGTTCCTACTCCATTTCGGCGGAGAGCAGTCGGGCTTTTCCAGCTTCGCCGCCGGCGGCAGCCACCTCAACCTCGTTATTGTTGCGAGTGAGACCACGATTGGCTGGTGGGGCCGGGTCATATTTTATGTCCGGGACGTCGACGAGCTGTATCAGCGGGCATGCGCCGCGGGCCTCCGCCCCGAGACAGCTCCAGCCGACGCCAGCTGGGGTGAACGCTACTTTCACATCCTCGACCCTGACGGCCACGAACTGAGCTTCGCGAAGCGGTTGTAAGGCGTTTCGGCCCCCTCGATCCTGTGCGCCGCGACGCCGGCGACGAAGACCTCTTAGCCTGCGAGCCGTAGGAACACCAGCAGTGCACGGCTGATCCTGCTCAGGTCGTCTAGCGCCAACACGCCGATGCGACGGTCAAGGCGCTTCCGCCGGACGGTGGTCACCTTGTCGACCATTGCCTGAGACGGTCCATCGAGCCCGTTGAGCACGGTCGGATCAGCCGCAATACGCAGCAACGGTGCTTCGACGGCGGCGGACGTGAGCGCGCAAACCGTGACCGAATCGGTGCCTTCGAACCGATCATCCTGGACGATCACGACGGGCCGAGGCTTCCCTGTGTAATCACCACCGCCAGCGACGGTCCAGACCTCCCCGCGCTTCACAGTGCTCGCAGGGTCAGTGATCGCATCGATGAACGCCTGGTCCTGGCCCGCTACCCCGCCCGCACGCCCCCAAGCGCGCGGAACTCCGCGGCGGCGGCATCCAACGCCGGAAAGCGCGAAGTCATCGTCCTCGCGATGCCAACCGGCAGCAGGCCGCGCACGCGCCATTCGACAACCAGGAACGCGACCCCGGCGAGCATGGATGCGCGGGCGAGCGCAGGCAGGAGGTCGAATTCGAGGCTGTTCAGCCGCCGCACCGACTGGTACCCCTCCACCAGGGCAGCCGCCAGCCTGATCTCCAGCGGTTGAAACGGCACCAGCTGAGCGGCGATATCACAGACCAGTGCGTCCCGCCGGCAGAGGTCAAAGTCGAGCACGCCGGAAAGCTGACCGTCCTTCCACAGCAGGTTGCTCCGCTGGAAATCACCGTGGATGGGCATGTCGGGGAGGTCCGGATACTTGAGCCGCGAAAGCTCGCGCAGATTCCGGTAGCGTTGCTTGCGGATCTCGGTTGCGAGGCCCGGGAAGTCCTGTCCGAACGCCCGCAAGAGGTCGTTGAACGAACCGGCATCAGCGTAGCGCACCCATTCGTCGAGCTCCCACACCTTCCCAAATCCCGGGCGCTGTTCTGTCTGTTCGAAGCTGGCGAAGTCGCGGTGCAGCCTCCCCAGCAGGCGGCCATGGATGTTCGCCATCGCCACCGAGTCTGTTGCTCGCTGCTCGCCCTCGAGGAACGGCGCCGCTGCCCAGGCGGTTCCATCGTGCTCAACGATCGAGCCACCGTCCCGTGCAACCCGCGGGAGCGCGACCGGCCATCCCCGCGCACCCGCGTGGCGGACAAGCGACTGCTCCCATTCGACAGCAGCGCGTTCGCGAGATGGATGGTACTGCCGCAGGACCACCTGCTGGTCCACGCCCGTCACCAGCCAGTGACGGTTCATCGCTCCACCCGCCAACACGTGCGGCTCGGCTTCCGCCAGGCCAAATGCCTGCAGAACACCGCTGGGGACTTCCGGGGTGCGCGTATCCGCCATTCACTCAACCTTCGCCCGCCGCGCCGCAATGCGACAGGCGCAACCGCCACGATATTGTGGCCACGCAGACGAACACCGGCGAAAGGCTCGGCTACAAGACGATGCTCAGGCGACCAGGAGCAGGAACGTTGGGCTACTGTCAGCTAGCCGATTGTTCGAATACGGCAGCATGGGCGCGGAGCCCGTCCTGGGCCGCGGCGCGCGCTTCACGAAGCGCGTCGGCACGGAGCGCGTGGTGATGCGGGAACACAGCCCGGACCGCGAGCGAAACGAACACCGACCGTGCCCGGCCCGCGGCGATGCCGCTGAACGCAGCCAGGTCGTGTGAACGTCCCGTGCAATGGAGCATTGCCATGCGATCCCCACCAACTGAGCTATCTCGTAAGCATTAGGGTTACCTAATGCGTGGCAGTAGAGTATCCGAAGGGCAGGGCCATGTCGAGGTCCACCCGGACCTGTTTTAAGTGCCTGACCGGGCCAGAACCCACGCTGTCAGCGGGACACGGCAGCCGTCGAATGCGCAAGCTCTGGGAATCCGCCGCCGGCCGTGATCCCGGCACTGGACCCTCCACGAACCCACGGTGGGGATCTCGTTCAGGCTGCTCGCTGCATCTTTACGCGGCCGCGGATCGGGATCGGCGCCACCGGGGCGACCGCGCGATGGAGCGCCACCACAACATCCGGGGCGAAGTGGCTGTTCGCCTGCCGCTGGATTTCGTCCAGGGCCTCTTCGCGCGTCCATGCACGCTTATACGGCCGCTCGCTCACCAGCGCATCGTAGGTATCTGCCACGGCGACGACGGACGCGATGCGGTCGATGCCCACCTCGCCAAGTCCCGCCGGGTAGCCCGTGCCGTCCCAGCGTTCGTGGTGCTGGCGGATGGCCGTGCAAACGTCCGCCGGATAGCCGAGACGCTGCGCGAGCTGTGCGCCCCGCGCGGCATGCGTTTCGATGATCGCACGCTCGCCAGCGCTCAACTCTCCAGGCTTGTCGAGCAGTTCACGAGGCAGGTAGAGCTTGCCGATATCGTGAAGCTGTGCCGCGGTCAGTGCCGTCCGCACCTGCTCCGGCGCACAGGCGAGCTCCCATGAAAGCCGCGCCGAAAGGTCGCCAACGCGGTCCAGGTGTCCGCGAAGGGCCGGGTCCGCGCCAGCGATCTGCGCGAGCAGGCGCCGCATCGGTTCCGGGTATTCGCGCCGCAATGCGGCCAGCGCGCCGGGCAGGAACAGTGCCAACACCACGCTGCGGAAGTCTCGGCGGCTACGGTGTTCGCCCAGGAGGGCCAGCACCGGGCAGATCGCAAATCCCAGCGCGATGACTCCAACGATCGGCGCTCCGGGCAGCACGGCGGCGAGTGCAAACACCGCGGCGAAGCCATAACAGCCGATAGCGACCAGTGCCTGGAACGGCAGGCGCACCAGCCGGTAAACCGCTTCGAACCGGGCGCCGGAGAGCATGTAGAGCCCCGCACCGGCCGCCTCGACCACGTGCAGCGCGGGCAACGCGGGCATCTCGCTCAGCACAAACCGCCGCGTGGCAAGCCAGCCAGCCACCATCAAGACCGCACCCGCCACTACCAGTCGCGGCCCGGCAGCCGGATGCACCGTCGCAGACGGCAGCGGCACCACGGCCAGCGTGTAGAGGACGGCGCCCGCTGCCATCGCCACGGCGAAGGTCGACCCGGGGTCGGTGGGTACAGCGCCGAGCGAGGAAAACGCGTCGGAGCCCATCGCGATTGGAGCCGTGGCCATGGCGATGCACCCGGCCGCCAGGAATGCGGGCGACCACTCATTGGCGTCCCAGGCGATCGCGGCCACGGCCAGGCTCGCGATTACGGGCAGCGCCACCAGGACCACTGCTGCTGCTCGCCCGCCGTTCCAGTTCGAGTCCAACTCGGGGCCAAGAGTGCCCAACCCCAGGACCAGGAGCGCCGCGACGATGGCGGCCATGGCTTCGGGGCGGGTAGGGAACGGCCAACGACGGTTCATCTTGTAGAGAAGTTCGACAGGCCCGCACCCATCCTTCAGGAAACACTGCTGCCGGCCGATCTTCGTAAGGAAGAGACGGAGGGCGCATGAAGTTCCAACTGCGGCACGAAACCGAACCCGAACCCGTGGAATTCGAGCCGGGCGACTGGGAGAACCTTGGCTCCCGCATGCAGGGCATGCGTGAACAGACCCTCCGTGAACGCATTCGCGAACTGGAGCGCCGCCTCGCCGAACGCAACCCGTCGCTGCCGAGTGCCGATCCCGAAACGGGACTGGGCAATGGCGGCTACCTCTGGCTCGAAGCGAGTAAGCTCGTCGCCAGCTTCGAACGCACGGGACAGCCGTTCACGCTCGTCGTGATCGACGCAGGCGATACCGGGCCCTCGTTCGAGCGGCTGCGCGATGCCCTCGTCAGGGTGAGCCGCAAAGAGGACACCGTCGGCCTCCTGGGCGGGCCATTCTTTGGCGTGCTCGTCACACACAGTGGCGAAGAAGGCGGGAAGCACTTCGTTGAGCGCGTTACCAGGGCTGACTCGTGGCGGCCGGGTGAGCCGATGCGGCCCGCCTTCGGGATGGCAGAATGGGACGCCCGCTTCGAAGGGTCGCTGGAGGCCCTGCTCGAAGCGGCGGAAGCTGACCTCCGGCGTCACCGCGCCGCGCAGCTGGAAGAAGAGGCCAACTGGGTCGCTTCGCCGCCCGCGCAGGCAGCCCATATCGGGGAGTGAGCCGGCGACCCTGGATCAATGCCTTATGTCCGCTTGCGGCAGCCGGCGATGGCGTCGGCGTAGTTCGCCAGGTTGTCGTGGTCGGTCAATGGCAGCGCTCCTGGCGAAGACCTAAGTTCCGCGCCGGGCCTGG
This sequence comes from Dehalococcoidia bacterium, assembly GCA_020432045.1. Classification (GTDB taxonomy): domain Bacteria; phylum Chloroflexota; class Dehalococcoidia; order Tepidiformales; family Tepidiformaceae; genus JAGQHB01. The sequence goes on along the minus strand of JAGQHB010000099.1, from coordinate 159 downwards.
CGTCACCGCCCCGCGTAGCTACGTTGCGGCCTTTGCCGCTGTAGCTTCGCGGCGAGGCGGCCGTGGCTGGACGCCCAGCAGGACTGCAGCTACCCGCGGAAACAGATACGACACGCCCACCACGAACGCCAGCGACGAAACGAAGCCGGCGACGAAGAT
>JAGQHB010000098.1 GCA_020432045.1 Dehalococcoidia bacterium | reverse complement strand
GCCTCGCACAGGCGACTGACACAGCATTCCTCGAATCATTGCCGCACCTTCTGACGTTCTGGCTCACTACGAGACTTGTCTGCTGTCCGCATCCACGGTATCCACGTCCACGCGATGGACGCGTCGCGATACAGAGCGCATGTTGCCGAGTGTGCAGGCGAAGAGGATGAACGAATCCGCTCCCCTAGGCGCGACGAGACGGCCGGGTCGCGAGCACGACAACGGCGAGAGCGGTCCCACGGCCATTGCGCCGCCGCCAACGTGTGCAGCGAGGGCTCGGACCAGATACCGATATAGGAGGCGTCCGTGTACGCAAAAGCACTGGTGGCAATCGACGGGTCGGACTTCGCTCGGCACGCTCTACAGCACATCCCCCGGCTTGGGCCCCGCGAGGTCGTCCTCGTCGCCGTGATGGAATCGGTTGCGGCGGCGATGCGCCGCCAGACCGGAGTCGTCGCCGACATCCCGGCTGACATAGCGAAGCAGGTCGAAGCGCGCGAGGTGCTGGAACTCAGGCGCCATCTGCGCGATGCGCGGGAGGAGCTCGATGTCCGTGGCTGGAGTGGGCCCGTTACGCAACTCGTGCGCCACGGGAAGGCCGGGCAGCAGATCGTGGCAGTCGCGGCAGAGGAGTCTTGCGACATCGTCGTGCTCGCGACGCACGGACGAACGGGCATCCGGCGAGCCCTACTGGGGTCGGTGGCCGACTACGTGATCAGTCACGTCGCGGGTGCCGCAGTGTTGCTTGTGCGACCGTGAATGGCGTGGAGACGCTTGGAAACCACAGTGAAGACGATAGCCCGCGGACGTGGCCGCAATGTCCGAACGTCGTCGCCATCCCCAAAGCGACGCTCGCGGGCGCCAGACGGCCCCGGATTCCTCCTTGTCCGCGCTGTCGTCGCGATGGAAATGGGACGTCACCGATCAATACGCCCACGGTGGTACTCTCCTGCGAAAGCTAACGGCATCGCCAGCAGGCGCATCCAGGACCACCACGAATTCCTGCGAGGCCGATAAACGGAGAGGAGTCTGAGATTGAACATGGTGGACGCGCTGACTATCGCGCATCTCGCCGGGGCGCTCTGGATGGCCGCCGGCGCCGGCACGTTGACATTGATCACCTTCGCAGGCGGGCGGGCGACTGATCGCTTCGCTTTGCGGTTCAGCGCCAAGCTGCAGCGACTTAGCGTTCTCGCGGCCATCGTCCCCGGATCGCTGGTGGCAGTAGCGTTCGGCTCCTGGCTGGCGAGCGAGCTCGAATACAGCTTCGGAGGTGCCTGGATCAGCATTTCGTACCTTCTATGGGTCGCCTTTCTGGGTATTGCCACCGGCGTGGTATCGCCCCGGGCGCGGCTCCTGGAACAGCTTGCGGCGCAAGCCGACGCCGCTGGAGGGCCGCCTACAGGACACGTTGATCGCGTCACCACGATCGCCGTCGTCGCCCTCGACGTATTACTGCTGCTGTTCATCTACCTGATGGCCACACGGCCCGGGGCGTGATCTCGCCCGTGCGTGATAATGCTCGACCTCGTGTCCCACACGCTGCTCCAAGGTCCTGGCGCCCGCACGGCAACCGGCGCCCGCCTGGCACATCAGAGCTGAACAAGGGTTAGGATAAGGAACTGTCGCTCGGGCGCCCCATGCCGTCGGGACCTCGACTGCAGCGCCCCCGGGCCCCCAGAGACCAACGAACAACAGCGAGAATGGATCGCCGCCGATGAGAACGAAGACCCACCACCTCCCCGATATCGATATCTGTTTCGACGATTGGGAAGGCGATGGGCGGCCGGTGATCTTTCTCCACGCGACGGGTTTCTCTCGCGGGTGCTGGCGTCCCATGGCCGCCGCGCTAGCTGAGCGGTGTCGACCGATCCTGGTCGACCTTCCCGGTCACGGCGGATCGTCCGGCCCGGCTACGCCGGTGAGCTGGGGGGCACTGGCTGACAGTGTCGGCTCCCTCATTCAGGAGCAGGGCTGGGAGAATGCCCTCCTTGTCGGTCATTCGGTTGGCGGCGCTACGGCGGTCGAGATCGCCGGCCGAATCGGCGCATCGGTGGCGGGCGTAGTCCTCGTAGAACCGGTGGTCATCGAGCCCGACCGTACAACCGGCGGCGGCGCCAACGGTTCGCCCTTGCTTGAACGAACGCGTCAGCGGCGTGCAGTGTGGGCGACGCGAGATGAGGCAGTTGAGTACCTGGCGGGGCGAGCGCCCTATTCCTTATGGGCCCGCCCCGTATTCGAGAGTTGGGTCGAGACGGGGATCATCCCCCGGGACGGCGAGTGGGGTCTCAGTTGTCCGCCGTCGGTGGAGGCGGATATCTTCGAGACGACCGGCGGCTCACGCGTGGCCGACTACCTCCCTTTACTCCGGTGCCCCGTATGGCTTTGCCGCGCCACCGGGAGTCTTGGGATGCGCACAACGTGCGCACCATCGGTTGCTCGACGTATCCCTTCCTGCATGGAGTTCGTTATCCCCGGAAGTGGCCATTTTCTCCCACTCCAGTACCCGGAATTCGTTGTGTCCCTGGTGATGCTGGCGCTTGAAGAGCTTGAGGGCGCTTCGCCGGCCTGATCCGCCGGTCCGGGAGATGCCTCTGCAACGATCAGTTCGTCTCCGTTGCTACGCTCTTCGACTGCTTCGATGCACTATTGCTTCACCCGAACGCCGCGAGGGTGCTACGTACTCCTGGGCGATTCGTCGCCCATCGCACCGGCAAGAAACACCTCGATCGTCCGATCGACCGCGTCCGCATTCGGCATGGACTCCCGCAGTTGACCATACTTCCACGTGAGCGGGAGGCCGAGCAGCAGGTTGGACGCCACGTCGACGTCAAGGTCGCCACGAAACGCGCCTGAGGTTACTCCACGCTCGAGGACCGCCGATAGGCGCCGGCCGGCCTCCACCCCTTCGATACCGTGGCTCGCCTCCTCGGGCAGCTGGCCGCTGAGCATCGCGTCAAACAGCCAGCCGTAGCTGTCGGTTGCGTGGAGCAATGCAATCAGGAAGACCCGCAAGGCGGCCACCGGCTCAGCGCTCTGCTCGGAATCCCCGAGCTCGCGCTCGAACTCCGCCACGGCCTCGAGCACGACCTCGTGCAGCAGACCCTCCTTGCTGCCGAAGTGCCGGTAGATCGTGCCGACCCCAACGCCCGCCCTCTCGGCGATGTAGGTGACCTCGGCGGCCGGTCCGAGGTCGGCAAACGCGTCACGCGCAGCATCGAGCAACCTCGTCCGGTTCGCGACCGCGTCGGAGCGGCGGGACTGCGTCATCAGTTCCAAGACCTGTAGCCCTGGCACGGGCCAACCGCCCTCCGCGAGCTCGCTCCCGGGCCGCTCGCCGTTCCCCAAGCCCACACCCGGACGTACGTCACCTTTCCGTTTCCTTTTCCGAGTTTCCCACCGATCGCCATTGACCAGAAGCGGAATTCCTTTTCATAGTATCACGAACCCCCATCGGAGCGCATGTTTGAGTCGGCTCGTTTCCTGGATCACCGAATACAGCTACCGGAAAGCCTGGCTTGTCGTCGTCGTGGTCCTGGCCGTGGCAGGTTATGGCTTGTACACGGTCTTCAATGTCCGCCAGGAACTCATCCCGGATATCGAGTTCCCGCTAGTCACCGTAATCGTGCAGGTCCCGGATTCGCAGGCGAACGATATCTCACAGTCCGTGACGGTGCCGCTCGAGGAGCGCCTCAAGGCTCTCGACGGCGTCAAGAGCATGGAATCCACGACGGTTGCGGGTCTGGCGCTGATTTCGCTGGAATACGACTTTGGGTCGGACCTTGACGCCGCTGAGAATGATATCCAGGCGGTCGTCGACAGCACGCGCCTCCCGGCGGCGAGCGCCTCTACGATCCTCACGTTCGACCCCACCTTGCTGCCGATTGTTGACTTCAGCCTCCAGGGCGACCTCTCGACCGCCGAACTTCTCACCATCGCCCAGCGCGACGTCGTACCCGAGCTCGAGAGCATCGATGGTGTCGCCTCCGTGAGCATCGTCGGCGGCGCCGCTCGAGAGGTCCTCGTGTCGCTCGACGCGGCGGCGTTCGTTGCGTCCGGCTTGACGTACAACCAGATAACCCAGGCGCTCGCGGATAACAACGTACTGATCCCATCGGGCGAGATCACCGCCAACGGGACGCGCCTGCCGATCGAGACGGTGGTGACGTACCAATCGCTCGATGACATCCGGGGGCTGCAACTTCGCGCTCCCGACGGTTCCACGGTCGTGCTCGGCGACATCGCCACGATCGACGAGGGACAGGCATCATCCACGGGCGTGACTCGCGCGGACGGGCAGTCCGCAGTCGCAATCCGCGTAACGAAAGAGAAGAGCGCCAACACCGTGGAGACATCCCACGCGGTCACCGACGCGCTCAAAGAGGCCGAGGCGAACCTCCCAGCTGGAGCTTCCCTGACAGTGTTCCAGGACCAGGCCGAGTTCATCACCGAATCGATTAACGGCGTGGTCGAGGAGGGGATTATCGGCGGCGTCCTGGCGATCGTCATCGTCTTCCTCTTCCTCGCGAATTGGCGGACGACCCTCGTCACCGCTGTCTCGATCCCGCTCTCCATCGTCATCGCGGTTGTGCTCCTCGATAGGCTTGGGTACTCGTTGAACATCATGACCCTCGGCGGTCTAACCATCGCGATCGGACGCGTCATCGACGACTCCATCGTGGTGCTCGAGAACGTCTATCGGCATATGGCCGAGGGGGAAGAGCCTTTCCCCGCGATCATCACCGGCGCCCGCGAGGTCACGATCGCTATCGTTGGCGCCACGGCAACGACATGTGCGGTCTTTCTGCCACTCGGGCTGGTCGGAGGGCTCGTCGGCGAGCTCTTCCTCTCGTTCTCGCTCGCGGTCGTCTTCGCTCTTGTCGCCTCGCTCGTCGTCGCGGTGACGGTGATCCCGGTGCTCACCAAGCTGACGATTGCGGGTCGCGTCAAAGTCGAGCCTGAGAAGAGGGCAGCCGACACGAGACTCGCCCGCGCGTACTCGCCAATCCTCCGCTGGTCGCTTAGAAACCGCTGGAAGACCCTCGGTATCGCGGGCGCCGCGTTCGTGGCAAGCCTCGCGCTGGTGCCCCTTCTCCCCGTCGTCTTCCTTCCCCCGGCCGGCGAGAACATCATCACCGTCACGGTGAACGCGGAGCCCGGCCAAACTCAGGAGGCTGTCCTCGCGCAGGCAACCGCAGTCGAGGAGTTGCTCGGCGCCTACGACGTCGAGGCGATGCAGACCATCATTACTGGCGCCGGGTCGGACATCGGAGCTATTGGCAACATTCTCTCCGGGCAGGGCGCCAACAGCGCCACGATCACCGTGGAATTTGCCTCCGGGAACAAGGACGACATCGCCGACGACCTCCGGAAACGGCTCGCGCAAGAACTCCCGGCCGCCGACAACGTTGCCGTCAGTGCGACCGGCGGCGGGCTTGGACCACCGGGTGGGATCGCCTTCACCGTCTCCGCCGAGACAGAGGCCGATGCGCCGCTGATCGCCGGTGTCGCGGCCCAGGTTGCGGATGCGGTCCGCGGTACCGAAGACACGGCGAACGTGAAATCCGACGTGGGAAGCGCGATCCAGACGCTCCAGATCATCGTCGATCCGCGGCGGGCCTTCGAAGCGGGGATATCCCCGCAGGGCGTCTCGGAGCTTGTGAGCAGCCTCTCGTCGAACACCACGGTCACGACCGTCGACTTCGGCGAAGGGCCCCTGAATCTACGCGTGCTCGTCTCGGGAGGCACGCAGGATCTCCAGCAGCTCGCCGCGCTCGAACTCGCCCCTGGCGTCCGGATTAGCGATATCGCGAGCATCGAGGTCATCCAGCGGCAAGAGCGTCTCACTCGCGTCGATGGTCGGCCCGGCGCGACGATTAGCGCAGACGTGACGGGTGAAGACACGGCGGGCATTGCGGCAGACGCTCTCTCAGCCGTGAACCGCCTCGACATTCCGGAGGGGATTTCCGTCGAACAGGGCGGCATTGCGAGCGACATCGAGGAAAGCTTCAGCAACCTGTTCTACGCGATTATTGCCTCGATTATTCTCGTCTACGTTCTTATGGTGCTGCTCTTCCGAAGTTGGCTCGACCCGTTCGTGATCCTGTTCAGTCTTCCGCTGGCCGTCATCGGCGCAATCATCGCGCTCGTCGTGACCGGCTCGGCCCTGAGCGTGAGCGCGCTCATCGGATTGCTGATGCTCGTCGGCATCGTGGTGACGAACGCTATCGTGATGCTCGAGTTCGTCATTATGCTCAGGAACGAGCGCGGCTACTCCACTTACGACGCGATCGTGGAAGGCGCCCAGACGCGGCTACGGCCGATCCTCATGACAGCGATCGCCGCGATGCTGGCCCTCATCCCGCTGTCGCTCGGTCTGACCGAGGGCGCCCTGATCGCGGCAGACCTCGGCCGCGTGGTGATCGGCGGCCTCTTCTCTTCGACCATCCTTACCCTGGTTGTCGTCCCCGTGGTCTATAGCCTGGTGGACGACCTCAAGCGACGTTTCGCGCGCAGTCGCCGTCCTATTGGTCCGGGGGCGCACCCCACCGCGCCCGTCTCAGACGCCGGCACACGCGCCGCTCAGGAGGCCCAGTAAATGTCTCCCGCACCCGAACGAGAAGTGACCGGCATTGTGGCCGTCCTCGGTCATCCGGAGGAGGTCGGGGTTGGCTTCCCATGGTCCGTTGCGCTCGCGCGGCAGGCCGGCGTCTCGCTCACGCTGCTGCATGTGATCGACCCCGTGAACACCACGGAGCTGGCGGAGAACGCCACGGCCATGGCGAAAGACATGCTTTCGTTGCTTGCCGCGAGCAAGTCAGTGAGCGGCCTCGACCTCCGCACTCGTGTGGAAACTGGCATGCCGGAAACAGTGGTCCCCGAGGTCGCGGGTGAGGCCCACGGCGCCTTACTCCTGCTAGCAGCCGGCGAGCACGGTGCGTTTGCACGTTCCCTGCTCCGCCGCGGCCGGGAAAACGTTATTCACCACCTGCAATCGCCCTTTATCCTGTTGCCACCGCGCATTGGGGCACCGGCGCGGGTTGAGCGGGCCGTAGTGGGGATGGACGGGTCCGCCCTCGCGAACCAGGCGAGCTCAGTCGCGCGTGCGCTGTCGCCCGGGATTTCAATCGTCGAAGTCGAGGTCCTTGAGCCCGGTTCTGTGCCGGCAGACGAGTATCTCGCATTCGTTCCGCAGTTCTCCGAAAGCACCATCCGGATGCGTGGGCGCGCCGGGATTGCGATCCTTTCCGCGGCGCGCACGATGGACGCGGGCCTGATCGTGGTCGGCGGCCACGGGACGACAGGGCTCGGGGGCCGGCACCTCGGCGGTACGGCGCAGTGGCTCAGTCACAATGCCGACCGTCCGCTCCTGGTTGTCCCCGAAGGGCCTGCGGCGCCCGGCGGCTAACGGGTCGTGGTTGGGCTCCCAAAAAGGCTGAAAGGACTTCTCCTGTGAAGATTGCCGACGACGGAGTGCTTCAGTTCACGGTCCCAATGCCGTTCGCGCTCCGCGAAGTCCATGTCTATGCCCTCGAAACCAGTACAGGATGGGTGTTGATCGATTCCGGGTTTCCCTCCGAAGCGGCTCGCGCCCAACTCAGCGCTGAACTCCAGCAAGCGATCGGCGGTCTTTCGCGGATCGCCCTGATCATCCTGACTCATTTCCACCCGGACCACTCCGGCCTCGCCGGCTGGATGCAACAGGGCTCCGGCTGCCCAGTCGTGATCCACGAGGCCGACTGGCCGCTGCTTCAACGAATGAACACGCTCGATATGGCGGGAGAGTTCTTCCGGCCCATCGCGAAAGGGGCCGGCCTCAGCTCCGGCGATCTGCGGGAGCTGTTCCAAGAAGTGAATGTCCCGGTCACCTCGCCAACGATCGTCGTTGGCGGCGAGACGTTCTCCATCGGCGGTCGTGACCTTGATCTCGTGTGGACACCCGGACACACCGAGGGCCACCTTTGTGTGTTCGATCGACGAACCGGAGTACTGTTCACAGGAGACCACCTGCTCGCGCGCATCACCCCGCACGTGGGGCGGGTTCATGCCGCAGGCAGGAATCCGCTGCACGACTTCGAAAACTCTCTTGCGCTGGTCGAGCGCATGGCGCCCCGCCGGGCGCTGCCGGCGCATGAGGGACCGGTGGAAGATGTGGGCGCCCGGTGCCGTGAGATCGCTGCGCACCACCAATCGCGCCGACAACAAATCCTCGCCGAGGTCCGGGCACAGCCGAAGACGGCGCCGCAGATTGCGAAGGACGTCTTCCACGGCCGTAAAGGCGGGATGCACCAGATGCTCGCGTTGTCAGAGACCGAAGCCCACCTGGAGGCGCTCGTTGATGAAGGGCTCCTCGTACGCGTGCAGGATGATGAGGCGGCTGAGCCGTCCTATGAGTTGCAGGCGTGAAACTTTAACCAGAACGGAACGGAGCGTTCGTCATGGAAGATCCAGCGATCGTGCGTCGCATGCGGTCCATCATCAAGGAGCAGTTCAGCGAGATCGAGCGGAAGCAGGCAGCCTACTTCCTTATCGAGAACGCGAACAGGATGGCTCACGTCGCTGAACGGCCCACTCGCGAGGCGTCCAGTAGCATCGAGGAGGGCGAACAAGTCCCAAGAGTTCTGGCTGGGCTCGCCACAGAAGCCTATGGGCTCGGTTACTCGGAGGCGGTAGCGGCCCTCTTTCCTGGGTTCGACGATCTCGATGGTCAACGTGGAGCGGACCGCCGCGGGTTCAATGGGAGCTCCAATTATTAGGATGGGGGAGAGGGCCCGCACGAAGAACGCTTCTAGGGCAAGTCCATCTGCCTGATCCCCTGTAGGTTGCCCGGCGGGCTACAACGCAGCTTGTGTCCAGTGCCTCAGCATCTGGTACGCGACGCGGCTCACCGAGCCGTGACTTCGGCGGGCCGCCGTCTTGGCCCGTGACAACACCATGCGGAATCTCCACCATCAAGCCAACTCTCGACCCGTTCACAACGTGGAGAGCGACTCGTTCCAAGCTCGATGCAACCGCCGCGAACGGGCCATCGCTCAGCGCCCCTCTGCGCCTTCGGCTCCGACCCATCGCTCGTTCCACCGGTCCACCTCCCGGAACAGGCTTTCCAGGTCGTAACCGGGAGAGGTCAGCCGATAGACAAGGTCTTGAATATCGTGGGAACGTTCCACCAACCCCGCCCCCTCGAGCTCCTTGAGGCGTTCTGCCAGCAGCCGGTGCGAGAGGCCCGGGATTTCGCGGCTGATTTCACTGAAACGCATGGCCCGCATACAGAGCGCGCGCAGGATCGAACCTGTCCAGCGCCGGCCGATCAATTCGAGCGTGGCCTGGAAGTAAGGGCAGTATCTCAGCTCGCGTCCGGGTGGATGATCCTCCATGGATCCAAGTATGCCGCGTCTTGCAGTTACGATGTGTAACGTGTTACGGTTCGTAACCGAGGCGGTCATCGCTGAGCCTTCCCTGCGGCGGCTGCACGATGGACATCGCCGAGTGCTGGATAGCGACGGCAGCCGTCGCCTCACAACAGGCAAGCGGTACCAAGTTGCCAGTCAGCGGGAGGAAGCCGAATGGAGATCGCCGCTGGAATCGTCCAGGTCCTCCTGGGTTTGTTGTTCGCCTTTTCTGGCGGCAGCAAGGTTGCCGGGATGCGCATGCAGATCGACAACTTCAACCGCTACGGCTACCCGCAGTGGTTCCGGGTCTTTACGGGCATCGTTGAACTGGCGGGCGCCGCCGGCATGGTCGTGGGGCTGTTTGCCGAGGAGGTGGCTATTACGGCTGCTTTCGTGCTGGCGGTGACCATGATTGGAGCCGCCTACACCGACCTGCGGAAATCCGCGCTCGCGACGGTCATCGCGCCGGTGGTGCTGTTCGGTCTCTGCGCGGCTGTCGTGATACTCCGGGTTGCCGAATGAGGCGGCCCGGCCGCATCTAATCAGACAGAATCATACAGGGAGAGTATCTCATGGCTTTTGATCTCACTGAACTTACCGATGCGGTTGGGGCGGCCCTGGCCCAGGGGCGCCCGTGCGTGCTCGCTACCGTGGGCGAGGACGGCCACCCCGACATCGGGCCGAAGGGCAGCATGCTCGTGCTCGACGAGCAACGGTTGGCCTACTGGGAAAGGACCCGCGGTGGGCACCTCGAAAACCTCAGGCGATCACCCCACGTCGCCGTCCTGTTCCTCGACCTGGAGCACGGGAGGTACATCCGCTTCTTCGGGCGTGCCGAGCTCCATGAGGACGGTCCGCTGAGGGAGCAGGTGATGGAGCGCGTGGTGAAGCCGGAGCTTGACTATGACCCGGAGCGCAAGGGGATTGCTGTCGTCATCGAGGTTGAGCGAGTGCATGAGCCATTCGGCCGCGGCGAAATGACACGGGACTGAATCCAGTACGGCCGAGAAGGAGACATCAGTAATGCTTGAAGCCGGGACCGTGGCGCCGCAATTCACTGCCACGCTGGACAGCGGCGAGACTTTCAACCTCGGGGAGTGGCGCGGCCGCAAGCACGTCGTCCTTTACTTCTACCCGAAGGACGACACCCGTGGATGCACACGGGAGGCATGCGCCTTCCGCGACAACTATGAGCCGATCACCGCGCTGGACGCGATCATCGTCGGCGTGAGCGCCGATTCCGCGGACAGTCATCAGCAGTTCCGGGAGAAACACAGCCTCCCCTTCCCCCTGATCCCCGACACCGATAAGCAGTTGAGCAAGCTGTACGGTGCGCGCGGGCTCTTCGGCCTGACGCCCGCATCACGTACGTGATCGACAAGCAGGGCATCATCCGGGGCGCGTTCCGGCACGAAGTGAGGGGCATCGGGGACCACATCGAGGACGCAATCCGTACGCTCCAGGAGATCGCCCCCGCGGAAGCATCCTGATCGGACGGCCGGGGGCAGGGTGGGATCACCCCCCGGCTTTCAGATCGCCCCAATGGCGCCCCAGCCGGTCTGTGCCGGCCGGACGCTTCCATGGAGACACGCCACTCCTCGCGATGGACCTCCGCAGGCTCGGCAACTCTCTGGCGGCTCGCCACCGGGCATAGGCCTCCGAGAGAGCCGCGCGAACGTCAGCCCCCCGAGTCTTCCTGTGACGCGAGCTGAGCGGTCGCCCCGGTCGTAGTCAGCTGCCTGGCCCCCGCAGTGGCCGACCCCGTGGCGTCAGCAGCCCCGGGAGTCGAGGGCGCAGGCGGAGTCTGAGCGATCGTGATGGTGCGGCGCAGCGGGATCTCCCGAATCAGGACCGTGACTACCAGCGCTGCGACGATGAACGGCACGCCGACCAGGAACACGTTATGCAGGGAGGCAGCCAATCCCTCCCGCACCGCAAACAGGACGTCAGGCGGGAGTTGAGCGAGCGCCGCCGGGTTCAGCACGGAGCTCGCGGACACCGATCCAAACTCCGCCACCTGGTCCGGGGGAAGCCGTTTTGGTATCTCGGACGCAGACGACTGCGTAAGGATCGTCCCGAGGATTGCGACGCCTGCGGTTGATCCAATCGAGCGTGAGAGCTGCGATGTGGCTGTCGCCACCCCGAGATCCTCCTGGCGCGCATCGTTTTGCACGATCAGCGTGAACGTCTGCATGCAGAGGCCAAGGCCCACGCCGGTGATGACCATGTTTCGGATGAGCTCAAGGTTCGTTGTGCCGGTATCCATCTGGGAAAAGAGCCAGAAGCCGAGCGCCATCAGAATCGGGCCTATCAGGACAAATATCTTGTAGCGGCCCGTCCGCGTAATCAGCATGCCGGTGACAATGCTCGTCACAATCATTCCAAGGCTCATCGGGATCAAGATTCCGCCGGAATTCGTGGCGTTCTTCCCCAGTACGCCCTGGACGAAGATGGGGATGTAGAAAATCGCGCCAAACATGGCCATGGCGACGAAGAGATTCGCGAGGTTCGCAAAGGTGAAGATGCCGCTTTTCCAGAGCCTCAGGGGAATGACCGGCTCCTTAGCGCGGACCTCAGCAACGAGGAACGCGCCCAGGAACACGGCCGCCAGTGTGTACAGGCCCACTATCTGTGTCGACGCCCACGGGTATTGGACTCCGCCCCAGGTGGTCGCGAGCAAGGCCGCCACCAGCACCCCGGTTAAGGTCGTGAAGCCGAGGTAGTCGATGGCGTGGGGACGTCGGACCCGTGGCAGGTGCATGAAGGGGATAACGATGGCGAGGGCCGCGGCCCCGATTGGAAGGTTAAGAAAAAAGAGCCATCGCCAGCTGTAGTGATCGGTAACAAAGCCACCGATAAGCGGCCCCGCGACTGACGCGACGCCAAAGGTTGCACCAAGAAGGCCCTGGTACTTGCCCCGGTCACGAGGAGGTATGAGGTCGCCGACGATCGCCTGTGAAAGGGCCATCATCGTCCCCATCCCAAGGCCCTGGATGGCGCGGGCGAGGACGAGTGTGTTGAAGTTTGGCGTGAGTCCTGCGACAACGGAACCCACACCGAACACGATTATGCCGCCCGCGAAAAAAGGCTTTCGTCCGAAAAGGTCTGACAGCTTGCCGGCGATCGGGGCAGCCACCGCGGCGGAGAGCAGGGCTGCCACAGCAACCCAACTGTAGTGTTCGATACCGCCGAGGTCCGCCACGATCCGCGGCATCGCGGGCGAGACGATCGTCTGGCTCAGCGAGGCGACCAGCATGCCGAGCATGAGGCCAGCAAAGACAAGCGGCACATGCACTGCGCGTTCCGCTCGCGGTTGTTGTTGGGTAACTGTCACAGTGCTCGCTCCGGTGTCGATGATCTTCGCCAGTGTCTGGCCTCGCAATAGGTCAACATCATCGTTCTGCTCCTGTGCACCCACTCTGCTTCGAACTCTGTCGCAGGTAGCTCGCAAAGTCGTCCGCGAAGCGCATTAACAGCCGCGACAGCGCATCCCGGTCGGCCTCGGACCAGCCACAGAGCACGTCGCTGAGGATCTGTTGCCCAGCCGCCCACAACCGGGCGCCAGCGTCATGCCCCGGCGGGGTGATGGAAATGCGGACAGCTCGCAGGTCTTCTCCCGGCTCGCGGGCGATGAACCCGGAGGCGCCCAACTGGCGAAGCGTCCGGCTCATGGTCGAGACGTCGACGCCGGCAGCCGCGGCGAGGTCTGAGACGTGGAGCGGCCCCCCCTCGCTGAGATGAAGCAGGGCGGTTCTGGCAGGCCTGGTCAGGGCGAGGCCCGCCGCCGCTTGCAGGCGTTGCTCAACCGCCGGGAGATGGGCCTGCCGGGTGCTCATCTGCCAGGCCCTTTGCAGTGTCACCAACGATTCGTCGGCCATGGCTGCCAATGGTGCAACAGTTGCTTGCAACAAGCAACTGAAGACCTGAGAATGTGCTGATGCGAGGGCTACGCTACTTTTCGCAGTCGAGGCGACGCATGTGACGGGCGAATCGATGACAGACGTGTCCGAGCGCGAAACCCGAGACGCTTTCGTGCAGATCGGTGAGGCGGCCAGCCTCACCGATCTGACGCAACGGACGCTCCGGTTCTACGAAGAACGCGGTTTGCTGCACCCGCCGGAACGGATGCAGGGAGGCTTTCGCCTCTACTCTCCCGCCGACATCGAGCGGATTGAGCGCATCAAGCAGTTGAAGGAGCTGCTCGGGTTCTCGCTCTCGGAGATCGGGGAGATGCTCGACGCTGAGGAGTTGGCAGAAGGGTCCGCCGGACGAGGTGCGGCCGCCGCCGAATACGATTGGCGCTCGGACACAGCTCGGGACGGGTTGCAGCGTCAACTCGAGCTCATCGACCAAAAGATGGCCGGCATGGCCCGCCTGCGTGAGCAGATTGCGGCCCGCCTCAGTCATTACGAGCGACCGAGGCCGGGCGCAAGGTGATCCGGCTGTCCAACAGGCACCTGCTCTTCGGCGTCGTTTCGCTGGCCCTCCTGACGTCCTCCATGCAGTTCTCGATGGTGTCCGTCGCTATCCCGGACCTTATCGAAGACCTGGATGCGCCCCTGGCGTGGGTGGGCTGGGTGGTCACCATGTACACACTGATGCAGGCCGTCTCGATGCCCATCTCTGGCAAGCTCAGCGACGAACTGGGACGCCGGGTCGTCTTCGTCGGCGGACTAGCGGCGTTTGCTGCCGCCTCTCTCGTCTGTGCCCTGGCACCGAACGTTTGGGTACTGATATCTGGGCGGGCCATCCAGGGCTTAGCCGGCGGAAGCCTTTTGCCCTCTGCGTATGGCATCGTCGCAGAGGCTTTTCCCGACAGTCGCGCCCAGGCGCTGGGGTTGATTTCGTCCATCTTTCCGATCGGGTCCATCCTCGGGCCAAACCTTGGAGGCGTGATCGTCGACTCAGTGGGCTGGCGCTGGACGTTCGCACTGAACGTGCCACTCGCCGTCCTGGTGGTGGTCATCGCGCTTTTCCTGATGAGTCCAAGCGTCCGCCGCGAAACCAGCCGAATCGATTTCGTCGGAGCCGGCCTCATGGCGGTTTCGGTCACGTCGCTGGTATATGCGCTTACCGAGATGGGAATCCAAACCCGTGATCCAAACGTCTTCCTGGTTACTGCGGGCTTCGTCGTCGCGGCGGTTGGAACGATCTCGCTTCTGCGATACGAACAGAGGTGCAGTTCGCCAATCATCGATTTGGCACTGCTTCGCCGACGCGAGTTCGCGTTCGTGAACACGCTCAACTTCTTCTATGAGTTGCCGTGTTTGGGGTCTTTTCGTTCATTCCGCTGTTTGCGAGCTCCGCCTATGGCATGGGCTCGGGCGAGACTGGACGTCTTCTCACCCCGCGTGCAGTGGTGATGATGGTAGTGTCGAGCGCGGCGAGCGTGGCACTACCGCGGACCGGCTATCGCAAGCCCATTATTGGGGGACTCCTCTTGATGGCAGCCGGTATGGTCCTGCTCTCTCTCGAAATACACGAGGTGGAGGTACTCGGGCTAACGTTCTCCGAGTTCACTGTCCTGGCTGCGATCGTCGCGTTCGCCGGTCTTGGTCTTGGGCTCGCCGGCCCCGCCGCCAACAACGCCGCGATCGAGCTCGCGCCTGACCGCGTCGCGGCGATCACGGGAATGCGCGGAATGTTCCGTTCGCTCGGTGGCGCGATCGGCGTCGCGCTCATCGTCCTCATCACCTCAACGGCCTCTAGTGTCCAGCACGGCCTCGCCATGGCTTTCGTCGGACTCTCGGTCCTCACGGTGCTGACATCGTTGCTGGTGGTCGGGATCCCGGACAGGAGCACCCCGTTGAGGCTCGTGCCTCCGCCCCAAATCCCGCACGAGCCTCGCAACAGGAACGGGATCACGAGCCCGTCCGAGTCCCATCCAGCACCAGCACAGCGAGAGGAACCCCATGAGCTCAGCTAGCTCCGCCGCCAGCCCGTCCCCGACGCCCCGAATCCCGGTGAGCACCAGACGGCCACGAGCGTTTCCATGAACACGCGGGTCATTACGGTCGCCAGCCAACTCGGTTCAAACGGCGAGCAGATAGCAAGCCTCGTCGCTCAGGAACTCGGCTTTCGCTGCCTGGATCAAGAAGTGATCGAGAGGGCGGCACGCTCCGCGGGTGTGTCTTCTAAGCTCGTGCGCGACGCGGAGCGGATGCAGCCGCTCCGAGAACGAGCGCTGGCAGCGATTGGCAATACTCCGGGCTGGAATGCCCTCGCCTGGTATCTTGGCGCCGCGCCGCCGCTCAACCCCGCTTACACCCCGGAGCGCTACCGGAAGATCATCGAGGAAGTGCTGCACAACCTGGCGAGAGAAGGGAGTGCTGTCGTAATGGGGCACGCCGGCCAGATGTCGCTTCGTGATCGCTGGGACACCCCTGCGCGTGTTGACGGTTGCGTCCGACCGGGTCCGGATTCTGCGCATTCACGAGGCGCTTTCGGTTCCTGAAGCGGAGGC
The DNA here is from genome assembly GCA_020432045.1 of Dehalococcoidia bacterium. Lineage (GTDB taxonomy): Bacteria > Chloroflexota > Dehalococcoidia > Tepidiformales > Tepidiformaceae > JAGQHB01. Next base: position 26,284 of record JAGQHB010000098.1, on the reverse strand, counting down.
CAAGGAGGCCATGCACCGCTTTGACGCTGAACAAAAAGCATACTTTGAGCAGACCTACCACAGGCACTGGCTCTCACCGAAGCTTTACGACCTCTGCCTCACCACAGACCACCTCAAACCAGCTGAGGCGTCGCACCTGGTTTGCGAGGCGGCTCGCCAGCGCTAAGTGCATACCCCCGTCGGCTGATCCCTATACTCTGGAGGCCGTGCCTGGGGCTGTATGCCACGCGGGCGGTGCGCTACGAGGCGCTCAGCGGCTCCCACAACTGTGCGGGACAGCCGGGCCACGGGCGACTTGTCGAGGTCAGTCCATCCACGCGAAGCTCCTCGGCCTTCACGGTCGGCGCAGAGGTTCGGGCAAGCCTGCCCCCGCAGGGAGGGCGATGACGACCTACCGCGGGGGAGCAGCCCCACGCTGCCCTGAGTGGAGTCGGAAGCGCAAATCTCGACGGACCCATCGCATCCGTGCAGCGGAAGGGCCCTCGAACCCGGTGGAGCCCGCATGGCCCGAGAGTTTCAGGCTCGCAACGGGGCCTCAATCGACCGGCTCCTCCCCGGCGAGGTGCCGCCGGAAGAAACGCTCGACCCTTTTCCAGCTGTCCTCCGCGGCCGAGCCGTTGAAGCCGAGCTTAATGGGTCCGACGGCGCCGAATTTCGCAAAGGCTCCAGTGTGCGAACTGAGATAGCCGTGGCCGGCGTCCGGGTAAACAGTGATGTCGTGCGGGACTGCACGCTGCTCGAGCGCGGCGCGAAGCCTCTCGGGCGCGCCCCGGAGACTGCGATCGCGACCGCCGTATCCCGCTACGACGGGACAGATGCCGTCGAGCTCGTCTGCCTTCTTCGGCACCTGGCCATAGAAAACGGCAGCCGCACCTATTGGCGCCCGAGCCGCGACGAGCAACGCAAAGCCCCCGCCCATGCAGAATCCGCAAACGCCTAGACGCGAAGCATCGACAAAGGGCTGCTCGGCGAGCCACGAGCGCGCCGATTCAATGCGGTCGAACGCCGCGCCCGAGCCGCGCCCGAGCTCCCGCATCGTGCGCATGATGCAGAGGGGTTTGCGGCCGCGTCCAGCGAACAGGTCGGGTGCAAGGGCAACGTAACCCAAGGCGGCGAAGCGGCGAGCCTTCTCCGCCATGTCGTCATTGAGGCCGAAGATCTCGTGGAAAAGGAGGACCCCGGGCGCCGGGGAGGAGGTCGCCGGCTTCATGAGAAGGGCGCGTATGCTCCCCTGGCGGAGCGGAATGTGCACTGTTTCCTCGAGCGCTGATATACCGGTAACAGAAGGCGTCGTCATGTGGTTAAGGCTCGCTGTTCCTGACCAAGTTGGCGACAGTTTGCCGGGCCGGGGATTGGTCGGCAAGGCACCGAGCAGGAGCGGCCACAGCGCCGACAGCGATAAGCACCGCCCGTATCGAGTCGACCGCATCCAGTCTGTCGTCGCGGCCACGCGTCGTTTCGTCCCCGGTACGTCCGGGCTTCGCAAGTGCGCGGCCCACGCAGTCACGCCGGCGACACCTTCCCCTTTCGCGTACATCGCGGACGAGCCGACGCAGAAGCGATCTAGGCCGACCTGCGTCGTTTTGTCTGTCCCGTCTCGTCTGCCCGGTCTGTGGAAGCACTTGAGGCGGAATCCGGAGAGGCGAGAGGCTTCGCCGCTACAAGAATCCGAGCGGGTCGTGGAACTGCTCGGGAGGCGCACAAAAGGCATACCACCTCGTCGCCAGAGGGTGGCTCAATGCCCGTGGCGATCAGTGCTCAAAGCCCTCGGCGATTGACATAGGGGCGAATACCGTAGCGAGCACGAGGACGGCAACATCCCACAGCACCGACAACGCCGGCGGCCACAACCCAGCGAGCGACACCGCTGCCCGTCAGGCCAGCGCTCATTCGGCGACGCCGGTACGCCAGCCCGTTCTCCCGACGCCACCAGTCTGCTGCCTCTTCTCGAGCCTCTACTTCTAGCGTGCTTAAAATCTCGCTGACGTGGTACTCGACTCGGGACAATGAGATCCCCAAAGTGTTCCGCAATTTCCGCATTTGTGCGACCCCGAGCGATAAGTGCAACGATGTCATCTGACGACGACTAATCGTCCCGCGCACACGACGCCGCGACCGCCCCGTCGGGAGCGAACGTCCATGTCGCGCAGCGTACACGGGGACTCCAATTCGTCTCGCACTGGCCGATGGTAAAGATGGCAAAAAGGCACACGGGTCCGGCCTTTGCTGATTGCTGTATGCCTCGTGCTCGATCGATCCCGGGCCGGCTTCGGGAAGAATGATGTGCCGACGTTTGTGGTTGTGCCAGTGGCGGGGCTGCCGAGGTCCGGCGTAACAGCCCGTTGGAACGAAATGAGAGTGAAATTGGAGCGGGCACCCCGAGATTGGAACGGGTGGAGCGGAATCCTGGAACGCTGATGGAACGCCGATCCGCAACCTGACTCGTCACGGCCTCCTGGCCGCTGGAGTCAGATATGCGCATCCTCGCCCTCGCCGCCTTTGCACTGGGATTGGCCGGCGCGCTGTTGGTTGGAGCAGCCTCCGCCACGGCGCAGGAGGCCGACGACACGCTGGACCAGCTGTCGTCAGCCGGTATCCCGCTCCTCAACAGTCCGCCTGCGCCAGCCGCGCAGCAGGTCCCACCTGGCCAGCCTGGCCCGGAAGGTCAGCCGCCACCGGACACGCTGGTCGACCTCCCGATCCCCGACCCGACCGACTTGATCCCCAACCCCCTGGACTGGCTGCCCGGCGGCCTCAACCCCGTGAACTGGGCGAAGGACATCGTCAACGCGGTGTTCACGCTCATCGGACAGGCGATGCTCGAGGCGATCCGCGGGTTCGTCGACTGGGCGCTGGGCATGGGCGGCTCGTCGCTCAACTTCGTTACGCGCACGCCGGCGGAAGGCACCTACGACAGCCCGACCGTCCGCAGCCTCTACGACTTCTCCCGCGCCATAGTGAACGCCGCGCTTGCGGTCGTCGTCATGTGGGGTGGCTTCAACGTCATCATCAAGGAGCACACCAGGTCGCCCTACCACGAAGCGATGGAGCTCCTCCCGCGCGTCATCCTCGCAGCGCTCGCCGCCAACCTGACGCTCGAGTTCGCGCGGATGCTGATCGACATCAACAACGCCCTCGCCGCCGGAGTCGGCGACGTCGGCCTCCCCGGGTACGACCAGGCAACGCCCTCGCAGGAAGGCCTGGCGCTGATCTTCACCGCCGTCGCCTACGGCATCGTGGCGATCCTCCTGGTCTTCCAGATGCTGATGCGCCTCGCCCTGCTGGCGATGCTCATCGTCCTCGGGCCAATTGCCGCACTGCTCTGGGTGCTGCCGCAGACCCAGCAGTGGACGCGCTGGTGGACCGACCTCTTCGTGATCACCGTCTTTCAGCAGGCCGTCCAGGTCATGGTCCTGGCGCTCGGCACCGCGCTCATGGTCGAGCTGACCCCGGGCAGTGTCTCCAATGCCCTTCTGACGATGCTCCTCGGTCTCGCGGTGTGCTGGCTGACCCTCAAGGTCCCCGCGCTCCTGCGCTCGGCCCGCAGCCAGGCCGGCATCACCAACGTCATCACCTTCGCGATGGCCACCCACGCGCTTGGCGCGATGGCGGGAGCCGCTCGTGCCGGTGCTGCCGCCGGCGGCGCAGGGGCCGGTAGCGCCGGTGCTGGCGGGGCCGCTTCGCGGGCTGCAGCGGGAAGGGCCTAGGAGGACGCCGTGAACACGAACCCACCCAGCGGCGACATCTTCGGCAGCGTCGGGAGCGAGGGCCTCAAGGTTGCGGGCATCGTCGGCGTCGTCTTGCTCGCACCGATGCTCTTCGTCATGGCCGCGCTTGGCGACAGCCCGGGCATCGCCCAGTCCCCAGCTTCAGCCGCGGCGCTCGCCGAGATTCCTGCGGAGCACCTGGCTGTCATGCAACAGGTGGCTGCTGCGACGGGCGTCCCCTGGCAGGTGCTGGCGGCCATCGCCAAGGTCGAGTCGGGCTTCGGCGCGAACATGGGCCCAAGCTCGGCCGGCGCCCTGGGCTACTGCCAGTTCATGCCCGCGACCTGGGCCCACTACGGCGTCGATGGCGACGGCGACGGTGTGGCCGACCCGTTCAACTACCACGACTGCCTGCCTGCGGCTGCCCAGCTCCTGCTCGGCAGCGGAGCGCCCGGTGACCTCCGCCAGGCGCTCTATGCGTACAACCACTCCTGGTCCTACGTGGATCATGTCCTCAGCATCGCCACCAGTTACGGCTACCTCGACCCGGCGGGCATCCCAGCCCAGGCGGTCGCGCTGGCGCGGTCCCGGCTCGGGCTGCCCTACGTGTGGGGCGCGGCGGGGCCGGACTCATTCGACTGCTCGGGCCTCACGCAGTGGGTCTACGCCCAGCTTGGCGTCGCCCTCCCCCGCACGTCGCAGGCGCAGTTCAACGCCACGATGCCCGTGGCGCTGGAGTTCCTCCAGCCCGGCGACCTCCTCTTCTACGAGAACACCTACCCGTCCCACGAACGCATCACCCACGTCGGCATCTACGCCGGCAACGGTGTCGTGATCATGGCCACCCAACCCGGCGAGTTCGTGAAAGAGGTGCCGCTTTCCGACCCCTACTGGGCCAGGCACTTCGCCAGCGCCGGGCGCCCGGTGAAAGGACCCGTCGCGTGACCGGCGGACGTGGCGTGATGCTCATCCTCGGCGGCCTCGCCGCGACGCTGCTCGCAATAGCGATGGTCAGCGGCTGGCAGGGAGCCAACCGGCTGCGTGGCCAGGGCGAAGGCATGGGCGAGGTGGAGGAAGCGGCTCGCCTCTTCGTCGAGGCGTACGGCACCTTCGACTTCCGCGAGGCGAATGCTTACCGGGAGCGGCTGTTGGGCCTGAGCACCGGCGACGTGCACGCCGCGGTCGCCACCTCACAGGTCGACCCGTCGGCGCTCGGTCAGCAGCAAACGATGACGACCGGCGCCGTCTCGGTCCAGGTCACCGCCTACAGCGACACCGAAGCGACGGTGTCAGCGACCACCGAACAGACCCGCCGTGCTGTCGACGCCACAACTGGTCAGCTCCGTGAGCAACGGCTCCAGCAGCACGTCACCTGCCGGCTCGTCCGCGTCGAGGGCCGCTGGCTCGTGGCGGAGTTCCGGCTGCGGTCGGAAGAACCCATTCAGAACACCGGCAGATAGGAGGCCGACGTGATGGAACAGATCAACACCCTCTTCGAAAACCTGCTCAACATCGGTATGGGCGTCGGCGCGGCCGTGGCCGCCTTCTTCGTGATGTGGGGCGCCTTCCTCTACATGTCCGCCGCCGGCAGCCCCCACCAGATGGAGCGCGGCAAGTCCGCCATCGTGAACGCGCTGATCGGCTTCTCGATCGTGCTCCTGGCCAGGGTTATCGCTGGAATGATCCAGGACTCGATTGGGGCATGATGCCTTGCGCAACCGATTCGTTGACATGGCTTCCGGTTGCCTTGATGCCGACGTAGGGGTGGAGTCCGACCGTGCTGCTGCTGTGTCCAGCTACGCCGCGTCGCCCTCGTCGTACGTTAGGCCGAACACCATCTCGGTCAGCCAGCGGCGAAACGAATCGTTGTCCGAGAACTGCTTAAACAGCTCCGTATCGTCCTTGAGGAGAGCCGTCATCACGCGGCGGAGGGCTTTGTCATGTTCGATTCGCGCGTTCTGCCTGTCTGAGTTCCTAATGGCATTCTGATAGGCGGTGTCAGCTGCCACCCGGGCAGGGATCTCCTCCGAGATGAGCTTCTGAATGCGGTCGGCATCGGTCCACTCGATATTGCCGAACTGGTCGTTGAACGACCGGAGGATATTCGACAGCCGCTCCAATTCCGGTTCGCTCGCACGGCCGCCGCCACTCGTGGGCACGGGCTCAATCTCGGAGTCCGCGTCAGGCAGCTGGATCCTCATCGCCTGCTGCTTCTCGACTCGGTAGCTGTCCATGTCGATCGCCTCGAGGATCCCCTTTGACAAGTCTTCTTCAACCGGCGCAGGCAGCTTCGGGATCAGGAAGTTGAGGAAGATCGAGAGCTTCTCCCAGTCGGCACTTGTGTAAGGCAGGATCTGGGCAAGGAATCCGTACGTTCGCGTGAATGCCTTGGCTTTGCCCTTGAAGTCGACCTGGCCGTCTTCGTCAAGATCCGTGTCGTAGACGGCCCTGGAGGCATCGAGGATCGGATCGAGCCTGTCGCGCTCTGCCCCACCGAGGTAGAGGCTTACCAGCTCATCGACGTCCGCGTCCGAGTACACCTGGTATTCATCGAGAGCGGCTTTGAGGTCGTGGAGCTTGTTGGGGTCCGTCTCCTCCGCCAGGAATGTCGTTCGGTAATAGTCGGCGAAAGCCGCCTCGATCGTGTCCGAGTCGTTCATGAAGTCGAGCACGAAGACGTCGTGCTTCTTTTCGTGCGCCCGGTTCAGCCGCGAGAGGGTCTGGACCGCTTTGATGCCAGAGAGGACCTTGTCCACGTACATCGTGTGGAGCAGCGGCTCGTCGTAGCCGGTCTGGAACTTGTCGGCGCAGACGAGAAAGCGGTAAGGGTCGTTCCGGAATTCGTCGGCGATGCGACTCGACGGGAAGCCGTTCAACGACGCTTCGGTGACCTTCTCTCCCTGGTACTCGTGCTCGCCCGAAAACGCCACGATCGCCCGATAAGGGCTCTTCCGCTCGGACAGGTAGGCGGAGATGGCGTGGTAGTACTGGATGGCGCGCTCGATACCGCTCGTGACAACCATCGCCCGGGCCTGGCCGCCGACCTTGTTCAGGGCAATGACCTGCTCGTGGAAGTGATCGACGATGATCTCGCCCTTCAGCCGGATGGCGTGGTCGTTGCTCTCGACATACCGGCGGAGCTTCTTACGCGCCCGCTTGGTATCGAACTCGGGGTCGGCCTCGACGGTCTTGATGAGCTTGTAGTAGCTGTTGACCGGCGTGTAGTGCTGGAGCACGTCCAGGATGAACCCCTCCTGGATCGCCTGCTTCATCGTGTAGCTGTGGAACGGCCGGTGGCGCACTTTGCCATCCGCCTGCGGCTCAGCGTCGCCGAAGATCTCGAGGGTCTTGTTCTTCGGAGTGGCCGTGAAGGCGAAGTAGCTGGCGTTCGGCAGCAGCTTCTTGGACTCGATCAGCCGATTGATCTTGTCCTCGAACGTGTCGTCGTCATCCTCCGCGTCGGCATCGCCGAGCACCATCGAGATCGAGCCGGAGGTGCGCCCGCCCTGGCTGGAGTGTGCCTCGTCAATCACGATGGCGAAGCTCCGCCCGCGATGCTCGTCCCCGATTTCGTCCAGGATGAATGGGAATTTCTGGACCGTAGAGATGATGATCTTCTTGCCTTGTGCGATGTAGCGGCGCAGGTCGCCGGACCGCTCGGCATGCTCGACGGTCGAGCGGACCTGGGCGAACTGGCGGATGGTGTCGCGGATCTGCTGGTCCAGGATGCGGCGGTCCGTGACGACGACTACGGAGTCAAAGACTGGGCGGCCGTCCTTCACCAGCCCGATCATCTGGTGTGCGAGCCAGGCGATCGAGTTCGACTTGCCGCTGCCGGCCGAGTGCTGGACCAGGTAACGCTCGCCCACCCCGGCCCGCTCTGCGTCGGTCAGTAGCTTTCGGACGACATCGAGCTGGTGGTACCGGGGCCAGATCTGGACCTTGCGTTTGCGGCCGGTCTTCTCGTCCTTGAACTCGATGATCTGGGCATAGTTCTCGATGATGTTCGTCAGGCTGGGCGGGTGCAGGACCTGTTTCCACAGGTAGTCGGTCTTCAGCCCGTTCGGGTTTGGCGGGTTGCCCGCGCCATCATTCCACCCCCTATCGAAAGGAAGGAACCACGACGCCTTGCCCTTCAGCTCTGTGCAGAACGCCACCCGCTGGTCGTCGACGGCGAAGTGGACGAGGCAGCGGCCGAACTCGAAGAGCTTCTCCCGAGGGTCGCGGTCGCGCTTGTACTGCTGGATAGCGTCATCGACGGTCTGCTTGGTCAGGTTGTTCTTCAGCTCGAACGTAGCGACTGGCAGGCCGTTGATGAACAGCGCCAGGTCGAGGGCGAGCCGGGTGTCGTCGCGGCTGTAGCGGAGCTGGCGCGTGACGCTGAAACGGTTTGCCTGGTAGCGCTCGATCGCCCGTGCGTTCCCCGGCGATGGCCAGCCATAGAACAGATCAACCGTGTGGGGACCATGTTTGATGCCGTTGCGCAGCACGTCGATCGTGCCGCGCTTCGTGATTTCGCCCTGGAGCCGCGCCAGGAACTGCCGGCGCGTCGGGCCGTCCTCGACCAGGTTCAGCGCCGCTGCTTGTTCGGGCTGCGTCCTGTCGAGGAACGACGTCAGCTGCACCAGGTCGACGCAGTGCTCGCGGTCGTACTCCGTGGGGTCGCCCTGGATCCAGCCGGCGTCGTAGGCGACGGGCTCTTCGCACAGCTGCCCGTCTCGAGCACCAGCGGCAATAGCTGTCATCGCTGCGACGATGAGGGCTTCGAGTCCAGCCTCAGAGGTGTCGGTAGTCATTCGGAAGACTCCGCATCGAACATGTGCAGGCGACCCAGCGCCTGCTCAATGTCGGAGGACGTGTCCTGCATCTCGGACTCTTCTTCGAAGTGATAAGAAACGAAGCGAAACCTGTCCGCCTCTCGCCGATTGAAGATGAAGCACGCGTTAGCGCGCTTCTCTGGCGATGGCATGACACGGACGAACGGCTGGAGGCGCAGGCCGGTGCGATTGGCGCTGTCGAAGAGGTACAGGGCATCGGCCTCGAGTGGCTGAACCGATTCCAGCTGCACTTCCTCAAAAGGGGCGCTACGGGTACCCATTAGGCGCCGCGCCCGGTAGTGATGGACACCGCCTCTGTAGCGTCCCTCGCCGGGCTGGACGAGCTCATAGCCGAGCCATGCGCGGCCGAACACTCCGCGTAGGGTGTGGACGAGCTCGACGAGTTCGTCGTGGATTTGCTTGGCAGTCTCCGTTCCGACGGCGCCGGCGTGACCGCTCCAGTCGTTGCGGATGCGGTTCGCGCGCTGCACTGCGGCGCGCAGCTCGGGCCGGCCAAGCATGGTCAACACTTGTCGGTTGGATGTTCCGTACAGGCGCTGCCAGCGTTCGGCCTGTTCCGGCTCCTGAACCAATGCGGCGGATGCGCTTGAGAGATACTCTGCAGCGAGCTTCCACGAACCGAAGGTGGCCCGATCGAGTGACAGGCGCTGGCTGGTGAGCTTGAGATTCAGCTCCCGCCCATGTTCTCTCCAGAGATCATCAGCACTCATGAAAGCACTGAGGTGGACGGTGGCGAGAAACGCTGCCGTGGCTTCGAAGAAGTGAAGCAGCACTTCGTAGCGCTCACGAGCCGAATCACCTCCCGCGTGATGCCGCCAGAGGATAGAAGCTAGAGGAAACGGCAACGTCTCGATCCAGTCTTCGAAGCGGTCCTCCTGATTGATCGTCGCGATCTCCCGGACGATGTTCGCAACGTCATTGCCACCCTCCCACAGGGCCGCCTCGAGCTCATCGGCCGCCGCCCTGATTTGGGTAAGGCGGGATGCCCCCTCGATCGCGTGCGACTGCTCGGCGATCGACGGCAAATAGAGCGTGGCATGGAGCAGGCTCGTGCGGTCGACCCGAGGTATCACTGCACCCCGTGTGACCATCGCCAGAGTGGCCTGGCCGATCTGACTCGCGTTGAACCAGTGAACCATGTACCGCGGGTCCGCATGCGTCGGGTTGAGGTGCAGATGCAACACTTCCCGGTGCTGCCCGGATCCGGGCAGCTGATCCGGGTCCAGCACGGCCAGCGGCCGACCGATTAGGCGCAGGTAGCAGCTGTTCGGACCGTGCGCCAGCGGTTCGGATCGGCGGTGGCCCAGAACGGAGTGCCCCGTGATCACCTCCGCGGCCGGGGCGCCCTTCCAACCGGCATTCCTGGCAAGTCGCTTCAGGCGCTCCAAGGCGGCGAAGGACTCGAATCCCTTGAAGTCCTCCAGAGGGCAGAGGCGGCCAAGCGCCGGCTGTGGCCCTGACCGGCTTCTTCTGAAGTTCGCGACCAGCTGTTCCTGATGGCCTTCGTCCGGATCGTACTGCCCCACGAAGACGTCCGACTGTCGGCCACGTTCCAACACCACGAGGTAGCTGGCGATGCTCGTCTCAGGCACTGATCCTCCTGGCAGGTGGATCAGAGCGCGAATGCGACAGCCTAACGCGTGAATAGCCTGATGGATTCTCGCGGCACCACTGCCCCACAAGAAGGCCGGCGTCACGACAACGAGGGCTGCCCCCTCATCAGAGAGACGCTCACAAGCCAAAAGGGTCAGCGCGTGCCCGAACTCTCCTCGGAACCCGGAACCAATCCCGGGCACATCCACACCGTCCGGCACGCGCACTCCCAGTGGGGGATCGGCCGCTATCAGATCGTATCGGTCGAGGATCTCCGGAGGCTCCGCCAGGGCGTCTCCGTCGACGACTGTAGCGCCCGCCCCCAACACGGACCGAGCCAGCCTCGCTCGATCACCGTTGATCTCGATACCGTGGACCACCGCGGCACCAACAGTGGTAGCGACCGTGTGTAGTAGTGCGCCGACGCCGCAAGTCGGATCCAGAACGCTTTTCGGCGAGTAGATCGCGGCCACCCTTGCGATGAAACGTGCCAGTGGCTCCGCCGTGAGCATCTCGCCGTCCCACCACTGCACCTTTGCTCTGCTCAGGGCGTAGAGCAACTCAGGAGTGACTCCCCGGCCCCCGTTCGTGTCGATGCGCTCTCTAAGCCAACGGTCAACCAGCGTGGCCGACGGTTGAAGCCCTCTACGTTGGTCGAGGTAGGCCCAAAGCTCCGTCATGAGGTCGTCAGTGTTCATTCCAGCGTCGGCTCCGGTGAACTAACGATAGCAATCCCGTCTGATCTTACGTAGCCATCGGCGATGCTGAACGATTCGCCGCGAAGCGACTGCTCTGGCGTGCGCCCGGCCTGCACAGCGTCGAGCACGTCGGAGCGCAAGCCCGCGAACCAATAGAGCTGCGTGTTGGGATCGAACGCCGCGTGCCTGACCGTCAGTGGCGCCCCCCGGTCGATTTGGAGACGGGGCGCCGCGTTGTCCGCGACGGATGTGGTAAGCCAGTCTCGAAAAGGCCCATAGTAGAAGTCGACTACGGCGCCTTGAGAGAGGACGAGCTCTCCTCCCTTGACCACCTCAGATTCGGGCGGATCCACGAGTTCGACTGTGTACGGGTCTCCTACCCGCGTGAGGCAGTAGCTGCGCGTCGCCGGCGAAGCGCCGGCCACCGAGGCAATCGTCCCGGTCTGAGCCTTCCAGTTCGCGCGGTCGTCGGCCGAGACATTGCCCTGGCGTGCTTTGGCCTCGATGACGTGCCAACCACCATGGTGGTCTTGCCCTAGCAAGTCCGCGATCACGTGCGTTCCGGGGGTCAGGGTGGCCCGGCCACTCCGGATCATGCTGGACACATGCCAAACCGATGGCACTCCGAGGCAATACTCGGCAACCAGGGCAGCGAACGTCATCCCGGTCCAGAACGAGATGTTCGCCTTCTCCGTGGGGTCGAGTTGGGCATATCCCGCTGGTCGAGCGAGCATGGGCCCGCTGGAATCCACAGCGCACACAAGTCCCAGCGCCTTGTAGAGCGCCATGCTCACCGCATGGAACGAAAGTGGGATGTGCAGCAGGGGCGCCCCAACGCTCAGGGCTGCCGCGGTGATCTGAAGCCCCGTGACTGTAAGCGTGTGCCTGCCCAGCAACCCCGAGTGCGCGCCGGACCAGGCGACTCCCTCTACCTCAAGCGTCGGCATCCTCGGGCTCCAGCAGGTCTTCCCCCTCCAGCGATTCATCCCCCGGGAGCTCGGCGTCCTGCAAGGGTTCTTCTATCTCGTGCGGGAGGAGGGCGGCCGCTTCGCGCACGTCGAGCTTGCCGGTCACCACGTCGGCGATGAGGCGGGTGCGATACTTCCGTACGAACTCGATAAGCCGAGCCTCACGCTCAACCGCGCGATTCACCCGTGCCGCCTCGTCTTCCAAGTGCTCGACGATTGTAGACTGTTCAGCTTCGCCTGGAAGTGGAATGGGGAGGCGTCCATACCGTGTCGGGTTTAGATTCGCCTGATGGAGGCTCGGGATTGCCTCCCGGCGAGCAGCCCGGAGGAACGCGATGTCATTCAGAAGCATGTTTAAGTACTCCGCGCGGTGCGGTGCACGGGGTCGCATGCGAACGAGGTAGGAAGCAAAACTAACGGGCGTTTCCCAGCCTTTGAACAGCCCGACCTTCGCGACTAATTCAAGACTATTGGTCCGATTGAAGAGGAGATCACCGGGTTGGAGCGTCAGTTCCCGGTCGACCTTAGACAGTCCACCTGACTCTGGCACGTTGACCTCGCCCGCCCGAATGTGTGCCATAGTCAGCAACCGGATGTTCCCATGATCTGTTGCCGATTCAGATACCCCATAGTCAAGCGAGACAAATGCCCGCTTGAGCGGAACCACCTCCCACTCCGCCGGCACATCGCCGAGCCACTCGACGCCCGACGGCTTGTAGGTGGGGTAGGGCTGGCCCGTGCGGACGTCGACCTGGCCCGTGACGGCGCGATGGATGATGCCCTGCTTCTCCTCCTCCAGGAGCTTGATGACCTTCTGCTTCGTGCGAATGTATCGCCGGATGCGCCGGTCCATGTAGTCGAGATACCGGACGATCGAATGCTGCTCGGGAAGGGGTGGGGCCGGGAGCCAAACTGACTTGATGGCATCATGAGACAGCCCATAGCGGGTAACCCCGGTTGCCTCGACGTGGAGCTGGTATGCGACTGGGCGGCTCTGCAAAGCACGGAGGAGAAAGGCGCCTACGCATGTCTGAGCACGCGGGCGCAGCAGGGCCAAGTGGTAGCCGCTCACGAGGTCGTCGGCGCGCCCCTCCACGAGAGCTGGGACTCCGATGTCAGTCCAAACTTCAGAGTCCTTCGTAATGAGCACATCGCCGTCCTCCAGACGAAAGCGGGAGATGTCTTCAGCGCGGGCGGTGGCAGACATGAACGACATGCCCGGTCGGATGCGATCGTTCTTGTACACATCCACGTAGTTGCAAAGCCGGACCGGCAATTCGTCCTCTCGGACGTGCTTGTCGATGGTGCTAACCCGCAGCTCCGCGACATTCCGCATTCGCCGCACTTCCCAGTGCTCAGGAACTGCCCCAAGCCACTGCACGCTGGAGTCCTTGTAACCGGGGTAGGGCTTCAGCGCGGGGATCATACGCCGCCGTCCGGCACCGGTGCCGATCCCGCCTGCCAATCTGCTCCAACGGATCCCCAGTCTGCTGTGCGAGCAGCCTTGCCAACCCAGACGTCCCAGAACTTGGGGTCGTCGGACCGGGGCTGTTGCGTCGTTGGCAAATCGTTCATCCGCACGAGCACTGGTAGCTCGGAAGCCCAGCCAAGCAGGATGGCTGTCTGAGACGGCAGAGACGGCAGATCCCGCAGCAGTCCCCGCAGGTTGTCGGGGACGAGTCGATTCACAAGCTCCTGGTCGCGGTCGTTAGTGATCCGATGGAGCAGAAACGTGTTGCATTGGGAGAGAACAGTCGGAGACAGTTCCGAAGGCCGCTGGGACGACAGGACAAGACCTAGCCCGAACTTCCGACCCTCGCGGGCGATCCTCTCGAAAACCTGGCAACACACCGTCGCGGAGTCTTGCTCGTCCATGTCCTGCCTGTAGCGTCCGACAAATGTGTGTGCCTCTTCCATGACGAGCACTGTCGGTAGCGTCACACCGTTGAGCTTCAGGTAGCGTTGAAGCGCCTCGAAGATCATCCGGGCGATCACGGCTGTTACGACATGGACGACCTCGGAAGGAACCAGCGACAAGTCTATTACAGACACACAGCCGTCCGCAGCATTGTTTGAGCCAACGTAGTCGTTCAACCAGGACTCGATGGTGGTCTCCTCGGTATCGGCGATGATCGACCTCATCTTGCGATCGGAGAGAAAGGTCCGCATGCGGCTGATAAGAAAGTCAAGGTACTGACTAACGTTTTCCTGCTGAGCGAGGCTTTCCAGGTGATCGACGAGGTCAGCCCCACGGAATTGGAGCGGAACGTCCTCGTCTGGTCCATCCTGGTAAACAATACCGCCGACAGACTCGACGGCAGTTTGCAAGGCATCAATGACCGCTTCAATCTGTTCCTCGGAGAACGCTCGGTAATATTCGATAGTTTCACCGTTCTTGTCGAAGCTGTTGTGCGTTGCTGCGAGCGCAGCCCGGATCGCAGATTGCACTGAATCAAGGCCGTTATCCGGAAATTCCACCATCTTAGGTAGCAAGTCCGCGCCGATGGCTCTCAGACGGAATCCGAACCTGCTTTCGTCGGATTGAATAGTTCCCGAGCGAAGCTCTTCACGAACAGCGATCAGCCGCGATGACAAATACCTTCGCAGTGCCAGTTTCCTCTCCTCGGCGGAAGCGCCAGCCACGCCCAATCGGCCTGCTTTGACTTCGCGGAGAGCGCGCCTGAGCAACGGTCGCTGTGTTCTTGCGGTCGCCATCGTGAATGAGGACCACTCAGCGCTGTTCCAGAACCAAAGGGGGACCTTTAACGCCGCTCCGGCCACTCCGGGATCCACCCTGAAGATGCGAGCCTTCGCCATGTCATCGTCACCGAAGGCGCGCGAGTACTCGCCGTTGGGGTCTAACACGATGAACCGGGCGTTGGGATACTTCGGGCAGTCTCCGTCGCCGGCCTTCGCAGCCTGCACGTCATGAGCCTGTTCGAGACTCCAGCGGATGAGTCCCGCGACTGAGCACGACTTGCCGCTGCCCGTGTTGCCAAGGATCGCGAGATGGCGTCCGAAGATCCGATCCGGGTCGATGCATACGTCAGCGTCGCCTGCGAGAGGGCTTGTGCCGATCTTGACGCGCCGCCGCTCGCCCGATTCCACGATCGAGCGAAGTTGGGCATCGGTGGGCAGTACAGCTGCCGCCCCGACCGACGGCAGAACGTCCGCACCCCGACTGAACGCGTAACCCGCTCCCGCGGATCGCAGCATTCCGAGCGGGTGCATGCTTAGCTTCCTCTGCGGGTACGGCAGGTCCACGAGGCCGAAGTCCTGCATGCCGCGCCGTTTCGGGAACGGCGATCGCTCCACGGTTAACCACACAACCTGGCCAACCAGGAATCCCTCATCGACGGGAACCAGCACATATCCGTTTACTCGTGGGAATGGCCGGGGCGTCCCCGTGTTGAGGGCGACGGACTCCGGGGCGTCGATGTCGAGCGCAACCTTGATCTCATCAGGAGATACAAAGTCCACCGTGCCGACCTGTAAGCTCCCCGCGTGTTCGAATGGTGTCTGGCTCATGACTCTGATCCATCCGCCTCGGCCCGCGAGGTTTCGTCGGTGGTGCGGGCGCTCTCCCCACTAGCCCAGCGTGCCTTGAGCAGTTCCGCCATGCGGAACGTAGTGCGGTCAATCGCCGGCTTCGGAAGGTAATGGTCCACAAGTGCTCGGAGGTCGCCCAAGTGGTCACCGAGCATGAGCGTAACCTGTGCATGTCGCCCGAGCCTCTCGTACGTGCTCAGGACGCGGCTAAGGGAGTCGCTGTAGGCGATAACCACCAAGTGCGCGGACGGGATCGTTAACATGTCCTCGATCACGCGGTTGATGTGCTCATCGCCGAAGCTATAGCCGTAGCAAACAAGAGTGCTGTTGGGCCGGCAGATCGTCGCAGCGAAGTCGCGGAACAGCTCCACATAGGGGTGGGAGGCGGTCTCCCGGTCCTTAGCGGCATTGGGGTAGACCATCAGCCGCATCGCGCGATCACCTTCAAACCCTCCCTCGGGAAAGTACGGCATGGCCTCTGGGGCACCGAACGGCAGACCGACGCGGCGAATCGCATCGCCCGAGTCCACCCAGTCGATGGATCCGTGCAGCTTTGTGAAACGAGCGACGCCTTCCAAGTAGCGTGGCTCACCGCGGATGCCAGGTGGGTTGTAGTGCAGGTCGATATCGAGGCGAGATGCGCGGAACACCGGCGACAGAGTGCCGACAAATCGATCGATGAGTCGAAGCCCCGCAACATCAGCGCCAGCTTCGATGTAGCGGTCGTAGTTCGTGGTGAACAGATTCAACCGTTCACGGGTGCCAGTTCGGCTCGCGAAGCTCATCAGGAAGCTGACGAGGTAATTGAACGCTTCGGTGCGCATTTCGACTGGGGCCGCTACCAGGTCACGCTCCCCATCAAGGATCGAGCCCGCGAAGGACTCAAGAGCGGCCGTGAGGCACTTCCGTAGAGCCTCGGCGTCTTTCCGCTCCCCGGCACTCTCGCCCTTAGTCGCGCCGATGATCTCCAGACCGCGCAGCAACTCGTTGGCAGCACGGATCTGGTCCTCGAAGTTCCCTGGGTCACGTCCGGCTAGCTTGGCAGTACGCCGCGCTTCCTCCTGAATCTCGTCGTCTAGGACGTCGAACGAGATGCCTCCCATCCCAGGGAGCGACTGCGGCGTTGCGAGCCCATGAACCCCGTGTGTGAGACCGGAGCCGACCAGCAAAGACAGGTGCTCGGACTGGACAAGGGCCGTCAACCACGGCTCGATCCGAGGCCGTATCCTCTCCGGACCGAAGGGCTCCTCCGTTATCGCCCACGAGCAGTCCACCTCTTTCGGCACGGTGAATGGTTTACTGGGGTCTACGGGCTCTGTGCAGCGGCTCAGGGGCACGGGAACATGGTCGTCTCGGGTCTTGAGAATCTGACCGCCTGCGTCCAGGTGCTGGCCCAGATTCTCTAGCTTCACGACGGGACTCCCGCAACGATCTCTGCCAGCAACCCCTCGGTCTCCTTCTCCAGCGCCAGGATATCGGCGCGGATTTCTTCGAGGGGGCGCAGAGGCTGTGGCTTGTAAAAGTAGCGCGTGAAGCTCACCTCGTAGCCGATCTTTACGCTCGCTGGGTCGTACCACGCATCCGGGGCGTAGGGGAGCACCTCGCGGCAAAGGAAGGCGTCGATGCCCCCGTCCTCCAGCAACGGTACCTGTTCGGTGTCCCGTAGCTCGCTGTCCGGCTCGTACTCAACGACCACCGACCGGCCGTCGATAGTGATCTCGAAGAGGCCCCTCAGTGGGTCGGCCTCCACGCCACGCCTGTGGATCTTCTTGATGACAGCCGGGGCATCCTCCGCACGCGCCCCGGACTCCTTGAGCTCGCGGATCTCCTTTGCGGAGTACGGGCGGCACGGGTCAGTCCCGATAACCCGCAGCGGGCGCTCGACGGTGACCTTCTGGTAGCCGAACGCCTCGTTGTGGAAGATCTTCGATTGGTCGGTCTCTTCGAATGCCAGGAAAGCGTTACATATGCGCTCGATGTCGTCCGGCCCAAACTCGCAGTTCTTCTTCCCGAGGTTCTTGCGGAGCGGACGGTACCAGCCGGTTGCATCGATGAGCTGCACTTTGCCCTTGCGGTGTCCTGGCTTCCGATTCGTCAGCACCCAGACGTAGGTGGCGATGCCCGTGTTGTAGAACATGTTCAGCGGCAGCGCGACGATGGCTTCGAGCCAGTCGTTCTCGATGATCCAGCGGCGGATGTTGCTTTCCCCCTGGCCGGCATCACCGGTGAACAGCGAACTCCCGTTGTGGACCTCGGCGATGCGGCTGCCGGCTTTGGTGCCGTGCTTCATCTTGCTGAGCATGTTGGCGAGGAAGAGCAACTGGCCATCGCTCGACCGCGTGATGAGCGAATACTCCGGGTCGCCGGCGTGGTCAATGATGAAGCGCGGGTCCTTGATGCCCATCTTGCCGCCCATGCGCTCGAGGTCGCTTTTCCAACTCTTCCCGTAGGGAGGATTGCTGAGCATGAAGTCGAACTCGCGCGACGGGAACGCGTCGTTGGAAAGGGTCGAGTGCTCGGGCCCGCCGATGATATTGTCCGCCTCCTCGCCTTCGCCCTTCAGCAGCAGGTCAGCCTTGCAGATGGCGTATGTCTCGGCGTTGATCTCCTGACCGTACAGATGGGTGGCCACCTGCTTGCCGCGCTCCTCCGCGAGCGCTTTCAACGTCTCCTCCGCGAGGGTGAGCATCCCGCCGGTGCCGAGCGCACCGTCGTAGAGGAGGTAGGTGCCCGACTCAATCTCGTCGGCGATGGGAAGGAAGACGAGGTTTGCCATCAGGCGCACGGCATCGCGGGGAGTCCAGTGCTCGCCGGCTTCCTCGTTGTTCTCCTCGTTGAAGCGCCTTACCAGCTCTTCGAAGATCGTCCCCATCGCATGGTTGTCGAGCCCGGGGTGCCGCACCGAGCCGTCAGCATTGCGCACCGGCTTCGGACTTAAGTTGATGGACGGGTCGAGGAACTTCTCGATGAGCGTTCCAAGCGCGTCGGCACGGGAGAGCTTCTCGATCTGGTTACGCAGCTCGAAGTTGTCGATGATCTCCTGCACGTTTGGCGAGTAGCCGTCGAGATACGCGACGAAGTCCTGACGAAGCTGCTGCTGGTTCGCGCGGGCACGAAGGTCGCGGAGCATGAAGGACGAAGTGTTGTAGAACGCCTGGCCGGCGGCTTGCCTCAACGCGGCGTCCTTGTTCGTGACTCCAGCTTCATCCAGGCGCTTGTCCATCTCGACGACGGCGCCCTTGGTCTCCTCCAGCACAGCATCGAGGCGGCGGAGGACCGTCATCGGCAAGATCACGTCGCGGTACTTACCGCGGACGTAGAGGTCACGGAGCACATCGTCCGCGATGCCCCAGATGAAGTTCGCGATCCAGTTGAGTTGGCTTGGTTCCATGGATGTCCGGTCAGTTGGGATTCAGAGGGCTCGGGGCCTCGAAGCTACTCAGGCCTGGCGACGATGCGATTCTAACGGCTCCAGACCGGAAGGGGCCGAGAGCGCGTGACACGACGCGACGAGACAGCGCCTCGTTACTCCGGGCCGAGCATGGCGCGGTCGACCGTGATGGCCGAGCGCGCGGCAATCCATGGAACGGGCAGCGATTACGAGATGGCCAGGAACATGGCGGCGGGCCCCGCCTTCGCCTTCGGAGTTGCTTGGCGTTCTGTCGGCTGGCCCAGGGGCGGCTACTTGAGCCTGATAGTGCCGCCGAGCCGGCGAATCGAACGCTCAAGGTCTTCGGTTGCGCGATCGACCTTGCGGATGCCATCGCCCTGTTCCTTGAGCTGAATCGAGTGGCCTCGCGAGCAGCGGACGAGCCGGCGCTGCTGGATGTCGCGGAGGGTGACAGTCAGTCGGCTCCGGCACTCCGGACAATCGACGTTGACCTTGCTATCGAGGATGAAAGACACGGCGACGCCCCTCCAGTCTTGCGGCTACCTAGTGTTTGGTGTCGGTGGGCGGATTCGGATCGTTGGCTGGCGGGACCGTGTCGCTGTCGCGGATGCGACCGTCACGCCCGTGGATGACCGCCTCACCGCCGCCAGCGTTGCCGAGAATTTGCTTCGCCCGTCGTTCGGCACCGGCTTGAGTGGTGTGCGTCGAACTCGCGCGCTTCGCGCTGGGTGCTTTCACCGCCCAACCGTCGCCGGTTGGAACTACGTGCCTCTGGTTCCTCGCCATCGGAAGCCTCCGGGGCATCGAAACTTCACTCGGGCCCGCCGGTGGTTTGCGGCGTCCTTTCAGAGTGGAAATGCCCTCCTGCGATAGGATTGATCGAAGCTTTGCGTGCTGTCAACGCCAGTGGGAGAATGTCATCCTGAAACAGGGAATCGAGGTCAGGCGATGACTTCTCGCTCCACTCCGTTGACCGAGTTCGTCGGCCAGCGCATTCGAGATTTGCGGGTTGGGTACGCCAGCGGTGAGGGCCTCTCTCAAGAGGCCCTGGCGAAAGCGCTCGGGAAGACTGGGAACACGATCTCCCGCTGGGAGACCGGGACCTACAAGCCCACGCTCGATGATCTGGACCAACTCGCTCGGTTCTTCGGCGTATCGATCCTCGGCTTCTTCCCACGTGACAATTCGGATGAGGACGATAGAGTCGCGGCTCTCTTGCGGACTGCTCGACAGCTGGATGCTGCTGATCTCGAGGAACTCAGCCGATATGCGGAGTTCAGGAAGGCACGCAGCCTTTACGCCGGCGGCGGTCGGCCCGGGCCGGGTCGGAAACGGAAGACACAGGGTGACGCGGACTGAGTACTACTCGCGCATGGAGTTCCTCGCAGGCGAGGTCCGGGACAGGTTCGGCCTCTCGCCGGAACGCGTCACAAAACGCGACTTCGCCCGCATCTTCCGGGCCGAGGGCGTCCGACTAGACCGCTGGCGGGGACCATTGAAGCGACTGCGCGGGGCCTACTTCAATGACGACCTCGGTCCGACCATCATGGTTAACGCCGCTTTGCCAGACGACCCATACATCTTCACGCTTGGCCACGAGCTAAAGCATCATCTCGTGGACGCCGGGAGCATCCTGTCCTACTGCGACGCTTCTAACGAGAGCGCAATGGTGGAAATCGGAGCCGAAGTGTTCGCCGCCGAGCTCTTGTTCTCGGAGAGTGCGTTTCGACAGCAACTGGAATCACTAGGCGTCGTGCCGCCAAATTGCACCGCCGAGCACCTCGTCCATCTTAAGCATCGGACGCAAACCACCCTCAGCTACAGCGGACTGGCGAAGCGGACGATGCGCCTGGGCTTTGCGCGCGAGGGCAGCTTGCCCAATGGCGGATGGCGTAGGATCGAGGATTCTCTTTACCCCAATCCATTCCGGCGCCGAGGAGTCGGTGCACGCGTTCTCCGGCCTGGATGAGGACGAGAGTGAGCTTCGTTCGACGCACGGGTTGAAGGCACTTAGCCACCACGAATCGATGATGCCTGGAGACTAACAACCAGCTTTGTCGTCTCTGGCATCGGTTCCGCTTGATCGTCATCAAGCGCCTCGCGCAGGTCCTCGACGAGCTTCTTGTACATGCGCTTCGCGGAGTTCTTGTCTCCCATCGCGGCGTAGGAGCGCATCGCCTCGCGCACCGCTTCCTCGTCGATGGGGTCTCTCTGCAAGATGGCGTCGTAGACGCGAAGCGCGAGCTTCGGGTCACGCAACTCGCACGCCAACTTCGCTGCGCGGTGGGCGGCCGTGATGAACCGCGTCTGGTAGTCGCGCCTATAGGCGTCCGCCCACTCATAGTCCTCGTCCGCGAGGAAATCGGCCGTGCAGAGTTCCAGCGCCCGCTGGTACTCGACCAGGGCCTCGTAGCCCTGCAGACGCTCGGCCCGGGCGAGGTGTGCGTCGAAGGCGTCCACGTCCGTCCGGAAGAGGCCCGCCCGCAGCGCGTACCGCTGGCGCGCCGTGATGAGGATGTCGCCCTCAAAATCCGGTACCGCTCGGCTGAGCGTGCGCCGGGCGTAGTAGGCGGCGTTGGGAAGCGGATGTCCTCCCTGGTTGTCCCCGCTTAGGCCGAGCGCCTCCGCCGCGGTGTCGCGCAGGACCGACGAACCGCCGTGGGCGAGAAGATAGGCGAGCAGCTCCCGCGCCTTTTGGATCGACCAGCCATCGACCTCGCCGGCGCCTGTCTCGACACGGAATGTCCCGAACAGCCTGGCGCGGAACACGGGGCCATCCTCGGCAGCCGACTCCCCATCGGGTCCAGCGAGCGGGAGCGAGGCCTGCCTGTCCATGGCCCCGAGTGGTGTGGCGCCCGACACCGCAGGAGCCGTCGCGGCGTCTACCGGATGCCTCCCGTTTTCCGACGGCGGGGCTATCAGCTCTGGCGCACGGGGCTCGTCATCGTCGGCGGCGAGTTCCTCGTCGTCCTCCGACCGGGTTGCCAATGGGGTGCGGCCGTTGTGAGGTGCTGAGGGTGTTGTGGATTCGGTCGGCGCCGGCACTGGTGTTGCGGCATCACTGCGAGGGCGGTGCGCAACCTGTCGCCGTACCACGACCGGCTCGAGATGGAGCGGAGGCACGTGCGGTAGGGTCAGGGTGATCGCACTGGAGCCACCGGGATCCTGGTCCGCGCCGAAGATGACACTGGCTCCGAACGACTGCCGCGTGTCGATGCCATCGGCCGTCTCAGCGAACGCAATCACGAAGATACCTCGCGCTGGACCTTGCCGAAGGACGCCTTCCATCTCGGCCACGGCGCTGGCTGGCTCGGGGCTCGGCCCCAGAAGCGCCAGGAGCACCGGGTTGTCGGGCTCCTCGTCCCGCGCAATCAGCTTATCCTCCAGCCACCGGGCAAAGGCCGAGGGCGAATCGGCGGGCGGATCGGCGTCATCGGCTGGACCGGGCAGCAACTCCAGGCACTCGCCAAGGGGATCCGAGGCAGCCTCGTCGGCGACGACTGCTACGGTCCCATCCGGGTGGAGCGAGTCGAGGGTGGTGAACCAGCCTGCGAGGAGATCACGTCCCTCCAGCCGTCCACCGACGACCAGGACGCTCCCAACGGCGGCAAGGTTGAGGTAGTGGATGGCGGAATCCGAAGCGCCGACCGGTACGAGAAGTGGCTGCTCACGGCCGTCGGCGTCGGCGAGCAGCGCCGCTGCGAGCTGACTCATCCGCGAGAGCTTCAGCCGGACGGTCGTCGCCCCAAGGACTTCGCCATCGACGGCGCATCCGAGCTGGCGGGCGATTGTATAGCGGGATTCGACCAGCGCCTCGGCATCGCCCGGCGGGCAGTCGAGCGTGAACTCCAGGTACCGGTCCGACTCGCGCACGAGGACGATGCTCGTAGACGCGAAATCGAGCTCCGACAGCGCCGACAAGAGCGCTGTACCTGTGGCCAGCACGCGAGCCGCGTCGCCTGACCCGGCTGGCCGGCGTTCGCGTCGGCCGTTGGATTGCCATGACCGCTGCCGGGTGCGGCGAAACACCAGCAGCATCGCGGCACCACCGACCGTGATCGCCGCGGCCGTGGCCACGACGCCAGCGTCAGGCGCCGGCACTGCCGGCAGGGAGGGCCAAAGGTCCGGCCCGCCTCCCGCATCGTCAGCGGGGGCGACCGGTCCACCCGGGATCACCGTTGGTGTTGGTATGGGGGCGACCGCTGTCGGGTCGGGAGTCGGTGGCACCGGGGACGGTTCTGGCGTCGGTTCCGGGTCCGGCGTTGCACCGAGGTCTTCTTCCTCATCGAGCCGTTCGGGCTCAGCGGTGCTAACGTCCTGCCGAAGCTCCAGTTGCCAGCCGGGATAGATGAGATTCGGGTCCACGAAGGCCCGTCCGTCCGTCATCGCGCGCTGTGAGTTGAGCTTCCAGATATCGACCCAACGGAAGCCGTCCCCAAGGAAGCGCTCCGCGATGCCCCAGAGGTGGTCGCCTCGCATCACGGTGTAGGTAGCAGGAACGGTCGCCGCCGAAAGGTCTGGAGCGCTTGGAGGGCTGGTCGCCGGTCCGGCAAACGAAGCCATCTCCCCTTGGAGGGAAGCCTCTACGCTCGCAGTCGCTGCCGCCGAGGATGCGAACGCCGCCGACGGCGTGTGGAACGTGGCGCTGAACAGAATCGTTCCGGTAAGGGCACCGTCGACCACCCGGCGCACGATGGGGAGCGTCAGCGGAGCGGTGATGCGAAGCCCGCTCCTCACCCAGGCTGCCTGCCCGGTGAGCAGGCCGGCGAGGCCGAGCGCGAGCCGTACGACGATCGAAAGCAACAGGTACGCGACGACGACCCACCCGATGCCGATCGTGACGGTGATGACGTCCTGATCGCTGAGCCGGGAGCCGGTCAGCACGTCCCGGATGTGGCTCCAGTCGGGCGGCGAAGTGAGCATCGTCGGCGGTCCCGTCAGCGACCAGAGGCCGACTGCGACCGTGGCACAAGCAGCGATCATCGCTGCCGGGCCGAGCCAGCCACCGCCGGACGCTGCGTCTCGCTCTGCCGCGAGATCCCTCGTGCTCACGGCTGCTGCCCCACCAGGACGGACTGGAGCTGCTGGACCGCGTAGTCATTGCTGAATGATCGGGTGATCGGGTCGAGCGTTTCCCACGCCCCGCCGTTGACGCGATACCGTGCCGCGAACGTGACCTCCACCGTGACGGAGTAGGCGCCGCCGGCCGCCAGCGAGGACTGTTCGTAGACATGGCGGATGTCGCTCTCGGCGGGATAGCGCTGTCCGAGCGAGGTGGTCTCCGCGGTCGTCCCATCGCCGAAAGACCAGCGGTAGACCAGCGGCTCAACCTCCACGTCAACGGCGACGCCCGGCAGCGCGTCCGAGGAGCTGATGGGCGAGCCGTCGTAGCCGTCTAGCCAGAACCAGGAGGGCAGTGCGACAAGACCGGTCGCCGGGTTGGCGTCGATGGCGATGTCCGGGATCGGGAGGTGGTTGAGGAGTTCGAGGGCGATCGCGACCGGGTCGACACCGTCGTCGTCGACGAACACCACCTGCACGTTTCCACCAGCCGGCGTGCCCACGGGAATCCAAATGAAAGCGAAGAAGCCGTCGTCGCAGCTCACGCTGCCGAAGACGCTATCGGGGTGAGCAGCCTGTTCAGCCTGATACCAGGACGAGTTTGAGAGCACGATTCCGATGTTCTGGGCGCTGATGCGGCAGATCCGCGAGTTGCCGGTGCTTACGGTAGTACTGGACGCTGAGCCCGTTGCACTTCCCGGAGACTCCTGCGTCACTCGTATGTAAACGGTGACCCCATTCGGGCCCGATTTCACGGTCGCGCTGGCCGTTCGCGAATTGCTGCGAGGCGTTCCTGCTCCACCGGGAGTCGGATCGTCAGCGAGCGCCGCCAGGGGAACGACAAGGGCCAAAGCGGCGGCCGCCAGGCACGCTAACCACCTACGAATGCTCTGGGCTAGTTCTGCCTGATGCTGCGAACGACTATCCATTGTCCATCTACTTTCTCGAGAAAGAACGTGTCGACCAGGGTTTCGCCGCTGCCTTCACCCTCAGGGGGCTCATGCGTTTCGGGATCGACGAAGAAGCTGTTGTTCGTCATCTCGTCGAACACCGTGGCGGTCGTGGTGGTGAGTTCGATCACGGTGGGTCGGTGCTCAATCACGACGCGAAGCGCAACGCCCTGCGCGCGAAGAGTCTCTATTTCCTCCTGTACCTGCTGCAGTTCCTCGTCTGATGCCGCCCCGATGAGGCCGCTGTGGTCGAGATTGAGAACGGCCTCGGCGTAGAGGTCCCAGTAGCGGAGATAGGCCGTGATCACCTCAGCCTCGGCATCGGGGGTAGCGGTTGGCTGTGGGGCCGTCGGCGACGGGCTGGGATTTGCGGCGACTGTCGCGGTCGGCGTCGGGTCCGCATCGTCATCACCGCACGCCGCAGCCACCGCCACTACCAGGAGGCTGCTCGCTATGCCCGTCGTGACGGCTCTCCAGTCCATCTGCACGCCTCCTACGGCCCCGCGCTCTCGACGCCGTAGCGCGGCTCAGCGGACGCGCTGGCACTCACTTCGACGCCGTCGATGCCGATGACCCGCAGGAAGCCGGTTGTTGCCTGCCTCGACACCGCAACCTCCACGCGGTCCGGCAGGACGTTGACCAGGTAGTCGAGACCGCCTTCGGTATCCAGGTAGAGGGCCGCGGCATCACGTGCCAGTTGTTCGTCGAGGACTACCTCACCCGTCGAGCGGTAGACGGCCTCGTCTATCTGCATCGCTCCCGCCGCGGCGGCAGCGTCGGCTACGTTCTGGAGGTCGCGCCGCTGGGCGAAGACCAGCCCGCCATCGGAGACGAGCCCGACGACGCTGACGACGCCCACCATCATCAGCGCGACCATCACGAGCACCTGGCCTTCGTCACCATGCAGCCGGCGGACAACGTTCATCGCGCTGCTACCTCCCGGCTCCGGTAGATGTCGATGCGCTCCGAGTGGCTGGCGCCCACGTCCACGTCCATGAAGCTCAGCAGCGGCAGGTCGGAGAGCGAGACGCTGTAGCGGACCTCGGAGGTCACGGTGCCGCCACGGTTGAAGCCGCCCGAGTCAACCTCGATGGTGAGCCGGTCGTCGTCGAGTCCATAGCCGGCGGCGACGTTCTCTCCGGCGGTCAACGCATCGGAGACGCCCTGGTCTTCCGACGGCGCCACCGCCAGCGCCCGGCTCGACTCTCGCGCTGCTGCCTGCACTGCGATCTTGGCCTCGACGATGCGACCCGCGGCGACCACGCCGAAGACCAACATGAGCAGGACCGGGATCGCGAGCGCCGCCTCTACGAGTGCCTGCCCGGACTCACCACCTGCCTTCTGTGTGACGGTGCGGAGCCTACGGACCACTGCGGAAGCCCTCCTTCCGCATCTCCGCCGCGGCCTCGATGGAGATCGTCTGGCTGCCCAGCCAGGGGATGATGAACGGGTAGCTGCCGCTCGTTGTCACGGTGACCCATTCATCGGACTCGCCGGCCGCTACAGCGAACCCATCGCCGAGGCTTCCG
>JAGQHB010000010.1 GCA_020432045.1 Dehalococcoidia bacterium | reverse complement strand
GGGACGAGCGAGGTGCAGCGGGGGATCATCGCGGGCCGGGGGCTGGGGCTGCCGAGAGGGTAGGGGGCGTGGACGGGGAGCGGGCGTCTCGCGGGCATTGACACCCTCACCCTCGGTCCCTCTCCCGCTGTCGTGGGCGAGGAATGACCGCCGTGGGGTGTGATGGACTGGTACAGGTCGGAGACTCGCGGGTGGCGGCGGCAGCTCGGGCGTGACGCTGGCCTGGGCGCCCTCACCCTGCCCTCTCCTCCTGCCGGGGCGAGGGTCCCGAGGAACCGGGCATGACGGGAATTGCCTGGGGCTGATGCCGGGGGCGGCCGCGACTACGGGGACGGCGAATTGGGACGTAGCGCTAGTTGATGCGGACGATGTCCCAGAAGCCGGTCCAAGAGTGATGCGGGTACGCGAATAGGCCGGCACCGAGCGAGTACGTGAAGCGGACGCCGTCGATGAAGGTGAGGAAGAGGGGCTCGGGCATGGGGACATCGAACTGCTCGCGCCAGGTGGGGGTCCCGGCAATGAAGTCGCCGCTATTGCTCAGGCTGACGGTGATGTGCGCTTCTTCGCCAAGGCCGTGATTCTCAAAGAGGTACTTTGACGCGAGTGCGCGCGCTTCGAATTCGGGCGGGTAGGGGAGCGGTACGGGCTCGAACCATAGGACGCTGCTGGCGCCAAGCTGACCGGAGAATTCCCAGAACTCTTCCGCGCCGGTGCGGCCGATGGCTCGTAGCGTCGTAGGGCCAGTCCATTGGAGGAGATCGACCTGCCAAGCGTCGGCGCGCCTAATCACCTCCGGCCAACTGGACTCGGAGATGGTGACGATGTCCCGGAGGTCGCGGCCGGAGACCACCGCGTCGCGGGGCCCGGCGCGAAAGACGAACCGCCGTGAATCTGGAGACCAGTCGATGAGGTTGGGGCCAGCCCTGCTGGTCTCCGCGGGGGAATCGACGACAACGAGTTTGCCTCGGGGCGTGATGGTACCGACGCACTCCCCGGCGAGGGCCACGATGGAGCTATCGGGTGACCACGCCGCCATGCCCGGCCACCGGCTGCAGACTTCGCCTGGCCATTCCGCTACGCTTGCCACTTTTCGGTCCACGACATCAAAGATCGTTGCCTGGAGAACGGTGCGCGCTTCCTGTCCGCCGTCGCCCGCGGGCAGATCGACGATGTGGGAGGTGTAGAGGTACCGGCCGTCGGGCGACCAGGCGAGGGAAATCCAGAGACCGCGGCCACCGAGTTCGAAGTCTTCTCCCGTAGCGGTGTTGACAACGTGGAGCTGGGACCGGTCATCGCGGTTGGAGAGCGGTGGCGGGTTTGGTCGTGGTTCGACTGGAACAGTGATTGCCAGCCAGACGCCGGGGGCGAGGCGGGGTGGGCGGGAGGCGGGGAAGGCCAGGGCGAGTGCCGCCGCGAAGCCTGCGAGAAGGAGCGCGACGATTGGCGCTGTTCGCATGGCGTTTGTTGAGGCCAAGCGGCGGGACATGGTTTGAGCGTAACGGATTCGCGCAGGGTCTGGGCGCCCTCACCCACCGTCCCTTTCCCGCTGTCACGGGAGAGGGGCACAGCGGGCTCTCACGTCGGTCGGGATGCTTCCGGACGGTTCAGAGGCCCACGGCCAGGGGCGGCCGCGACTACGGGTGAAGTGAGAGGCGTGGCGTATGGGTCCCCGGGCGGTACTTGCATTCATCGCTGTAAGGTTATAGAGTCGTGATTATGCAAGAACACCTCCCTGCTGCTTTGTTGGAGCACGTTGCCGAGCGATTCCGGGTACTGGGCGATGCGACACGGCTGGCGATCCTACGGGCGCTTCTCGACGAGGGTGAGTTGAACGTGGGCGAACTGGTCGATCGGCTGGGGTCGACGCAGGCCAACGTGAGCAAGCATCTGCGGGTACTGCTGAACGCCGGGGTCGTAGCGCGGAGGCCGGAGGGTACAGCGGCGTATTACTCGGTGACGGACCCGAGCGCGATCCAGTTGTGCGACGTGGTCTGCAACCGGCTGCGCGAGCAGAAAGCAGAAGAAGCGCGCGTGTTCTCCCTGGCCTGAGCGGCCACAGCCCATCGAGGCGTATCTGCGCTTCGGCCACACATTCTTTTAGAGGCATGGAGTAATGCAGCGATGAAAGAGGCACCCTTAGGGAAGCTGGGGAAGTGGGCGAACAGCCACCGGCTGGCTGTAATCGTCAGCTGGGCGCTGTTCGCCGGCGCACTGGGGATCTTCGCGCCAAAGCTGGAGCACGCGCTTTCAGGCGCGATGTGGGAAGTGAACGGCAGCGATTCGCTCGCGGTCCGGGAGATCATTGACGAGCAGTTCGGCGGGATGTCGTCTCAGTCGGCTGCGGTCGTGCTGTACAGCGAGACGCTGACGATCGATGACCCGGCGTTCCAGGAACGCATCGCCGAGGCGACGGCGGCAATTGCCGACGAACCGGCATTCGGGCCTGCGGTGGCACAGCCGGGGCCGGACGGCCACACGGTGATGCTCCAGGCGGGGGCGCTTGTGAACCCGACTGAGGCCGTGCGAGCTGCCGAGAGGCTCAACGAGCACATCGGTGAGCTGAGCGATGAGACGGTCACGGTAGCGCTGACGGGCTCGCCCGCGTTCTGGGGCGACTTCAACGCCGTGAACAAGGAAGGGATGATGAAGGCCGAGCTGCTGACGTGGCCGGTCACGGCAGTCATCCTCGTGATGGCCTTCGGAACACTCGCAGCGGCGGGGTTGCCTCTGCTGCTCGCGGGCGCCGGCCTTATCTCGGCGATGGGCGTGCTCTACGGGATCACGCGGTTTACGGACCTGAGCATCTGGACGCTCAACTTCGCGATGATGTTCGCGATTGCGCTCGGTATCGACTATGCGCTGTTCATCGTGAGCCGGTTCCGCGGGGCGCTGCACGCGACTCCGGATGACCGCGGCGGGGCAGTCGCAGCAACGATGGACACGGCGGGCAAGGCCGTGCTGTTCAG
>JAGQHB010000097.1 GCA_020432045.1 Dehalococcoidia bacterium | reverse complement strand
GCGCATCTCCGCCGAAAGGCGGAGAACGGTGTCCAACCGGGGTCTGAAAACTCACGAACAAATGATGCAGAGAACTCTCGGTACTTATCTGTATAGCAATTTGCTTAGGGAATTCAGAACGTTCGTTTAGGGTGCATTTAGGGAATACTAGTATCAATTTAGCAACATAAAGCATCGCGGAGATGCAATCTGATGTCACACCAACAGGGTGAAATACCCCAGGGAGAAACAACGTGACATCTATCTACTCTTCCAACCTTGCCCCGGGTGGCGCTCTCGACCTGCAGTCCCTGCGCAACCGTCTCAGCGGCGACATCATCGTCCCGGGCGACGCCGGTTATGAGGCGGCCCGCCGGGTTTCCAACCTAGGCTTCGACCGCCACCCGTGGACGATCGTCCGCGCCCTCACAGCGGCCGACGTCGTCCAGGCCGTTCGCTTCGCTCGTCTCCACCGCCTGCCGCTCGCCGTGCGGGGCGGCGGTCACAGCGTCGCCGGTCATAGCACCGCCGATGGCGCCGTCGTCGTCGATCTCTCGGGCATGCGCGCCGTCTCGATCGACCCCGGGAACCACACGGCGAGAGTGCAGGCGGGCGGCCGCTCCATCGACCTGGCTGGCCCCGCGCACGCCTACGGCCTCGCACTCTCGACCGGCGACACGGCGACCGTTGGCATCGGCGGGCTGACGCTCGGCGGCGGCATCGGCTGGATGGTGCGCAAGTACGGCCTCGCGATCGATAACCTCATCGAAGCGCAGGTCGTGACGGCCGACGGCCGCCTGATCACGACGAACGCGAAGCAGCACTCGGAGCTGTTCTGGGCGATTCGCGGCGGCGGCGGCAACTTCGGGATCATCACCGAATACACCTTCCGGCTTGCGCCGGTGGGAGCCGTCTATGGTGGGGCCATCGTCCTGCCGGCCACACCCGAAGTAGTCCGTGGCTACCTGCAGATTG
Organism: Dehalococcoidia bacterium; assembly: GCA_020432045.1. Taxonomy (GTDB): domain Bacteria; phylum Chloroflexota; class Dehalococcoidia; order Tepidiformales; family Tepidiformaceae; genus JAGQHB01. The sequence goes on along the minus strand of JAGQHB010000097.1, from coordinate 4,854 downwards.
CGAAGGAGGCGCCCGATGAGCTTTCGACCATCGCCCAGGTGATGCACGCGCCGCCGGCGCCGTTCATCCCGGAGGAACGCCTTGGCGAGCTCGTGTTCATGGTGATGGTGTGCTTCACGGGGGATGCTGAGGCAGGGGAGCGCGCCATCGCGCCGTTCCGTGCTCTGGCCGAACCGGTCGCGGAGATGGTCGGCGAGATGCCGTACCCAGCCATGTTCAACCTCACCGAGGCCGCCGCGCAGCCACATGCTGCCGAGGTCCGGTCGTTTTTCACTGACGACCTGCCGGGTGACGGCATCGAGTCCATCATCGACGCTGTGGGCAAGGCGACCTCACCGATGAGTATGGTGCAGTTGCGAGTGCTTGGAGGAGCGGTCCGCCATGTCGCCGACGGGGAGACTGCCTACGCGCACCGGGACCGGGACTACTTCGTCGCCGTGCTCGGACTGTGGCTCGACCCGAGCGAGGACGGCGCCCCGCACCGGGCCTGGACGCAGGCGGCCTGGGACAGCATCAAGCAGTACCGCCAGGGCGTGTACGTCAACTTTCTCGCGGATGAAGGTGAGGACCGCATCCACGAGGCATACCCGGCCGCCACCTACGAACGGCTCGCACAGGTGAAGGCGCAGTACGACCCGGAGAACATCTTCCAGTTCAACCAGAACATCCGCCCCGCTATCCGCCAGGTGTGACCGTGCGGAAGTTCATCGGCCAAGGGCCTGCCGGGTATCCGGCGGGCCCTCTTTCATGTCAGGCGTGTGCGTTGGCCTGCTGCCTGCGGCTCTCGGGGCGTACTCATCCGAATAATGGTATCCAGGGATTGCATAGATGTAATTAATTCCAATATGATTTCAAATCTATCTAGCACTCGAGGAGAGTCGCTGAGCACGAAAGAGGGGTGATTCATGGGTGTCCTATCGATGACGAACTGGAGAGTCCAACCGGGCCGCACCGCGGAATTCGTCCAGGGAGCGGCTGAAGCGAAAGCCCTCCACGAACGCCACGGGGCGCGAGTGTTTCTCGCGCAGTGGCAGAACGCGGGAGCACGAACCGGCCTTCTGGGGTACGGCATGCTGTTCACGGATATCCAGGCCTGGGGACGGGCTACGGATGCACTCGGCGGCGACCAGGCATGGCTGGCGTTCGTCCAACAACGGATCGATGCGGCCGACGCGGGCGCCACGCTGGTCAGCCAGAGTTTGAACTCTGATCAGCCGGGATTCGAGGCGGCGGAGCACCCGGCCCCGGGTACATTCATCCTCGTGTCGAGCAGTCACCTTGCTCCCGGGCGGTCGGCCGAGGAGGTCCTGCGTCTGGCTCACGATTGGAAGCAGGCGAGCGCGGACCTCGGAGCGCAGTGGATGCGCTACCGGCGGACGATCCTCGGTGGCGAACAGTCACTGTCGTTTGTCGCCTCTTACGGCTTTGCGGGGGCCGCGAGCTACGCTGCCTTCATAGCGAAGCTCGCCGAACCGGCCCGGCAAGGCCTCATGCAGGCGTCGTTTGGCCCGTCGTCTCCGCTCGTGAACTTCTCCCAGGCGAGCGGGCGGGTGCTGCCTCTCTAGGCGGACGACACCGATCAGAAAGAGAAAGGGCCTGCCGGATATACCGGCAGGCCCTCTTTCATATCAGACGTGCGCGCTGCTCACGAACGCGATCAACGAAGTAGTTCGCACCAAGACCTTCGAAGATTGGCTCTGCGCGGTCCAGGCATTCGAGCGCGCGGGCGGTGTCGCCTTCGATCTCGGCGACCTGGGCGAGGCCGAGCCAGCTGCGGCCCTCCTCGAGCGGCAGCCCCTCCGCCTGGCACCACGCCTGCGAGCGCTGGTAGCGCGCCTTGCCGGCTTCGATTTCGCCGCCGCTCACGAGCCAGTGCGCGCCGAGCCGGAGCATGCAGACGGGCGGGTTGGGGACGGCGTAGTAGTCCTCCCAGGTTCCGCCGGGCCGGAAGTTCTCGCGGATCGTCCTGCTTAGCTCAGGGTCGATCAGCTCGGGGCCTGCCTCGTCCAGGTAGCCCACGATCCACGGCCAGCCCACGATGGCGCTGGTGTTTTCGCAATACGCTGGCGCGGCGGTCCGAGCTTCCGCCAGCGCTTCCTGCCATTCCACCCGGGCATGCTCGGGCCGGCCGGTGTTCCAATAGACCGAGGCCCGGAGCGCCCGCGCGTGCCATAGCTGGACCGGTATCCGCCGAAGCAGGCCCAGGTCTGGCATCGCTTCGATTGCCGCGCCGAGGTCTCCGGACATCACTGCCCATGCGGTTCGGCAGCCAGCCCAGACGTACGATCGCGATCCTTGCTCCTGTTCAGCGAGCCGTGCGTAAGTGCCCAGGTCTCCCCGGAGGAGCGCGATGCTCGCGAGATACGCGGCCGTGTTTTCGCGCATGAACACCTGGTTGGCCCGGACGGCCCAGCGCAGGGCTTCCTGGAGTTCCTCGTCCGCCTGGCTGACGTTTCCCCCCGCCAGCAGGACCCAGGCGAGCGGCAGGCCATCCGACATTCTTGCCCCCGGGAGCTTGCGGTTCTCGGCGTAGGCTTCCTGCATGAGCGAGACCCCGCGCCGGAGGTCGCCGTCCCAGAGGGTGTCCAACGCGTCCATCCGCAGGACAGTGAATCTATCCGCCGGGTCGGTGCTCCGCCCCAGTTGGCCGCGGACCTCGTCCCGGAACGCGGTCCGCCGGTCGATGGGAAGGCTGTCGCCGAATGCTTCCGCCGCCAGCCGCCGCACGATTGGCAGCCGGAGTGCGGGATCGTCGCCCGCAAATCCGAGTCCTTCCTCCAGCACCGCCAGCGTCTGGACAGCGGGAAACCAGTTCCCGCCACCCAGCACAGATTCCGCGATCGCGCCGTACCCTCTGGCGTCCTCTCGCTCTCTGAAGAACGAGACTGCCGTAAGGAGCGCCCGCCACCCGGTCCGGTAGTCCCCGGAGTAGACCGAGCAGTGGCAGAGCGCCACCTGCAACCACGCGGGGTCGTGTTCGCGCAGCGCTTCCGGGTCGTCCTCAGCGAGCGCCAGGGCGCTGGCGTAGAGCCGCGCAGCTTCGCCCCAGGCGAACTGCGATTCTGCGTGCCCGGCGGCAGCCACGAGATAGTGGGCCGCCTTGGCTGCGTGCTCCTCACTCATGGACGCCGCTTCGCTGTAATGAAAGGCGATTTCCGCGGCTCGCTCCGGCCGGGGGCCGTAACGCTGCTCCAGGGCCGCTCCGACACGCGCATGGAGGCGCACCCGCCGCGTGGTGCTCAGCTCTCCCAGCAACGTTTCCTGCATCAGCGCATGGTGGAAGCGGTACAGCCCAGGACGGTCGCCTTCATCCACCACGCGGGCACTGACCGCCTCATCGAGCAGGTCAAGCACGGCTTCTTCGTCTTTGCCCGCGACCTCCGCCAGGACGCCGAGGCGGAACTCGCGGCCCGCCACGGCGGCGATCCGCAGCACCTCGTTGCAGTCTTCGCCAAGGCGGCTCAGCCGCTGGCCGACCACGGCGCGGACGCTCTGGGGGATTGCGGTTGCGCCTCCGGTAGCGAGGGTGCCGTCCTTTGCCATCAGGGCCACGACCTCGCCGAGGAAGAACGGGTTACCTTCCGTCTGGTCAAAGATTTCGGTGACCACGGTCAGGGGAGGTGTGAGCCCCCCGGCGCGGGTGATGAATTCGCGCACCGGCGCTTCCAGCAGCCCCTTGAGGTCGATGACGGAGAAGCGCCCCGTGCGGTGGAGATCGGCGAGGATGCTTTCTAGCGGGTGCTGGCGGCCGACCTCGACGTCGCGGTACGTGCCGATGACGAGCAGGCGGTCGTCACCCACGTCCCGCGCGATGAACCCGAGGAGAAGGAGCGTCGGTTTGTCGGCCCAGTGAAGGTCGTCGAGGACGATCACCAGGGGCTGGCGCTCAGCGACGGCTTTGAGGTAGCCCGCGATCGCTTCGAACATGCGGAACTGGGCAGCTTCGCCGGCGGCCGCCGCGATTTCCCCGGGTTCGGGGACGTCCGGGACAACCGTCCGGACTTCGGGGAAGACGCGGACGAGGTCTTCGGCGTGCCGTTCTATATATGGATGCAGCGGCGTGATATCGATCGCGTTGTTCAGGGCGCGGATGGCCCGCACCCACGGCCAGAAGGCTGGCGCGCCCGCTGATTCATGGGTCGCGCCCCAGTGCACCTGTGCCCCACGGCGGCGGGCTACTTCGCTGAACTCGGTCACAAGCCGCGTCTTGCCAATCCCCGGTTCGCCCACCACGGCGACGACGGAACCACGGCCTTCGAGGGCTGCCGCCAGCGCCTCGTTGAGCCGGGCAGACTCTGCCTCACGGCCGACGAAGATGTGCTGCGGGCCGGCGCTCGCCGCCGCCTCAACTTCGTACGGCACTTCGAATAGCCGCCACCTCTCGCTGAAGCCCTTGAGTTCGCGCTCGCCCCTATCGCGGAACTCGATCCCGCTGGCCGGCCCTAGCAGCATTTTCACGGACTCCGAGACCAGTACCTGCGCCCCTTCTGCTTTCGCCATGATGCGCGCGGCCGCGTTCACCATCAGTCCAAAGAGGTCCTCTTCATCCTGCACAACCTCGCCCGCGTTGAGGCCGATGCGGACGCGGGGCGTCGCCGGTGCCGCTCGGCGCTCCTTCTCCACCGCTCGCTGGATATCGACTGCGCACTGGATGGCCCGGCGCGTCGAGGTGAACGCGACCATGAAGCCGTCGCCCATGGTTTTTACTTCGCGGCCGCGGTGGCGCTCTACCTGTTCGCGGACCAGTTCGAAGTGGCGGCGGCGGACATCTTGCGCGGCTTCTTCGCCCATCGCGTTCGCGTTCGCGGTCGACCCTTCGAGGTCCGTGAAGAGAAGCGTGACCATGCCCTCGGG
>JAGQHB010000009.1 GCA_020432045.1 Dehalococcoidia bacterium | reverse complement strand
GCCGTGGAAAAGGCCCTGTTCGGTGAGTTGTCGTCGGAGATCAGCGTAGTCAGTCGATGCCATTCCGCTTCATCATCTTCCCCAAACGCCGACAGCGCCACCACCGATCTATCAAGAGAATGCTCAGGGGAGCGGGTTTTCACCGATAACGAGGTCTTCTACGCGCTGCCCGCCGCCCAGGTCGTCGCGTAAGACTCGTTCGAGCCCGGCCGGATCGAGCCCTCCGTACCAGGTGCCTTCCGGGTAGACGACCGCTGTCGGCCCCAGCCGGCAGATGCGAAGGCAACCAACCTTGGTGCGCGCGATGTGCGAGCTGCCGTCGCGCTTGTTCAGCTCGGCGACGCCCTTCTTCAGGTGGGACCATGCCGCGGCGCCCTCTTCCGGGGTGCAACAGTCGGGGCCAATGCAGAGGAATACGTGCCGGTCATAGCCGCCGACGCCGACGCGCGCGGCCTCTTCCGCAGCTTCGGCAAGGGCATTCGAATGACGGGCCTGTCCGGTCATTGCCCCGATCTTCGCAGAGGCGCCCACGTCTGTACATGGCGGCCTGGCCGGAGCGGGAGTATCTTGGCAGTGCCCCCAAAGAGCGTGGAGGCTCCTCATGTTATTGAGTTCCAGCACACTGACCCGGTCAATCCTTCTCCTATCTGCGCTGGCAGCCCTTGGGGCAGCCTCCGCGTTCGCCTTCTCTGAGACCCGCGGGGATCCGTCGCAGAGGCCCCCGGTCAGCCAGGCCGGTCCTGGGACGGACCCGGCGCTTGTCGCGGCGCTGGCCGACGGGTACCTCACCGAAGAGGAATACGTCACTGCCATTGAAACAACCGTCGCCTGCATGCGAGCGGCCGGCTTCGACGCCCGGATCGAGCCCGGCATCCTCCGCGAAATCGGCATCTATAACCCGGGAGTGTTCGGTAGCGAGCAGCGGGCGGCCGTCGACGCTTGCGCCGGGCGCAACAGCCTGCTCGCCACGTCTGTGTGGTCACACCAGCTCGCTGCCGGTCTGGACGACCAGGACCGTGCCGCCATCCAGGCCGAGTTCACCGCCTGCTTCGCCGCCGGTGGCGGGGACGTCCCCGCGGGTCACCTGCTGACCTGGCCCGAAGCCCAGGAGATCCTGGCACACGGCGACGAGGAACAGGCCGTCCCGCTCGGCAACTGCGTCATGTCCATCAAGGAGAAGTACGGCGCCGGCTTCTGATCCGCGGTCATCCGCCGCCCTGAAAGGTAGAAAGAGGGAGCGCCACCCGCGCTCCCTCTTTTTCTCGCCTGCTCCTCCCGTCCGCTACACTGGATCTCCTCATGCGCATTGCGATGGTCTCCGCACACACCAGCCCCCTCGCCCCGCTTGGCGGGCGCGAAACGGGCGGTATGAATGTCTACGTGCTGGAACTCTCGCGGGAGCTTGGACGCATCGGCTTCGAAGTCGACATCTTTACGCGGCTGGATGGCGTGCTCCCGGCGATCGAGGACGTCGCCCCGAACGTCCGTCTCGTGCGGATCGAGGCCGGGCCTGCCGCGCTGATTGAAAAGGAAACGATCGTCGACCATTTGCCGGAGTTCGCCACGAACATGCGGCGATTCGCGGCGGCCCAACCGGTGCCCTATGGCGTCGTGCACAGCCACTACTGGCAAAGCGGCTGGGCCGGGGGCATCCTCGCCCGCGCCTCCGATGTCCCCCATGTCGTGATGTTCCATACGCTCGGCGAGGTGAAGAACCGTGCCCGCATCAGTGAACACGAGCCGGTGCAGCGCATCCACCACGAGCGCAACGTCGTCCGCCGCGCCGATGCCATCGTCACCGCCAGTGACCACGAGCGCGTCTTCCTCGAACGCTACTACGGCGCTGATCCCGGCCAGGTACACACCATCCCCTGCGGCATCGACCTCGACCTTTTCTATCCGCGTGACCGCACGATGGCGCGTGAGCAGCTGGGGTTGGACCCGGCGGCGCCTGTGCTCCTCTGGGTCGGGCGGCTCGAAAAGCTGAAGGGCGTGGACATTCTCGTCAGCGCCGCCGCCCAGCTCGCCGAGCGCGACTTTACGCTCCTCATCGTCGGCGGCGACGACCGGGCACACGCGCTTCGCGGCGAACTGGAAGCGCAGGCGGCGGCAGAGGGCGTGGCCGCGAACGTCCGTTTCGACGGCGCAGTCTCGCACGATTCCCTTCCTCTCTATTACAGCGCCGCCGACGTGGTCGTCGTGCCCAGCTACTACGAGAGCTTTGGCCTCGTCGCGGTGGAGGCGATGGCCTGTGGCACACCGGTCGTGGCGTCGCGGGTGGGTGGACTCCAGTCCACCGTGGCAGACGGCGTCACCGGCTACCTCATCCCCTGGCGCTGTCCCGAGCCGTTCTCTGAAAAGCTCGAAGTGTTGCTGAACAACCCGGAGCTTCGTGCCAACTTCGGGATAGCCGCGCGCCGGTCCGTGGAACGCTACCGCTGGTCGCGGATCGGCTCGGAGATGGCCGCGTTCTACAGCCACGTCTACGCGGACCACTGGCACGGCAGCGGTAACGAAGGCATTGCCGGGATTTCACGCGAGGCCTTCGAAGCTGCCGTCGTCGCGGCTGCGCGTTGACGAACCCGGGCCGCCGGCTGCCACGAGAAGCCGTGGGGCGGATGCGCCCGAAGCCGAACGCGACACCGGACGACCTCGCATTCGGCATCAATGCCTGCGCTATGGCGCTGGAAGCGGGCGTCGTACGCCAGCTGCTGTATCTCGGTGAGACGCGCAACGATCGCGTCCATGCGCTGGCGCAGACCGCGACCGATGCTGGCATCCGCGTCGAACAGGTGGACCTGCGCCGGCTCGATGAACTGACGGGCGGCGGCGTCCACCAGGGTGTGCTGGTCCGTCTGCGCGAGCTCGAATCCGCGGACCTGCGTGCCGTCGCCGCTGCTCCAGGTCCGTCCTTGGCCGTCTTGCTCGATGGGATCACGGATCCGCAGAACGTTGGCGCGATCCTTCGCACGGCGGTGGCTGCCGGTGTTGCGGCGATCGTCCTGCCGCGCCGGCGGGGCGCTCAGTTGACGCCGGGTGTGCACCGGGCGAGTGCCGGACTGAGCTTCCTGGCGCCGGTGGCATCGCCCCAGAATCTCGCCCAGGCCGTGGAAATCCTCAAGGAAAACGGGTTCTGGGTGGTCGCAGCAGATACCGGCGACGACGCTCAGCCTGCGACACAGTTCGATTGGCCGCAGAAGACGGCACTCGTCATTGGCAGCGAGGCTGACGGTGTGAGCCACCTGCTCCGCCGGGAGAGCGACTTCGTCGTTTCCATCCCGATGGATGCACGCGTGGAATCGCTAAACGCCGGGGTCGCCTGCGGTGTCCTTTGCTATCTCTACCGCCGCCAGTGGGCCCTTTACTGAACGCTCCGTAAGGGCAGCGGCCAAACGTTGCCGTCAACGGCAGGTATTGATAGATTGCATCCTTCCGCGCGGAGGGCTCGAAATTGAGGTCTATCCGTACGTGGAGGAGGGAATAATGGAACGGAACAACTACTGGACGCGCCGTATTCAGCGTCGCCGCATGCTCCAGGGCGCCGGGGTGGGCGCTGTCGGTGCTGCTGCCCTCGGACTCGTCGGGTGTGGCGATGACGATGACAGCAGTCCCACCAGCACGGCGACGACTGCTGCCGCAACGACGGCTGCCGCGACTGGCACCGGTACCGCCGCGGCGACCAAGACTGGCACTGCCGCCGCCGCTGGCAAGAAGGGCGGCATCTACGTTAGCCAGTCCGCTAATGTCTACGAATCAGTCGACCCGCAGCGCACGGTGGCGAGCCCGGTCTTGCAGGTGCTGGCCCGTGTCCAGTCCAAGCTCCTGCGCTTCTCCAACCCCAACACGGGCGACATGGCCGGAGACCTGGCGGAGAAGTGGGAAAACCCCGACGCCTCGACCATCGTCCTCACCATTCGGCAGGGCGTGAAGTGGCATGGGGCCGGACCCGGCGCCAAGAACCCGGCGGCTGCGGGTGGCCGGGCTTTCACGACGGAAGATGTCAAGTACAACATTGAGCGCCAGAAGGCTGGCCTCCTCGCCAGCGGCGAAAAGGGCTCGTTCGGCCGCAACGCCTACTGGAAGAACGTCGATACGGTCACGATCAGCGGCAATACGGTGACAATGAAGCTGGCGAAGCCCGATGCGACGTTCATCGGCGGACTCGCGAACGAGTTCAACCTGATGGTGCAAAAGGAACTGATCGAGGCGGTGGAGCCGAAGGCGACGGAGATCTCCGCCGATAAGGTGATCGGCACCGGCCCCAATATCCTCACGGAATGGGTTCCCGGCAAGTCCATCTCGGCCGTCCGTAACCCGGACTACTACAACAAAGAACGGCCCTACCTGGACGGCAACCGCTGGATCCAGACGTTCGAAGACCCGACCGCCTACCGGATCGCCTTCGAACAGAAGCAGGTTGATTCGTTCACCGACCCGGACCCCGGCCAGACGACCAAGTTCTGGGAGGCAAACAAGGACAAGACCCGGATCAAATACGCCGGCGTGGCCAATACGGTCGCTATCTATCTGCCGCGGGCGCAGGCGCCATGGAAGGACGATCGCCTGATCCAGGCGATCAACCTTGCCGCGGATCGGCGCCAGCTCATCCAGCAGCTGCACAGCGGCCTCGGCAAAGTCTCAGGCCCCGTCACCTGGCTCCAGGACGCCTGGGCGATCCCCCAGACCGACCTCGAAAAGGTCCCCGGCTACAAGGTCCAGCGAGACCAGGACCTGAAGGATGCCAAAGCCCTCTGGGATGCTGCCGGAGGCGCCGATATCGGCGAGATCACCTGGGTTGTGCCGGATACCTGGGCCAGTCGAGCGGCCTGGTCATCGACGCCCGAGATCATCGCCGAGATGTTCAACAAGGCATTCGGCACGACGCAGTTCAAGGCGCGGACGAAGAACTACACGGAGATCATCCCGAGCTGGTTCTCAAAGAACTTCGACCCGTTCTTCGGCTGGATCCCGAACGTCGAGATCCCGGATGCCCGCGCGGAGATGGTTGGCGCCTTCACCACAGGTTCCACCTCCAACATCTGGGATGTCAGCGAGGCGACCGAGATCGATGCCAAGCTCACAAAGTCGCTGACGCTGACGAACAAGAACGAAGCGCTCAAGCTCGTCCGTGAGGTGCAGGACTTCGTCCTCTCGAAGGGCCAGTTCGGCCGGGTGATCATGTACAACTACATCGCCCCGACGCTGTACTGGCATTACGTGAACCCCACCGGACCTTCCGCGGAAGAGGGCTGGAACCTCATCTCCAGTTCGCTGGACGCGCTGGACCTGTTCATCGATACGGATGATCCGACCTACAAGGGCCGGGCTACTCCGACGATCACTGGCCTCTAGGCCGCGCAAACCCCGGAAGGTGGGGCGCAGCCCGGCGCCCGCCTTCCGGCCCGGCAAGCTCATTTTTCGCGTCACAGGCCAGGTCTCCGTGATTGATTACATAATTCGACGAGTGCTGCTGAATATCCTTGTTCTCTGGATGGTTGCGACGCTCGTCTTTGCAGCCCTTCGTGTCTTGCCCGGGAACTACGCCGTGGCGCAGTTCGCCGGCGCGAACCTTGGCGGCGTCACTCCCGAGGCGATCGCCAATGCCGAGAAAGAGCTCGGCCTCGATAAACCTGTCACCACCCAGTACCGCGACTTCATGTGGAACACAATCCGCCTGGATCTCGGCGATTCGTTCCGGACCAAGCGTTCTGTCTGGAGCGAGCTGCGAGATGCGTTTCCGTACAGCGCTGAACTCGCGTTCCTGATTGTGCTCGTCGGGTTTGGCGTCGCGGTGCCGGTCGGCATCCTGAGCGCGGTCAATCAGGACAAATGGCCGGACTATGTCTTACGCGGTATCGCGATCGGTGCGCTTGCCGCGCCCGTGTTCTGGACCGCGTCCATTGCCGTGTCCATCGTGCTCGCGTTCGACCTGTTCAAAATCGACGTCATCGGACAGCCGCACCTGTGGGACGACCCCATCGGCGCGCTCAAGTGGTACCTGATCCCGATGTTTGCGGGCGGGCTCGCCTCCACGGCAAACACCATGCGTGTCCTCCGCTCGCAGATGCTTGAAGTACTGCGCGACGACTACATCCGCACCGCGCGGGCGAAAGGGCTCAATGAGCGCAGCGTCGTCATGCGTCATGCGCTCCGTAACGCCCTCCTGCCAGTGCTCACGGTCATGGGACTCACAGTCGCAACCATCGTCGGCTCCCAGATCGTACTCGAGCAGATGTTCAACATCCCTGGCATTGGCCGCCTGCTGTTCACATCGATCTTCTTGCGTGACTACCCGCTGACGCAGGGCCTCGTCCTCCTGACGACCTTTGTCATCGTGTCCACGAACCTCGCAGTCGATGTCCTGTACGGCTATCTCGACCCGCGAGTGAGGCTGGCATGAGCGACGCGGCAGCGACTGCCCTGGACGCGGGGATCAGGGTCCGGCCAACGGGCCTTGCCCGGTTCCGGCAGAACTTCTTCCGGTTCCTCGTGCGAAAACGGCTCGGCGCGCTGGGGCTGTTCATCGCCATCTTCTTCATCATCATGGCCCTGTTCGCCCCGGTGCTCAGCCGCTACGACACGGAACGCGTGTTTGATAGCGAGAACCCGAACTTCAAAACGAACCCATCGATCGTCGACCTCGCCCGCGACCCGAATATCGGCTCGCCACGAATCGTCGCATCCTACGAATCTCCGAACGCGGAACACTGGTTCGGCACCGATAGCGTCGGACGCGACATTTATGCGCGGGTCATCTACGGATCACAGCTGTCGCTTATCGTTGGCTTTGGCGCGTCGCTCATCGCCGTGTTTTTCGGCCTCATCCTTGGCGTCGTGTCCGGCTACTACCGCGGCTGGATTGATCTGATCCTCCAGCGATTCGTGGACGCGCTGCAGGCGTTTCCCGCGCTTGTCCTGCTGCTCCTGCTTGTCCAGATCGCCGAACCCTCAGTCCGCAACACTGTGATCGCGCTTGGCATTGTCGGGGTCCCCGTTTCAACGCGACTCGTGCGTTCGACCGTGTTCAGCGTGTCGAGTACCGACTACGTCTCAGCAGCGCGGGCAACCGGCGCCACGGACCTGCGGATCATGTTCCGCCACATCCTCCCGAACATCGCCTCCGTCGTACTCATCACGTTCTCGATCGGTATCGGCGCCTACATCCTGTTTGAAGCGACGATCTCATTCCTCGGAGTCGGTCCGCGGAACGTAGTTTCGTGGGGCAAGATGGTCCAGGAGGGCCGGGCTTCTATCGAAAGTCATCCCTGGCTGTCGGTCTTCGCCGGCGGCGGCATCGCGCTCCTCGTGGTCGGATTCAACTTCCTCGGCGACGCCCTTCGCGACGTGCTCGACCCGCGACTCGGCCGCGGATAGCGTGCACACACGTGACGCTGCAATTCGACCCTGCCTCCCCCGGGCAGATTACTGAATGGTGGGCCCGCGATTGGGGCGGGTTCGTCGTAACCCCGGAACGCGTCTACCGGCCCGCCGATGTGCAGGCGGTCGCGCTTCTCGATGGTGGGCAGCAGGTGGCGTTCGTCTCCTGGGCGGACGAGCCGGCCGGAGCGGAGATCGTGACGCTCGACGCCCACGTTGAAGGCCGTGGCTACGGACGCGCCGCGCTCGACCACGTCGAAGGGCACATTCGCGAAGGCGGCGGGACCTATGCGCGCCTGTTTACGACGAACGACAACGTCCGCGCGATCGGCATCTACCTGCGCCGGGGTTACCGGCTGGTGCGCCTCCACCTGGATTCGATGGACCGCGTGCGCGAGCTGAAGCCCGGCGTCCCGCTCGAAGAGCACGGCCTCCCGCTGCGTGATATGTGGGAGTTCCGAAAGGAGCTGTGACGGCCGCTCTTGCTGTCGCGTTCATCACTGATCGCCTACCCTCGGCCCATGTACCGCCTCGCTGCGTTCGACCTCGATGGCACGCTCCTCAACGGCCAGAACGCCGTGAGCGACGCGAACGCCGAAGCTCTCCGGGACCTCGTCGAGCAGGGTGTGATCGTCGCCGCGGCCACCGCACGTTCCTACCAGGCGGCGATGCGGAGCTTCGACTCGCTTGGTATCCCGGCCGCCGCCGTCGCATCCGGTGGCGCTGACGTCCGGCTCGCCGGCGGACAGGTGGTGCGCCAGTCACCGCTCCCGGGGGAGTTCACGGACTTCCTCGTTGCCGCCGCCGAACAGGCGAACTGGACCATCACCCTGATGACGCCGGAGATGATGTATCGCCGCCAGTCGCCACTTCCGGACCCCTCGCGGCAGCGCCCCTTCCTGGCAATCGTGGATACGCTTCAAGGTGTCGACCTCACGGTGTTGCTTTCCGCCTTGCTGGAACCCCAGGCGCCGGACCACCTTTTCGAGGAGCTGCTTGGCTGGGACGGGCGTGTTGGCATCCATCGTGCCGCATCGTTCAACGGCGCTGCGCTCGTCAACGCGACTGCGATCGGCGCAGACAAGGGCCACGGTCTGCAGGCACTCTGCGATGCCCTCGCTATCGACGTTGCGGAAGCGGTCGTGTTTGGCGATAGCGAGGTAGACCTGCCGATGTTCGATGTTGCAGGGACCTCCGTGGCGATGGCCAATGCACCCGCGCACGTCCGTGACAGGGCGACGCACCAGACCGCCAGTGCCGCCGAAGATGGCGTCGCCATGGCGATTCGCACCCTCTGGTCCTGAGGCAGGCTACTGCATGAAGGCATCGCCGATTGGCTCGCGGGGAACGTCCTGCCCTTCGTTCACCATGTGGCGGGCAAGTGGGCCAAGCCGCTCGAACGCGACGGTTTCGACTTGTGCCGGCACGCCGCACTCGTGCCAGGCTTCACGCATGTAGCGCAACCAGAGCCCTGCATGGCGGTCCCCGATGACGAAGGGAAAGTGCCGGGCCCGCAGCCGCGGATGGCCGAACTTCTGCGAATAGACCGGTCCTCCGCCGAGCCACTGTTCGAAGAACAGCTTCAGTTTCGCCTTCCCGGGTTCGAGGTCCTCCGGATAGATGGACCGCATGAACTGGTCGGCCTCGATCCGGCGGTAGAAGGCCTCCACGATCTGGGATACGCCTTCGGTGCCGCCTGCTGCGTCGAACAGCGTCGTACTCATAAGGAAAGCATGCCTGCTCCTGGCGCGTGGGGCGAGAGGCCAGGGGCTGCGCCGCGGTAAGCTCCCACCCAACAAGCCCCCTTGCCCGCTGTGATACACTCGATTCGGAATCTCCACGCAAAGGAAGCAATAGCCCTTGGCCTTCACGGACAAGCAAATCACGTGCCGCGACTGCGGCCGTCCGTTCACGTTCACCGCGGGAGAGCAAGAGTTCTACGCGAACAAGGGGCTCATGAACGAGCCCACGCGTTGTTCTTCGTGCCGCTCCGCACGCCGCGCGACGCAGAGCACGCTCCAGGAAAACGACGGATACGTTAAGTACGGTAACTTCGCCAGCTTCGGCGGCAAGACCCCGCGCCAGATGCACCCCGCCGCCTGCGCCGACTGTGGCCAGATGACGGAAGTGCCGTTTGTGCCGCGCGGCGAACGCCCCGTGTACTGCAGCGCCTGCTATTCCAAGATCAAGCCGCCTACCCCCCGCGAGGCGCCCGCGCACTAGCCCGTGGCCGATGTCGCCGATATCCGGCTGGTGCAGCTTGCCCGTGTGCTCGGGCTTCCCCGGACCACCGCCCCGGATGTGATCCTTGACGCGGTCCGCCAACATGGCGACGTGCTGGCGGCCGCGTTTTTTGTCGAGGCAGCGGATAACGACGACGTGACCAGCACAGACGGCGCCCGGCAGTACCTGGCGGACCGACTAAGGTTCTTCGCCGGCATCGTCGACGACGCCACTGCGGCCGATATCCGCGCACGCTTCGCGCATCATCTGAAATCCTGGGAGTCCTGAACGTCCCGAAGTAGCGCCCGTCCCGGCGTTCCGCCATAGTCACAGCTGTGACACAACCTGGCCCGCAGGGCGTCCCCGAACGGTTCAAACACTATCGCCTCGTCCGCCAGCTCGGGCAGGGCGGCATGGGCTCCGTCTTCGAAGGCGTCGACGAACGCATCAACGAGCGCGTCGCCGTGAAGGTGCTCCATCCGCACCTTGCCGCTGCCGACCCATCGTTCGCTGAACGGTTCGAGCGGGAAGCCCACACGGCAGCACTCCTGCGCTCTCCCTACACGGTCCATCTTCTCGACTTTGGCCAGCAGGACGGCCGCTACTTCATGGTCATGGAGTTCATCGAAGGTCAGTCGCTGGCCGATGTCCTCCGCCAGGAAGGGCGAATGGAGCCAGGCCGGGCCCTCTGGATCGCCGGAGAAGTGGCTCGCGCGCTCGAAGAAGCGGGCGCCCGTGGTATCGTCCATCGCGACATAAAGCCGGACAATATCCTCTTCGATGCCGACGGCCGCGTGAAGGTCGCGGATTTTGGCATCGCCCGCTCAATGATGTCGGGCGGGCTGACGATGGCTGGCGGGTTCGTCGGTACTCCCGCTTACGCGTCGCCGGAACAGGCCGATGGCAACTCCGACCCTCGCTCCGACATCTACTCCGTCGGGATCATGCTGTTCGCCATGCTGGCGGGGCAACCCCCATTTAGCGGTGGCAACCCGATCGAACTGATGATGCACCACGCCTCTTCGAACCTGCCGATGGAGCTGATCGAGTCTGCTCCGGTAGCTGCCCAGAATGTTGTCCGCCGCGCCTGCGAAAAAGACCCGCTGGACCGCTACCAGTCGGCCGCAGAACTCGCGGGAGCGATTGACCGCGCGCGCCAGGGTCTCCAGCGACAATCCTCCGGCGGAACGGCCATGCGCCCGGCAACTGGCGGCAGGACCCAGGCGCCACCGTCACCGTCGACGCCACCAACGGTCGCACCAACGCCGTCCGTGGATCTGCCGACAGCGGTGGCATCGACTGGCGCCCGGCCCTATGCACCGGCTTCGGCGCCGCCAGCCGCGCAGCATCAGCCGGCGCCACCGTCATCACCCCCGTCCGCGCCTGCAGCCGGGCGGCCGGCCAGCAACAACCGGCTCTTGATGATTGGGGGTATCGGCGTGGCCGCCGCTGTCGTAGTGGGCGCCGGGCTCTTCTTTGCACTCGCTGGTGGTGGCGACGACGACAATGGCGCTACGGCCTCCCCGTCGCCCAGCGCGAGCCCCGTCATTCAAACGGCGACGAAGTTCGAACTCACTGCGGTCGAGTTCCAGTTCGACCGTGTGCTGCTCGCTGCGCCACCGAACACCGACGTCACATTCACGCTCGTCAATGAAGGCCAGGCCCGGCACAGCCTGCAGTTCAAGAATAAGGAAGGCGGATCGGAGCTTGCGCCCGGTTCGACTGGCGAGGTCATCGGTGGCGGTGAATCGACGACGTTCAGCTTCAAGACGCCCGGGCCTGGTGCTTACCGGTTCGAATGCGTGAATCACCCTACGCGGATGAACGGCGTCTTCGAAGTGCGCGCAGACTCCGCGACGGCAGGCGGCTCGCCATCGCCCTCGGTAACTTCGCCTGCCACCGCGACGCGCACGGCTCCGGCAACGCCCACGACACAGGCGCCAACGCCAACCGATACGCCGCTTCCCTCGGTTACGGCTGCCGCAGCCTCGGCCACGCTCACATCCGGTGCAAAGGCCCGGCCCATCCGCCAGGTCGATCTCTTCGAAGCGCCCTCCGGCACGGCACGTGTCCTGCGCCCCCTCGGTGCCGATGACCGCGTGATCGTCGTCACCAACACGCCAGAAAACAGCACCGTCCGGATAACGGAGGGACTTGTCTTCTGGCGCGTGGTCATCGAAGGCACGCAGATTGTCGGCTGGGTGCCCGAGGTGACAGTCGATGGGACCATCCGGTTCCTCGAGCGCGTGCCCTAACCCCGCTACCGCGCGAGGGCGTCGACCTCGGCCATCTCCTCAGCCGTCAGCTTCCAGTTCGCAGAGGCGACGTTTCCATCGAGCTGTTCTGTCTTCGTCGCCCCGGCGATGACGCTCCCGACGAACGGCTTGCACGCCAGCCAGCTCATGGCCAGTTCGAGGATCGTGTGGCCCTTGCCCTGCGCGTAGTCCGTCAGCTTCTCGGTGAGATCCCAGTTGCGGTCGGTCATCACGCGCGAAGCCATCGGGCTTGCGCCGCCGAGGCGCGTGCCTTCGGGCGCCGGGGCGTTCCGCTGGTACTTGCCGGTCAGAAGCCCACTGGCCAGGGGGAAGAACGGGAGCATGCCGAGGCCGTATTTCAAGCAGACGGGCGCCAGTTCGCTCTCGATACCGCGAGAAAGCAGGCTGTACTCGTTCTGTGCCGAGATGAATGCCGTCAGGTTGTGCTTCTCCGCCAGGTAATGGGCCTCGACTGACTGCCAGCCGCTGAAATTCGAATGGCCCGTGTAGCGGACCTTGCCCGATTTCACCAGGTCATCGAGTGCCCGCAGCGTCTCGTCGATCGGCGTCTTCGGGTCAGGTGCGTGGATCTGATACAGATCGATGTAGTCGGTGTTGAGCCGGCGGAGGCTCGCCTCGCACTCATCGATGATGTAGCGGCGCGACGCACCCGACTTGTAGAGGCCTTCGCCCATCTTCATGCCGAACTTCGTGGCAACGATGACCTGGTTCCGCCGGCTGCCGAGCGCTTTGCCGAGGAACTCCTCGCTCTTTCCGGCGCCACCGTAGACATCCGCGGTATCGAACAGGTTGATGCCGAGTTCAATCGCGTGGTCGACCACCTTCTGCGTTGCGTCCTGGTCCATGCGCCCGCCGAAGTTGTTGCAGCCGAGGCCGACCACCGAGACCTGCAGGCCTGAGCGGCCGAGGTTGCGATATTCCACTGTGCTTTTCTCCCGGGATTGGTGTGCACGCAAGTATAGAGGGAGCGGCCGGGCGTGGGTTGCCTGGCATTCGCCCGTATCCCGGCCCTGCGGGCCCAGGAAACGATTGGGCATTGCGCCCGCCGCTATTTCGCGCGCATGCGGTTGTTGCGAGCGTTGTGCTCAACTTCCGCCAGTCCCAGCGCATCCTCCCGGCGGCGTTCGCCCCCGCCGTGGCCGTGGGCAGCTTTGGCGTTGCGGGCTTCGGGCTCGCCGGGCTTGGAGCGATGCAATCGCTATCTGGCGCACACGGCGGCGGTGCGTTGCTCTCGGCCGGGCTCGTTGCGCTTGCCGCTGCTGCGGCCTGGATCCTGACGCTCCTCAGCAGTGTAGGCGCCGGGTGGCGCGGACCGGCGAATGATCTGGCGAGGTGAGCCCGTCCCAAGATCCCCCTTGCACCTCACGCCGCGTCAGGCCGTAGCGTATCGGCATGGGCAACGGCAAGAGACCACTCAAGCGAGTCGGACAGCTGGCGAAAGCCACCGGGCTGACCGTGCGCACGCTCCATTACTACGAGGAGATCGGCCTGCTTCCGCCTTCGGAACGCAGCGACGTGGGCCACCGCCTCTACACCGGCGAGGACGTGGAGCGGCTCTATCGGATCTGTCTTCTGCGCCGGGTCGGTGTTGCGCTGGCGGACATCGCGCGGGCGCTGGACGACCCGGCGTGGGGGCTGCGTCCGGCGATGGCCGCACATCTGCGTGAGCTGGACCGGCGCATCGATGCCGCGGGACGCCTCCGCGGCAAATTGATGCAGCTATTGGACACGCCCGCCGCGGACAGACCGGCCAGCGCCGACGACCTGATCACGATCATGGAGGAAATGATAATGCTCGAAGGAAATGTGCAACGGCGGATATCCGTGCTGGTCTGCGCCGACATCCAGGAAGAGTTCGACTTCCTGGTCCGCGTCTTCGGGCTCGGCCCCGGCGAAGTCACACGTAGCGAAGATGGGACGGCGCAGCACGGCGAGATCCAGGCGGGCGACGGCGTCATCTGGCTGCACCCGGAATCGCCGGAGTTCGGGCTCGCATCGCCGCGAAGCGCCAGTGCCGCCACAGCGATGATGGTGATCATGGTCGACGACGTGGATGCCCACTACCGTCATGCAAAGGAACAGGGTGCGGCCATCCGCTACGAACCTGTCGACCAGCCGTACGGCTACCGCGAATACAGTGCGCTGGACGCGGAGGGCACGCTCTGGTCCTTCATGAAGCCGCTGGACTGAATAAGGAGTCGCGGCTCAGCCGCCTCCGGTGGTCGCCGTTGGCGTTGGACTCCCGGCCGTCGTGGTGGGCGTCTCCGCCGGAGTTGGTGTCGCGTTGCCACCTTGCCCCGTCCCGGTGGACGACGCCGTGGCCGTCGATGGGCTGGCGGCCGGACTCGGGCTCCCGCCCGGAGTGCCAGTAGGCGTTGTGGACGGGCTCGGGCCGGGTGTGCCGACAACCGCCGGTGATGGGCTCCCGCCTGGATCTGGGCTCGGCATTGGAGTCGGTGTCGGAATGGGCGTGGGCGTTAACGTCGGCGTCAACGTTGGTGTTGGTGTGGGTGGAGGCGGAAGCGGCCGGATCGCCGCCGCGATCAGCCGCGCGTAGAGGTCCGCGCCTTCAGCCGTCAGATGGATGCCATCGGCCACGAACAGCTCATCGTGGCCGTCGCTCGCCGTCTTCCAGTCCACGAGCGTTGTATTTGGATATGCTCCGGTGGCAGCCGCGAGCATCGCGTTGTTGCCGCTCTCCCAGGAGCGATTCACGTTCACATTCACGAAGACGATCTGCGTGACTCCGGCGGCCGCTGCCACGATCTGGTCGAACTGCGAGCGCGTGAACGTCCCGTTCGAGCCGATGTCGATGACGAGCACGGGCGGCAGCGGCCCCGCTGCCCGGTATGCGTCGATGAGCGCGGGGACTGACGATGCCTGGCGCCCCACTGCCGCATCTACCTGCACTGTCCCTGCGATCCCGAGGGCCTGGGCCGCACCCAGCATCACGGAGTCGCCGATCGCGAGGACGTCTGCGGCGATGTAGGCGGGTGGCAGCGATGGAAGTGGCGCGATTGGCCGCGGCGCCGGGGTTGGCGTCGCCGCTGCAGCAGGAGTTTCTGCATCCGGCGTTCCGGTCACCGTGGTGGTGGTCCCGGGCGTCATCGTGGCCGTCGCTTGGGACGAGCGCGTTGCGGCGGCGGAGGTCAGCGTTGGTGTTGGGCTCGCCGGCTGCGCCGTGACAATGCCGGTGAATGAAGTGAGGCGTTCCGAAGTCGATGCTGACGAGGAGCTGGCTCCCATGATGAAAACGCCGCTGCCCGCCAGCATGACACCGAGCAGGGCCGCAATCGGGCGGAGCGACCATTCCCGCCGGTTGGTAGGTGCGCGCAACGTCCGGAACGCGCGCCCGAACGCTCCAGAGCGAACCGGGCCGTACACGAACCGGTACGACAGGTCGGCGAGTGCCAGCGTTGCGGCGAAGCGCACTGCCGCAAGGACGATGCCGTCGATCGGGACATCGTCGCCGGGCCGTGTGAAGGCAAACAGCGGCCAGTGCCAGAGATAGATCCCATAGGATCGCTCGCCGAGAAAGCGCATGACGCGATTACCGAGGACGCGCCTTGTACCAATCGCCGCCGGGTGGACCGCCGCGCCAAGCAGCAGGGCCGTGATCGCGGCGACGCCGAGGAATCCCCCGCGATAGAGCGTCGCGCTGGCGTCACCGAGCGTCGCAAAGCAGGCCACCAGCCCTGCGAGTGCAACAAGTGCCAGTCCATCTGCGCCAATACGCATGCGCCGATTCGATCCATCGGATGGCCGCTGCCAGGGCGACCAGCACAGCGCCAGGGCGGACCCGAGGAGCACGGCTGAAGCGCGCGTATCCGTGCCGTAGTACAGCCGCGAAAGGTCGTTGCCGTTGTGGGCGTAGAGGACGGCCATCAAGACCGCCGAGCCTGCCGTGCCCGCGAGCGCGATCCCGAGCAACGCCCCGCGGCGGCGAGTCAGATACAGCGTCAGCGCGGCGACCAGCGGCCAGGCAAGGTAGAACTGCTCCTCAACGGCCAGCGACCACAGGTGACGGAGGACGGACGGCCTCCCAAAAGAGTCGAAATACGACTGGTGGCTGAAGACGAGCCGCCAGTTCATCACGTAGGCGGCGGCCGCCAGCGCGTCCTCGCGCAGGCGTGCAAGCTCGTCTGCATGAAAGATCGCGGTCCAGAGGAGGGCGGCGGCGACCAGGACGAACAGCTCGGGCAGGAGCCGCCGTGCCCGCCGCTGCCAGAACCGTCCAAGGCTTATCCGGCCATTGGAACGCCACTCGCCGGCCAGCAAGGACGTAATGAGGTACCCGCTGATCACGAAGAAGACGTCGACGCCGAGGAACCCGCCGGGGAGCCACGCCGCTCCCGCGTGGTAGCAGAGCACCGCCACCACGGCGACAGCGCGCAGGCCATCGATAGCGGGGAGATAGGGTATGCGGGCGTGTCCGGGCGTCCTGCCGGCGCCGGGTTCCGTGGTTATATGGGAATCCGGGGGGGAAAGAGTCTGCGCCACTGCACCTCGGTGGGAGCTGGACGGCGGCCGGGCGATCTCGGGCGCTGTACGGTCGGCTGCCTTAAAGGATGATGCTGGCGTGGCCTGCAATTGTCGAACGTTGGCGCGGAAAGCCTGAACCGTGGCGGGCCGCTAAAGCAGCCCGGCTCGCGTGGACAGCGTCCTGCGCCACGCCCCACACTCCAAGGGCAATGAGGTTGATGTACGCGGCCATCGTGTTGGCGGTTGTCCTGTTCGCTGGCTGCTCCGGTGGTTCCTCGAACGCAGCGACCCCGACCCCCGCAACGCAGCGACCATCCGCTAGCGGCAGCGCGCCGGAGGTGGCGACGTGCGCTCCCGGCGCGGTCTCCGGCGTCAGCGACGCGCCCGTCGGCTCGACCGCGATGATGTCGCTGGTGCTCTGGTTCGGACAGGCGGGTACCGAGCCCTGCACGCTCCCTGTGCCGCGAAACGTCACGCTCCGCGACGGCGACGGGATGGTTGTCGCGGGGCCAGCTCGCGCGCAAGTGGTGCTGGATTCGGCGGTCCTCCAGCCAGGCAGCGATCGCTGGGTCGATCTCGCAGAGCCCCCGAACGGGTCGGCCCGCCTCTGGCTGGTCTGGTCGTGGAAGGATGGAGCGACGGGACCGTGCCGTACGTGGGCCGTCGACGACCTCACGATCGTGGTCGATTTCGGGCAGGGCATCGTCGTCAGCCTGCCCGCGAAGGTCACGCTTGGGCCGTGCGACGGCGCGATGTCGCTCATGGAGTTTGCACCCATCGGCGAGTGAAGCGTATGGGGCGCGCGAGAGGCGCGTTCGGCCACTGAAGAGAGGTACCGAGGCTAGCGGCCGGGATGGTTTCGACGGCGCGCCCTACGGACAGCAAGGATCACGCTGAATGCGAACGCGGCGGAAAGCACGCCAGTCAGCACGGTAGTGAACGCGCCGGGAACCACCGTCCCGTCCGCGAGGTTGGAAACGGCGGTCGCGATCACACCCGCTCCCGACAGCAGGAGGACGGTCAGCTTCACGAATTGCTCCTGGCTACCTGTCGACGGTGACCGTTCGGGTTGGAGCCGGGCGGCACGCGTACATACAAAAGGTACTCCTCATCGTCCCGCTGCGAGGGCCGACATCCAAAGTCCAACCGCGATTTCGGCGGCTCCAAGCGCCCTAACGACCATCGACAGAGTTCTCGGCACCGGGCGCCAATTGCTTTCCCCGAACGCATGCGAAGCCGCTCCCGACCCGTCCCATCGACGCCCATTTCTCAGCACGACCTCAAGGAATCGCCGGTGAAACAGGAGCTGAGCCAGCCCTGACGGAAGGAGGATCGCTGCGACGCCCGCGTACTCTGGAGCCACGATGGATTACCACCCGCTCTTGGCTCGGCGATCTTGGGCATCATCTGCCAGGCGTCGGGCGTTCTGAAAGCTCTTTCCGACGACGGTCAGCGAGAGTGCTACGAAGCAGCTGGAGATTGACGCGATGGTCACCGAAACACCCACGGACGTATCCGGCGAGGCCGCCAGGACGAAGGTGACCATGCCCAGCGTCGCGAGCACACTCGCTGCGGTCAGCGTCCAGTTGAGTGGCACGTTGCCGATTCTTGCCCAACAGACTACTGGCACGGCGAGGCCGGCGAGAAAGACGAGGAGCAACCACAGTCCAGTTCGCAACATGCTTACAACCTCCCTAACCGCTGTTTGGACGGCGAGGGTTCGCCTTCTTCTTCGACCGGACTGGAGCCCGGCGACATGGTGCAGCTCCGTACGACGGAGCGGGTGGGCCACGTCCCGCAACCCGCTCCCTGCGCGTGCTAGTATCCCGCCATATTTTCGGCCCAAAGGGCCGGACCGGGAGGCCCGCGATGCGCGTTGGGATGACGATCTTTTGCCAGAACGCCGAGGATTGGGACCGCTATGAGGCGGAAGAGCGCGGCGAACAGGTGCCGGACCGCCCGGCGACATCCGACCGCCAGATCTTTCTTGAAGATGTGAGCCTTGCCGTGCAGGCCGACTCGCTCGGCTTCGACACGGTCTGGACGATCGAGCACCACTTCACGCCGTACACGATGGTGACCAACCCGCTACAGCTGCTCACCTACATCGCCGGAGTTACGAAGAAGGTGGACCTCGGGACAATGGTGGTCGTCCTCCCGTGGCACAACCCGGTGCGGGTCGCCGAAGACGTGGTGATGCTGGACGCGCTGCTCGGCGGACGCCGCGTGGTGTTGGGCGTGGGCCGGGGCCTTGGGCGTCGCGAATTCGCGGGCCTGAACGTGGACCAGAACGAGGCGCGTGGCCGTTTCGACGAGAATATCCAGGTCCTCCGCGATCTGTTGCGCGACGGCCAGATCAAGAGCTTTGACGGCCAGTTCTATAACATCCAGGACCTTCGCCTTCGCCCCCAGCCTGCCTACGACCTGAGCGACAATCTCTACTGCGCCGCGGGTTCACCGGAGACGATGGAGGTCATCGCCAACGCCGGCGTGAAGCCGATGGTGATCCCGAACACGGACCTGGAGACATCGCTGGCGGGCATCCGCCGCTATACCGAGCTGCGAGAACAGGCGGGGTTTGGGCCGGTCGACACGCGTCTCGCCCTCTGGACGTACTGCGCACCGACAGTCGACGAGGCTCGCGGGCCAGCTGAGAAGTACATGGCCTGCTACGCGGACACGGCGCTCCGGCACTACGAACTGCTAGGCGACCATCTATCTAAGCTGAAGGGCTACGAAGGCTACGGTCAGAGGTCGGCGGCGATGCGGCAGGACCCCGGCATCTTCGCACGCGGGTTCACGGGCGGTCACCCATGGGGGACGCCGGAGATGATCATCGAACGGTCGAAGCAGCTGGCGGAGGCGTTCGGGACATCGGAGTTGACGTTCGTATTCCGCTACGGCGGCATGCCGCTGGACCTGGCACAGAAGAGCATGGAGCTGTTCGCGAAGGAAGTGCTGCCGGAGCTGAAGAAGCTGAACCCGGCGCCACTGCGGAGCGCGGCTGCCGCGTTATAGGGTCCCCCGTAGTCGCGGCCGCCCCTGGCCGCGGGCCTCTGAACCGAGCCCGGGCAACACACACCACGCGGAACCCTCGCCCCCGGCAGGGGGAGAGGGCAGGGTGAGGGGCGCAACCCGCCGAAATCCTTATCCCACCGGGCCCCTCAGCCCCGACCCTTCTCCCCGTGACCGGGGAGAAGGGAGGGGATGCCGCGATTCAGTCACCTACGCCACGACTCATCGGAGCAGCCAGCCTCCATCCGCAAAGCCCGACTCGGTCGTCGGGCAGAGGAGCGGGCCGTCCTGGCGGTGGACCGTGTAATGCAGGTGCGGTGCTTCGCTATAGCCGGTATCGCCGGAAAAGCCGATGACGTCACCACGCTTGACGGCCCACGTGGCGACGGGTGTTGAGCTCCGGTAGTCGCGCATGCCGCTGAAAAGCGCGACGTAATCGGTGACAGCGGTGTACGGCCTGATAAAAGCATCCGCGGGGACCACGCGGAGCGTTCCGGCGAGGTCGAGGTGCGCGTATTCGAGCCCGAACTCTTCGTTTGCGATCGTGACAAACACGCCCTTGCCGCCGCCCGGACCCGGGAACGGCGAGAGAGCGGCGCGATCCCGGTCCGGGTCACCAAGGTAGGGTTCCCGGTCTGCCCCGTAGACGTCAAACGCGTTCGCGACAGTGATGACGTGCAGCGTTGCGACCCCATCCATCGTGGCCACCAGCGTCGTCCCCGTGGGGACGTACCAGTCGACGGCAGGGTAGCCCTCGTATTCCACGTGCACGCGGCAGTTCCAGCCGGAGCGATTGGCGAGGTCCGGCGCTGACGTTGGCTGGTCTCGCTGGCTGTAGTCGAAGGCGTTGAGGCCTCCGATCCAGGTGATGGAGCGGTTCGGGATCGTGCCGGTGACCACGCCGAGGCTCGTCGCGGGATCGAGCGGGAACCCCCGGGGTTCGATGGCTGGTGTGGCGGCAGGCGAGGCCGTTGGCGTCTGTGCCGGCATCGCGGTGGGGTTCGCTGTTGGCAAAGAGCTCAGGGTGGGAGTGGCGACTACCGGTGTGATGGTCGAGGTAGGCGAATCGGGTGGCGACGATGGTTCGCTATCTCCTTCACCGCAGGCTGCAAAGGTAGCCAGGGCCGCGATCGTTCCGGCCAGCATGAGGATTCGCCGCATCCGCACGCTGCAATCGAAGCACGACGGCCCGTCCCTGCGCTAGGATGCCGCCACGCAAAGTACATTTCGGAGGCAATGGCGTGGCACTGACGGCAGACCAGGTGGGACAGACTGAGACGGGCGCGGTGGTAGCTGCCCCGGAACACTACGCGAGCAAGGTGTTGCCCGGTGCGCCGGACGTGTTCTCGACCCCGAGTCTCGGCGCACTTGTGGAAGCCACGGCGGGCGGCTGGCTGTCGCGTCAGATCGAGGGCACGCAGATGAGCGTCGGCACCCAGATCGTGATCAACCACACAGGCGCGACGCCGCCCGGGCTGACCGTGACCGTGGAAGTGAAGGTGGCGGCGGTCGAGGGCCGCAAGGTCGACTTCGAATGGACAGCGAAGGACGACCGCGAACAGGTAGGGCACGGCACCCACCAGCGATTCGTCGTCGACGCGGCGCGGTTCATGGCGGGCGTCGAGAAGAAGAAGGGGTAGCGACAGGCTACAATTGCTAGATGGCACAGCCCGACAGGCTCTCGGAGGCCGTTGACCTCGGAAATATCGACCCTGAGACTGCTGAGATCATTCGACGTCAGATCCGCGACTACCGCCCGGTCTTCGACCGGCTGGCGGAGGGTTTTAACCACGCCCCTGACGAGAAGGTGGCTGCCGTGATCGACGATACCATCACTCACTATCGCCCATTGTTCGACCGGCTCGCGGACTCCTAGCCTGTCCTCGTGAACCTCCAAGGGGACCTCCTGGATGCCTGACCTGCATGCCTGGCTCGGCCGCGTGGAATCGCTGCGCGAGGTGGTGGACGCGCACGCGGCCGAAGGGGATCGAGACCGGCGGCTGCCGAACGTGGTCGCGGGCGGCATCGTCGCGAACCGGCTCTACCGGCTCTGGATCCCGCGCCCGTTCGATGGCGAAGAGCTGGACCTGCTCGACTCGTTGCGCGTGTTCGAAGCGGCTGCGCGGATCGATGGCGCGTTTGGCTGGGCAGTGACCATCGGTGCCGGCGGTGCCCTCTTCGCACCCCTGCTCCCGGAGGCGACGGCGAGACAGATCTACGCGCCCGCGGACGCACTGATCGCCGGGTCGGGCACCGCATCGGGCGAGGCTGAGGTTGTTCACGGTGGCTACCATGTGCGCGGTCGCTGGAAGTACGCCAGCGGCGCGCACCAGGCGGCCTGGTTCACGGCCAGCTGCCGGGTGATGCGCGAGGGCGTGCCGGTTCTCGACGCGGCAGGTGAGCCGCTGCTACGCGCGGTAGCGGTCCCGCGAGAGTCGGTACGCATCCACGAGACGTGGGACACGCTCGGCATGCGCGGCACCGGCAGCCACGACTTCGAGATCGACTGCTTTGTGCCCGAAGCGCACACGTTCGACGCCTTTAGCCCGCCGTCGCTCCCGGGGCCGCTGTTCCGGTTTCCGTTCCTCTCGATTGCGGAGGCGTCGTTCGCGTCCGTGGCGCTCGGCGTGGCCGCGCACTTCCTGGAGCTGTTCCGCGAACTGGCGGCGACGAAGCGGGTTCACGATGGAGCACCGCTCGGCGGACACCCGGCCGTGACTGCCGCGATGGCCGAGGTCACGGTTGCGCTGGAGGCGGCGAGGCTTGGATTCCTTGCCGCCGTAGGGCGCGCGTGGGCCACGACGCTTGCGGGCGAAGCCGTGACCAAAGCGCACTCAGATGACGTCCGTCACTCGGCCGCGTTCGCGACGCGGACGGCGGTGGGCGTGTCGGACCGGCTGTACGCCTACGCGGGGATGTCGCCGCTGGCGATGGGGAGCGCGCTGGGGCGGGCGTGGCGGGACCTGCACACGGTGTCGCAGCACGTGCTGTTGTCGCCGTTAGGGTGGGGGTGAGGGTGGTCACCGGCCGCGTACGCGTCCAACTTTCGGGGTTCACTGACGACGATTTCCTGAAAGCAGCGCGCCGATAGTGCGAGGGGGTCTGATTCGAATGCCGATGTACACCGTGCTTGTATATGAGGCCGAAGAGGGCGGCTACTGGGCCGAAGTACCAGAACTGCCAGGCTGCGGATCGCAGGGGGAGACGCTGGACGAGCTTGAGCACAACGTGCTCGAAGCCATTGAGGCGTGTCTTGGTGCGTACGAAGATGGCGAGACGCCGCCGGTGCGTCGCAACGTCCGGCGATGGGATCTCTCGGTGCCGGACAAGACCCCAGCCTGAGCCCGGCCGCTCACCCCGGCCTGCCAGAGCCCAGCCCAGGACGTGTCCGGGGAGGAAGACATGATCCAAATTGCGTTAGACTGCGCTTACGTTACCAGGAGTCCCCACAATGCCGATCGACGTCACCGCCGAAGTGGTCATTTCGAAGCCGAGGGACGCTGTCGCCGCCTGGGCCTGCGACCCCGCCAACGACCTGGAGTGGATCCGCGCGCTGTCGCGGTCAGGGAAGCAGGGGGAGGACGCGTTCGGTATGGGCACGCGGGTGGAGCGCACGGCGAAGATGATGGGCCGGGCGATGGCGTACACGACCGAAGTCGTCGCGTTCGAGCCCGGCAGCCATCTGGGGATGAAGACCGTGAGCGGCCCCTTCCCGATGGTCGTCGACTACCACTTTGATGACGCGGGAGAGGGCGCGACGCGGGTGCGGGTGCGGAATCGCGGCGGCAAGGGGCCGCTGTTCGCGCTGTTCGGCCCGCTGATTGGCCGCATGGTAAACGGCCGCGTGCAGGGCGACCTCGAACAGATGAAGCGCGTGCTGGAGGCGGCGGGGTAGGCTACCCCCGTGCGATACGTTGCCTTCCTCCGCGCGGTCAATGTTGGCACTGCCAACCGGATCAAGATGGACGCGATGCGCGATCTGCTCTCCGCCTCGGGGCTCGGAGACGTGCGCACCTATCTGCAGAGCGGCAACGTGGGTTTCGACTTCGATGGCGCGGCCACGGATGCAACCGAAACGGTGGAGCGCGCCCTGGCCGGGGTGGGGCTCAAACGGGTCTCGGCGATGGTCCGCACACGAGCAGACCTGGAGCGGCTGCTGGCGGTCGACCCGTATGGAGAGCTCCCGGAAGGCACGAAACGGTACGTGACGCTGCTACGCGAGCCCGCGGACACAGCGTCGATCGAGCATCCCATGCTCGTGGTCGCGGCTGCCTACGAGCAGGAACTCCTTGCGACGGTCCTGCCGGGCGCGCCACGCGGCTTCGATTTCGGCTTCATCGAAAAGCGGCTGAAGGTCCCCGCGACAACACGTTACTGGGAGGTGGTGGCGGCGAGCCTCTCCCTGGCGGAGCCACCTGCGTGAACGGGTTCACGTCCGCGCCCTCCGCTTCACGCGACTTCCGACGATACTTCGTTTAGTGCCCGGTACGGGTGCGGATGAGGGATACACGTGCGTCGATCGACGGCGACCCTGAAGTTGGCGGCCGGGCCGCTCCTTATTCTCTTCCTTGTTTTCGGATTCGCTTCGTGCGGTGGCAGTGGTGACGACGATGACACGTCGCCGGGCGACAGCAGTGGCAACCCCGGGACGGCGACCACGCCGGGTTCGAGTGGAGCCACGGCGCCCGGTTCCGGGCCCGTGCAGCAGTCCGGGCCCGGGTCATGCGAGGTGACGTTCAGTGGCGACCTGCAGCTTGAGGCGAAGACTGGCGGCGGTCCGAGTTCGTTTGGTTCGGACTACTACTACGACGACGACGAGATGCGTAAGAACCTCGAACAGTTCGCGAAGATCGCCAACTCCGACGCGAGTGAAGACGAGATCAAGCGCCAGGTAGATGAGGACATGAAGAGCGACCCGCGCCTCTTCCTGCTGATCATCAACTGCGTCCAGGACCCCGATTTCAGCATCAGTTTCCTGCCCGGCGGCGGGGCGAAGTACGCGGACGTGCCGTTCAAGGCGGGCACGTACCGGATTGTGGAAGGTGGCCCCTTCGGGGCGGATGGCGAATCAAAGGACTTCGGCGTCTTGATGACGACCGGCGACGACGCGTTTTACGGCGTCTCGGAGCCCGGCGAGCTGAACATCACCCGCTTCGACGACAAGGGGATCGCCGGGACGTTTACGTTTACGGCGAAGGAGGTCCTCGCTGACGGCGATCCGAAGACTGTGCAGGTCAGCGGGAAGTTCGACTATCCCTGCAGCGCCGGGAAGAAGTGCAAGAAGTAGGTCAGCGGTATGGGCCGTTGCCGCGGGTCTTGCGAGAGGCCCAGCGGCCGGCCTTCTCCGTCCACGTGTCCTTCGACGGGTCGAGGTGGCCGTTGATGGCGCTTCGATAGGGCCCGGAGATGCGTACCGCGTACGAGCCGAACCCCTCTTTGCGCAGCGGCGCCCAGTCCTGGCGGTATGGCGCGACCACGTGGTCGCGAGAGACGTTCTTTGCAGATGTGAGGAAGGCGAGGCCGATGCCGGTCGAGACATCGAGCAGTGGCCGCCCTTCGAGACGTGCCGTGCGGACGAGCCCATCGAACAGCGCCGCGAGTTCGCCCGGTGAGGGTAGCCCGGTGGCGTCGCGCTTGAATTCGGAGATGGACTTCTTCAGCTCCGCGATTTCGATCGGGGGCGTGTCGATGGCGCCGGCACTTGTACCGGCGGCGCCCTGCAGAGCACCGAGGAGCTGGTCGACGGATGTGAAATGCACATCGGGCTGCAGGTAGCCGGCACGGGCTAGCTCGTCCTCAAGCGTCTTCAGATAGACGCGTGAGCCGTTGAGGACATCGGAAGCGGCGGCCAGCAACCAGAGGGGGGAGAACCCAAACGCCGCGATGGACCCGAACTCGACCGCGTTGCCGGCCGCTTTCTTGACGGCGAGGCGGCCGGCGGCCGGGGCTTCTGGCTCGGCGTCCGTGCGCTCTCCGGGTTCCACGCCGCCGACAAGCTCGATCGCGATTCGGAGGGCGTTCTTCGCCGTCACTTCGTAGAGGCGCGAACGGCGGACGAAGCGGGGGAGCACCAGTGCGGCTGTTTCCTGGGCGGTGCCGCCGACAACGGCGACGATGGCCCGTACGCCACGTTCCGGGACGGTGATGAGGTAGCGGCCAACAGCGGTAGGTTTGGGCCTGTTCACTTCGGGGCCGCCCCAGGTACAGGTTGGGCTTCGGCGTTCCCCTTGTGTGGGGGAGCGCTGAGGAACTTCCAGGTGATGATCGCGCTTGTCGCAAGGGCATACAGGGGGAGCCCGATGCTTGCGCGCGGACCCCAGGCGTTCGGCAGGCGGAGCCGGTACCAGCTAACGGCAGCCAGGCAGAACACAAAGGTCGCGGTCAGCGTGGCGACGGCGCCGTGGCGCATACGTGCGTAGCTCGCCCCGGCGATGCCGAGGTCCACCGGGACGTAAATAGGAAAGCAGATAAACGTCGTCCCAGCGCTGGTGGCGACGCCTTTGCCGCCACGGAAGTCCGCGAATGCCGGGAACGAGTGGCCCGCAACCGCACCGGTGGCTGCCGCGTAGGCCCCGGCATCGCCGGCGATGAGGCGGCCAGCCTGGGCCGCGATGGCGCCCTTGGCGATATCCCCCGCGACGACGGCCGCACCCCAACCGGCGCCAAGGTTCGCGACCGCGTTGGCTCCCCCGGGGTTGCCGCTCCCCACTCTGCGGAGGTCGACCGGCTGGTGGCGGCGCGCGTTTGCCATCCTGGTAACTATGTCGGCGCTAAGGATGCAGCCGAGTAGGTAGCCGGCGACGCCAGCGACCCAGACGCGATACCAGTTAAACGGCGCGAGGAGCATCGACATAGCGCCATTCTATCCGGTGGCTCGTTCAGGCCATGGGCGGAGCCCTATGGGCGAACCAATCGTCGGCCCGGACCTCGGCGACACTCGTTTGCCAGCTTGGGTCGCCTGCCGCCAGGTGCGGCCGCCTACCGGATCGCTACGGTGACCGGCCGGGTCATGCCGCCGAAGGTGGGCATCCAGCAGGAGTGCTTGCCGACGCCGCCAGCGACGATGACGTGGAGCTCTTCCGGGCGCTCAATGATGCCGATTGTGCCATCGATCTCGCGTTCACCTTCGCCGCCCTGCATGCGGTCGCGGACCATCTCGAGGAACTCGGGAGAAAGACGATCGACCGGGTAGCGGGCGTGTTCGAAGACGTACTGCTGGATGTCTTCGCGGCTGTAGCCGCCGGAAGCGATCGTGGCCGCGTGTTCGGGACCGAGGCAGAGGACTGGCTCGCCGCCCGCGAGGATATTGTTGCTCCCGGCCTGGCCCATCGCCCCGGCAATCGTGAGGAGGATGCCCTCCGCCGTGTTGCTGCCGTGCTCCTGGATGTTGTGCGGCCCTTCGCAGGCCCAGACCGTGACGCACGAATCGCCGGCGGCGAATCCGCGCGTGGTGTGGAACGGCGGCCAGGGGCTTGCGTCCTCGCGCTCGGTCGCACAGAAGGCAAGCTTGGCCGGGGTCGCCTGCGTGGCACGGTCGCCGACGCCCGGGGACGCCCCGGCAATGTTGAGCATCACCAGTCGAAGGGCGCGGCCGATGGAGACGTTTGCCTGGAAGCCCGGCCCGAAACAGCCGGTGCCGCCATGAATTCCGGCTTCGCGCGCCTTTGGGCCACTGGCGAGGACGAAGATGCCACAGGGGTGCGTCGTCGCGTTGATGCCATCGTGGTTGAAGCGCGGGTCCGCAACGGCTTGGACGGCCGCGAGGAGCACGCTGAACTGGCGAGGCTCGCAGCCGGCCATCACCGCGTTGGCAGCGATCGCCTCCACCGTGGCCATGCCCTGCCGCGGGGACAACACGCCGATGAGTTCGAGCGGTTCGCGCCCGGAGGCGGTGACCATGGCGGCGACCCGCTCCGCCGTCGGTGGGATCAGCGGCAGCCCATCGGACCAGCCCCGGCGCTGGCATTCGCGCGAGAACTCGACCGGGTCGGCCGGGAGTTCGAACGTCTCCGCGGGGCGGGTGCGCGCAGTCACCGGTTCCCCAGGAGCGCAGCTTCAAGCGCATCGACAGCAGCGTGCGCTTTCGCTCGCACAGCATCGGGACGGATGCCGCCAAGCGGGTGCTCGACCAGCAGGTACGTGAGACCAGGCATCCCGCGCTGCTCCGCTTCCAGCTTCAACAGGTCTTCAAACACGCTGGTACCGATGGTGACGGTCGGGATCCCGGCTTTTTCAAACTCGATCGCGGCGTGGATACTCCACGTCGTGCAGGATCCTCAGTCACTGCTCCCGACGACCACGAAGTCCGAGTTGCGGACCAGGAGGTCGAAGGTGCTGGGACTGGGCGGGCCGGCCACCGGCTTGCTGCCGACGGTCAATGCGCCGAGGGGCACACGTTCGCGCAGGCCGTCGACCATCGATTCCATGAGCAGGCGTGCGTTCGCCTTGCGGTTTTCGAGGATGCCCGGGCGCAAGCCCTTTAGCGACGAGGGGCGCAGTGCCGGCGATGCCTCCGTGACGAAGGGCTGCCCGACAGGGCTAACGATGCGGATGGTGTCTGCCATGGCGTTCACTCCAGCTTTGCGTAGATGGCTTCCTTGAGCTCTTCGATGTCGGGAAAACGCCCGGTTGCGGACTTGCTGAACACCGGTTCCCCGCCCACCGACCATTCGAAGACGCCCATGTCGCCTGGAACGAGGTCGAAGCGCGACACGTCGAACTGGATCTCGGTGAGGATCTCACCAGCCATCCACAAGGCGCGGGGCAGGTAGTTGCAGCTCGCGCAGTACTCCACCGAGATCTCGAGCTTCGCCATCGCGTGCACTCTAGCGCGGCCTCAGCGGGCCCGTCGATAGAGGTGCCCGCTGCCAGCCTCCGCCAGCCCAAGCGCGACCACTTCCTTCACGAACTCCGTCTTTGCCTCGGCATATGCCTCGACATCGCCCGGGAAGCGCGCGGCGAGCTCACGCTTCAGCGATTCATAACGGTCGCGCCAGTCGTCATGCGCGCGGAGATAGTCGCGAAAGGCAAGGTGGGCGATCGCCTCGTCGTGGCCGCGTTCGTACATGTGGACGTTCGCGATGCGCGTTCCCGTGCGTGCTTCGTTCTTGGTGAAGAACTGACGGCCGGGGATGCCGTATTCGCCGAGATAATCGTAGCCGAGGGGTCCGAGCGCCTCGGCGCAGGCGGGGCCGTCTTCAAACCGCCGAAGGATGGGCATCAGGTCGATCACCGGCTTGGCCGCCAGCCCCGGGACCGCGGTACTGCCCACATGCTCGATGCCGGCGAGCAGATCGCCACAGGCCCCCGCGATTTCGTCGCGGAGGCCTGCGAAGCTGCCTGGCCAGGTGAAGTTGTATGGGACGAGGACGACGGGCCGCGATGGACCTGGCATCGTGTGCAGGTTAGACGTGGCCGACCATGGCGCGGAGGCGCTTGATGCGCTCTTCCATCGGCGGATGTGTGCTGAACAGCTTCGACATGCCACCCGCGTTGAACGGATGGACGATGTAGAGCGCGGAGACCGCTTGCTGCACCGGCGTCTCCTTCATCGGCCGGTAGGCGACCCCGCGGTGCAGCTTCTCCAGCGCGCTGGCGAGCGCCTCCGGGTCGCCGGTGACCTCTGCGCCGGTCTTGTCAGCCGAATACTCGCGCGTCCGGCTGATCGCCAGCTGGATGATCGTCGCTGCGATCGGGGCGACGAGGATCAGGAGGAGCGAAATCAGCGGGTTCTGGTTGTCGCGCCGCCCACCGAAGATCTGGCTGAACAGGGCGACCTGCGCGATCATCTGGATGGCGCCCGCAACGGTGGCGACGATCGAACTCGTGAGGATGTCACGGTTCTTTACGTGGCCCATCTCGTGGCCGAGCACGCCGCGCAGCTCGCGGTCGTTCAGGATTGAACGGATGCCGGTGGTCACGGCGACCACCGCGTGCTTCGGGTTCCGTCCAGTGGCAAACGCATTCGGGGAGTCTGTCTGGATGACGTAGACCTTCGGCATCGGCATACGGGAGAGGTCGGCGACCTCGCGGACCATGCGGTAAAGGTGCGGGTCATCGTTCTCCTGGATCTCGCGGGCGCCTGCCATGCGCAGGGCCAACCGATCGCTGAACCAGTAGGCGACGAAGTTCATCACGCCTGCGATGACGAGGAAGAGGATGGCGCCGCCGGTGCCCCCCACGAGCCCACCGACAGCGACGAGGATGCCCGTCAGCACCGAAAGCAGGAGCGTGGTCTTGAGTGTGTTCATCCGTGTTTCTGTGGATACCTCCGCTCCAAGTATACTGGCTGCCTGGCTCGCTGAATGGTAAAGAACGATGTGAAGTTCGCGTATCTTCTGTCGTATAACGCCCCCGGTCCAGGTTCGTGCTGTCTCGCCCGCCTCCTCCGCGGAGCGAACAAACGGGTCGCTGGCAGATAAGTTATGGTGGCTACTGGATCAGGACATATTCGATAGCGAAAAGAGAGCCATACCCCTACATCGCGCTACCTCGTGCAGGCGTCCTACAACTCCGATGCCGTCGCTGCGTTGGTCAGCAAGCCCCAGGATCGCGTCCCCGGCGTCCGCGCCATGGCTGAGAAGCTCGGCGGAAAACTGGAGAGCTTCGACTTCTCACTCGGTGAGCACGACGTTATCGCACTCGCCACGCTTCCGGACGACACCGCCGCGGCCGCATTCGCCCTGGCCGTAAACGCCGCCGGCCATCTGAAGAGCTACAAGACCACACGGCTCATTTCCGGCGAGGACTTCGTTGCCGCGCAACAGAAAGCCCACGGCCTCAACTACCAGGCGACCGCGAGCGGTGGCGGCGTCCAACGCGTGATGGCTATACATCCGCGACATTTGGGTCGTACGATGCTCAAGCCTAACCCACGGGCACGGAGTGATTAATGCGGAAACTGCTGGTCCTTGGCGCGGCGATCGTCGCGGTACTCAGCCTTGCGACGATTGCCCAGGGCCAGGATTACGACGACTCGCACGTCTGGTTCTTCGGCAACTGCGACAACCAGTACGAAGAGCCCGACACCATCACCAGCTCATCCCTGTTCCTGGGCGGCAGTTGCCGTGGCATAGGTATCTTCCTCGGCGACTGGGACCCCTCTTCGATTGCCAGCCGGGTTTCGTATGAAGCTATGGACGAGTTCGGCGGCAACTGGGAAGTGGACTACCTGAAGGCCATCAATATCTTCGGTGGCCCTCCGGCCCCGGGCAGCGACTACGGATGCGGGCCGCAAAGCGGGTCTGCTCTCACGCCCGTATCGATCGG
Source organism: Dehalococcoidia bacterium (assembly GCA_020432045.1). GTDB lineage: Bacteria > Chloroflexota > Dehalococcoidia > Tepidiformales > Tepidiformaceae > JAGQHB01. The sequence goes on along the minus strand of JAGQHB010000009.1, from coordinate 12,212 downwards.
CGGCGGGCTCTGGATAGCCATCTTCTCGGTTGTGGCGTGCGAGCCGGAGCCGGAACCCGATCCGGACGGCCCGCTGCTGGCCGTGGCCTACATCGACAACGACGTAAACGACGGCGGCTACAACGAGTCGGTGGATACGCTCATCGCGAAGGTCATCGACTACAACCTCGACGGCAACGTTAGCCCCGGCGACTACCTGATCTCGCATCGCTACCCGCTGGACCTCGATGCCAACGCGACCGGCGCCTTCACTCGGACGGTCAACCTCATTTCTTTCGTCAGCAACTCAGAGCCTCATATCGTCACCGGCTTAGCTTCGGGCAGTGGCTTCGACTTTCGCACCGATGGGACCATGCATCTCTACCAGGAAGCCGCCGGTGCAACGCAATTCCACGACAGCTTCAGTGGGCTCGATAGGGTAGTCGTGAGCACTTCCTCAACGAGTCTGCCAGAACAGGCGGTCGCCGAGACCTTCCTCGATCGCGATACCGATGACCCGTTCATCGATGTCGAGATCTTCGCTCCAGAGCGGCTGCTGGCCGTGGCGTACGTCGACAACAACACCGCGGACGGTGGCTACAACGATGCCGTCGACACCCTCATAGCCAAGCTCGTGGATACGGACGCAAACGGGACCCTCGACAACGGCGACCGAATCATCACCAACCAGTACCCGCTCGACTTCGTACCAGGCGGTCTGGGGACGTTTGGTACGACCCGGACTGATCTCGTTGCCATCACGATCGATACGGCCACGAGCACATGGATCACCGTCCACACGGGCACGAAATCGTTCTCGTTCTTTCAACTGGCGGGCAACCTTGAAGGCTACGAAGAAACCGAGGGCGGCTCGTTCTCCACACTGTTCCTGGATGGCTTCGGGATTGGCATGGATCGCGTGCAGGCCGTTGCCGAAAGCCCGAGCGTGCCGGGGACCGTCGTTGCCAACATCACGCAAGATGTCCCGGCAGACGAGGGCTTCGTCGACGTGGAGATCTTCATCGTCGATCCGTAGGGAAGCACCAGACGGGCCCGCCTGCTTGCTCCACGCCCAACCGGGTGACGGGCGAGAGGCGGGCTTCGTCGTGTCCTGGCTAGCTGGCGACGCTGCCCTCGGCCACGAGCACGACCGTGCTGTCGGCCTTCTCCACCCACGCGTACACGCCAGTGCGCGCCGGATCGTCCGCGAGCGGGCCTGTCGTGCGGGCAGTGACGCGAATCGGTTCGCCCGGCCAGAGCACATTGGTGAACTTCACCAGCAGCCGCCCCGAAGTGGCCCAGCGTTCGCCGAGCGCCCGGTCGAGCACTTCGCCGGCGAGGCCCATGCTCATCCGCCCGCCGACGACCACATCCTGGAAGCCCAGGGCTTGCGACTGCTCTTTATCCGAGTGGTAGCTGCGGGAGCCGTGGAAGAAGAGCCCGCACATTTCGAGCGTCACCGTCCGTTCGAGGACGCCGAGTTCGTCGCCAGCAGGCGGCCCGGACGATGCGCGCGCGCCCTCCTTCTCTGAAGGGGCGCGAAGCTGCACTTCGCCCGTGGGCGGTTGGTCGAGCAAGAAGCTCTGGTGGTGCCGCTGGATGGAGACGAGCGCACCTGACTGGTCGCGCACCTCTGTCTCCGTCAGCAGGATCGTGCGTTCGCGGCGCGGGTAGATGTCGACCACGCGCCCGGAGGCCGTGTAGGTGATGCCTTCGCGGATCGGCTGATGCAACTCCCATTCTTGCCGCAGCCAGAGGTGGCCCCGTTGCTGAGAGAAGAGCGCACCGTTCCCCGCGTCCCATGCGCCCGCGTACATCTGCGGCGGGTTCGGCTCTGCTGGCACATCGAGCCCCGCCCGGTAGGCGGCCAGTTCCGATTCGTCAACAGAAACGGCCCGCGGCTCAAAAACCTGGCCAACGTACGGTTCGATGCGCGGCGTCGCGGCCATCTCAGGCGTCCCGCCCGCGTTCCAGCGCAGTTTCGATGGCGTCGATGAGGCTCCTGGCCGACTCCCTGGTCATCTCCACCGCGACGCGTGCTCCCGGCCCCATCGCTTCATTCACGAAGTCGATGCAGAGTGCGTGCTCGGCCGCGAACTCGAACGGGTGGTCGAACGTGACGTTTACGCGGTCGACCGCGAACCAGCCGGCGGTGCCTTTGCCAACGCCTTCGATTGCGGCGCGCTCAGCGATCATGGTGCACATGGGGTCATCCCTCCCTTTCGTTGCCGTTCGTCAGTGGACACCTAGCCGAGGTTGCGGCTGAAGAAATCAAAGACCTTCTTCCAGCCATCCACGGCCTGCTCGGCGCGGTACATCGCAGGCGCGTGGTGATAGAAGAAGCCGTGGCCGGCACCGTCGTAGCGATGAAACTCGTACGCTTTGCCGAGCTTCTTCAGCTCCGCTTCGTGGATATCGACCTGTTCCGCCGTCGGCGCGCGGTCGTCGTTGCCGAAAAGGCCAAGGATCGGGCAGGACAGGTCCTTCGTGTAGTCGATCGGGGCCACGGGCCGCTTGGGCGTGAGGTCGGCTTCGGCCATCACGACGCCGCCGCCCCAGAGGTCCGCGAGTGCGTCGAACTCGGTGGTGCGCGACGCGGCGAGCACGCCATGACGGCCGCCGGAGCAGGTGCCGAAGATGCCAACCTTGCCGTTCACGTTCGGCAGTGCGCGCAGGAATCGCGCAGCGCCGGCGAGGTCGCCGACCACCTGGTCGTCCGGCACGCCACCATCGGCGCGGACCTTCGCGGCCACGTCATCCGGCGACCCTGAGCCGGCGCGGCAATAGAGGTCAGGCGCGATCGCGGCATAGCCATGGTGAGCGAATTTGCGCGTCGCTTCCTTGTACCACTCGTCCCAGCCGGGCATGTGGTGGACCATGACGACGCCCGGGAAGGGCCCCGGGCCGAGCGGCCGCGCGACATAGGCCGTCACCCAGTCGCCGTTGTGGCCCTGCACCTTCGTTGTCTCGGCGATCATGCCTTCGTAGTCACCGGTTTCGTACATGCGTGCCTCCCACCTCGTGAATCATTGGTGCGGCATTGTAGCGCGCGGGGAGGCGCGAGGTGCGGGGTGTTGCGTTTCACGTGCATGGCCCGTGTAATCGCGACGCCGGATGGAGGGACAATCATGGCCGCCACTCACGAGACCACCACGCACCGGATTGGCCCGCCGCGCGTCGCGATAAACCACGTGACCGGCAGCCTTCACGACGAGGAGGCCGCGAAGGGGCTCGGGTTTCGAGGGACCGCCGTTGGCGGCACCACGCACATGGACGTCTTCGCACCGCTGCTTGTGGAGACGTACGGCGCGGAGTGGTTCGAACGCGGCGCGCTCTCCGTGATGTTCCTCAACGTCATCGTCTCTGGCGAAGCCGTGCAGGCGGTCGTCGAGCGGCCGGCCACGCCCGCCGCGCAGGTGGGCGTCCTCGCGCGGCGCGCTGATGACCATGCTATCCTCGCAGGTGCCGGCACTGCGTCGCTACGAGACCATTCGCGTTCGGCCCTCGCTACGCGCGGCCTCCGGCTCTGCGACGAATCGCAGCTGCGTATGCTGAAGGGCGTGAAGCCGGGCCAATCGCTCGGACAACTCACCGCCAGCGTGGAGCGCGAAACGCAGGATGCGTTACTCGCCAGCGGCGCGATCAACGAACCGCTCGACTGGTACCGTGGTGCGTCGCCCTGGGGCGGGCCGATCGCCTGCGTCAGCCAGTCAGCGATCCTGATGCTTGACCTCGTCAATCCCGAAAACCAGCGGCGCATCGCCCCGGACATCGGCGAAAGCTTCGGCATGTTCGGCGCCATCGAACTCGCCTACGAACGCGGGCCCGTGTTCCTCGACAGGCCGTACACCATCGAAGGCACGGTCGTTGGCGTCGGCCACAGCCCCCAGACGGAGTACCTCTGGTGGGACGCAACGGCGAGGGACGAACGGGGCGAGACGGCCGTCCGGATGCGGCAGCAGCTACGCTTCCTAAAGGCGAGCTCACCATTGTATCCGGAGCTGAGCGCCCCGTAGTCGTGGCCGCCCCTGGCCGCGGGCCTCTGAAGGATGTGCGGGCAACCGGGCGGTTGTTGTCCGGCCCAGGGCATGGCCCGAACAGGCCACGGCAATGGGCGGCCGCGACTGCGCTTATCTGAGGAACTCGGTGCTTGCCCAGCCCCTTTCGACGGACGGCGTCCAGACGGGGACCCAGGTGACTCCGTCCGCTGTCACGGGCGCGTCGCTGCGCTTGAGGAGGAGTACGCCGCCAGGCACGCAGGCAATGACAGGTGCAGTGGCCGATGGGTCCGCGCGGACGTTCAGGCAGTCGCCGGGACCGGCGTCGGCGAGCACCCTGACACGCGGATTGATGTCGATGTTGAGCACGAACGGGTTGTAGTTGCCCGTAAACTCGGGGTACTCATCGACGATCTGGGCGATCGGATGGATTTGCGCCGGGTCGATCTCGATGAGCGATGGATAGAGCGGGTACGTCCGGCCGGTGTTGTTGCAATTCGTGGTGGAAACGCCGAAGCAATAGAAGTCGTCGAGCAGGACGTTCCCGTACAGTTGCGACGGTATCGTCAGCGCGCTGCCGCTCGATTCGACGTGTGGCAGGATGATGCCCTCGACCTCGAAGTAGCCGCTTGCGATGCGCATCGACCAGTCGAGGCCGCCGTTGAAGTGGCCAACGTACTCGCCGTCGCTGCCATCCCATTTGGCGACCCAGCCGCCGTCCTTCAACGTCCCGATGAGCTGTGCGCCGGAGCCTTCGACGCGGAGGAACTCCTTGCCGTCGGCGCCGAAGAAGATCTCGGGGCCATCGGGCGTCTCGCGGCCCCGCCAGAGCAGGCCGGCGCCTTCGATGACGACGGGGAAGGTGATCCGGGGATCCGGTGGCTCCACGGCATCGCCGGTGGGCCAGTAGTAATAGCGCGTGCCCTCGGCAAATTCTGCGACGAGCAGCTTGCCGTCGATCGCGCCATCAACCTTCGTCCGGTCAGCGACGAACCCGACGAGGAAGTGTCTGAGCGGCAGGGTCCCGACCTTCGACCACGTGACGCCACCGTCGTGCGTCTCCCACAGGTCGAGCGGCTTGTCCGTGGTCGGTTCGCCTTCGCCGCCACAGTACTTCTCTACACAGACGGCGGCGATGAAGTGGCCGCGATCCCATTCGGCTGCGAAGCCATTCACATAGCCCTGCGGATAGTTCGCGCGGAACGGGAAGAGATCACGACGTTCAAGCGTGCCATCCGGTGTGCGGCGGAGGCGGTAGAGCAGTGGCACCTTCGCCCGCCCGCACCCTACGCAGCCGGCTGTGTAATAGACGGTGGTGTCGTAGCCGATGATCCCCTGCGACCCGACCGTCAGCGCGATAGCCGTGGTTGCGGGCGTGCCGGAAGCCGTGGGGCTGGGCGTTGCAGCTGCGGTAGCGGTAGCGGTGGCCGGGACGGGCGTTGGCGATGGCTGGATCGGCTCCGCGGGCTCCGGATCCTCGCCGCCACCAAGGACGAACAGCACGGCGAGGACAAGGCCCGCCACCACAACCACGCCTCCGGCAGCGGCCGCGAGCCGCAGGGCGAGCCCCGCGGAGGTGAAAGACCGCCATGTGCGGCGGAAGCGCGAGGGAACGCCGTTGTGACGGCGCCAGTACTCGGCGGCGTCCTCGCGCCCTTCGACGCCGAGGATCGAGAGGATTTCGCGGACATGCCACTTCGCCCCATCGAGCGAGACCCCGAGCGCGTCAGCGACCTGTGCGTTCGTGCGCCCGGCCGCCAACAGGTCGAGCACCTCGCGCTGACGTGGCGTGAATTCGAACTCCCTGGTGGGGAGTGCGCCTGGACGGTCGTGCGATGTGGGCATGGATTGAGGGTACTAAAGCATCCAAAGGGCAGCCCTACTCCATGGTAAAGACCACGACGCGTCATGCGTAGCCTGGCTTGGGACTAAACGGCGACTACGTCCCCACTGGCGTGGTCGCCAGGATGCCCTCAGCTTCCATCCGGTCGAGTTCCTCGTCGCTGTAGCCCGCGAGTGCCGACAGCACTTCGCGGTTGTGCTGTCCGAATGCGGGGGCAGCCGTCGCGCCCGTGAAGGGCCGGTCGCTCAGCCGCCACACTGGCCCCATGGTCCGATGGGTCCCTGCGACGGGGTGTTCGACGGACGGGAACGTATCGCGCGCGTTGAGATGCGGGTCCTGGATGACCTGTAATGGCGAAAGCACAGGCACGGCGGACACACCCGCCGCCTGCAGGGTTGTCGCGATCTCGGCTGCATCCCGGGTGCGCGTCCATTCGGTCATCGCTTCGTCTATTGCGTCGTGATTGGCCCGGCGTCCTTCTACGGATTCGAGCCCGGGCGCGCGCAGGCGAGCATCACCAACCACATTGACGAACGCTGCCCAGCTCGCGTCACTGTCGATGGAGATGGCGATCCAGTTGTCGAAGACGCGGCCAATCTCCTCTCCCATGATGTCGCCGATGATGCGTCCTTCGTCGTCCTTGCAGCGGTAGACACCCTGTGGCGCGAACAGTGGGTCACGGTTGCCCATGCGCGGCGGGATTTCGACGCCGAGCGATTCGGCCACCATGTATTCGCCGACCATCCCGGCCAGGTTGTCGCGCTGACGGACGACCACGTGACCGCCCTCTCCGGTCTGTTCTCTCCGGAATAGCGCGAGTGCTGCCGCCCCGGCCGCGATAATGCCCGCGTTGGGGTCCCCGTACGAGATGCCGCTGCGGTGGGGCGGACCACCTTCGTAGCCCTGGAGCGAGACGAGTCCGCCCATCTGCTCGATGCTCGGCCCGAAACCGACGCGCTCGGCTTCAGGGCCGGTTTTTCCGAAGGCGGGCATCTGCACAAAGACGATGCCGGGGTTGAGCGCGCGCAGGTCGTCGTACCCCATGCCGAGCCGTTCAGCGACGCCGACACTCCAGTTTTCGAGCACCACATCGGCGTGGGGGACGAGGCGATTGAATGCCGCGATGCCCTCCGGCCGATGCAGGTCGAGTACGAGCCCGCGCTTGTTGCGGTTGTACTCGTTGAAGTAAACGGACTTGTCGTGCGCTTCCGGGTCGCCGCCACGGCCCACGCCCCGGACCGCGTCCGGGAATGCGGGCCCTTCTATATGGATAACGTCGGCGCCCATGTCTGCGAGGAAGCGTGTCGCGTATGGCCCGGCCCACACCTGCGAGAGGTCGAGCACGCGGATACCTTCGAGGAACGGTCTCAGCTCACCGGGGCTGGTCGTCGCGGTGCCCAGCGGCAGCGCGGCGAGCGTTTCCAGGGTGTGCTCTCCGAGCAGCGGCGCCCGCGTAACTTTGCCGCCGTCGCCGTCCAGGTCAAATGGGAGTCCCGGCGTGACATGCCGTCCGAGGCGCGGATGGTCGATCTCCTGCCAGAAGTGCGACTGGCGCAGCGCTTCGGAATCCAGCAGCTCACGCGGCGAAGCGACCACGGACATCGGCGCCCGCTGACGGCCGGATTCGTCGTAGATCTGCTTCGATGTCCGCTCGCCGGCCCACTCTGTGATCAGTGCCTCGACGATCGGGTTCATCTCCGGGTTGGCGAGGAGGTTCATGAACGCCGGGTCTTCTGAGAGCTGCGGCTGGCCGATGACCCGGTACACGGCCGCGGTCTGGCGTGCCATCGCGTTCACGCCGATGTAGCCGTCCGCACTCGCATACATGCCCCAGATCGCCCGGAGCTGGTTGCCCGTGCGGGCGGCATCGGTCTCGCGCACCATCGCCACCGGGCCGGCGTTTTCGAGGCAGGCGGCCTGCACTTCCTGCAGCGAAAGGTCGATGTGGTCTCCGCGGCCCGATCGGCGCGCGCCAACGAGTGCGGCCAGTGCCGCTGAAAACACGTGCAATCCACCCTGGTACTCGGCCTGGAAGCCCGCTGTCTTGAGCGGTGGTTTGTCGTCGTCTCCGCAGAGCGACATCTGTCCGCCAGGGGCGAACGCGGTCAGCGCGGTCGTCCGCCAGCCGGAATGGGGCCCGTCCTGCCCAAACGGCGTCACCGAGCAGACGACGAGTGCAGGACGATCCCGCCTCAGCATGGTGAAATCGATGCCGTTTGCCGCCCATTCGCCGGGGGCTCCGGATTCGACGACAAGGTCGGCCCAGCGGCAGAGGCTCACGATCGCTTTGCGGCCGTCTGAGGTTGCCGGGTCACAGACCACGCCCTTCTTCCCGGTGTTCAGGTAGCTGAAGAGGACACTCGCGTCCGGGTCAGCCGGGGGCGCCCCTGGCCCGAGCCGTCGCGTGGGGTCACCGCCAGGCGGTTCCACTTTGATGACGTTCGCACCCCATCCTGCCAGCAGTTTCGTGCCGTAAGCACCTGCAACGCCGTCGCTCAGGTCGACGACGCGCACGCCGTCGAGGGGGAGTTGAGTCTTGCTAGTGTCTGGCATGGGCTTCCTCGATGCTTCGAACGGCGCGAATCATACGGGGAAGATCCGGCAGCGTCGCCCTCAGTCAGCGCGGGCGAGGATCACGGGCACAGTGAGCGAGAGTTGCTGCCATGCGCGGTCGCAGGTGATTACGGGGACGCTCAGCGTCTCGGCGAGCGCGATGCAGGCACGGTCTCCAAGCGAGAGCCCGGCCTGGCGGGTCGGCGGCCTGAGCAGTGCCGAGGCGTAGGCAGCGGCCTCATCAAATGCAATGATCTCGAGTGGAAAGGCCGCAAGGCCCGCCTCGATTGCGGCCGGCGTTGCGCCACGATCCGAGAGGCGCGCGCCAACCTCAGCCAGGTTGACGGCGCTGATAGCGCAGGGGCCGCGTTCGAGCACGGCATCGACGACCTCCGCACCGCGCTCGTCCTGTAAGCGCGCAAGGACCGCCGACGCATCGAGCACGGCCTCAACCATCGGCGGCAGAATCGGCCCTGCGTTCGGCAATGAGTTCGTCAGCGAGGGAAGGACCCTTGAGGTAGGGCGCGAGCATCGCTTGTGCCCGCTTGATTCGCTGGACCGGCGTCTCGAGCCGGAGGACACCATCCTCCACTTCAAGGCTGAGGCTGTCGCCGGCCTTGATGCCGAGTTCCTTGCGGATCCTGGCAGGAATCACAATCCGCCCACCTTCGAGCACTCGTACCGATTCGGATCTCTGTGCCATGTTTTTACTTTAGGCCATGCATGTGACCTCTGCCATATCCGGATGGAACTCCAAAGGCGTACGAGCAGTCATCCGATCGATGGAGAATGGCGGCCGCGCGCTCCGGCTAGACTCAGACGCATGAAACGCTCGCTCTTCGCCACGTTCGCCCTCTTCACGCTGCTGGGCGTGGCCTGTTCCGGTGATGGGCCCCCGTCGCCGGGAAGCGATGCATCGCCATCGGTGTCGCCCGGCGCCACGCCACCTCCGGCCACCGCGACCGCAAGTCCGGCTCCCACGACGCCAGCCGCGGACACCCCGCTCACCTGGACGATCACGCGGCCACAGCCGATGCCGGCCGACACCGTCTTCATCGTCGAAAAGGGCTGCTACCAGTGCGACGGTCCGGCCACGGCGCTGGAGCGGGTAAGCACCGCCGGCGTTGGCAGCCCCCAGGTCCGCACTCTCTTCGAAGCGACAACGCCGGGCACCTACATCACCTCGCTGTACGTCGCGCCTGGCGGTCATGACATCTGGCTCTTCGTGTGCACGGCAGGCGGTTGTGGCCCGCTCGGACCGGCCAGCGCAGACGCCAAACAGACGCTGCACCACTCCGATGACGGCGGGATTACCTGGAGTGAGGTTGCCGTGTTCGGAGCGGATACCGGCATCGTCAGCGTGGTCGCAGGACTGCCGATCCTCTCACGCGGTGGCGTCGATGCCAGCGGAAATCCGGCCGCCGTGTACTTCACGCTCCAGGGTGGCCGCGTGATTACCACCCCGGCGGGCGCGTTCCCGGTCTACCAGTCCGGTGGAAGCGACATGCTCTGGCAGACAGAAGGCAACACAAAGCTGCGCAAGACCGACGGCAGCATCGTCTTCGAATCGGAGCGGCCGTTCCAGGTCGCCGGGACCCCGGCTTCGAACGCGAGCACTGCCCTCGTCTATTGGCGAGAGACCGATCCTCCGTTCGCGCTTGGGGAACACGCGCTTATCGACGGCGGGAAAGCGATTCGAACCATCAAGGGCGGCGATGCCGGCTTCTTTATCTGGGTAGGCGGCTGGATTGACGGTACCCGTGCGGTCGGCCGGGCCGGGATGATGCCCGCCGATGTCCCCGGCGCGACTGGCCCGCAGCACTCCTTCTCGATCCCTTCCCTTATTAATCTGGACAAGGGGACCGTCACTCCGTTGGAGCTGTACGGTCCGCTCTTCAGCGATGCGTACATCGGGCGCAACACGGTCCGGGCGATCGATACCGGTGACGCTGCAGGCGGCTTCACCCTGCGCTACGTCGTCACCGCCGACTCCGACTGCCTGAACGTCCGTAAAGAGCCCGCGGCAGCGTCAGGAATCCTCCGCTGCTTCGCCGATGGCGTCATCCTCTGGGCGAAGCCGGGAGAGACTTCGAGTGACGGCATCACCTGGCTGGAAGTGCTGGGTCCGGATGGGACGAAAGGGTTTGCGAGTAAGGAGTTCCTGGCGCGGTGATGTGCTAGAGGGGAAGAAGCGGGTTACCGGGACCGGCCGCGCCAACGCCCCCTTCGCGCTCCATTCGACCCGGGGCCACGCTCGGTTGCACCCCTTTCCCGGAGCGCGCGATGCCCACATCTCTCGACCTGCCGCGACCCCAACAGCTCCGCACGCTCGACGCCGAGCGGCTGCGGCGGTACCACGAGCACCTCTGTTTCTATGCCGGCGACCAGTGGCCCGGGCGCTCCCGTCGCGCCGAGCGGCGGCTTACCTTTAATTACGCCCGCGCCTTCGTCGAAAAGGTGACTGGCTACCTGCTCGATTCAGCCTCGATCCAGGTGGAGGCGGACGACGCCCGTACGCTGGCCGGACGTGATCGTGCCCGCACGGCCGAACGTGCGCTTCGCACGATCGAGTCGGCGAACGGACTGGCGCAGCTCGACTTCGAGACGGAGGTGGACTGCGCCATCCTTGGCGACGGCGCCTTCAAGGTGACGTGGGACGCCGAAGCTTCCGAGGTGCGCGTAACCGCGCCGGACGTGCAGGGCATCTTCGCCTGGCGCACGCCGGACGACCCGTCGCGTCTTCTCGCCATCGCCAGCCAGTACTCGCTCGACGGCAGCGGCGCGCCCGCCAGCGCGAACGGGCAGCTCCCGGCGGCAACGATCACGGAATACTGGACGCCCACGGCCTTCGAACTCTGGCGTGGCGACACCCTCGACGAGGCGGCCCCGAATCCTTACGGCTTCATCCCGTTCGTCCTCTTCCCGAACGTGCGCGAACCGAAACAGGCGTGGGGCGCGAGCGACATCCCGCCGCTGGTCGAGTCCAACCGCGAGCTGAACCGTGCCTTCAGTCAGCTCAGCCAGATCCTCGAACTGAGCGGCAACCCAATCGCCGTGATCGAAGGCGTCACCGGCTCGCAGGATATCGCGGTCGAACCGGGCGCCGTCTGGGAGGTGCCGGAGAAGGCCCGCGCCTACCTGCTCGACCTGCTCCAGGGCGGCGGTGTGAAGCTGCATACGGACTACATCGACCTCATCTACCGGACGCTGCACGACCTCGGCGAATCTCCGCGGACTGCGTTCGGGCACAACCCGCAGGGGCTCAGCGGCGTCGCCCTGAACACGGAGCTGGACCCGCTGGCGAAGAAGGTCGCGCGCAAACGTCGCATCCGCACGACCGTGTATGAGCGTCGCGCTGCATTGGCGTTGCGCCTGCTGGAGCGGTTCGCCGGTCTCGATACTTCTGGCCTGCGTCCGGTGATGCGCTGGGGGCCGGTACTGCCGATCGACCGCAGCCGCGAGGTTGCCGACGAGCGCGGTCTGGTCGGCGCCGGCATCCACTCGCGGCGGACAGCCGCGGCCATCCTCGGTGTCGACGACCCGGAAGCGGAGTGGGCGCGGGTGCGGGAAGAGGGGTTTGCGTAGGCGACGCACTTTCGTGAGTGCGGTCGAGCATCCAGGCCAAACCCTCCGGCGCCGCTGTGCCAGAATTTGTCCATGCAGAAACGAGGAAGGCGTCCTGCGCCTCGCCGGCTGAGCCGGCGCCAATTTGTCCGAAATACAGGTCTCATCGCACTGGGTGCGGCGTTGTCGCCACTCGCCTGTGGCGGTAGCACCACGCCGGCGGAGCCTTCGTCCGGCTGGCCACACCCGAACTTCGACCCGCACGGTACGCGGGC
>JAGQHB010000096.1 GCA_020432045.1 Dehalococcoidia bacterium | reverse complement strand
TGCGCGCGGTGGTGGTGGGCGAACACGAAGACAGCCCACGGCACGGCCGGACGCTGGACATCTCGCGGGGCGGGCTCGCGGTGCTGATCGATGATGGGAGCCTGGAGTCGGAATCGCTGGAAGTGGCACTGGGCAACCCGGACACGCCGTACATCCCCTGCCGGGTGGCCGGCCGGCGGCCGGTAGCGGAAGGCATGGTGTTACACCTGGCGTTCGCGGAAATGGGCGCCGTCGAGCAAGCGTGTATCGATGCGCTGGTGGACGAACTGAGCGCCGCCCTGGAGCTGGCTGCGGCAAGCTGACGGCAGCTGCGCCCGCTGTTGCGGGTGTAGGCTCTTGGTGGCAGGACGCCCCATGCACGCCCTTTCAATCAGGTATGCGGAATCACGGGACGGTACCCGCATTGCGACGGGCACGGCGGGATCGGGTGTCCCCCTTGTGGTCGGTCCCACCCCAACCAGCAACATGCAGGCCGAGTGGCAGAGTGCTCGACTGGGCCAGGGTATTCGCCAGCTTGCCCGGTCGTTCCGCGTCGTCCGCTACGACCGGCGTGGGGCCGGTCACTCCAATCGCGGCATCCATGACTATCGCCTGGCACGGAGGCTGGAGGACCTTGAGTGCGTCATCGACCAGCTCCAACTCAACAGGGTGGTGCTGGTAGGGCAGGCAACGTCGGTTCCCGAATGTGTGGCCTATGCCGTAAAGCATCCTGATCGGGTGGCCCGGCTGGCGCTCCTTAGCCCCCCGGCCGATCCCGCGGCCCGTGAACGTTCGCCCAGGTACCAGTTTGTCTGGAAGAGCCTCAAGGAAGACTGGGAAACCGCGACAATGACCCTCGCCGGAATCCTTGGAGGCTGGAACGATGCGGCGGAAATGCGCGAGCACGCCGAGATCATCCGCAACACCGTTGACCAGGTTGGGCTGGCAGCCTTCCATGCGGCTGGCGCAGCGGAGGACATCGCCGCCGATGCTTGCAAGCTGGCGATGGAAGTCCTGGTCATTCACCCGCGCTCCCATCCGTTTGTCCCTGCGGACGCGGTGGCGGACCTGACAGCCGCGATCCCGCGAGGGCGACTGACGATCGTGGATTCCGGCGCGAGCCCGCTGCTCGGGGAAGCGGCCGATACCATCGCAGCCCTCGAAGCGTTCGCCGGTGAGATGCTTTCTCCCTCCGGACCGGATCCTGAAGGGACATGCACCGACGGGCTCACGGCCCGCGAACTCGATGTTCTTCGCCTTGTCGCCGCAGGCCTGGAAAACAGCGAGATTGCCGATCGCCTGTTTATCAGCGGGCATACCGTGGCCCGGCACATCACCCACATCTATGCCAAGACCGGAACGGCAAATCGCGTGCAGGCCACGCGCTACGCCATCGACCACCACCTCACAGAGTAGTTATCCCAAGAACCTGCTATCGCGTTGCGTCACGCTTCGTTTTTCGCGCGAAAGATCCCCAACACTCGCGATGCCACGGTCAGCCGCCTGCCGAAAACTTTCCGCACATCCGGAGGTGCTCGATGTGGGTTCCAATCCTGGCGGCAACAACCGCTGCCCTCCTCAGCGTCGCGATGGCCGGTAGCGTCCAGGCTCAGTCCGCCGGGGGTCCGGGGGAGACGGTTGCTGCATTCGGGCAACGAGTGGCGGCAGGAGATGTAGAGGGGGCGCTTGCCCTGTTGAGCGATGACGTGGTGATCATCTTTCCGCCGTGCCTGCAGGCCTTCGGGCCCGAGGGCTGCGTCGGAAAGGAACAGGCCGCGGTTGGAACGAGGATCGTGGTCGAGGCAAATGCTGTGGTGACGCTGCTCGACCAATCAGTTTCGGGCAGCAGCGTTATCCAGCGCCGGGAAGTCACGTCCGACATTATTCGAGCGGCCGGCGTCGAGCGGATCGTCGAGGACGTGACGTACGACGTGAGCGACGGGCTCATCTCCCGCCTCGTCGCACTTCCGGACGCAAGCGACCCCCAGACCGCAACCTTCCTCGCTGCCCAGGCGCCCCGGCCTCCCGCGACGGGTAACTCGGGCCTGGCCGACTCACCCGGTAGCCCTGCCTATCGCCCTGGCGCGCTGGGATTCGCTCTGCTTGCAGCCTCAGGAGCGTTCTACCTTCTCACCACGCGTACATGGGGTTCATTCCGAATAGGTTGGTGGAGCTAGAACAAACGCTTCGCCACCGACAGCGCGCCCTGCTTCCAGGGCACCCGGTGCGTCACCCCCGAGGCATGCTCGAACGCGGCGAGGTTGGCGACGTACCAGTCATAGTTGCGGATGAGGGCGTCCTTATTGGAGTAGCGGGGCTCCCAGCCGAGGACGTGCTCCGCTTTCTCGATGCTGACGAATGAGTCTTTCACCGCCGTCTCATAGACCCAGGGGTAGAGCGGCGAAAGGTGGAGGCGGTCGAGGATACGGAGGGACCAGAGGGCCGGGGCCACGGGGATGGAAACAACGCGCTTGCCGTGGCCGGCGTGGTCGAGGACGGCCTGGAAGTCGCCCTTGAAGGTGCCGAACTCCTTCGCGCCGATGTTGAAGGTGTCGTTGACGAGGCCCTTATCGAGGGTGGCGCAGAGGTAGATGGCGTCGCAGAGATCGTCGACGTCGAGGTACTGGTAGAGGTTGTCGCCGCGCCCGGGGATGGGGAAGTTCCGGCCGTCCTTCGCCCAGTCGTAGAGGAGGGCGAAGACGCCGAGGCGTTCGGGGCCGATGAACGACTTGGGGCGGATGACGGTGACGCTCATACCCTTGCCGC
>JAGQHB010000095.1 GCA_020432045.1 Dehalococcoidia bacterium | reverse complement strand
TCGTGATGACGGATCCGATGAAACGGAAAACGGCGGCACGTCTGTGCGCGGTTTCGTCTCAGTTCATTCACCCTGATGGCAAAGGTGACGACGTACGCCCCGGCCCAGGCCAAGCCGTTCCGGCGCCTCGGCAAACACTTCATCGACCCAGATAAACCGCCGTTACGGGCTCGCGTTCATGCCCAAGCTCGACGCTGATCTGAAGCCGTACCGCCTTGTCCAGCCTGCGTTCGTCCGCAGACAGTCTCGCCGCTGTCGGGCCGCCCGCCGCCGGCGATTTCCACCCGGTAAGCTCTTCGTACCGCTGCTGTGCATAGGCATGCCGCAGACCATGTAGTTTCGACAGCCCGGCGTTTGCCGTGTGGCGCTCGTAGATCCGCAGCTGCTGTCGGTAGTTGCGATGGCCTGGGATCAATGACCCACGTCCGGCCAGGCGGTGGACACGGTCGAGCAGCTCGCGTTGCGCTTCATTGCGCACCGGGATCTCACGGGCCTTACCGCCCTTGGTCCAGGTGTCCTTGAGGACCAGGCGGTCTCCGCGGTCAGCGTAGGACGGGTTGAATTTGATCGCCTCTTCTCTGCGCAGCCCGAAGGCCGGCTGGAGTTCCAGGCTCATCCGCACGTGCGGATCGCGAACGCTTTCCAACGCAGCACGGTCCACCTGTTTCGCCTTGGATTCGGTGCTCACGAAGCTGCGCTCGGGGATACCGTAGTGATCGTTCGAACGCGCGACCACGTGGCGGCGGTCGATCTTGTGCGCCCACCAGCGCAATGCGGCCATGCGATTCTTGACCGTCCCGATCGACAGCCCCTCCCCCTGCCACCGTCTCAGCAGTGCCTCGACGTGTTTCGGCTTGAGGGACCGGGCATTCATAGCGCGGTATCCCAGCGCGTGCAGCTGATCGGCCATCAGACTGAGCTGACGTTCCCGGTTCTGCTGGGTCGCATAGCTGCCGTCACGGTTACGTCGGCAGAGTTGTTTGAGTTGGTAGTTCAGGTCGCGCACAGTGTTTCTCAGTCAGATGAGTGTTTCTGCCCATTCGGCGGCCGTGGCCTACCGAATCCGCTTGCGCGGCAACGAGCGCGGGACACCACTCCCGTTCAACCTGAAGATGTCTGGTTGCAGACAACACCGGTTCTCCCCTGTGGGGGATCGGTCCGGTGCGAACCAACAGGCCCTTGCGGGCCAAGCTTCGAAGCTGCATCACCTCCTTCTGTGTTGCTTCACGTGGAACGATTGGACCTGCGGTTACGCATTACCTCCATTGAGTTGAGCGAAAGAGACTTTCGCCGAGTTGAGAGCAGACCCGGCGAACTGCCAGCCGGCAGTTGCATCGAGTTGTCGTGGAATGGCGAGCGGTTGCTCACCGATGGAATCGATCCGGAGATCGATGGTTTGGACGATGGACCGGCGACCTCTCGGTCGGCGCGCTGAATCCGGTCCGAGGCGCGCATGCCCGATTCGACGAGACGCCGAGGGTGGGCAACCCTCTGCCACTTTGCCGCAGTGGCCGCGGATGAATCGATCGTGGGCGGCAGTTTAGGAACGCGTCATTCGCGCGTCACCGGGAAAATCGGCACTGGCACGGCTTGGATTCGGGCTCGGCCGCCCGCGTCACTACCCCGCTTTGCTCACTAGTGACACGGGCGGCGTCGCGACGTAGCAGCCCTGGCGCCAAGCATTCGCCTGTCACAGGGGCCGCTTCAAGACGTTCCCGCGAGCCTGCGGGGCGGTTTCAGCTGCCCACAGGGCTCCACAGGCACCGCGCACGGCGCGGTCCCGCCCTTGGCGACGCGAGTGAGAGGGCTCGCTTTGCCGTGGCGGGCAGGACCTGTGGACTCTGTGGACAGCTGATTTGGGAGTGAGGGGCGGCTTCGGGCAGCAGGCGAGCGATTATTACAGTGTAATAATCCGCGGAGGCGGCACGTCAGGGGGCGTCTTCGTCCGGCTTAGGGCTACTTCAGACCAAACCGCGCCTTGGCCGCCGCGAGCGGCAGTTCTCGGCGAGCCTCGAGGTCGGCGAGCCCGGCGGCAACGGCGCGCATGAATGCCTGTTGCTCTGCGTCCGTCGCAGCGTCAGTCACCAAGTGCTCTTCCGCCACGCTCCGGCCGCACCTGGTTCGCTCAGGCGGCGATCCACCCGGCCCTGGGCGCTGCCCTTTCGGTGCCACGGTCTTGTTACTCTTGTTCATCGTCGATCTCGCTCACATCCAGCAGTTGGCTTCCCCGGCGTACCGTGAGGATCTCGACCTTGTCCTTGACGCTGTAGATCACGCGGTAGGCACCAAAGATCAATTCTCTGATTCGCCGGACACCGACCTCCGGAACAACGCGACCACTCTCCGGAAAATCCGCCAGACGCTCCACCGAATCGAACAGTTCGTTCACCCAACGCTCGGCGGCATCCGGATTGTCTTTGGCGATGTAGCGCGCGATCTCCGATACCCGATCCAGTGCCAGCGGAGACCACTCAACTTTCACCGAGCGATGCTCTTCAGGACCCGCGCCCTCGCCTCGTCGTGTGGCACGCCCCCGCCGGCAGCAAGTTGTTCCTCGGCGCGATAGATGTCCTCGAGAATCTCCAGCCTTTCTTGCATCAGCTCGAATTCATGGACATCCATCAGAACGGCGACACCGCGTCCTCGCTGGGTCAAGACCATTGGTCGCCGCGTCTCGTGAATGTGCTTAACGAAAGATGCCACCTCGGCGCGGAACTCCGACAAGGGGCGGATATCCTCATCCACTCT
>JAGQHB010000094.1 GCA_020432045.1 Dehalococcoidia bacterium | reverse complement strand
CCTGCCGTGAGCGACACAACCGTCAGTAGCAGGGCGATGGGCAGGAGTGCGGCCACCGCTAGCTTGAACATCCCCCAGGTGAGATACGCCCAGTGCCGCCGGACAAGCAGCAGCACAACTTCGCCATCCTGCAGCGAGAACGGGATTCGTGGCGTTCTCTGGTTCATTGCCTCAACCCGTCACGGCGCCTTCCGCGGCACTGGAGACGGTGCGCGCATACTTCGCGAAGACACCCCGCTGGTAGTGAGGAGCCGGTGGCGTCCAACCTTCTCGCCGGCGGACAAACTCTTCGTCAGTGATGGCTACGGAGAGAGTTCGGGCGTTAATGTCGAAGGTGATTTCCTCGCCTTCGCGTACGAACCCGATGGGGCCGCCGACCGCCGCCTCTGGCGCCACGTGCCCGGCCATGAGCCCACGGGTGGCCCCGCTAAAGCGGCCATCTGTGAGCAGGGCGACCGAGTCGCCAAGTCCCGCACCGACCAGTGCAGCGGTGACGCCCAGCATCTCCCGCATGCCTGGCCCCCCACGCGGGCCCTCATTCCGGATCACGACGACATCACCAGGCTTGATGGAGTTCGAGGAGACGGCCGCGAAAGCGTCCTCTTCGCACTCGAAGACTCGGGCCGGGCCGCTATGCAACAGCCGCTCATGTCCGGCGACCTTGATCACGCATCCGTCGGGGGCGAGGTTGCCCTTGAGGATAACGAGACCGCCAGTGGGCTTGAGCGCCTTTTCGACGGGGAGGATCACGTCCTGGCCGGGAGCCTCAATGGCCGCGGCGGCCTCCTCGGCGATGGTCTTGCCGGAGACCGTCATCACGTCGCCGTTCAGTTTTCCCGCTTCGAGTAGCTTTTTCGCGAGGAGCGGTGTGCCTCCAGCCCGGTCCATGTCAAGCGCGACGTAGCGTCCGCCGGGACGCATGTCACCGATGAGGGGCGTCTGTTCGCTGATGCGGTCGAAGTCATCGATGTTCAGCGCCACGCCTGCTTCGTTCGCTATCGCCATCAGGTGCAGGACGATGTTGGTCGAACCTCCAGTCGAGGCCGCACAGATAATGCCATTTTCGAAGCTCTGCGTGGTGAGGATGTCCCGCGGGCGCTGGCCGCGGCGGAGCACATCCATGACCAGTTCGCCGCACTGGCGGGCGACACCGTCCTTGCGACCGTCCGTGGCCCCAACGGTCGCAGTGCCCATGGGCGAGAGCCCCATGAACTCCATGGCGGTCGCCATTGTGTTTGCGGTGTACTGGGCGCCGCAGGCGCCGGCCCCGGGACAGGCGGCGATTTCCAGCTCTTCCAGGTCCGCATCGCTGAACGAACCTGCAGCGTGCTGCCCCACGCCTTCAAAGACGTCCTGGATGGTGACGTCGCGACCACGGAACTTCCCGGGGGCGATCGAGCCCGAATAGAGGACAAGACCGGGAAGATTGAGGCGAGCCAGCGCCATGGCGGCCGCGGGAATGGTCTTGTCGCAGCCGACGATGACCACGACAGCATCAAACGAGTAGCCAACCGCACAGAGTTCGATGGAGTCGGCGATCAGCTCGCGGCTAATGAGCGAGGCTTTCATGCCTTCGGTGCCCATCGAAATGCCGTCGCTAATGGAAACCGTGTTGACTTCCATTGGCGTGCCGCCGGCGGCTCGGACGCCTGCCATGACCTGCTGCGCGAGCTCGCGCTGGTTGTAGTTGCAGGGCATGGTGCCGATCCATTCGTGGGCAACCATGACCAACGGCTTGCGCAGGTCGTCCGAGGTCAGGCCGACAGAGCGAAGGTACGAGCGGGCGGCGGCGCGGTCCGGGCCATCGACGAGGGTATGGCTCCGGTGACGTGGATCGAAACTCATGGGCGGCACTTCCGTAGGTGGATTGGTGGCCCAAAGAGTAATGGCAAGGGGCGTGGACGGGAATTGACCGGTCCACGCCCCTGTGGTGCTAAACGGGGATGGCGGCCCGGGCAGCCTTATAGCTGCCAAGGCCCAGGGCGTTCATCGTCGCTTCGGTCGGGATCCCGGTCTCACCATCCCAGCCGTGGCGAACGTAGTACTCGGTCACGATTTCAGACTGCGATTCGGGGCTCAGTCCCGGATGCATCGGAAGCGCTTCTTCGAACCGCGCGGGCAGACGGTCGTCCGCGCGTGTGGTGCCCTCCCGCATGTTGAACAGCCGGGCCATGGCCAGGCCGCGGTCCGAGACCTGTTCCCACTCCGCCTGGTCCATGCCCCATCCCGTGACGGAGTTGATGAGGTCAAGCGACTGCTGGTCGCTGTAGGCGAGGAAGTGGCAGAGGCCGACCTGGTTGCGGCCACCGTTCTTGTACTCGTGCTGCTGCATGTGGTCGCCGCCAGTCGGAGCCGTGAGGTAGGAGCCGCGCATGCGTTCCATGTGGCGCGGGTCGTGCATGGCCATTTCCATGCCCTTCACCGTGGTCAGGAAGCGCTCGCTGCCCTTACCGACCTTCGCCGCGGCCCGCTCGGAGCCCTCCGCGAGGAGGTCACCGAATCCTTCGCGGTTGGCGATCATCTCGATGAGCTTCACCACGGTGCCGCCATCGCCCCAGTTGAGCTCCATGCCTCCAGTGTCCTGGGCGGTAAGGAGGTTCTTCTCCCACGCCTCCATCGCCCACGCGATCGTGGTGCCGGTGGAGATGGTGTCGATACCGAGTGCGTTGCACAGTTCGTTGCTCTTCAGCACGGCGACGAGGTCGGCGACGCCCACCGATGGCCCCAGTGCGGCGAGTGACTCGTATTCGGGGCCACCGTAACGGGGATCGACACGCCAGCGGCCCTCGGGATCGACGTTGATGGCCTTGCCCTTTCGCGTGAGGCCGGCGTCTTCCTGGCGCGCTTCCACGGCGACGACTTTCTTGCAGCGCACGGAACAGGCGTAGCACGCGCCCATGTCCACGCGGTATTGCTCGGCAACGGCGATGGCGTCGACCAGCGCGATCTGCTCAAACCGCCCCTCGCGGTAGTTCAGCGTGGGCATACCGCCTTCCAGGTTCTTGCCCTGCATTGCGCCACCGGTGCCGTACTCGTGAAACCCGCGATGGTTCTCGTCGAGTGTCGATGAAACCCACTTGGCGATGCTCATCAGACCGGCTTTGTCCGCGATCGGCACAGGCTGGGTGCCGCGCACCGCAATAGCCTTGAGCTTCTTCGAGCCCATGACGGCTCCCATGCCGGTGCGGCCTGCTACCTCGTTCAGGTCGTTGCTGACGAGGGCGTAACGGACGAGCTTTTCGCCGGCAGGGCCGCACTGCGTGATGCGGCAGCGCTGCTCGCCAAGTTCTTCGCGGAGGATGTCTTCGACGTCGCCCGAGACCTTGCCCCAGAGATGGCTACCGTCACGAATCTCGACGTCACCGTCTTTGATCCAGACATAAGTGGGCGTTGCAGCGGCCCCGTGGACGACGATACCGTCCCAGCCGGCGCGCTTGAGCTCCGCACCCCAGTAGCCGCCGGATTCACCCTCACCGTATCCGTTGTTCAGCGGCGATTTGCCGCCGACGGAGTGCCGCCCGGCACCTGGTACCGGTGCGCCCGTCGCTACACCGGGCGCGAAGACAAGGATGTTGTCCGGTGAAAACGCGTCGACGCCCGGCGGTGTTGCAGTGAGCAGGTAGTGGGCGATCAGCGCGCGGCCGCCACCGAAGCGCCGGAACCAGTCATCGCCAAGGCTCTCCGTCCATGTGCGACCTTCAGTGAGGTCCACATGCAGGATTCGATCCCAGTAACCGTACCGTTCTGTCATATTAACTAGCCTCCCTCCATTGGGCTGAACATTGTGATGTCGTCCGAGTCGTGCAACTCACTTTCGCGCGTTGCGAGTTCGCCGTTGAGACCAACTGTGATGGTTTCGCGGTCGGGGATTCCCAGTGCTTCCAGCAGATCGGAGACCGTCGCCCCGGTCCGGATCTCGACTGGAAAGGCGCCGTTCACGCCTTGCGGCAGAAAGCGTCGCAGGTCGGCGTGCAACGCGACACGGAGCCGCACGGGCGGCAAGGATTGCGTCTGCTGCTCTTGATTCGGCATAGCATCTGAGCATACCGGAAGAGGCGCGAAGAGGTAGTGCGCAGACCGGGAGTGACTGCGGGCCCATGATGGCGGACCATGTGGCTCCCCGTCTCTGCAGCCCGCCGGGGCCTTCCCGGTTCGCCCGTAGTGGTGGCAATCGCGTCGGGGACATTTCTCGCCAGCTTCTCGATGAACGCGTGGGTGCCGTTTTTGCCGCTCTACGCGCGCGAATTGGGAGCCACGTCCGACGCCAATGCACTGTTCTGGGCAGGGTTGGCAACCAGCTTCATCGGCCTTTCACGCCTCGTGAGCGGTCCCGTCTGGGGCGTACTTGCCGACCGGTACGGTCGAAAGGTCATGCTCGTCCGGGCTCTCGCGTTCGCCACCCTCACCACTTTCGTCGCGGCTTTGGCGACGGAACCGTGGCATCTCGTCGCAGCTTTGACCTGCCAGGGATTGTTTTCCGGTTTCATCCCGGCGGCGGTGGCGCTGACCAGTGTCTCAGTGCCCGACTCCCGCCTGAATCAAAGCCTTGGCTACGTGTCGGCCGCGCAGTTTCTCGGAAACACCATCGGGCCAGCGATCGGTGCCGGGATCGCCGTGTTCTTCGGCCTGCGAGGAGCGATGGTTGCCGCGGCGATCATGCCGGCCGTCGCCGCTGTCGTCGTACTGGTGCTTGTTCCGAAGGATGAGATCGCCTCGCGGGTGCACCGCAAGCGTCACGAGCCGAAGCCCGCATCCGGACCAGGGTTCTGGTCCCTGGTCGGTCCTCAATTCTACCTCGTGCTTGGGTTCTACTTCTTCCTGTTTGCTGCCAATCAACTCCTGCGGCTCGCGAGCCCTGTCGCCATTGAGCGGCTTGTCGGCCACGATGCGGAGTCGTTGGTCGGGATCGCGTTCACCGCAGGCGGCGTCGCAAGCGTGGCGGGTCTGATGCTCGTCAATCGGCGTGCGGCCAAACCGGGGAACTTTCGCGTGTTGCTGGCGGCCGGATGCCTGATCGCTGCACTTTGCCAGGCAGGGCTGGCGGTGGCGCCGGGCGCGGGGACGTACATCGCCGCCTTCGCGGCGGCATCGCTCATCCAGGCCGCGCTCATTCCCGCGACGAACACGTTGATCGCCACGAACGTGGGCCGTGAGCGGCGAGGAACCGCCTTTGGCGTCGCGAGCAGCGCGCAGGCAATGGCATTCATGGCCGGCCCGATGTCGGCGACGGTGTTCGCTGCCTGGTCGCTCCCGGCGGGGTTTCTCATTGTTGGCGGATTGTTTGTGGTTGCGGCGCTTGTACTCGGGAAGTGGCTCCGGGAACCGGCGATTGCGGATAGCTAAGAGGCACACCTGGGCACCGCCTGGGCGGGATTGGCGTGCCCGCGCGTTTCATCGAGGTCTCGACGCCGGACCTGAAAAGGCGATGCCTTACTTTGCCGCCGGCGCGGCAGCGACTTCTTCGATTGCCTCGGCCAGCCTGTTGACGCCCTCCTCGATGTCCTCGGTGGCGACGTAGCTGAACGCGAGGCGGAGGTGGTTTGTCGCGCGGCCGTCCGCGAAGAACTGTGGCCCCCCACCGACAATCACGCCTTTCTTGTTCGCCACCCGCTGCACGTCTCCGGCCGGCAGGCCGGGATCGAGCAGGAGCCAGAGAAAAAATCCACCATCGGGCGTGGTCCAGGTGCAGTGTGTACCGCAGTGCTCGCGGAGTGCGGCCTCCATCCTGCCCAGTTTCCGGCCATAGATTTCGCGGAGGTGGGGCACATGGCGGTCGAGGTCACCGCTTCGGATAGCCTGTGCTATGGCACGGCCGAGAAACGCGCTTGACCCCATGTCATAACGAACGGACGCCATTCGCGACGTGATGGCAGGCGACGCCATCGTCCAGCCCATCCGCAGGCCCGTGGCAAGGATCTTGGAAAAGCTGGAGACCTTGATGACATGGTCGCCGCCGCTCAGTGAATACAGGGACGGCGGAGGCGCCTGCTTGAACCACAGCTCTCCGTACGCGTCGTCTTCGAGGATGAGCGTGCGGTATTCCTGCGCAAGTTCGACGATCCGTTGGCGACGATCTAACGGGAGGGTGATGCCCGCAGGGTTCTGGTGATTGGGGATCGTGTAGATGAATTTCGCGCGCCGGCCGGAATCGGCGAGCTTTTTCAGCTCGACCTCCAGGGCATCGACCCGGAGGCCATGCCCGTCCATCGGAACGCTCACCAGTTCCGCCCCGAACGTCCGCATCGTGCGCATCGACCCTGGAAAGTTCGGGCTTTCGCAGAGGACGATATCGCCGGGGTCGAGCAGCGTCTCGCAGACGATGCCGATGCCATGCGCGGAGCCGGAGACGATCATCACATTTTCAAGGGCGACGGGGATGCCTTCGATGCCGGTTGAGCGTTCAGCGAGTGCTTGCCGCAGGGGCCGGGGCCCGAAGGTCCCGTTGTATTCGAGCGCTTCCTTTTCGTCGTTTTCGACCACCCAGCGGGCAGCGCGGGCGAGGATTTCGCCCGGGAGGGATGGGATATCGGGCAGGCCGCCGGCGAAGGAGATGACGGGCCGAGGATCGGGGGTGGCAGCCGCCCAGACCGCTGGCCCGAGGATGCGGGCACGTTGGCTGACGACCTCCTCAAGATGTTCGGGGTCCCAGTACACGTCGTCGGCCATTGTTGTTGCTCCGGCAGCTTTTGAATCGAGTATACGTCCGTTCGATTCGAGGTTCGGGTGTGGCCGTGCTCTACGGCGGGCGAAAACCTTGACGACGCTGCTATACTGCGAGTTCACCACGCCGTATCCGGCCCAATTGGGACGAATTTCACAATCGCGCACGCCAGCCAAGAACGGGCGGCGCAATAGGTGAACCTATACCAAAAAACCGGTCGCGGCGGCGAAGATCGCACAGGGGAGGCGCCAATGCCCGGGCCAGGCCTGCCGCCAAAGCAGGGTCTTTACGACCCCCGGCACGAGCATGACAGCTGCGGAGTGGGCTTCGTTGTCCACTTGAAGGGGCACCGCTCCCACAAGATTGTCGATGACGCGCTGACTGCACTTGAGAACCTTGCCCATCGTGGCGCCAGTGGCTCCGAGCCGAACACGGGGGACGGAGCCGGTGTCCTGGTACAGATCCCGGACGAATTCTTCCGGCATGAGTGCGCTCAGCTGAGCATCCGGCTCCCTGGCCGTGGCGAGTATGGGAGCGGGATGCTCTTCGCACCGCCAAGTGCTCGAGCCCGTGCGCAGGGCCAAGCTCTGTTCGCCTCGATTGTCGAGGAGGAGGGCCAGCATTTCCTTGGCTGGCGTGATGTTCCGACACGAAACGAGACCGTCGGCGCGAGTGCGCTGGCGGCGGAACCGTACGTGCTCCAGGCATTCGTTGGCCGTGGGGCAAACTGTGATTCGGGCGATGACTTTGAGCGCCGCCTGTACGTGATCCGGCGGCGGTTCGAACGCGCGCTCCTACGATTCGGGATTCCCGACGCTGAGTACTTCTATTTCACCAGCTTGAGCAGCCGGACGATCGTCTATAAAGGCATGCTCACCGCGCACCAGGTGCGTGAGTATTTCCCCGACCTCTCCGACAACCGCTTTATCAGTGCGCTCGGCATGTTTCATTCGCGGTTCTCGACGAACACCTTCCCGTCGTGGCGGTTGGCCCACCCTTACCGGATGGTCTCCCACAACGGCGAGATCAATACGAAGCAGGGGAACGTAAACTGGATGGCGGCACGCGAGGCGCTGTTTTCCTCGGCGAACTTCCCGCAGATCCACAAGATTCTCCCTGTTATCGACGAGGCTGGGAGTGACACCGCCTGCCTCGACAACGCGATCGAACTGCTAGTCCTTGCGGGGCGCCCCATCCCACACGTGATGATGATGCTGATCCCCGAGGCCTGGCAGGCGCACACCACCATGAGCCCCGAGAAGAAAGCCTTCTACGAATACCATAGCTGCCTGATGGAGCCGTGGGACGGTCCCGCGTCGGTCGCGTTCACGGATGGCCGGGACATCGGCGCGGTCCTCGATCGCAATGGCCTGCGCCCCTCCCGCTACGTCGTCACGCGCGACGACCGGGTGATCATGGCGTCGGAAGTTGGTGTGCTGCCGGTAGCAGACGAGGACATTGTCCTCAAGGGTCGCCTGGAGCCAGGGAAGATGTTCCTTGTCAGCCTCGAAGAGGGTCGCATCATCGACGATGCTGAACTGAAAGGCCGGCTCGCGGCGGAGCATCCGTATGCCGACTGGCTGGCGGCGAACCTGCGGACGATCGAAGATCTGCCCGCTGGTGAAGCACCGCCTCATATTGACGGACCTGCGCTCCGGCGCCAGCAGATGGCCTTTGGCTACACGCTCGAAGACCTAAAATATATCGTTCAACCGATGGCCCAGACGGGTGCGGAGTTGATCGGCTCGATGGGGACAGACACGCCGCTCGCGGTGCTCTCCAATCGGCCGCAGCCGCTGTACAACTATTTCAAGCAGCTCTTCGCGCAGGTCACAAACCCACCGTTGGACGCGATCCGCGAGGAGCTGGTGACATCGTCCAAGACGGTGATTGGCCCGGAAGGGAACCTGCTCGCGGCGGAGCCGGAGAGCGCACACCTCGTGAGTCTCGACAACCCGTTTGTCGATAACGACCAGTTGGCGAGGTTCCGTGCGTCACACGACCCCGCCATGCGGGCCATTGTGATTTCGACGCTGTTTCCGGCGGAATGGGGTGACACGGGGCTTGGGCAGGCGATGGACCGCTTGTTCGTCGATGCCGACGAAGCGTTGGCGAACGGCGCGAAGGTCCTGATCCTCTCCGATCGCGGCGTCGATGAGCACCACGCGCCGATTCCTACGCTCCTCGCAGTCGCGGGACTCCATCACCACCTCGTGCGTGTGAAGAAGCGGACGCAGGTCGGGCTCCTGGTGGAAACTGGCGAGGCCCGGGAAGTCCACCACTTTGCGTTGCTGATTGGCTACGGCGCCGGTGCGATCAACCCGTACCTGGCCATCGACACGATCCACGAGTTGGTTGCCGACGGGCTGCTGGCCGGGGTCGACCAGAAGACGGCGACGAAGAACTACCTGAAGGCGATCCAAAAGGGCGTCATAAAAGTGATGTCCAAGATGGGCATCTCGACCATACAGAGCTACCGCGGCGCTCAGATCTTCGAGGCCATCGGCCTGGGCGAGGAGCTGATCGACCGGTACTTCACGAAGACGGCTTCGCGCATTGGTGGGGTTGGGATAGAACAGATTGCGCGGGAGACGCTGGCGAACCATGGCCGTGCCTTCCCAACCCGGGAGGGTGGGCTGGACGAGCTCGACTTTGGCGGCCAGTACCAGTGGCGCAGAGATGGCGAGTACCATCTCTTTAATCCTGAGACGGTATTCCGGCTCCAGCACGCTACCCGAAGCGGCAAAATGACGATCTTTCGCGAGTACACAAAGCTCGTGGACGACCAGGCCGAGCACCTCGCGACGCTTCGCGGACTGATGGAGTTCAAGCCGGAGCGCCCTCCGGTCCCGCTCGATGAAGTAGAGCCGGCAGAGGCGATCTTCCGGCGGTTCAAGACCGGCGCGATGAGCTATGGGTCTATATCAGCCGAAGCGCACGAGACTCTTGCCATCGCGATGAACCGTATCGGTGGCAAAAGCAATACGGGCGAAGGTGGCGAGGATCGCAGCCGGTTCACACCGGACGGAAACGGCGATCTGCGGCGGAGCGCGATCAAACAGGTGGCATCCGGCCGTTTCGGCGTGACGAGTGAATACCTCGTGAACTCGGACGAGATTCAGATCAAGATGGCGCAGGGGGCCAAGCCCGGCGAAGGCGGACAGCTCCCGGGGCACAAGGTGTACCCCTGGATCGCGGATGTCCGCCACGCGACGCCCGGTGTGGGCTTGATCAGCCCCCCGCCGCACCACGATATCTATTCGATCGAAGACCTAGCGCAGCTGATCCACGACCTGAAAAACGCGAACAAGTACGCACGCATCAGCGTGAAACTGGTAGCGGAAGTCGGGGTCGGGACCGTCGCCGCGGGCGTGGCCAAGGCCAAGAGTGACGTGGTGCTGATCAGCGGGTTCGACGGGGGGACGGGTGCAAGCCCCCTGACGTCGCTGAAGCATGCGGGTGTGCCCTGGGAACTCGGCCTCGCCGAGACCCAGCAGACGCTGGTCATGCAAAACCTCCGCGACCGCATCGTCGTCGAAGTCGATGGACAGATGAAGACGGGCCGCGACGTAGTCATCGGTGCCCTGTTGGGCGGTGAAGAGTTTGGTTTTGCGACAGCACCGCTGGTGGTGATGGGCTGCGTGATGATGCGCGTCTGCCACCTCGATACATGCCCCGTGGGAATTGCCACGCAGAACCCCGTGCTTCGTGAGAAGTTCACCGGCCAGGCGGAACATGTCGTGAACTTCTTCCGCTTTATCGCCGAGGAAGTCCGGGAGTACATGGCCATGCTCGGGTTCCGGACAATGGAAGAGATGGTCGGTCGAAGCGATATGCTCGATGTCACGCGCGCGGTGGATCACTGGAAGGCTCAGGGGATCGACCTCTCAGCTATCCTCTACCGGCCCGACTCTGCCCCAGAAGTCGCGACACACAGCGTCACGACCCAGGATCATGGGCTGGAAAAGGCACTCGACAATACGTTGATTGAGCTTGCGATGCCCGCCCTTGAGCGCGCTGAGAAGGTCGTCATCAACCTTCCTGTGCGAAACGTGAACCGCACGGTCGGGACGATGCTGGGCTCGGAAGTGACACGCCGTTACGGACAGAACGGCCTCCCGGAGGACACGATCGACGTGAACCTGAAGGGTTCGGCCGGACAGAGTTTCGGCGCCTTCGTGCCATCCGGCATAACGCTTCGGATCGAAGGCGATACGAATGACTATGTCGGCAAGGGACTGAGCGGCGGGAAACTCATTGTTTACCCGCCACGTGCTTCGACGTTCGTTGCCGAGGAGAACATCCTCATCGGCAACGTCGCACTCTACGGAGCGACCAGTGGGTTCGCTTTCTTTCGCGGCGTTGCCGGCGAACGATTCGCCGTCCGCAACAGTGGCGCCTACGCGGTGGTCGAAGGCACCGGAGACCATGGCTGCGAGTACATGACCGGCGGCCGCGTGGTCGTGATCGGCCGGACTGGGCGCAACTTCGGCGCCGGTATGAGCGGCGGTGTGGCCTACGTTTGGGATCCGGATGGCGATCTTGAGAGCCGCTGCAATATGGAAATGATTGGACTCGAGCGGTTGGAAGAGGAAGAAGACCTTCAGCTGGTCCACGGCCTGCTACAGCGGCACCTCAGCGAGACGGGCAGCACCGTGGCGGAGCGCCTGGTAGCTGCGTGGCCCGCTGCGACAAAGGAATTCTGGAAAGTGATGCCGACCGACTACAAGCGCGTCCTCGGGCAGATGCGCCTCGCGCAGGAGGAAGGCCGTGAACTTGAGTTTGCAGAACTGATGAGAAGCGCGCATGGCTAAGCCGACAGGATTTCTGGAGTTCGGCCGCGAACTCCCGATGCGCCGCCCGGTGGCCGAGCGCGTGCACGACTGGATTGAGGTCTACGAGGATTTCCCGGCGGAACGGCTGCGGATCCAGGCGGCACGCTGTATGGATTGCGGGATACCGTTTTGCCACCAGGGCTGCCCGCTCGGAAACGTCATCCCGGACTGGAACGACCTCATCTACCGCGATCGCTGGCGTGATGCCATGGAGCGCCTGCACGCGACCAACAATTTCCCGGATTTCACCGGCAGGCTCTGCCCTGCGCCGTGCGAGGCGTCCTGCGTGCTGGGGATCAATAACGATCCGGTGACGATTAAACAGATCGAACTCGAGATCGTTGAGCATGCGTGGAACGAAGGCTGGATTCGCCCGGAACCTCCTGAGACGCGGACCGGTAAGCGTGTTGCAGTCGTCGGGTCAGGACCGGCGGGCCTCGCAGCAGCGCAGCAGCTCGCTCGTGCCGGTCACGATGTCGTGGTTTTTGAGCGCGACGATCGCATCGGTGGGCTGCTCCGCTACGGCATTCCGGATTTCAAGATGGAGAAGCGATTCCTTGACCGGCGCATGGCGCAGATGGAAGCCGAAGGCGTTGTTTTCAGGCCCGGCGTGAACATCGGCAAGGATCTGCCGGCTTCTGAACTGCGTGATGGCTTTGATGCGATATGCCTTGCCGGAGGCGCGACCCAGGCACGTGACCTCGAAGTTCCAGGCCGCGAATTAGAAGGTGTCCACCTGGCAATGGAGTACCTGCCGCTGCAGAACAAGCGCAACGCGGGAGACGAGATCCCTCCGGGTGATTTCATCTCTGCCCAGGGCAAGCACGTCATTATTCTCGGCGGTGGTGACACCGGCGCGGACTGCCTTGGTACGGCCCACCGCCAGGGCGCCGCCTCCGTCTCGCAATTTGAGCTCCTGCCCCGCCCGCCCGCCGAGCGGGACCCGGAAGTGAATCCCTGGCCCACATGGCCGAACATCTTCCGTGTTTCGTCTGCTCACGAAGAGGGCGGCGACCGCGAGTACTCGATCCAGACGAAGCGGCTCGGCGGGAAGGACGGAAAGCTCACGACCCTCTACGGTGTGCGCCTCGAGTGGACGCCTGACGAAACGGGCCGGATGTCGATGCGCGAAGTGCCCGGGACTGAGTTCGAGCAGCCATGCGACCTTCTCTTCCTTGCGATGGGCTTTCTCGGCCCGGAAAAAGGCGGCCTGCTGGAACAGCTCGGAGTCGAACTCGATGCACGCGGCAACGTGAAAGCGGACGAGACCAAAATGACGAACGTTCCCGGCGTCTTCGTTGCCGGCGACATGACTCGTGGACAATCACTTATCGTCTGGGCGATTGCCGAAGGGCGTGACGCAGCGCTCGGTATCGATACGTACCTGATGGGCGAAAGCGCGCTTCCGAACACCACGAACCGCAACTACTGAGACAGCCGCGTGCCTCAAGAGCTTCGCTATGGCCTCATCGGTGCCGGCCTCATGGGGCAGGAGCATCTGCGGAACGTTGGAGCGTTGCCCGGGGCTTCATTCGTCGCGGTGGCGGACCCTCATGGGCCGTCGCGAGATCAGGCCCGAATGCTCCTTGGTCCGGAGCCTCAGATCTCAGCCGATTACCGCGACGTGCTGGCGAGGTCCGACATCGACGCGATCGTGATTGCCACTCCGAACCACACCCATGCCGGCGTCCTCCGCGATGTGATGGCGAGCGGAAAGAACATCCTTTCTGAGAAGCCACTGTGTACAACGCTCCAGGACGGGCGCGCGATCGTAGAGGCCGCCGAGGGTTACCCGGCCGTCTTCTGGGTCGCCATGGAATACCGCTACATGCCGCCGGTGGCACGGCTGATCGAGCTTGTGCATGGCGGCCGTGTCGGGGCACTCAAGATGCTTGCGATTCGAGAGCACCGGTTCCCGTTTCTGCCGAAAGTCGGTGATTGGAACCGCTTTAACCGCAATACCGGCGGGACGCTCGTCGAGAAGTGCTGCCACTTCTTTGACCTGATGAGGCTGGTCGTGCGGTCCGAGCCTGTCCGGGTCTTTGCGTCCGGAGCACAGGACGTGAACCACCTGGATGAGCGCTATGACGGCGAGACGCCTGACATCCTCGACAACGCGTTCGTGGTCGTAGATTTCGAGAACGGCGTCCGGGCGATGCTCGACCTTTGCATGTTCGCGGAGGGTTCGGCGAACCAGGAGGAGATCGCAGTGACGGGCTCGCGAGGGAAAGTGGAGGCATTCTTGCCTTCATCGAAAGTGGTGGTGGCAACGCGTGAGCGTGGGTCGGCCGTCGAGATCGATGTCCCAGTACCCGCCGATGTTGGCTTCGAGGGGTATCACCACGGCTCCAGCTACATCGAGCACGTGCGATTCAGGGATACGATCCTGGCAGGCGGGAAGGCCGAGGTGACCGTATCCGATGGCCTGGCGGCAGTGGAAATGGGAATGGCCGCCCAGCGCTCAATTGAGACAGGGCGGCCAGTATTGATAGAAGAGGTGAGTCTTAGGGCAGTCTAACCGGTCAATCCGGGGCGAATTCCGACCACCCCTCGTTGGTGCAAAAGACGACCGAGTCCCTCTTCGATTCATCCTGCATCAGCCGTTCGATATCGTCTCTGAGCGGCGGCGAGGCAGCAATACCTTTCGCGGCGAGGCATTCGCTGATCGCCTTCTCGCGAGCGGCCGGGTGGATGTACGGCGTGTCCTGGATCGCATACGCCGTCATCACGTAGTCAAGGTGCTGGGCCTGGCATGCCTCAGAGACGGCACGGACTCCTTCCGGGTCCCGTTCACTAGCCGAAATCGGCGCGAGGTGGTACGAGAGGATGGTTTCGCCCGCGATCGGCGAAAGGCCAGCTTCACGCAGGCAGACGAACGTCCGCTCCCGGGCCTCGGCAGCCTCTTCCACGGTGACACGGCCATCTGCGATTATCGCCCGCTGGAATTCGGGGATTGGCACGGCTGGATCGCCCTGGACTCGCTCCAGCAAGGTGACATCCCCGTATTGTTCATCAGCAAGCGAGTCCGACCGGAGCCAGAGCGCCGTCACGACGGCAGCGACTGCAACCGCGAAGCCGATTCCGATGGCCAATCTTGCGGGCGGTGACGGGAATGCGCTGGTAACTGTGTTCATGTCAAACCCTCCGTGGCGGAAGTCCATGCGAGCGGTACGTTAGTCATCTGCCCATGTGTAACCGTTGATGAAGTAGGGAGACCACGGGATGGTCACTGTGTGCCACCCGTCTGTGGCGGACGCATACGACCCCCACCAGTTCTGGTTTGCCATCGAGCCGCCATACACCGTGGCCTCCGTATAGCTCCCGCCTTGCCAGAACCAAACATAGATCTTGGTGCCCTCACACGCGCTGTACGTATAGGCGAAGCTCATGGGGCTGTTACTTGCACTGTTCGCAGCTGACATGCCGTCCATGGAACAGCCGCCTCCGTACCACGTGCCGCCCTGATAGGTGTAGGCGATTGCGTCGGCCGGTTTATTGACGATGGTGGCAATGCCGAGAAGCACGGCCAGCGTCAGGAGTGCCCTGACGCCCCGTGTGCCTGGGCGCCAGGATGACTTCAGTGATGACGTTTCAATCGGCGTTGTGTCCATTTGCGCTCCGTCGTGAAAGATTGCCGCGGCCAGCCTAGGATCCCTCGTTCGCGAGGCCCTGACCATCGTCCGACGGACTATCCGTGCGGCCTATTTCGCGTTCGTACCAGAGAGCCAATTCGAGTCGTGATGCGCACCCGATCTTGCCGTAGATGATCCTGAGGTGGGCCCGGACCGTCGAAGGCGCTACCGAAAGCGCATCTGCAATCGCCAGATTTGAGTTCTCTGCCCACACGAGCCTGGCAACCTGATCCTCGCGCGCGCTCAGGCGAGGTTCCACAGTCATCCTCCAGCTTGGCCGCGTCCCCATCGCTGGCACAGGATGTACCAAAGGTAGCGCAGCTGCGGGGGGGGGGGCAAGGACTCGAAGTCCACCGATACGCTAGGCGCTGGCGGACTTCGCTCCCGATATTCGCTTCGGCTTCGCTTCGAGAGCGGCCTTCGCGCGCGCTGCGATGCCCGCAGCGTCCAGCTGGTGGATCTGGCGCATGGTCTTCTGTGGGCCATGGTCGACGATCGCGTCGGGCATCGTGATCGTATCGAGTACGCTGGCAGCGAGGCCATGGTCACTTAGGGCTTCGAGGACAGCGTCGCCAAACCCACCGGACCGGACGTTCTCTTCTGCGGTGATGATTCCTCCGGTCTTCCGGGCGAGTTCGACGAAGAGGGCCTCATCAAGTGGCTTGGCGTACCGGGCGTTGACGACGGTCGCCTGGATGCCCGCCTCTTCGAGGATATCGGCTGCCTTGAGGCATTCGGCGACCGGCGCTCCGAACCCGGCAAGCGTGATATCCGCGCCTTCGCGCAGGATCTCACCCTTGCCGATGGGGATTGCCTTCATTGCGACGTCCGTTGCAGCACCAGTGCCGGCGCCGCGCGGATAGCGGATGGCGAAGGGGCCGTCGAGATGCTGCACCGCGGTGTAGAGCAGGTCGCGCAGCTCAGTCTCGTCTTTCGGCGCCGCGACAACCATCCCCGGCAGGCAGCGGAGGTAGCTGATGTCGATGAACCCCTGGTGCGTCTTTCCGTCGTCGCCGACGAAGCCGGCACGGTCCATGGCGATGATGACGGGCAGTCCCTGGACGACAACATCGTGGACGACGGAGTCGAAGCCGCGCTGGAGAAAGGTTGAGTAGATTGCCGCGATGGGGCGGAAGCCCTCGGTGGCGAGACCTGCCGCGAACGTGACTCCGTGCTGTTCTGCGATGGCGACATCGAAGACGCGGTTCGGGTGCTTCGCGTGGACGGGAGCGAGGCCGGTCCCCTCGAGCATTGCTGCCGT
>JAGQHB010000093.1 GCA_020432045.1 Dehalococcoidia bacterium | reverse complement strand
GACCGTGTTTTGGCCGGCGTCGATGAGGTTGAAGGTCCAGCCGCTGAGCGGGTTGGTGGTCTCATTGCCGCCGTTGCCGTCGAGGTCCTGGTACTTGGAACCGCTGATGGTGCCGGTGGGGGGCGCGACCTTGGAGTTGTAGACACACACCACAACGGAACCGTCGGTCGGAACGTTGACATCAACCGAGGGGCCAGTCGAGTCGAATGTGGTGGGGTTGGGGAGACAGGCCGTCGTCGAGGAAACGACGGTGTAGCCCTCGAGCTGCCAATCGGGGCCGGGGTCATCCTCGGTCACGGTGTGGGTACCGGCCGCAGTCTCCTGGTACTGGGCGCCGGTGTCGGCGCCGGAAGCGAGCGACCAGCCGTTCGCTTCGCCGCTGACGGAGCCGGTGAAGGCAGGCGCGCCAGTGTCATCCCCGATCACGAGCTTCTTGACGATGAGTTCGCCGGCGTCCGGCGGGCAGCCGATCGCATTGCGAAGGGCTGCTTCGAGGCCGCTGACAGATGTCTGGTAGTAGGTGCCGGCACCGATCTTCTGCATCACACCATTACCCCAGGCATTCATGTCTGGGAAGGGGCCCGATGTGTCGCCCTCGCCGATGAAAATCGAGAAGACGAGGAATTGGTTGGCAATGCCCGTAACGGCGGACACATTGTCGGCACGAGCGGCGTCGGCGGCGTTGATCGAAGCGGCTGCAGCGTTGTACCAGCCAAGGGGGCTGGCATTGTCGAGTGAGCTCGGTTCGTTGGGCGAGCCGTCGGCGAAGACAAAGAGGATGTCCGGGCGATTCGCGAGCCGATTGAGGATATTTCCTGCCGCCGTGTTGATGCCTACCGAGGTAGGAGTTCGCCCGGAGAAGGTTCCGAGGCCCTGGACCGAGTCATTGAAGTCGTTTCCGGCTCCGGACTGGATATAGGAGTATCCGCTCGGCGGGAGGATGGTTGCGCTGTTCTCGCCGCTGTAGACGACGCCGCCAAACTTGGCGAGGCCAGCACCATAGTCGGTCTCCCAGTTGGTAACGAAGCTATTGATCTGCGTCTTGAGGGTGCCGCGGTCGTCCTCCATTGAGCCGGATCCGTCGATGACGAACTGGAAGTTGACTTCGCCGCAGACCTCCGAGGTGTAGTTGGGATTTGGCGTGCCATTGGGGAGCGTGGCAAGCAGATCAGCCTGCGTGGGACAACCAAGGAGGCCGGCGGTCCCGGGCGTTGCAGAGCACTTGTCATCCACGTCGGGCACGCCATCACCGTCGGCGTCGCCGGGCGTCGGCTTCGGAGTGTTGACGAAGGTGCAGACCACGGTCTCGCCGTCATCGAGGTCGATGGAGGCCGTCCGGGTGCCAAGGTCGGTGGTTGTGCCGCCATCGGGGTCGGTGCAGGAGAGGCCGGTGAGGAGATGATTGGCCGCGAGGCCTTCGGTGACCGTGTAGGCGCCCACTGGGACATTGGTGAACGTCTGCGTGTTTGGCAGGGATCCACCGCTGTTGTCGTCGAGCTGGAAGGTGCCTGGGGTGAGGCCACCGGTGGTCGAGAAGTCGAAGTCATCGTTGGCGTTGGGACTGGTGTCCTTGATGATGGTGATGGTGCCGGAGGGGCCCAGTGGCTCACCGCGAACGACGACCTCGTCCACATACACGTTCTCATTATTGCCGCTATGACCGCTAGAACTGAACCCGATCTGAAGCGATGGATTATTCTCAACTACCGCTAGCCCAGAGAGGTCTACAGTGATCGCCTGCCAAATGTCTTCCCGACAGTGGCTCCCGCTGGTGCCGTTGGTGTCGTACGTGGCCACCAGAATCCACCCGGAACCAGCGTTGTACCAAACTCCCAAGTCATCGCCATTGTCATTGCCCGAATCGCCGCGGCAATAGAAAGAGATTGAGATGTCCTCGTATCCGGTAGAGTCTGCCGGAGCGGTTACGTACTCAGATTCTTCAAGGTCAAGGAAGTGCGAAGAGGGAGCCCCGCTGAAAGAGGTAACACGTGCATAGCTGCCACTCCCGTCGCTGTCCGCCCAGGGCGCTGGGACGGTATTTGTGGCGGAAGTCCCGAACGAATCGCTGAAGAACGGCGTCGGCGCGGCTTGGGCGGGCGTCGTCCCGGTTAGGGCGCTGAGGCCTGCGGCCATGGCGGCGAGGGCGACGAAGACGCCGATGGTGATGAGGGCGAGCTGGCGTCGCCGGCTTTTTCCATAGAGTGCAAGTGTCATTGGTGTGTGCCCGGCACGGGGCCGGG
>JAGQHB010000092.1 GCA_020432045.1 Dehalococcoidia bacterium | reverse complement strand
ACTTCCAGTTCCGAATATCGACGAAGTGCCCCGCGACTGCCGCTGCCGCCGCCATCTGCGGGCTCACCAGGTGCGTCCGCCCGCCCGGTCCCTGCCGCCCTTCGAAGTTGCGGTTCGATGTTGAAGCAGCACGTTCACCCGGCATCAGGATGTCCGGGTTCATCCCCAGGCACATCGAACAGCCCGCGTCACGCCACTCAAACCCTGCATCAGTGAAGATCTTGTCCAGACCCTCCTGCTCCGCCTGCAGCTTCACCAGCCCCGAACCCGGCACCACCATCGCCCGCACGCTCGAAGCCACCTTCCGGCCCCGGACCGTGTCCGCCG
Organism: Dehalococcoidia bacterium; assembly: GCA_020432045.1. Taxonomy (GTDB): domain Bacteria; phylum Chloroflexota; class Dehalococcoidia; order Tepidiformales; family Tepidiformaceae; genus JAGQHB01. The sequence continues at coordinate 1,848 of JAGQHB010000092.1, read as the reverse complement.
CAACACGGAGATCCTCGATCCTGGAGTTCGTGCAGGAACCGATGAAAACCACGTCCAGGTTGATGTCTTCGATCGCGGTACCGGACTTTAGGTCCATGTATTTCAGCGACCGTTCCGCCAGCTCCCGTGCCTGCGGCGACGCCGCGTCGGCCGGGTCCGGCACCCGTCCTGTCACGCTCACGCTCTGCGCCGGGGTCGTCCCCCAGGTCACCGTCGGCTCGATATCGCTGCCGTTTAGCGTCACCACGCTATCGAACGCGGCCCCTTCATCGGTGACGAGCTGCCTCCAGCCGTCCAGCGCCCGTTCCCAGTCCTTGCCTTTGGGCACGCGTGGGCGCCCTTCCATGTAGGCAAACGTCGTCTCATCAGGCGCGACAAGCCCAGCGCGTGCGCCCCCCTCGATGGACATGTTGCAGACGGTCATCCGCCCTGCCATCGAAAGTGCCTCGATCACCGGGCCGCGATACTCGATCACATGCCCAACCCCACCACTCACCCCGATCTTCTGGATGATCGAAAGGATCACATCCTTCGCGGTGCACCCCGGGTGTAGTTCGCCGGTCACTTCGACCGCCATCGTCTTCGGCGTCGCCTGCGGCAGGGTTTGCGTCGCCAGCACGTGCTCCACTTCGCTCGTGCCAATGCCGAACGCGAGTGCCCCGAACGCCCCGTGCGTCGAGGTGTGCGAGTCGCCGCACACGATCGTCATGCCAGGCTGCGTGATCCCCTGCTCCGGCCCGATCACATGCACGATGCCCTGCCGGATGTCGTTCACACCATAGAGAGGCACGCCGAACTCTTCGCAGTTCCGGCGCAGCGTTTCCACCTGCTGGATCGAAAGCGGGTCCGTCCACGGCTTGTCGCGGTTCGCCGTCGGCACGTTGTGGTCCACCGTCGCCAGCGTCAGCTCCGGCCGCCTCACGGTCCGACCGGTCATCCGCAGGCTCTCGAACGCCTGCGGCGAGGTCACCTCGTGGACAAGGTGCATATCGATATAGAGGAGGTCGGGTTTGCCCTCCTCCCGCCGGACAAGGTGGTTGTCCCAGATCTTCTGCGAAGTTGTGCGCGCGTCAGCCATGAAACGGGTGCTCCGTGGAGGTTCGTGTGGTCCCGATAGCGTACCCCAGCGCACTCCCATACGCGCAGCTTCTTCCGGTCGCCGGTAACCTCTCGCCCTTCTCGCGCGTTACCTCTCATGTCCGCAGCTTGACGGAAGTGCTGCGGTCGTTGATAACGTGCAAGCTAGCCGGTCACAGCAACGGGTCGAGACGTTGCTGACTGCGGGATTCGCCTGGGGGTGAGCTCGCCCGGTTCCTGTAACCAGACGCGACGTCTGGCGGGGTACGTCTGCAGTCCGTGGAGGACGTGCATGGCGATCTCTGCCCCGCGCCTGTTCGTGTTTGGGCTTCTCATCCTTGGTTTGCTCACGGTCGCCGGCGATCGTTCGATTGTCCATGCGCCTCAGGTGGCGCAGGCGGCCGCGGTCGAGACCTTCTCGATCGTTACCCCCGCCAAGGTCTATTCCGGCATCCCATCCCATCGCGACATCAATTCGCTGCCTCTCGCCGACGCTGATCCGACCCTTGGTAACACCGGCTACTGCGTCTTCGTCCAGGAAGATGGCCACAGCTCAATCGGCGGCAATTTCGGCTTCAGCGTCGAGAACGGCATCGTCCTCGACGCCGACTACTTCGATAATGGCTCGACGACCACAACCGATGATGTCTACTGTGTCGTCGTCCAGGCAGACCGCATCACTACCGAACTCCCGCGCCCGAAGATGCGTGTCATCTGGACTTACCTCGATGGTGGCGTCGCCACCTCGACAACGCTCGACATCGAAGTCGT
>JAGQHB010000091.1 GCA_020432045.1 Dehalococcoidia bacterium | reverse complement strand
GTAACTGGGCCGCGGTACCAGGTGGATAGTGCAGCGGCCGGGCTGCGACTGCCGTACCTGCGCCTCCGCCACGCCGGTCAATTCCCAAAAGAGCTGTTCGACCATACCAATCCGGGTACCGTCGACCAATTCAATGGTTTCTTCAAGACGGCCATCAATGGACGCCAGTGCCCGGCCCGGAAGTCCACAATCGCAGCCGTCGGCCAACACGGCAATGTCGTCCGTTACGTATCGAATTAGAGGCATGGCCGCGTTGGAGAGGTTAGTCCCGGCGATAGCGTGGGTCCCGTCGCCGTTCGAGATAAACTCCACGGCGGAGTAGTCCTCATCCACATGCAGCCGTCCCTCAGGGCACTGGGAAGCGTTGGCGACGCCTTCAGACAGGCCATAGTGCCGGAATGGTTCGACCGCGAACGCCTCGCGAATGATGTCGCGCTGCCAGCCAAGGAGGTTTTCGGCGCCGGTGGAAACCCATGCGGGCCGGAGGGTGACACCGCTGGCGATGGCTTCACGGGCAAGATACGAGAGGAACGAGGGGAATCCATGCAACCACGGAAGGCCCCGACGAACGAGGTCCTGGAGGTAGGCGTGGGCGGTTTGTGGCGAAAGATGGTGAACGCTATAGAGGACACATCGGCTGAAGCGGTTCACGTGCCAATAGGGTGGCCTCCCTCGCGAGCCCGAGATGATGGGTTGGCCAGTGAATTGGGCAAACCAGGTGCCGCGGTCAATCCCATGGCGGACGCGGTGGCGCCACCAGACTGCTTCCTGGTCGCGCAGTGACTCCCAGGTCGTCCAAAAGACGAGCCCGGCTCCAGTCGTCCCACCGGTGTGCTGGCGAACACGCTGGCGGGCGGGGACGGCCGTGGAGATGAGGCGGTCACCGGCGCCGACGACACCTGCGCGGCCAAGCAGGGGCAAGGGCGCCAGGTCCTCAACCGTGCGGACAGACTCGGGCGCGAGGCCCGCAGCTCCGAACTGGTCGCGCCAGTAGGGGACCGTCCTGGCAGCGTGACGGACGATGCGGCGGAGCCGGGCGTCCCTGATGGCGGCCACTTCTGCCGTGGTGCGCCGGTCGTTCGCGAGGTACCAACCCACCCGCTCATCGAATCGTGGGCCGAATTTGCGGCGTTCGCGGATGGCGCCGGCGGCGGCGACAGCCACCGACTGCGCGCGGTAGGGCAGCTTTCCGTAGATGCGTCTGGAGAGCGGAATGGCTGGCATTGACACTCAGCCTCAGCCCCGGGCAGCAGGCGGTGTGAAAGAGACTGGCACTGGGAGCCAGGTCACGATGGAAGCCTTCCGAGCGGAACTTTGGCCGACTCCAGCGGCACCTTTCCGGTGTAGTCGACGACGTTGGCACTGTCATCGAGGAGCTCCGGCAGCGCTGCGATGAACGCGGCGTGAGCGACCAGGACAACAGTGAGGTGAGCATCACCGACGGCTGCAGCCAGCGATTCGGAGGGGTTGAGGCCGTCCAGGGCGACATATGGGTCGAATGTCGCGATGTCCAGGTCAGAACAGCCGGCGAGCGCGCGGGCTACCGCGACCGCGGGGCTATCGCGGACATCGGCTGTATCCTCTTTGTAGGTCAAACCGAGTATCGCCACCGTGCGTGCACCAAGGCGGATGGCTTCCGCTTCTATATCGCGGGCGACGGCCGCGGGGACCGCATTGTTTACGGCCCGTGCCTGGGCAACCAGGGACGCGATGCCCTCTGAGCCCAGCAGGAAGTATGGGTCGACGGGAATGCAGTGCCCACCAACGCCGATGCCGGGGTTGTGCACCTGCACCCGTGGATGATGGTTCGCAAGCGCAATGGTCTCGCGAGCCGGGATTCCGATACTGCTGCAGAGTGACGCGAACTGGTTCGCGAGGGCGATATTGACGTCGCGGTAGGTGTTCTCGAAGAGCTTCGCCGTTTCGGCCATGGTGGCCGTGGTGGGATGGAGCGGGCCGCTGACGAACATGGCATAGAACGCTGTCGCAGCCTCCGTACATGAGGGGGTGAGGCCTCCGACGAGCCGGGCGTTCGTCGCGATCTCCCGGAGCGTGCTGCCGGGGAGGGCGCGTTCCGGGCAGAACGCAATATGGATATTGACGCCGGGAATGAGCCCGCGGCGCTCGAACACCTGTGCGAAGGAACTGGCCGTTGTGCCCGGAGGGACAGTGGACTCGAGGATAACGAGTGCTCCGGCGGTAACCACGGCGGCGACAGCCTCAGCAGCTGCGATAACCGATCCCAGGTCGCAGCTATGGTCTTCTCGAATTGGAGTGGGGACGGTGATGAGGAACGTGGATGCCGGCTGAACGGCATCATGCGCGACCAACGAGCCATCGTGGACAACGTCCGCAACGAGCTGTGTGAGGCCGGGCTCGGGAATAAGCACTTCGCCACGCTTAAGGGCGGCCAGCACCGTCGGCGATATATCAACGCCGGCAACACGTACCCCGGCGCGCGCAAGCAGCGCCGCCGTTGGGAGGCCAATGTGCCCGAGCCCCACAACGCACACGTCGAACATCGGTGGCGAGCCTACCACGCAAGCGAAGCTGGGGGTAAATAGTTCAATGATGTTGTCATTTACTCACATCCCGCTTCGTATTCGAGGCTGGCACCGGGCGGGACCGGGGCGCGGGATCGTCGTGGCGGGTGCGCTGCCGCCCCCGAACAACGGCATGACGGTCTACTGCGACTTGCTATTGCGGCTGTTGAGAGAGCGGGGTATCGCACACCGCCATGTCGACATGTCGGACCATCGTGCCGTATCGACGATCGGGCAAGTGGACGCTGTCAACGTTGCGCTGGGGCTGCGCTTCTGGCTCGCGGCGACCTTTGCCATCGTCCGCAGGCCCCGCTGCTACTACGCCCCGATCGCACAGAACCGCGTCGGGCTTGTACGGGACGCGGTTCCGCTGATGCTGTGCCGGGCGCTACGGGTGCCCCGGATCGTGCACCTGCACGGATCTCAATTCCGGGATTGGATGGCCGGTTCCGGGCGAATGACACAGGCGATCGCTCGAACCTCGTTACGTGGAGCGACCGGAGTCGTGCTCCACGAAACCCTGAGGAACCGGCTGGAGCCGCATATACCGGAAGCGGATGTGCGGGTGATAGAAAACGCGGTGGGTGACCCCGGTCCTGTACTCCGCGAAGCGACATTCCCGGTAACCGTGCTGTTCCTGTCGCTCGTATCGAAAAACAAAGGGGCCGCGGTGTTCATCGACGCAGCATCCGGGTTTGAGCACGACCGGCGCGTGCGATTTGTGCTGTGCGGTGAGCTCAGGCCGCCAGGCTTCCTGGAGGCGCATCCGCCGCGGGCAGTGCGCTACGTTGGGCCCGCCCACACGCCTGCGCAGCGCCGGCTGCTGATGGCGGAGGCGGATATGTTCGTGCTGCCGTCGCTCAACGAAGGCCAGCCCCTGGCCATCCTCGAGGCGATGGCAGCTGGACTACCGGTAATCTCGACGACGGTGGGCGCGATCCCGGCGACGGTAACGCACGAAATGGGTGGACTCCTGGTGGAGCCAGGAGACACCGACGCGCTCCGGGCGGCTATCCGCCGGCTGGTCGATGATCCCGCGCTGCGCATGAAGATGGGTGCTTTCAACCGGCGCGTCTACGAGTCACGATTCCGGCCGGAGCGGCTGTTGACCGACTTTATGGCCTGCGTCGACGAGGCAACGTCATGAAGCAGGTGATCCAGGACAACCGGGGCAGGACATTGCGCGTTCTGGAGGGCCCGCCGCCGCAGCTGTTGCGGGCCGGCATCCTGGTCGCTGTCGAATACTCGCTGGTCAGTTCCGGCACAGAGAAAGCGAAGGCGGAGCTCGCGGGCCAGCGCCTCGCGGCAAAGGCACTGGCACGGCCGGACCTCGTCCGCCAGGTGCTGCAGAACGCACGAACGGAAGGTCTCGCAACCACGTACCGGAAGGTGCAGAACCGGCTGGCCGCACCCGGACTGCTCGGATACTCGGCCGCGGGGACCGTAATCGCCGTGGGCACGGACGTGCAGGAATTCCGCCCGGGCGAACGGGTCGCATGTGGCGGCGCGGGCTATGCCAACCACGCAGAAGTGATTTCCGTGCCCAAGAACCTCGCGGTCCGAATCCCGGACGGGGTTAGCAGCCGCGCAGCGGCGTTCGGGACGGTGGGGGCCGTGGCGTTGCACGGATTCCGCACGACGGGAGCGACACTGGGAGAGCGGGTAGGTGTGATCGGGCTCGGGCTGGTCGGGCAGCTCGCGGTGCAGATGGCGGGTGCGGCGGGATGCGAAGTCCTGGGCGAGGATCTCTCGACCGAACGTGTTGCGCTGGCAAAGACTCTTGGCATGCACGGCCATCTCGATGGACCGGACTGCGTTGATCACGTAATCGTCTGCGCCTCGTCCGCCTCGCCAGCGCCGCTTCAAAGAGCCATTGAGGTATGCCGCGAGCGGGGCCGGATCGTGATCGTGGGAGACGTGCCGGTGACAGCCGATCGAGAGGCACTGTATCGCAAGGAACTGACTGTCACTGTTTCCCGTTCGTACGGACCTGGACGTTATGACGAGCAATACGAGGAACTGGGGCACGACTACCCGCGTGCCCACGTGCGCTGGACCGAGCAACGAAACATCGGCGCCGTGCTCGACCTGATAGGGCGAGGGCTCACCGCAGTGGAACCCCTCGTGAGTGCTGAATTTCCAATCGAACAGGCGCCAGATGCGTACCAGGCACTACAGGGCGGTGCGCTGGCCGTGATGCTGCGATACAGGCCAGAACCAGCACGACCGCTGGAGCCGCCGCGTTCTGTGCCAGCGAATGTAGCAGGCGGCCAACTGCGCGTCGGACTGGTTGGGGCCGGAAATTTTGCGCGAGACCGGCTCGTGCCAGCCCTACGATCGGAGGCCACGGTGGAGTTTTGCGGGGTGAGCAGCGGAACGGGCGTGACTGCTACAGCGTTGGGCCAGGATCTTGGCGGCATCGCGGCATACGGGTCGCTGCGCGAGATGCTAGATGCCGAAGGGCCCGACGCTGTCGTCATCGCGACGCCGCATGACACCCACGCAAAGCTGGCCGCGGAAGCCGCCGCGCGGGGCTGCTCCGTCTACCTCGAAAAGCCGTTAGCGCTGGATGTCTCAGAACTGAGGATGCTGCGGGACACGCTCAGTGCGGAGCAGCAAGGACGGGTGATGACGGGGTTCAACCGGCGCTTCTCGCCGGCAGCGGTCGCAGTGCGGACTGCGATCGGGCACACGCCGGGAGCGGTGCAGCTGCTTATTCGCGTGAATGCCGGCTTTCTGCCTCGCGAACACTGGACGCAGGGTCCGGCTGGTGGAGGGCGCATCCGCGGCGAAGCATGCCACTTCTTCGATCTCGCAGCGTTTCTTTGCGGCTCACCAATCAGGACGGTGGCCGCTCTAGCGTCGCCGAACCGGGGGATCTACAGCGACGACAACGTTGGCGTGATTGCGAGCTTCGAAAACGGCTCCGTGGCGACGCTGCTATACACGGCTTCCGGAAACCGGCGCATGCGCAAGGAGTACGTGGAGGCCCATTGGGCCGGCCGGTCCGCGGTTATCGACGATTTTCGGACGGTTGAAATCCACGGCGTGCCGGCAAGTTCCTGGAAGCCAGCTTTACCGGGAAGACAGGACAAGGGCCACCGCGCGGCCGTCCGGGCGTTTGTGGAGGCAGCGCATGTCGGCTCACCGGCGCCGGTCCCGTTTGAATCGAGTGTGAATGCAACCCTGGCCACGTTCGCGGTCGAGCAGGCCTTCCGGACGAACATGGTGATAGCGGTCGGCAACGATGACATTGCTCCAGCGTGATACAGCGGCTGCCGCCTGCGAACGCTTGGAACAGTACCTGGGTCGGACCGGCTGGCTCGGCTATGACCCCTACGACGCGCTAAAAAGCCGTCCACTGGCGTGGCTCGGCGAGCGGAGCCGCCTCACGGGACAACTCGCTACGGCTGCCGTGCGGCTGAGCCCGGTGAATGTCCGGCCCATCCTTGGCATTCCGAAAAGCCGAAATGCGAAGGGTGCCGCGCTACTCGCCGTAGCGAGCAGGCGACGTGCCGCCGCCACGGGGGACACCCGGCATCTCGTCCGAGCTGAGCGGCTCACGAGCGAGTTGAGACGCAAGGCAGTCTGGACAGGTGGAGGCGCGGGGTGGGGATACGACTTCCCATGGGCGAACCGTTCGTTTGTTGCGCCCGCCGGAATCCCGAACGCGGTGGTGACGTGCTTTGTACTCGACGCGCTGGCGGCAGCAGGCGACCACGCGGAGGACCACGTGCGTGCCGGGCTGAGATTTCTGCAGGAGGGTCTGCACTGGGGTTTTTCGGGGGCTGGCGCCACCGTTTCGTACACGCCCGGGGACACCCGTGAAGTCCTGAATGTTGGGGTGCTGGTCGCGCGCCAGCTGATCCTGCAGGGAGATGGTGATGAGCGGGAACGCGGGATTGCCCTGGTGCGCCGTGTACTGGGCGTTCAGAAGGGCGACGGTTCGTGGCCGTACGGCACGGCTCAGAACGATGGCTTCGTCGACTTCTACCATTCCGGGTTCGTGCTGCGGGCGCTTGCGGACATCGGTGAGCATGTTGCCCTCGGCGGGCTGAACGAGGCGGTGTCGCGCGGACTCGAGTACCTCGAATCGGCACTCCTGGATAGCGATGGAGCTCCGCTTGCGGGCCCGGCCAGGCGCCATCCAGTGGATGTCCACGCCTGGGCCGAGGCGGTGCTCGTTGGCACGCGGTTCCGACGGCCGTGGCTCGACGACACGATCGGATGGGGTCTCGCGAACCTGCAGCGGCCGGACGGGGCATTCATCTACCAGCGGTACAGGAGTATTGCGTTGCGCACACCCTACCTGCGCTGGGGCCAGGCCTGGGCCTATCTCGCGCTCACAACCGCACTAGCGTCGCCGTCGTGAAGCAGAGCGCACTTCTCGGCACGGCCGTTTCGATCGCCACGATGGATGAGACGCTGGAATGGGCGGCAGAGGTGATCCAACTCCGGGTGCCGACGCAGCATGTCGTAGTCAATGCAGCGAAGCTCGTGATGATGGCGCGGGACGCCGGACTGCGCGAGATCGTGAACGGATGCCCTGTCGTGAACGCCGACGGACAGAGCGTGGTCTGGGCGGGGCGGTTACTCGGTGTTCGGGTACCCGAGCGAGTGACCGGGATCGACCTGATGGTGCGGCTGTTGGAGCGGGGGGGTGCTGAGGGATGGCGGATCTACCTGCTGGGAGCTCAGCACGATGTCGTTGCAAAGCTCGCCGGGCGGCTGTCCAAGCATGTGACCATTGTTGGCTGGCGCGACGGTTACTGGGCGAAAGACGAGGACGACAACGTTGTCGAAGCGATCTCCGGTTCCGGCGCAGACATCCTGTTCGTGGCGCTGCCGAGCCCATGGAAGGAAGAATGGATCGCGCCACGATTGCAGCGACTGGGAGTGCCGTTGTGCGTCGGTGTCGGCGGCTCATTCGACGTGCTGGCGGGGGTCCGGAGGCGGGCACCCACCTGGATGCAGCGGTCCGGTCTGGAGTGGCTGTTCCGATGGTCCCAGGAGCCACGACGGCTGACCTGGCGATATGCGAAGACGAACGTCCTGTTCGCTGCGATGGTGGGGAAGGAACTGCTGAGCCGGCCGCGGAGTGGAGGAATGCGCGACGGTTCTAACCGGTAGCGGCAACACCACGTTAGCCAGAACCAGTGCCTGAGATGTGCGCGTGAATCGCGGCGGCAATGCGCTCGCCGGCGTGGCCATCTCCGTAGGGGTTGGGGACACCCTCTGGCCAGGCGAACTCGCCGGAGCGGACAGCGTCGATGCCTGCGGCCAGGGCCGAACCAACAAGCCGGGCGACGCCAGCATCGACACCCTCGAGGCGCTCCGTCGCACCACGGAGTATCAGAACGAGCCGACGAAATGAAGGCGCCTCCTCCTGCAAGCCACCCGAGTCGGTCGCCACCAGCCAACAGTGCGAGAGCACGAAGAGGACATCCGCGTAGGTGAGGGGCTCGACGATGACGAGCCGGCCCGGGAAGTGTTCCGCGGCAGCCCTCGCGATTTGGAGTGCATTCTGCACCGCAGGGTTAGGGTGGGATGTGATGACGAACGCGATGTCCGGAATCCGCACCAGCGCATCAACGGCCTGCTGGAGGATGCTACGGAGGGTCGTGCCATGACTCTCACGCCGATGTGTGGTCATGAAAACGACGCGATGCGTGTCCCACGGAACGGCGGCGAGCGCGCTATCGGCGGGACGGGCGGGCGCCGGTCGCATCAGGAGCGTGTCGACGATTGTGTTGCCGGTGATCTGGATGCTGCCAGCGAGGATACCCTCCGACACAAGTGCATCGGCGGCTCGCCGCGTGGGCGCAAAGTGGCGAGCCGCGATGCGGGAAAGCATCTGACGAAGCGCCTCTTCCGGGAACGGCTGGTCGAGCCGGTTTGTCCGCAGTCCTGCCTCGACATGAAAGACGGGCAGGCCGGAAAGAAAGGCCGCAAGGGCACACCAAAAGCCGAGGCAGTATCTCCCTGGACAACGACCCCGCTGTAGTTGTGCGCGGTGAGGAGTGCTCCGATTCCATCGAGGACGCGGGCGATGAGGGCAGGGAGCGCCTGGCCGGGGTGCAGTACGTCGATACGGACATCGGGCTGGAGTTGAACATCGTCGAACGCGCGTTCGAGGATCTCACTGTGCTGTCCAGTGGCGACCAGCGTTGTGGGCACGCCGATGTGGCGGAGCGCGGCGACCACGGGCGCAAGTTTCAGCACCTCTGGCCTGGTACCGGCGATCACCATGACAGGCCCTGTCTGATTCATGTGCTGGCGCCCCGCAGTCGTCCTTCAAACTGGCCCGCAGCTGCGCGGACTCTAGACGAACGGCCATGCTAGCATCGGCGAAACGCCGGACGGATCGGATTCGATGACACTACGCGACTACCTCGAACGGGGACGGAGATGGCTCTGGCTGTTTGCGCTCGCGCTGGTCGCTGGTGGGGGCGGCGCGCTACTTGTGAGCCTGAGCATTGACCCCACCTACGCATCGACGGCGCAAATCACGGTGAACCAGGTTCAGGAGTCCTCGGGCGGACCGACCTACTCGTCGGTGCTCGGGAATCAATCTCTGACGACCACCTACGCGAGACTCGTGACCTCATCCAAGAACCTCGACCGTGCGGCGGCAAGCGTGACGCCGGGGGTAATTGACGAGCACCGCGTGAGTGCATCCGCAGTACGGGATACGTTCCTGATCGATATCCGCGTGACTGACCCCGACCCGCAGCGGGCAGCCGATGTTGCGAACGCGGTCGCCAACGCCTTTCCCGAATTCATCAAGGACGTGCAGCTCAGTGGCGTAAGTGAAGGCGCCCGCCAGATCAACACCGTGTTTATCTCGGAACCTGCAGAGGCCGATACGACGCCGGTGAGCCCAGACCTGCGTCTAAACACGGTGCTCGGGGCGTTCCTCGGGCTGCTTGTGGCCGCAGGGGGCGTGGCGCTCTTCGAATATCTCGATGATCGCGTGCGCACCCGGGAGGATATCGAGCAGCTGGGCATCCCATTCCTGGGCGGGATCCTTCGACTGGGCGGTCGCAACCGGCGCTTCTGGCCACGGATCGGCAGCCCCGATCCGGCGTTGGTGGAAGAAACATTCATCGAGAACTTCCGCCAGGTGAGCGCGAGCCTCGGCTTCAGCCTCGGTGCGACGCCAAGGAAAGTAATCGTGGTCACGAGTGTGCTTCCAGGAGAAGGGAAAACGACCGTGACTTCGAATCTCGCGTGGGCACTCTCGAGGTCAGCACGGCGGACGCTGATCATCGATGGGGACTTGCGACGGCCTTCTGTCCACCAGAGCTTCTCGCTGCCGAACAGCGCGGGGCTCACTACGGCGATCATATCGAGCCCACGATCGCCAGAGTCGGTTATCGCCCAGGTTTCGGAAACACTCTTCGTGATGACCAGTGGCCCGGTACCACCGAATCCCGGGGAGATGCTGGCTTCACAGCGGCTCGGCTCCCTGCTCGAGACTGTGAAGGATGCCTTCGACGTCGTGCTCATCGACTGCCCGCCGCTCGCCGGCATGGCTGACACGCAGCTCTGGCTTGCGCGGGCGGATGGGGCAGTGCTGGTCCTCGCGCATGAACGGAGCCGGACGGGGACCGTGCGGCGGTCCGTGGCGGAGTTCGAAGCGAGCGGCGTCCCACTGCTTGGCACGGTGCTGAACTTCATCCCGGAGAACGAACGCTCGGCTTATGGGTACGGGTACGGATACCGCTACGGGCACCAAACCCGGACAACCAAGCGGCGGGCTTTCAAGCGGATTTTCATGCCATGGAAGTCACGCCCCAAGCGTCAGCACCATGCCGGCACACCGATAGCTCCACCGGACCTGTTGCCTCCTTCCCGCGAACGGCCGTAGGCGGCTGCGGGTGACCCGCCACAGGACAGGGTCCGATCGTTGAGAATCCGTGACAACGGCGTGGCTTGTGACAGAGTGGTAACTACGCGGGGTCGAGCGCGCGTAGACTCGGCCCATGGAGCAGACGCAGGGACGAGCTGACGGGTTCAAGTTCGGACTCGGGATCATGTTGACGGTACTGAAGCTCTGGCTGGCAGCAGCGTTAGTCCTGACGGCCGTGGCTGCAGGAGCGAGCGAGCACCCGGCTGCCGCGTTCATCTTCCCACTGGCATCTGCTGCCGCGGTAGCACCCTTTGTCCGGCTCGGGTGGTTTGGTGACCTGCGGGAAGCGCTCAAGAACAGCAACGCGGCCCAGGTACGTGCCGGCCTCTTGATCGCACTTGTCCTGGCAATGGCGCTCCTCTGGCTGGGTATGGGTTTGTTTAGCGCCGTCTCCACGGGGACGGGCATCACACAGGCGATGGTTCCAGGTCCGGTGGCGAAAGCGACCGGCGTACTCGTTATCCTGGCGACGGTGCTGGGCGCCATTGGGCTGCTGCGCCTGCGGGCAGCTTCGCGTACGGAGTCTCAGGGGCGGAAATCGAGCACCAGTTCCGGGTCGATTGGCACGCCGAGGTAGCGAACTTCAAAGTGAAGGTGTTCGCCCGTCGAGTACCCGGTTGTCCCGGAAATACCGACAACACTCCGCCCACCGGCAACGGAGGCGCCCTGGGCGACCAGGACTTCGCTGAAATGCGCGGAAACCGTGGACCATCCGTCGCCGCAGTCAAGGACGACGTGATTTCCGTAAGTATCGTCATAGCCCGCGTAGGTGACGACGCCGGCACAGGCTGCATAGATCGGAGAGTGAGTGTATCCAGCCAGGTCCAGATCGATACCTCCGTGGAAGTGGTCTTCGCCGCGGGCAACACCGAATCGGTCCGAGATGCCGTACCAGGCGGCGAGTGGCAGAAAGAACCGGGCCCGCTGCTCAGCGGAGATTGATGGCCGGAGGTTGCGTGCACCGACATCGCTCCATGCCGTAACGGGGCCACCCCAGCCTGACGCGCCCTGGGCCATATTGGAGCTGACGCGGGCGAGGTCGACGAACCGCTCGACACCGGGAGGAGGCGGCGGCGGCGCCGAGATGGAACGCGCCACGGTCTGCGACAGGAGCAGCAGCCCGGCAGAAGCGGCGAAGGCGGCCACGAGGGCGGGAATCAGGAAGCGGTTGCCGCGCATCATGCCTTCACGCTCAGGCCACCCGCCGGAGCTGACCGGCGAGGCCACGAGCCTGGTCGAGGATCACCTCACCGGGCTCGACTATCTCCGGGTCGGGCACGAACAGGCGGGCAACCTGACTACGTGGGCGGTCGAGGCCGAGGAGGTCGCCAAGTTCCCCGTTCAGCGGGATGGCCGCCGGATTATCGATGGAGCCTCCAGTCTTGGCGGAAGGACTGATGGGCAATTTTGGCGCTGGTTGGGACAGCGCTGGCTGAGACGAGGCAGCAGTTGCCGCCACGCCCGCCTGGGGAGCACTGCCCTTGCCCCAGCCGCCACCCGCATGCCAGCGGCGGAAGACGACGAAGGCGAGAAAACTGCTGACACCGAGGGCCGCGATTCCCGCCGCGCCAATCAACACCGGGAGGAGCATGCTGAGCAGCGACTTCTTTGATGCCGGGCTTTCGCTGCCCGGTCCGGGTGTCGGGTCCGCGGTGGGGCTGACGCTAGCGGCAACAGGCGCGGCGACAACCGGGGACTTCGTCCCGGTGGCGGTGGCGGTTGGCGTCGACTTCGGCGTGGGTGTCGTGGTGACGACTGGTGTACGAGCGGTACCCGACGACGCTGGCGTGCCAGCAACGACACTCCCGCGCGTCGTCACGGCCGACGCCGTCTTCGTCGTAGCGGGCTTCACTGCAGCGCGAGGCACAAGCAGGGTCTGGCCGACGTAGATTCGCGAGTCTTCGGAGAGGCCGTTGGCAGCGAGCATGTCGGCCATGGGCGAGGCGGTGCGGCCGGAAATGGCGGCGAGGGTGTCTCCAAGAACGGCGGTATACAGACCATCCTTGGAGACGGAACCCGGCGTGCCAGCCGGGCACACTGTCGCACCGGTCACGAGGACGTCGGACGTGCGACGAGATTGGCCACCGACGAACTCAATGCCTTCGAGTTCGATTTCGGCCCGCACGAGGGACGTGTCGGCTGGTATCCCGGCAAGCGCGAACGTGAATGGAATCGTGACGAACCCGCCACTTTCGACCAATGTACTGAACACCTGGTCCGTACCGGGATGCTGCACCCAGGCAGACCCGTCCTGATAGGCGAGGGTGAACACGGTCTTGATCGACTGGTTTGACGAGGTTGTGTTCGAGATCGTGGCTTCCCCGACCATCTGCGTCGCAGAGCATGTTCCAGCGAAGCCGGATGCGTAGACGGTGCCACCCGGAACGGCGGCGGGGACCGCAACCGGGCAGGCTGCACTGCTGGCCATGGAGTCCACGTCCCAGACAACGATCGTGGCTCCAGTCGGCCCGGTGGTGACGACATCAAGCACGCCCTCAATCCGGACGGCGACGGAACCCTGGGGGTAGCCGCTGATTGCGATGGGCCCATAGGGCAGTGAGGTCGCTCCGGACGGCGGCACAGAGATGTTGAGAGACATCACCTCGTCATTGGCTCTGACCCAGGCGCCACCCTGCTGTGCCTGGGATGCGATGAAGAACCGCACGCGACCGCTGGCTTCGGCGGGGCCCTTGTTCTCCACCGTGACGATGCCGGTGACGCCGGACGGACCGCAGGTGGCGGAGACCGTCGTGAGGTCAAGGGGCGGGATCGTCTGGGCAGCGGCGTGAGCGCCGCCGCCGCCAACGAACGAAAGGATGGTCGTGAAGCCCGCTATCGCAAGGATCGCGGCGAGCAGCCCGGCTCTCACGAGCAGCAATGTCGAAAGACGAAGCCGGGATCGCCCCCGGCTTCTCCTGCGATGCGTCGCCAATACAATCCTCCCCCGGCGCTTGGCGGTGCACTCAATTCGATTCAGGGACGGTTTTGTCACGAAGACTCAACCACAAGTCCCCCAAATATCAATTCGGTCGCGTAGGGGACGATCGTCAGGGTGATTCCGGAAATTATCAGCATGATCGCGAGCGTGAAGGCAGCCCTGTAGCGGTCGCCTCCGCTGGCAGCGTTGGGCACGATTCCGTTCATGACAGTCATGATGATGACGACACTCAGGATGAGGAGCCGGACAAAGCCGATATCGATGGCAGCGAAAGCGATAAGGTCGTTCGTGGGGATGGCACTCGCCTCGACGAGCTGGTTGCCCTGTGCGTCGGCGAGGCCGCTGGCCTGGGCCTTCACGATTTCCGCGCTGAAGATGGAGAAGATCTCCGTAATGAAGGCGAGCAGGGCAACGAGCGTGCCGTGCATCGGCACCATCAGCCATTGGAACGTGTTAGAGACCAGGCCACGCTTGGCGCGAAGCAGCGCGACGTGCATGGCATAGCGCGAGGCGAGGGTGCCTGTCTTCGCCGCATCGCCACCAGAGCTGACCGAGTCCCAAAAGATCGCGACGCCGCGGCGAACAACTTCGCTACCCGTCTCCGAGACAAAGCGTTCCCAGCATAGGTCTGGCCGGAGGCCGGCCTTGAGACGCCGGTGGAGGGTCGTAACCTCACCCTGGAGCGTGCCCATCGAGCGATGGTCGAGGCGGCCAAGGGCTTCTGTAACAGTCGTGCCAATGGCGCCTGTGACGCCGCCAACGGCGCGGAGCACGCCGGAAGCATCGTTGTCGCGGCGGGCGACGATGCCGTGGTACTTGAATGCCTTGAGGCCGACCGGAAAGAGCACGCCGCCGGCGAGGATCATCGAGATGCCGGGCAATCCGAGGACGAGGTAGCTGAGGCCCCCGGCTACCACTGAAAGCGGTACAAGGATGCGCGCGAGGCGCATCGTTTGGTGCTGTTCCGGCGATTTGAGCCGGAGGCTATGTAATAGCTGTTCCGCGGGCGATGAGCGCCAGATGATCCAGGCACCGGCCGAGAGAACGATGATGCCAGTGGAAACGAGGCCCAGGACGAAACCAAGCCCCATTGGGAAGATCATCATCGAGACGATCGCGATGATGACGACGAGCGTGACGGAGACTTCGAGTGCAACAAACCCATCGGTCCACTTACGAAGGGCTTCGAGGTCCCGCTCGTACTTGTTGCGGTGGTTTTCGAACTGGACTTCCATCTCGCGCTGCAGGAAATCCGATTCCTTTTCGCCGGAACCGAGAGAGCCGGCGAAGCGAAGGAGGAAACTCTTCATGGCGGCGTGCTTCGTGCGCTCGGCGACGATTTCGCAGGAACGCGGGTAGTCGTACCCGAGCCGCGAAGTCATCAGCCGGACGGAACGGAAGAACCCGGAGGTGCTGTAGGGTAGCTTCGACGTACGGTCGAAGAGCTGCTCGCGCGTGAGGCCGGCGGTGGAAATCGCCGACATATAGGCGAGCTGCGCCACGAGGTCAAAGTCCATCTTGTCGGCAGCGAGGAAGCTACTTTCGACCTGCTTGGGGCGGTCTTTGGCGTCTTCGACCGCGAGCGCTTCAGCTTCGAGAAGGAGGCTAGTGCTCGTTTCGACTGAAGTGGCTGTAGACGTCATAGAAGTTGTTCACCCCCTCTCGTTGGAGTTGTTCGATGATCTCGGCACGGCGCTGAAGTTCGTCATACACCTCAAAGACTCGGTGCGGCGGGATACCCATCTTGGGTGCGACGCGGGATTCCAGGAGGTAGCTGTTCTTGTTTCCTGGGAACTCGAACTCATCGGTCACGGGGTTCCAGTGGAAAATTTCAAGGTAGGAGAACGTGTCGCCGACCGGGTCGTACGAGATGATTTCGTTGATCCCCATGACCCGGCGCACGGTCTGGCCGTTACCCAGGCGGACGGCGCTCTGGAGGGCGACGACATTCAGGTTGTCCATGTAGGTCTTGGGCACACTGATTGGGTGGCCCGTGATGCGCTGGATGAGTTTTTCAACCGTGGCGGCGTGGAATGTGCTCATCACCTGGTGGCCGGTCTGCATGGCCTGGAAGGCGATGGCGCCCTCCTCGCCGCGGATCTCGCCAACCATGATCGCGTCGGGGCGCTGGCGGAGCGCAGCTTTGAGCAGGTCGAACATGCCGACCCCTGTGCCTTCGCCGGCCGAGCCATCGCGAGTAAGCTCGCGCGTCCAGTTTGGATGAGGGACCTGCAGTTCGCTGGTGTCCTCGAGCGTGACGACCTTTCCGGCCGGCTCGATGAACGCCGTGAGGGCGTTGAGCAGCGTCGTCTTGCCGGAGGCAGTTTCGCCCGAGACGAAGAGGTTCATACCGTCGCCGATGACCATCCAGAGGTAGGCAGCCATCATCGGACTGATTGATCCGAAGCCGACGAGTTCGATGATGCTGATTGGGATGCCGGCGAACTTGCGGATCGTGAAGTTGGATCCGCGGGTGGAAACGTCTTTTCCGAAGACAATGTTGATTCGGGAGCCGTCGGGAAGGGTGGAGTCAACGATCGGGCGCCGGAACGTCACGGGCTTTTTCATTCGCTCCGAAAGGCGAAGGACGAAGTCGTCGAGGTCATCGGTATGGTCGAAGGTGATGGATGCCTTGAGTGACTTGAACATCTTATGTTCGACGAATAACGAGCCTACGCCGGAGCAGCTGATGTCTTCGACGTTCGGATCGAGGATGAGAGGCTGCAAGGCACCCATCCCGACCTTGTCGCGGACGATGAGGTACTTGAGCGCCTCGAATTCTTCGCGGCTGACGCGGACCTTCTTGCCTGTGCGGCGGACCTTGGCGGTAATGGGGCCGTTTTCGACCTGGCAGACCTTCGTGAGCAGCTTGATTAGTGATTCGCGGCGGACATCTTTGTCTTCCGTGTCGACGAGGTCCTCAACGTAGTCGAGCAGGATGTGGTCGAGTTCGCCGAGCACCCCATCAAGGTCGGCAAGGAGCATTGGCTCGATAGCCATGTACCAGTTCCGGGCATCCATCGGGTCGTCAAAGATGTGGATGAAGACGCCGTCGCCGACCGGGTAGATGATGTTCCGGGACTTGCTGCCGCGCTGGAGCTTGGGGACGAAGTCCGGGACTCCGATCTCTTCCATGGGAAACATCTGCAGGTATTGCCAGAGGTGCTGGGCGTCCTGACACGCCTCTTGCAACTCGTACGGCAGTGCTTCGGCCAGTTCGGCACCATCCTGGCGGATCTCCGGAGACCATGGGAGGCGTGGTGGAGGCATCGGCTACGCCTTCGCTTTCGCGACGGCGATCATACGCATGCCGATCCCGGGCTCGACGTTGAAGCCAATGATGTTGCCGGTGGACTTGGCGGCGCCGCGCACCTTTGCGACCTCGAGCATCTTGATGAGCTTGTCGCCGGCCTCTTCCAGGCGGAGGCGGAGGTGGGCGTCGGAGGTGGAACGCAGGCGCACCATGGTGCCCTCATCGACAACGTTGGCGTGGACGACGGCGATGATGCTTTTCCCGGAGTCACACTCGGCCTTGATCTCCGTCATGAAGCGAAGGACTTCCTGCGTGTCGCCGTGAGACACGAACGGCGTGAGGGAATCGATGATGATGATGTCGGTCTCGTGCGACTCGACGTGGTTCAAAAGCCGTTCGAAGACCTCATGGGCCTGAATGCCGCGGACGGGCAGCGCAAAGATCTTGAGCCGCGACATGATGAAGTAGTCGGACACGTCGAGGCCAATACTCTCCATCTGGCGGAGGAGGCTGCGCGTGGTGTTCTCCGTGGTGTAGACCGTGACGCGTTTGCCCTGGCTGAGTGCTCCCCAGGCCATCTGCTGGGTGAGGACACTTTTGCCGGCATCGGAATCGCCTTCGACCAGCGTCAGCGTCCCGATTGGGATTCCGCCACCGATCTTCTTGTCGATCTCCGGGTTGCCTGTCGAGACGATCTTGTCGTTGATGACTTCCTGAAGCATTTGACGTTACCTCGTGAAGGAGACGGAGACAGCGGCTCCGGACGGGACAGCGATAGTTGCGCGGTTGATGGCGCCAACTTCGAGAGCGTTCGCGAGGCGGAGGCTGAGCTCCATGGTCTCGCCAGGATTAACGATGCGAGGGTCGTAGGCGTCCGGAGAGATCGCCGTTACGGTCCACTGGTCAGCAGCGGGGACGGCCGCCACATATTCCAGGGAGACGATCTCCCGGACGCCCAGCGTGGTCGTGTACTCGACGATCACGTCCATCCGGTCGAAGAACATGATCGCGGTACCACCTGCATTGACCACGTCGATCGTGACGCCAGTGCCAGCGAAGTCGACTGCCGAGCCGGAGGACTCGAGGCGCGAGCTGTGGCGCCGGTCGGCACTTTCAGCCATCGCCTTCCACGAGGTCGCGAGGCTATCGATGCTGCGATCGGCAGTGGTGACCATGGTCACGGAGCTGACGAGCATGATGGCGAAGGCGACGATGGCAGGCAGTACGTTTTCCATCGCTGGCTACCCCTTAAAGGGTGAAATACCTGGCGTCGGAAGTCCCGTTGTACAGGACGACTTTCACGTAGTAGGTGGACCCAGATGTGAGCGCGGCATCGAGGTGGATAGTGATGCCGAGCGTCGACGTTGGTTCCCAGGTTGCGGCATTTTCGATGGTGGCTTCCCAGCACGGTGCTGCGCAGCCGGGGCCGCCATAGGGAATTCGTTGGAAGTTACTGTCTTCGCCGAAGAAGATGTCAGTCCGTTCGATCGCGATGAGGTTGGACGCGCCGATATTCTTGACCCAGACGAAGGCATCGGAGCTTGAATCCTGGCCAGTGGCATGGATGATCTCGATATCAGCCTTGATGCGGTCGTCGAGTGCGGAACTGGCGCTGGTGATCGCGCCGGTGGTGCGGCCGACTGACGGCATGACAGCACTGATGACCACCAGCATCGCCACGACGCTCGCGATCGTCAGCAAAACGGTCGAGATGGCCTTTTCCATGGCCCCCTCCCTTTCGCCTGGCGGGCGTCAATCTAGGCGGCGTCTGAGAGCAGCGAGAGCACCGTCACTTCGGTGATCGAGTTGGAGCGGAAGAGCGCATCGAGCTGTGAGAGCACAGTGACGACATCGTTCATCGATACGTTCGGCGGTTCGTGCGTGGCACCGCAGAGGTCAAGCATCAGGAGGAGGGCCTGGCGAGCCTCGGCCTGAGGTTCTCCGGTTAACAGTTCGTAAACGCCAAGGAGTTCCTCGAGGCGCTTGCGGCCGACTCGCTTTGTGGCAGCTTCCGCCCATTTGCCCATGGAGGCGATGTCGAGCACGCCCCATTCGCGCGGTACGCCGGGCACATGTGGGACCTGGGGCCTCTGGTTGTTGGCGATGAGCTGCTGGAAGTTCGCCTGCTTCTGATAGGCGTCGATCGCGTCAAGCGTGGGTTGTGAGGCCGGGATGCCCTGGATTCCGGCTGCCGGCATGCCAGCGACGGGCGGTGGGGCAGCCGAAGCAGGAAATGGCGCCTCTGGCTCGGGGCCGGCGGGGCTGTGGAGGCGCACGACGTTCGGGAAACCGGGATCCCCGATGGCGCCGTCGCTCTCGTCGCTGCCGGCGGGTGCCGGGCGGCCTGCCGGCGCGTTGGCGAACGGGCCGTCACGCTTGATGAGCTCGTCACGAATGTCGACGAGTACGGCCTTTACTTCGACCTTGAGCACATTTATCTCGTCCTCAAGGGCCGCAATCTTGTCTGAGAGTTCCACGTTGTCCGTCCCCATTCATGGTGGTGGCGGGGGCCACCGTTGACGTGACCAGGACAGGGCGGCAACTGACCGGGAGCCGCTGGTTGTCCTGAGGACCGGGGAAGGGCAGGGAGCTCGCGAATCCCTGCCCCATGCCCCGGGGGGAGTGCCTCTTACTTGAGGTCCATGAGATCAGAGATCTCGGGCGGCATCACGCGGTTGATGAGCAGCGTGCCGCCGGACTGCGGGATGAGTTCCAGCGTGAACTCTTCGTTTTCGTCGAGCGTAATGCCCGCCGGGATCTCGACGGTGATCTCGAAGAGCTCGCCGGTTTCCAGCAGGTCGTCCGTGTCGCCGAGGATCTTGTTCACCGTGTAGGTGAGGTTGGCAACGCGAGCGCCGGTATCGACGATATTGATGACCAGCGTGTTGTTGGTCACAGCGGGGTCGACGAGGACCGGGCGGCCGCCAGCGGCGGTGCCGAGATTGAAGATGAATACGTCGGGAGCCGTGTCATCAATCACGCCGTCGGTGTCGACGTCCTGGAGTGACACGGAGCCGCGGACTTCGAGGTTGCCGGAGGCCTTTTCGAGGCCCGCCAGTACGGTCTGTTTTCCACGGTCGGCGCTGAAGAGACCGGTGCTCAACACGACGAACGCGAAGACGCTCGCCACGATTACAAAGGCAATGAGGATGATCGCGGTTTCGAGACCGGTGATGCCCTCCTCATTGCGGTGCAGGCGCCGCATCGCGCGGCTCGGCTTGAACATGAGGTTTTCCCTTCCTTCTCCTGTTTGGTCCAGCCGGTGGCGGCGGTCCTGGTTGCCGGGTCGCCGGGGGCGTTCGCCACGCGGTACGCGAGTTGACGCGCGGTGCGTTCGCCCTCGGGGGCCCTCTGTGGCAGCCAGGCCATCTCGGCCATCCGGTTTGCCCACCTTTACGTTCGACCAGCAGACCGCCGGCTAAAGGGTGTTGATCGCGGAAATAACAGGTGAAATGGGTGGCACGCGCGTTACGACCGCCCGAGATCGCCGCAGCTGAACGGTGTCTTTTCGTTCGCGCGCCGCACGGCACGCCCAGGTTGCGACCGAAGGCCATGCGCCAGGACGGCCGGAGGCAGCAGGAAGGGCAGGGATCTCGCGAATCCCTGCCCTTCCGTGTTGAGACCTGCCGAAAGGTCGGTTCTTACTTGAGGTCCATGAGATCAGAGATCTCTGGGGGCATCACGCGGTTAATGAGCAGCGTGCCGCCGGACTGCGGGATGAGCTCCAACGTGAACTCTTCATTTTCGTCGAGGATCATGTCATCCGGGATGGTCACAGTGATCTCGAAGAGTTCGCCGGTTTCGAGCAGGTCGTCCGTGTCGCCAAGGATCTTGTTCACGGTGTAGGTGAGGTTGGCGACGCGGGCGCCGGAGTCGACGATATTGATGACCATCGTGTTGGTGGTCACCGCCGGATCGATGAGGACCGGGCGTCCACCAGCAGCAGTACCAAGGTTGAAGATGAACACGTCGACGCTGGGGCCGCCGGCTTCACCGATCGCGCCGTCCGGAGTTGTCGGCGCGGCGACCGTGCCGACATCCTGAAGCGACACGGAGCCGCGGACTTCAACGTTGCCGGAGGCCTTTTCGAGGCCCGCCAGCACGGTTTGTTTTCCACGGTCGGCACTGAAGAGGCCGGTGCTCAACACGACGAACGCAAAGACGCTCGCCACGATAACGAAGGCAATGAGGATGATCGCGGTTTCGAGACCGGTGATGCCCTCCTCATTGCGGTGCAGGCGCCGCATCGCGCGGCTTGGCTTGAACATAGGTGGTTCCCTTCCTTCTCCTGATGGTCCAGCCGGGGAGCGGCGGCGCTGGTTGCCGGGCCTTCCGGAGCGTCGGTCTCGTGGCGCGCGAGGTACCACACGGGACGTTCGCGACCGGAACCCTCTCTGTGGCAACCAGGCCATCTCGGCCGTCCGGTTTGCCCACCTTTACGTTCGACGCGTGCGAGCATCCCGAAAGGGTGAAGGGCCCGGTGCATATCCGTGAATTCGGTGGAGGGAGGGTGAACAGACCAGCCTTTTGACGCGAGAGGCGAGGATCTTGTCCGCAGCTTCACTCTGTCCACGCTAGGGGCGGTATGCGATGCAGGGCGCCCGGCTGCGCCGCCCAACGCACCGGAGAACAGCCGAACCGGTGAACGACTGGCTAGCGTCCCTGGAGGCGCCGTTCCACCGCTGCCGCGTGTGCGGTGAGGCCCTCGGCACGGGCGATAATGCTTGCAGCGCGGGCGAGATCCTCGGTCAGTTCGTCGGGAACCTGCACGATGGCCATTCTCTTGAGGAAGTCCTGTACTCCCAGCGGGCCGCTCCAGCGGGCGCTTCCGCCGGTGGGCATGGTGTGGCTGGGGCCGGCTGTGTAGTCACCGATGGCCTCGGGAGAGGACTCGCCGAGGAAGAGGCCACCGCAGTTACGGACCTTCGACGCGTATGCCATCGGACGCTCGACGAGGAGGCAGAGGTGTTCGGGCGCATACTCGTTGGCGAGATCGATCGCGTGGTCGATGTCGTTGACGAGGATGCAGCCGCCTTGCGCTTCGATGGAAGCCCGGGCGATCTTCGCGCGCTCAAGGCCGCGAAGCTGGCGGGTGATGGCCGCATCCACTTGATCGGCGAGGTAGTGCGAGGGGGTGAGGAGGATGGGGCTGGCAAGGGCGTCATGCTCGGCCTGGGCGAGCAGATCGGAGGCGACCATCTCGGGGTCGGCGCTTTCATCCGCAATGACGACGGTCTCGGTGGGGCCGTAGATCGAATCGATGCCGACGTCACCGAAGACCATCCGCTTGGCGATAGTGACGAAGAGGCCACCAGGGCCGCAAATCTTGTCGACCCGAGGGATGCTGCCGGCGCCGTAAGCAAAGGCAGCAATACCCTGGGCGCCACCCGCCTTGAAGACGCCATCCACACCCGCGATGTCGGCGGCGACAAGCTTGACGGGCGGGATCGTACCGTCGCGAAGGACGGGGCTCGTGATGTACACCTCGTCGCAGCCAGCGACGCGGGCAGGGACAGCACACATGAGCGCCGTGCTCGGAAGCGGGG
Organism: Dehalococcoidia bacterium; assembly: GCA_020432045.1. Taxonomy (GTDB): domain Bacteria; phylum Chloroflexota; class Dehalococcoidia; order Tepidiformales; family Tepidiformaceae; genus JAGQHB01. Next base: position 34,011 of record JAGQHB010000091.1, on the reverse strand, counting down.
CAGCCGTGCCGGGGACGTAAAGGCCGATGCGCTGAATGGCGAGCGTGCGCTGGCCGAGGCCACCGTGGCTGAAGTCGACACGAGCGCCACGGAGTTGTACTTCGTGGTATTCGCGGATGCGGCCGGCGGCAAATTCGAGGGCTTCCACCAGCTCACGCGGGGTCTGCTCGTAGGCAGCCGCGATCTCCTCACGCGCCACCCGCAGCTCAGGGGTCGCGGCGTTATCGATGCGCTGGTTGTAGTAGCGGACGGCATTGTCACCATCGTCGCGCACATCGCGGATGACCCGGCGGACGACCTCATCCGGGTCAAGTTCCTGGCCGAAGGTCTTGAAGATCGTTTCGCGGACGTCCATGGGGAGTTCGCCGGCGCCGAGGGGCTTCCTGGAGAGGATCGTGCGGCGGCCTTCTTCGGCGTTTCGGAAAATTCTCATCGCAGATACCTCTCGATGGCGGCCGCCGCGACCTCGGTAGAGCGCTGCACGAACCCATCCAACTCTATGTCGGTGACGTGGGCGATTGTCGCATCGAGCAGTTCGGGGAGCGAGTCGAGGAAGTCGCCGAGGGTCTCGCCTTCTTCGAGCCCGGCATAGCGAAGGTGGTTGGAGACCATGGTGCGCATGCGGCCCCAGTCCATGTTGCGCGCGGCGATCTCACTCGACACCTGCCGCCAGCGTTCGAGTGTGTCGCTGTCGACGAAGCCGGCCACGGTGATGCCCTCGACGGTGCAGGCGAGGGTATCGCAGAGGGTTTGCTTCAACTGCGGTTCGTCGCCGTGGCGGCGATCGAGTTCGAATTGGAGGAGACGATCCATGACGTTGGCGCGCAGCTGCCCGCCGAGCGCATCGTGGGCGGCAAAGAAACGACGATAGATGCCAGTGATGTACTGCTCGTCCATGGCAAGGTGAGCGATGTAGCCACAAACCCAGGCGCGCGTTGGGTCGTTCAGGCGATCGGGGGCGGCATAGTGCCGGTAGCGGCCAAGAAAGGCGGCCACGGAGTCCTGGTGGTCGTGGGTGGAGAGGTCGAAGAAGTGTGTGCTGAACCGGTCCTGACGTGTGAGGACACGAATGTCAGGGGAGGTGGAGCCCAACAAAAACGGCCCGCTTTCGAGGTCCAGGAGCGGTTTGCCGAGGCCGGCGGCGGCTTCGCGGGCGAGCACCATGTGAAGCGTGATCGGCGGCATCAGGCGGGCCCCCCACTCGCGACGGACGCCCGCAAGCGGTCGACCAGATGGTTCAGGAGTGGAACGTTCTTCGTGACGGGTGGCCTCCGCCAGATAACGCAGTTTGTGGACTCCATGAAAGGGTCGAGCATCTTGAGGCCATTGGCCTGGATGCTTGTGCCAGTCTCGGAGCCCTCGACGAGGATATCTGCGTCCTCCGGGACAAAGCCTTCGCTGGCGCCTGCGATCGGGATGATGGACGTGTACGGGAGGTGCGAGTCGCGGGCGAACTGCTCCGCCGTGGCCGGGAATTCGCTGGCGATGCGGACGGCACGTCCGAGGTTTCGCCAGATCTCAAGCGCATCTGCGGTGGTTTCCGCGGGGAAGGCCCGGTCGACGACGGGGCCAATGCGGTAGCGGTTGCGGCCAAGGTCTGCGGCCATTGCGACTGGCGATGCTGGAAACCTGCAGAGATGCTCGTGAAGCAGATCACGACCGCTGATGGCGATGTCGAAGAGACCCATGGCGACGAGCTGGGGCATATCCTGCGGACGGACGACCTTGACCTGCAGGCCCTCCAACGGCGAAGTGGGGCGCCGCACGAACCCATCTTCGTTGTACCCATCGAACTCGAGGCCAGCAGCCCGAAGGCAGGCAGGTGTGTGGCGCTGGGCGTGCCCATCCGGGACGGCCATACGGACCGCTGTCTGGTCGCGACTGAAGCGCTGGAAGCGAGCCTCGGCGGTGACGCGTGGCATTTCCCGTGGCGGGACATTGCCACCCAGGTAAGGCCCCAGGCGCCTTAGTACGTCGCCCATCGCGACCGTCCGCAAGGAATCCTCATTGGCGAGGAGTACGAGCCCACCGTCGAACAGGCGTGTGATGGGGACGAGCCCCCTGGAATCGACTTCGCGGCTATCGCGGGCCGGCATGACAACGAGGTCGGCGTCCTCGGGAGGGTAGGCTTCTGCCGAACCGGCGATCGGGAGAATGTGGTAGCCGGGAATGCGATGGTTGATCGCGTAGTACTCGGCGAGATTGGGGAATTCCGAGGCGATTCGAGCGTCGCGGAGGCTTTCGGCACGAGGAAGCTGGCCGGCGAGGAGCCCGGATTCCCGGGCAGCGCCGAGCCAGAGGCTGAGGACGGGGCCGGGGAATGACCCGAGCCGGACGACGCGTTGCATCGGGAAGCGTACCTGCACCTCAGCAAGCCATGTTTCGCCGCAGATACCGAGGTCGTAGTTCCCAAGGGCGACCTGGATGGGGATGTCACGTTCCCGGAAAACGCGCGTGACAAGGCCGTTGGGTGCTTCCGAGCGCATGACTCGCGAGCCAGGGGCGTATTCGCGGGCTTCTATCCCTGCCTGGACGAGGAGGTCGTGGACGAAGGCACGGGAATCGCTTGCAGGGAGTGCGAAGCGGACGCTCATTTGTACTGCACGAGGATGCCGACGACTTCGTCAAGCGATTTGACGTGTATGTCACCATCGGGCGTGTGGGCGGTGAGCTTCGTGCCTTCGATACGGAGGGAAAGTTCGCCGGCATCGCGGGCGGTCGCAAGGGCGGCTGCAATCCCGCCGCGGTGGAGCGCGCGAGCTGCAGCCATAGCAAGCGTGAGATCCTGGGGATCGACAGGGACGATGGAGACGGACTGGCGACGGCGCGTGCTGGGTCCGGCATGCGCGGCGAGTTGATCCAGCGAAAGGCCGAGGCCGCACGCTTCGGTGGTGGCGCTGGCGCCCTGGGGAGCATACCGGCCACCGCGTCCCCAGCTGGCGTGTTCGGTGTCGAGTTCAAAGACGACGCCGGTGTAGTACTCGAAGTCTCGTGCCATCCCGAAATCAAGGACGACGCGACGACCTGTGGCGGCCAGTGCCCCGGCAACCCCCGCAGCTTCCTGGAGGGCAGGAAGCACGGCAGGGAGGACACCCGTGGCGAGACCCTGGAGGTTGTGTACAAGGCCAACACCGGGGGATTCGAGGACGGCAGCCTCAACGAAGGTGGCAAGGCCGGGAAGATGCGCAGCGGATTCTTGCAGTGCGCGGAGCCCTGATTGGGTGACGCGATCGAGCAAGGCGCGACGGTCCTGTTCAGAATTTGAAATGGCGTGGACGACCGCCCGCGACACGCCAACGTGGCCGATCCGGACGAGAGGATGGAGCCCGAGTCCTTCGAGTGTCTCGCAGCCGACGGCGACGACTTCGAGGTCTCCCAACAGGGGTGGCGCGCCGAGGTACTCGATTCCGCATTGCCATTCTTCGCGGTCATCGGATTCGTGGAAGCGGAAAACGTTCTGGACATAGAAGAGCCGGGAGGGCGGAAGGAGCCCGGCTTCAGCTGCCGCGCGCGAGACAGGGATGGTCGAATCAGGCCGGAGGACGACGCGTTCGCCGCTCCAACCATCCCAGTCAAGGAACGAGTAGACGCGCGAGAGCATCTGGGGTGTGAGCGTGCCCGACGCGGTGAAGAGCGAGTAGTTCTCGATCGTCGGTGTCCGGATCTCTTCGTAGCCCCAGCGGGAGGACGCGGAGCGAAAGGCGTCCTCGACACGGCGAAAAGCGCGCATGCCGGGAGGAAGAAGGTCGCGCATGCCCCGGCTGCGCCGGTCCTGCGGCGGGAATCTCATGGTCATCGGTGTATGCATGATAGGGCGGGGTGGACAGTGACACATCTGCGTCCAGCCGGCCGGTTCGCAACCAATGCCGCCAACGCTGCTGTGTATGCTTGAAGGACATGAACGGAAGCAGAGCACGGTTACGGGTATTCGCCGCGGTGGCGGTTCTTGGATGGCTCCTTGCCGCGTGCTCCCAGGAAACCGAACCTTCCGCTGTCCACATCATTAAGACGGACGGCACGGTCGGGCCGATCATGGAACGCTACATCGACCGGGCGCTGGACAATGCCGAGGACAGCAGCGCGCTGCTGGCAGTGATCGTATTGGATACGCCCGGCGGGCTGAGCTCATCAATGCGACAGATAGTCCAGAGGATAGAGGCGGCGGACGTACCGGTGGCTGTGTACGTGTCACCCATTGGCAGCCGGGCTGCGAGCGCGGGGACATTCATCACGATGTCGGCGCACATCGCGGCGATGGCGCCGAACACCTCGATTGGCGCGGCATCTGCTATCAACTCAGATGGTTCGGACATCGATGGCACCCTGGCCAAGAAGGTGGAGAACGACGCGGTGGCATTCATCCGCGGGATCGCGTTGCTTCGCGGCCGCAACGCGGACTGGGCAGAGCTTGCCGTGCGCGACGCGGCCGCTGTGGACCAGGACGAGGCGGTGCGGCTGAACGTCGTCGACTTCGTCGCGAACGACATCGACGACCTGCTCCAGCAGAGCGAAGGACGCACGTTCGATCTTCGGCCCGGGATCACTGCGACGTTGAACGGGCTGCCCACGGCCCCGCGGGTAACGACCGAGATGACGCCGTGGGAACGGTTCCTCGGTTTCCTCGCCGACCCGACGGTCGCGTCCTTGCTGATCTCGCTGGGCTTCATCGCAATCCTGATCGAGATGGGGAACCCGGGGCTGATCGTGCCCGGCGTAGCGGGGGCGATCGCCATAACACTCGGCTTTCTCGGGTTCGGCGTGTTGCCAGTGGACACGGTGGGACTCGTGCTCATCGTGCTTGGGCTAGGAATGATAGCCGTGGAGCTTTTCGTCCCCGGCGGGATCCTCGGCATCGGCGGACTGATTTCATTTGTACTCGGCGGCATCATTGCGTTCCGCGACACCCCGGCGGACCTGAGGCCCGATTGGTGGTTACTGGGGATCGTCGGCGCAATCGTCGCGGCGGCATTCGGGGCGTTGTCGCTCGCCGTTGCGAGGGTGCGAAGGATGGGCTCGGTGACGGGGACGCAGGGACTCATCGGGCAGCTTGCAGTCGCCCGAACAACGCTGGCGCCGGACGGATTCGTCTTTATCCACGGGGAACGCTGGCGTGCCACCATTGATAGCGGACCTTCCGCGACCGCGGGCGAAACGCTCCGGATTACAGGAGCCGAAGGGCTCCGCCTGAAAGTCCGCAGGGAGGACACAAAATGACCGAGCCGAACAGAACACCACCGCTGCCCAATCCCGAATACGATTCCGGCGCTGGCTCTGCCATCGTGCGGGCGATCATGATGGGACTCGGGTTCATTCTCCTGATCCCGCTACTGCCATTCTCCGTTCGCATCGTGGCCGAATACGAGCGCGGAGTGATCTTCCGGCTGGGCCGTCTCGTGGGAGCAAAGGGGCCGGGGCTCTTCATTCTTCTGCCGATCGTCGACCGGATGGTGAAAGTGGACCTGCGGACGGTGACCTTCGACGTGCCGTCGCAGGAAGCGATCACCAAGGACAATGTGACCGTGAAGGTGAACGCGGTGATCTACTTCCGCGTAATCGAACCGACGCTTGCCGTGGTTGCGATCACGGACTACGCGCGGGCGACGTCGCAAATCGCGCAGACGACGCTGCGTTCCGTGCTAGGGCAATCGAGCCTCGACGAGCTGCTAAGTGAACGCGAAAAGATCAACCAGGAACTGCAGCAGATCATCGACGAAGAGACGGAGCCGTGGGGCATCAAGGTGAGCACCGTCGAAGTGAAGGACGTCGAGCTGCCGAGCACGATGCAGCGCGCAATGGCACGGCAGGCGGAAGCGGAACGCGAGCGGCGGGCCAAGGTGATCGCTGCGGATGGCGAATACCAGGCCAGCGAACGGCTCCGGGATGCGGCTATGGTGATGGCACAGGAGCCGATCACGGTACAGCTCCGCTACCTCCAAACGCTGACGGACGTGGCAGCGGAGAACAACAGCACAATCGTGTTCCCGATCCCGATCGACCTGATCGAGATGTTCACGCGGTCAGGGCGATTCGCCCAGGGCACGCAGCCCGGCACCAACCGGCCGACGCAGTCTTAGCCAGGGCCGGTGGCCGGTCGAAGTGACACGTCCCCGGCGCTGATGGTTTCCTCGCTGCCATCGGCAAGGCGGAGCACCAGGTTCCCGTCGTCGAGGATTGCGACGGCGGTACCGGTGCGGTCCGGGCCGGCGCCGGAGACCGTTACCTTGTGGCCGAGGACGAAGCTGACCGCGCGATACCTTTCCGCCAGGGCCTGGGGCGGTGCCTGGAGTGCCGCTTCGAGCGTGTTGCAGACATGTGCGAGCACAGCCACGCGGTCGACTGGATGGCCGAGTTCGACGGCGATGCTGGTCGCCGTGTCTTCGAGCCCCGGCACGAGGCGGGGGTCACCGTTGACGTTGATGCCAACTCCGGGGAACGCGATGTAGTCGTCGCCGGCCGTATCGAGGTCGGTGAGCATACCGCTCAGTTTTCGATCCCGGACCCAGATGTCGTTGGGCCATTTGATACGCGCATCGGGGCCGCTTGCGAGAATGCCTTCGCAGACCGCGAGGGGCAAAGCGAGCGGCAGCGCGCGGACCATCTGACGGGAGAGTCTGAGGATCAGGGTGAAGTAGAGGTTCTCCCCGGGAGGGCTGGCGAATGAACGGCCACGACGGCCACGGCCAGCGGTCTGTTCCTCGGCAAGGACAAGGGTGCCGGTGGGTGCACCGAGTGCAGCGAGTTCGCGCGCGATGGTCATCGTGGTTTCGACGGACTGGAAGTATTCGACGTTGCGAGCGAGCCAAGCCGTGCGGAGGAGTGAATCGAAGTGAGCGGTATCGAACAGGGACATCAGGTGCAGTGTACGCGAGGCAAAAGGAAGGGCCGGGCTAAAATTTGCCCGGCCCCAAAGTCACTCTCGCAGTGTCGGACCCGAAGGCCCGGCTAGGAGGTGATCACCTCCTGCGCGGGCTTCGGATCCTTCCTACGACTGTGATCGTCCATGCGCATCACCTCCTTTCTTGGGATGCACGGTACAGAGATGGCGGGGGCTCGTCAACGGCTTTCTTCACTCTTTCCCGGAGGTTATGTGGGCGGAAACGAAAGGGTCTCATGCTGGTTTTCTGCGGGGCTACCGTCCGGTAGGCTCGATTCTCGCTTTCGATCACTTTGACAGCAGTGGAGCCATGTATGACCGCGCCAACAACAGCCCCAACCGCCCGCGACATCCTTACGGAAGAGGAGGCGAAAGCGCGTGCTGCAAGAATCAGCAATTGCAGCTACCGGCTGGACCTCATCCTGACTGCCGGGGCTCCGGTGTACCGGGGAGACGTGACGATCGCGTTCGATGACGTGGGCACGGGCGATACATACCTCTGTTTCCGCGGCAAAACGATCGAGCGGTTGGAACTGAACGGAAAGACGATAGCTCCGAATTGGAACGGGTTCCGGCTTTTCCTGCCGGCCGCGGAGCTGCGTGCGCGCAACACCGTCCACGTGGTCTACGAGAACGAGTACGACCACGGCGGCGACGGGTTCCACCAGTTCATCGACCCGGAGGATCAACAGGAGTATCTCTACACGAATTTTGAGCCGTACGAGGCGCACCGGCTGTTCCCGTGCTTCGACCAGCCGGATATCAAGGCCGACTACACCGTTTCGGTGACGGCACCAGCGAGTTGGACCGTCATCCACAACGCCGCGGAGGCATCAGCGACCAGCGCGGGTGAGGGCCGGACGAAACACCAGTTCGAGCAGACAAAGCGGTTTAGCACCTACCTGTTCTGTGTCGTTGCCGGGCCGTATCGCGCGTTCCGGGAAGTACACAACGGTATCCCGATCGGGCTGTTCTGCCGCGAGTCGATGGCCGCGTACCTGGACACGGAAGAAGTCTTCACGATCACCCGGCAGGGGCTGGACTTCTTCGCGGACTTCTTCGCTGTGCCGTACCCGTTTGGAAAGTATGACCAGATCTTCGTGCCGGAGTTCAACGCCGGTGCGATGGAGAACGTGGGCGCGGTAACACACAACGAGTTCATGGTGTTTCGCGACCCGCCAACGGACAGCCAGCGGCGGCGGCGGGCAGAAGTCATCCTCCACGAGATGGCGCACATGTGGTTCGGGGACCTGGTGACGATGCGCTGGTGGAACGACCTGTGGCTCAACGAGAGCTTCGCCACCTATATGGCGTACCTCAGCATGACGAGCGCGACGCGGTTTACGAATGCGTGGGTGGACTTCAACGCGGCGATCAAGAACTGGGCGTACCGGCAGGACCAGCTGGTGACGACGCACCCGATCGCGGGGCAGGTCGCGGATACGGACCAGACGTTCCTGAACTTCGACGGGATTACCTACGGGAAGGGCGCCTCCGTGCTGAAGCAGCTCGTGCAGACGATCGGGCTCGATGGGTTCCGCGAGGGCATGCGCGAGTATTTCCGGCGTCACAGTTACGGGAACGCCACCCTGGGCGAGTTCCTTGGTGCGCTCGAACACGGCAGTGGCCAGGACCTGAAGGACTGGGCAGCGAAGTGGCTGGAGACGAGCTCGCTAAACACCGTCTCCGCAGACTGGCAGGCGGATGGCGATCGGCTCGCCGCCATGACGTTGCGCCAAACAGCGCCCTCCGACTATCCGACGATACGGCCGCACGCGTTTGAGGTTGCTCTTGTGCGCGAGGTGGACGGCGGGGTGCAGGTCGAGGCGCTGCGGGCACGGTTGTCGGCGGCAGAGGCCGACGTGCCGGAGGCTGTGGGCAAAGCGCGGCCGTCACTCGTCTTCCCGAATTACAACGACCACGGGTTCTTCAAGGTCTCCCTGGACGCGGACTCCGTAGCGTTCGCGCGGGAGAACCTGGAGCGGATCGACGATGAGCTGTTGCGACAGCTGCTCTGGTCTTCGCTGTGGAACATGGTCCGCGACCAGCAGTTGAGTTCGCTCGAATTCCTGGCATTGGTCCGCGAGCGGATCGGCAGGGAACCGCGCATTGAGATGGTGGAGGTCGTCCTCAACCAGGCCCAGGTGGCGCTCGCTCGATACGTGCCGGAGGAGCGGAAGGCTGCGGAAGCGACGGCCCTCTGCGCGGCCGCCTGGGACGGCCTCCACGCGGCGGCCGAGGGAGACCCGAAGATCACGTGGATGCGGGCGATGATCAATGCGGCGGCGAACGAGGCCGACCTGGCCTTGCTGGCACGGGTCGCTGACGGACAGGAAACGGTCGCCGGGCTGACCGTGGACCAGCAGATGCGCTGGGACATCGCCACCAAGCACGTCGCCTATGGCATGGACGGGGCCGAGGAGCGAATCGAGGCAGAAAAAGCGCGTGACGCGAGTGACCGGGGACGCCGGGCTGCGCTGCGGGCTTCCACATCCGTACCCGTGGCGCCGGTAAAGGCCGAAGCATGGGTGCGATTCCGCGGCGATAGTTACGGTTCGCTGCATGACACCGTGTCGGCGATGAGCGGCTTCAACTGGGCGCGGCAGCGGGACATCCTGGAGCCTTACGTGGAAAAGTTCTTCGCGAGCCTCGTCGAGGTCTTCGAGACGGGAGACAAAGAGTTCGTTTCCGATTACTTCGGTGCATTGTTCCCGGCCTACCGGGTTGAGCGTGGCGTTCTGGCCCGTTCGGAGGAGCTGCTCGGCACGCTTGGCGACCGGCTGCCGATGCTAACGCGGATGCTGCGGGAGGCGAATGACGACCTCTTACGCTCAATTCGCTGCCGGGAATTCGCAGCGGGGGGATAGCCGTCCGCGGACATGCCAGCGCTGCCGGGCACAAGACGGTTCCCGGTAAAGCCGTTGTGCTATCCACGGCACAAGTCGATTGTTACAATCAGATTAAATCAGGTAACAAGGAGAACACGGTGCCCGTGACCGACACCCCGCTCGACGTCCATACCGCCAGCCAGCACCTCTGGGAAGCGCTTTCCCACCACCAGATTACGATGGATATCGGCGCACATGACCCGCTGGTCATGGCGATCGCCTCGTACGGAGATTCCTGCCGGAAGCAGGACCAGGCCGCGATCGACGTGGCGAGCCGCCGTGTTTGGGAGGAGATGGGCAAGCACCGCTCAACTCTCGACCTTGGGGCGGACGACCCGGTCGTAAAGGCGCTTGCTGAGTATGGCGACGCCTGCCGCCGCGAAGGGCCAAAGAGCTAGTTCCGCGAACCAGCTTTCGAATGAAAGCTAGAAGAGGCGGCCCGTACGGGCCGCCTCTTTCCGTTGCGGGTGATGCGCGAACCTACACCGGGTCGAGACGGTCGCGGAGTGCTTCGACGAGGTTGGCGATCGGGACGCGCACCTGCACCTGCGTGTCCCGGTCACGGATGGTAACGCTCTCGTCGCCGGGCTGACCCTCCTCGCCGACCGTTTGGAAATCGACCGTGACGCAGAGCGGTGTACCGATCTCGTCCTGGCGACGATAGCGGCGGCCGATCGACTGCGTCTCGTCGTACTGGGACATCCAGCGTTTGCGGACGATTTCATAGACGCGCTGGGCGGCTGGCTGCAACCTCGCGTTCTTGGAGAGCGGCAGGACAGCGACCTTGATTGGCGCGATAGCAGGGTTGAATTTGAGGACGACGCGCTTCTCGCCCTTTTCATCGAGCTCTTCGTGATAGGCGTCGAGGAGGATGACGGCGCAGGTTCGATTGAGGCCCGCAGCAGGCTCGATCACCCATGGAACGACGTGTTGCCCGCTCTCTTCATCGAAATAGGTGAGCGGGTGGCCGCTGAGCTTGCCATGTTCCGTGAGGTCAAAGTCGGTGCGGCAGGCGACACCTTCGAGTTCGCCCCAGCCCCAGGGGAAGAGGTACTCCACATCGGTCGTGCCGATGGAATAGTGCGAAAGCTCCTCGGCATCGTGAGGGCGGAGACGCAGGCGGCCGGGGTCGACGCCAACCACTTCCGAGTACCAGTCGCGGCGGGCTTCGACCCACTGGTCGTACATAGCGAGGTATTCGGTGGGGTTTTCGCGATCCTTTGGCGGGAGGGTGAAGTACTCCATCTCCATCTGGTCGAATTCAAGGGTGCGGAACACCCAGCGGCCAGGAGTAATCTCGTTGCGAAAGCTGGTGCGGGCCTGGGCGATGCCGAGCGGGAGCTTACGGCGCATGGAGGTGAGGACGTTTTCGAAGTTGATAAAGATGCCCTGTGCCGTTTCGGGAGGGAGATAGGCGATGGACGAACTCTCTTCAACGGGGCCGACCTGTGTCTTGAACATCAGGTTGAACTGGCGGGGTTCGGTCAACTCGCCACCGTCGTTCGGGCAAAGGGGCTTGCCACTGGCATCCCGGCTCACCGGCCCATAGTCGCCTTCTTCGAGATGGTCGAGACGAAAACGGCTATTGCACTTCTTGCAGTCGACGAGGGGGTCGCCGAAGTTGGCGACGTGGCCGGAAGCAACCCAGACGTTCGGGTTGCTGATCAGCGCGGCGTCGAGACCGACGACATCGTCGCGGTCCTGGACCATGGACTTCCACCAGGCGTTGCGGATATTGCGCTTGAGTTCGACGCCGAGCGGACCGTAGTCGTAGGTGTTGGCGAAGCCACCATAGATCTCGGCCGAGGGGTAGATGAAGCCTCGCCGCTTGGCGAGGGAGACGACAGTTTCGAGGTCGGGTGCGGCCACGGTGGCCCTCCAGAGGCATGAAGCTGGGACGCTGGCTGCGCCCCGCTCTCCATGTATCGCACGGCGGGCCAGTAGAGTCAGCGAGGCGCATCGCTCGTGTGGCGGAGAATCCGCTCAATTTCCTCAGTCCCGAGTGGGACCTCGAAGCGTTTCATCCGTGAGGTGGCCCCGGACACGAGGGATACATCCCGCGATGGGACGCCGAGCGCCCGTGCGATCAATTTGGTGACGGCGGCATTCGCTTCGCCACCGGCGGGCGGTGCCGTGACGCGGACGTGGAGAACGCCGTCGCTATATGGGCCGATGCCATCTCTGCTGGCGCGTGGTGTGACACGGAGGGAGATGAAAGACACTCCTCGCACGGTACACCCGTACGTCTTGGCAGCGATCGGCTACGCTTTCGGCCATGCCGATTTATGCCGTTGGGGACAAGGTCCCCCGCATCCATCCGACCGCCTTCATCGCGCCGACAGCATCAATTGTCGGTGACGTGACTATCCATGCCGGTGCTTCCGTGTGGTACGGGGCGGTGATCCGGGGCGACACCTCGTATGCAGTCGTTGGGCCAGGTGCGAATGTGCAGGACGGCGCCATTGTCCATGGCCGTGCCGACCTGCCGGCGCTCATCGGCGAACAGGCCTCAATCGCGCATAACGCCATCGTGCACGGGGCTGTAATTGGCGACCGTGCGCTGATCGCGAACGGAGCGCAGGTGCTGGATGGGGCGCACGTGGGAGAAGGGGCACTTGTCGCGGCTGGAAGCGTGGTGCTCCCCGACACGAAGATCCCGGCAGGAATGCTAGCTGCGGGAACACCGGCGCAGGTGAAGCGAGCACTGGCCGGGACGGCTACCGAGGAATGGGTCACGGGGAACCCGGGCCGGTATTCGATGCTCGCCACGCTGCACAAGGGCGAAATGCGAGAGGTCGAGCGAGCGGACGTCGCTTCGCCGTGAACCTGCGGATCCTGTGGAGCGCCCTTCCGGTGGCGATCTTCTACGGGCTCAGCCGGGTGGCCGACCCGTGGGTTGCGATCCTCGGCGGCTTCATCGCATCGGCGGGCGTGTACTGGTTCAACCGGCGCGACACGCTGATGGGGATGCTCACGTTGTTCGGCTTCGCGGTCGTCACAGTGTCCGCGGCGATCGGGATTATCTCGAACAGCGAGAAGGCATACCTCGCATCTGGGCCGGCGGCGGATTTCCTGTTTGTGCCGTTGTACGCGGTGAGCATCTTCCTGAAGAAGCCGTTGATCGGCGCGATCGCGCGGGAGATGTTTCCCAAGTACGCGGGCCACATCCCGATCGGGGCGCCCGTATTCGTGGCACTCAGCGTATTTTGGGCCGCGCACGATATCGTGCAGGGCGTGGCACGGGTCTACCTATTGCAGGAGCTGTCGGTCGGCGAGTACATCATCTGGAGCAGGGTGTTGAACTGGCCGTTCACGGTGATGATGCTCTGGACGAGTATGTACTTCGTGATGCGGGCGGCGAAACGCCACACACCAATGAACGGGGACGACACACCAGTATCCGGCGGCTGGCCAGCAGCGGCGGAGCCCGAAGGCTAACGCGTGGATTTCGCCGCTGCACTGGAAGCCAAGGCACTGGCGTTCGCTGACGCGTACGCCGACTACCCGTGGGGCCACGAATCTCCCGTATTTAAGAACGCAAAGGGGAAAATCTTCGTGTTCTCTGGCGAGGATGAGCGGGGGTTCCACATTACGGTGAAGCTAAGTCCGGAAGAGGGAGAAGAAGCGATGCTCCTCCCCTTCGTGTCCAGGGCCGCGTACGTGGGGCGCTTCGGCTGGGTGACCGTGCAGATCGTCAGCGAGACGGAGTGGGAGATCGCTCACAGCTGGATCGACCGCAGCTACGAATTGGTGGCCGGGAAAGGGCGGTCGCGGCGTCCACGCTGATGACCGTTTCGTCCTACACTGGGCTCGATGTTTGAGTCGCTAACTGACAAGCTGCAGGGCGCCTTCCGGAAGTTCGGGAGCCGCGGGGTCGTCACGGAAGAAGACCTCGACGTCGCGCTACGAGAAGTTCGGATGGCGCTGCTTGAGGCCGACGTGAACTTCAAGGTAGTCCGGGAATTCACGTCGCGCGTGAAGGAACGGGCACTTGGGGCCGAAGTCCTGCGCAGCCTGACACCGGCGCAGCATGTCATCGACATCGTGCACGGCGAACTCGTGCAGCTCCTGGGCGGGGAAGCTCCGAAGCTAGCCTCTGCGGCGCAGCCACCGACGGTGGTGATGGTCGTGGGCCTGCAGGGGTCCGGGAAGACGACCAGCGTGGCGAAGCTGGCGAACCTCCTGAAGAAGCAAGGGAACCGGCCGCTTATCGCAGCCTGCGACATCTACCGCCCTGCCGCGATCCAGCAGCTGGTCACGGTTGCGAGCGGCGTCGGCGTGCCGGTCCACGAAGAAGGCACGAGTGTGAATCCGCGGACCATCGCCATCAACGCGCTCGACAAGGCAAAGCGGACGGGTGCGACGCATCTGCTTATCGACACGGCGGGCCGCCTGCATGTCGACGAAGAGATGATGCGCGAGGTGGCGGACATCCGGTCCCAGCTGAATCCCGTGGAAGTGCTGTTCGTGGCAGATGCGATGGCCGGACAGGACGCGGTGACGGCAGCGAAAGAGTTCCACGACAAGGTAGGGACGACAGGACTGATCCTCACAAAAATGGACGGCGATGCCCGTGGTGGGGCTGCGCTGAGCATTCGCAGCGTGACGGGCGTGCCGGTGAAGTTCATCGGTGTCGGCGAGAAGGCCGATGCACTTGAAGCGTTCTACCCCGATCGGCTGGCGGGCCGGATTCTTGGCATGGGCGACATGCTGACACTGATCGAGCGCGCGAAAGACACGATGGGGGAGGAAGACTCCGACAAGTTCAACGAGAAGCTGAAGCGGGGGACGTTTGACCTCCAGGACTTTCTCGAACAGATGCGCAAGGTCCAGAAGATGGGACCGCTGGGCCAGCTCGTCTCCATGCTGCCCGGGTTCAACAAGATCAAGGCGCAGCTCAACGTCGACGAGATGGACGATTCATTTTTCGGGCGCGCCGAAGCAATCGTGCTTTCAATGACGAAGTGGGAGCGGCGGCACCCCGAGAAGATCGATGGCAAGCGGCGGCGGCGAATCGCGACCGGGAGTGGGACGACGCCCCACGATGTAAACCAGTTGCTCAAGCAGTTCTTCGAGGCGCGGAAGATCTCCAAGCAGCTCTCGAGCGGACGGTTCCCGGCAATGCGGTTCTGAGGCGCGCATATAGGAAGATGGCACGCTAGCATTCCCACAAAGCGAATTGTTTCGAATGGTGGCCGACGGTCGCCGGAGGGTAAGACATGTTGAAGATTCGGCTGACCCGGATCGGCAAGACGAAGAAGCCGTATTACCGCCTTGTTGTGGCGGAAGAACTCGGACGGCGCGATGGGCGATTCGTCGAGACGCTGGGCTCGTACGACCCGCACGCAGATCCGCCAGTCGCGAAGCTCGATGCAGAGAAGACGCGCGAGTGGATCACCAAGGGCGCCCAGCCTTCTGAGGCTGCCGCAAAGATCCTGAAGCGCGCAGGCGTGATTGAGGCCGAGGCGGCAACCAAGTGAGCATGATCTCGGAACTGGTCGATTACCTGGCAAAGGCGCTGGTAGACGAGCCGGACTCAGTGAAGGTAGAAGAAGACCGGATGGGCGACCGCGTAGAAGTGCGCCTGCTGGTGACGGACGAGGATCGCGGCAAGGTGATCGGCCGCGGCGGGCGCATTGCAGGGTCGATGCGCCAGCTGGTGAAGGTTGCTGCCGTCAAAGAGGACGTGCGTGTCAGCCTCGATATCCCCGATTAGCGCCGCGGCGCCGGTGTGACTGAGCCAACCCCACGAGATGGAAAGCGCCCCCCGCGCCGTAGCGTCCGGCCGCGCCGGCACACGCCACCGCCTGTACCGGCTCCGGCGATGTTGGGCCCGATCCAGCCGCAGTTCGCCCCTATGACGGAGCCGCGAGAAGGCCACACGGCCGTGGGCCGGGTTGTCCGGGCGCATGGTCTCACTGGTGAGTTACGTGTGTTTGCGTTCGCTTCTGGCGCACCGAACCTCCAGCCGGGCCGCGAGGTCTGGGTCGCAGGGGTACCGTTGCGCGTGCTGAGGCTGCGGCCGACCGGCGACGCCTGGATAGTTGAGACAGATCGGATCCGGTCCAGGACGATGGCTGAGGCATTTCGGGAGCACATCGTGGAAGTGCCGGATGCCGACGTGAAGCGGGCGGGCGAGGATTCGTACTTCCTGCACGAGCTTGTCGGGCTGCGGGTTGTGACGGCGGACGGCGAGGAGCTTGGGGAAGTGGTGGAAGTGATGCAGCCCGGGGCGAACGATGTGTATGTGGTTCGCGGCCCGCGGGGCGAGGTGTTAATCCCGGCGATCGCGGACGTCGTGGCGCAGATTGATCTACCGGTAGGTGTTATGACCATCACACCTCTGCCCGGGTTGTTAGACGGATCGCAATAATCTATTGAAGAACCCTATAGGAACCCTATAGACTGCACCGCGGTCGCTGGCGTGGTGGTTAGGGGTAACCCGGGTTCGCCAGGAGAACCGAATACCGTCGAGGGGGATCGTTCCGCATGACCAAGACTGACACGCTGCAGATGGTGGATCACTGTGTGCATCACTGGATTCTGCAGCCGCCCCGGGGGGAATTGACTCCGGGCAAGTGCAAGAAGTGCGGCGTCGAGCGGGAGTTCACGGGCGAGACGAGCTACCGGATTGGCCGGGGATCGAACCACCGGCACTAAGTTCGACCAGGTCATTTGACCCAGATTCGGGCCGCTCCCTACGATGGGGAGCGGCCCGTTCGTTTCGGCGGGCGTTTTCGGGTTGTGGGGACGTAGCTCATCTGGGAGAGCGCAGCATTCGCATTGCTGAGGTAGGGGGTTCGAGTCCCCCCGTCTCCACCAAACCACGCTTTCGATATTGAGCGTCCGGGCACGTCGGTCCGGGCTTTCGCGTATCGCCCCATGGGCTCTGGGCGACGAATGATTCAACCCTCAGTAGTTCCAACTTCGGAGCACCATGAACGGCCACGGCGCGCTGGACAGGTGGGCACTGAGCGAACCCTTATTGGCCGACTGCCGAGGCCACGCTCCGGGGACCGCTGTGGCCAGAGGGAGGGAGCGGACAGGAGGCAATGGCCTCGGCCGTCGAAGCGAACACGTTCTCATGGCCGACAAGATCAAGGATGCCGAAGCGGTCGAGTGCGGCGTACACGGACGGTTGGACGGCGGAGAGCTGGATACGACCACCGTGGCGGCGGCGATGGTGGATGATCGCCTCGAGGGTAAGCAGGCCGGTGGAGTCGACGTGTTGGACGTTTTTCATGCGGATGATCAGCGGGCGAGAGTCGACGGATGAAATCTCGAACTCAAAGGCGGCGGCGGAGTGAAACGAGAGGACGCCCTGCGCGGTGAAGACCGCGATGTCGGGCCGTGAACGCACCAGACCGTGGAGTCCGGGACTGATGTCCCGGAACCGTTCTTCGCTGCCAGGAATGAGCTCAGCGGCTGCTGGCATGCGCATGAAGTTGCGGAGCAGGATGAACATCGAGGCGAGGATGCCGGCCCCAATCGCATAGGTGAGGTCAAAGAACAGCGTGATGCTGGCGGTCGCCACGAGGACGACGAGGTCTTCGCGGGGCGCGCGGCGGAGGAGGCGGGCCAACTCCGGCACTTCTGCGATGTTCCAGGCGACCACGAGAAGGATGGCCGCCAATGCCGCGAGAGGAATGTGTGCTGCGAGGCCACCAAGCGCTACGGTCGCAGCGAGGACCGTGAGCGCGTGGACGACGCCCGAAATGCGCGAGGTCGCCCCGTTGCGAATCCCGGCGGCGGTGCGTGCGATAGCGGCGGTTGCCGGGATGCCCCCCATGAACGGCGATACAAGGTTGGCCAATCCCTGGCCGCGAAGTTCCCTGTCAGCATCGAACCTGGTGCTGCCGGGGACCATGCCATCGGCCACCATCGCGCTGAGAAGCGACTCGACACCGCCAAGAACTGCCACGGCTGCTGCAAGCGGGATCAGATCGAATACGAGGCCGACGTCGAAGAAGCGAGCCGACGGTCGTGGAAATCCGGAAGGAAGGTCGCCGTAGCGACTGCCGATTGTTGGCACATCGAGGCCGAAGCCCCAGGAAATGGCGGTGGCCAGGAGCACCACGACGAGAGGTCCAGGAACGCGCCCGAGCCAGGGGATGCGGGGCCAGGCAAACAGCAGCGGAATGGATCCGACACCAAGGAGCGGTGCGGCGAGCCGGACGCTTCCGAGATGAGAAATCGTGTCCCAGAGTTTTTCGTGGAAGTGTTCAAGCGACGGGTCCGTCCCGGTGACGGCAAGGAGGCTATTCAGCTGACCGAAAGCGATGGAAAGCGCGATTCCAGCAGTGAAGCCGACCACCACCAGGCCCGGCATGTAACGGATGAGGCGGCCGAGGCGGAAGAAGCTCATCCCGAGGAGGATGATCCCGGCCATAATGCCGAGCATCGGCAGGGCGCCGGGTCCGTATGTAAGAACAGCCGAGGCAAGGATGGGCACGAGGGCAGCGGTGGGGCCGGTGATGTTGAAGCGTGAGCCGCCAAAGACAGACGCCGTGGCGCCTGCGAAGACGGCGGTGTAGAGGCCAGCGACTGGAGGGACTCCTACCGCGACGGCGAGCGCGATCGATAGCGGGATGGCGATCACCCCGACGACGAGGCCGGAAAGGACGTTCGTCCGCAACATGGCGGGCGCTGGCATGACAATGCGTGCGGGGGAGGCGGACACGCTGACTCCTGGGCGGACGAGTACAGCTTCCACGCCTACGGGGTGAGCTGACGGGTTCGGGCGGAAGTGGCCCGTGCGCAAGCTGCGCATTCACCCCGGAAGTGGGTCCCCCGTTCCGAAACGAGCGGATTCGGCAGGCTTCACACTAGTGCCAAAACTTATATGGACTACGGACAGTGTTTTCGGGCCTCAGCGATCGCTAAATGTAGTTCCCACGAGCGTTGTTTACAGGAAGTAGCCATCAGCGTAGGCATGTGATTCGACTGAGAGAGGGAGACAACACCGCACATCCCCGTCCGCGAGAGACCGCCGATGGGGACGTATCGGATGCCCCAAACGGGAGCGGGCCGTAGGCTACGGCTCGTGGTACTGAGTGACCGGACGATACGGGCAGAGATCGAAGCAGGCCGGATCATCATCGACCCGCTGGGCGAACGGGCGGTGCAGCCGGCGAGCGTGGACTTACGGCTGGGGCACCAGTTCCGCGTATTTCGGAACTCGAAGATCCCATTCATCGATGTAAAGCGGGAGTACCCTGACCTGACGGAACTGGTGGAAATCGACGATGATCACCCGTTCATCCTCCACCCTGGTGAATTCGCACTGGCGGTGACACTGGAACGGGTCGCGCTGCCAGATGACATCGTGGGGCGGCTGGAGGGTAAGTCGTCGCTTGGGCGGCTCGGGTTGATCATTCATTCGACCGCGGGTTATGTGGACCCGGGTTGGGATGGAGCGTTGACGCTGGAGCTTTCAAACCTCGCGAACCTGCCAATCACGCTCTATCACGGGATGAAGGTGTCGCAGATCTCATTTGTGCGGCTTTCGGAGCCAGCCGAACACCCGTATGGGACGGCAGAGGCAGGGAGCAAGTACCAGGGCCAGCGCGGGCCGACGCCGAGCCGCTATTTCCAGAACTTTCGCTAAGTCTGCTCAGGCGACGCGGTCGAGGTCGCGGGCGACGCGTTCTTCGATACTCACGACGTTGTCGAGCCGGCGGTGACGCCCGGAAACGAGTGTTTGGAACGTCAGCACCATCGCGGCGCCGCTCAGGGCGAACCCGGCGAACAGCAGCCCGATGGTGGCGAAGAGGCCGATGGACGCGCCGCTGGTCATTTCGTAAACGGCGCCGCTAAAGATGGCGCCGAGGATCCCCGCGGAAGCGATGGCACACGTGAGGGCGGCGCCGAGACGGCGAACCTGCCGGGGCCGCGAATAGCGGGTACGACTCATGGGTTGATGTTCGGCTCACCTGGGAGCGGGCAACAGGGGCCCGTTCAACTGCCGGGGGCAGAGGAGCGGATGCGGCGAGGGCTGATCCGAATAACGACCCATTCCTCCTTCATCTGGCCCCAGCTGAGGAGCGTCTCACGAGCCTTGGCGGCATCGTAGTAACGGGGCGTAAGGCGTTCGATAAGACCCCAGGCCCCGGCGGCTTCGACCGTGGCCGTGCCTTCGATGGAAACCCACGCTTCGGGCACACCAACGCCCTCCTCGACCGACAGCGTGACGCGGTGGTCCCGCTTGAGGCGACGAATCTTGGCTGACGTGCGCGTCGTGAAGACGAGGGCGTCGGCGCCGTCCCATTCGAACCAGACGGGGACAACGTTGGGGCTTCCGTCCGCGTTCAGGGTGGCGAGCTTGGCGATGCGGGCCACGGCGAGAAAGCTATCAAGCTGAGCACGGTCCATTTCGGCCATATCAGGAACCTCCGAGGGCGCCGCGCAGGGCGGCTGCTGCCTGGCGGACCCGATTTGGGGCGGCGCCGCCGGGGATATCCCGCGCGGCGAGGGCAGTATCGACATCGAGGGCGAGGATATCGGCTTCGAAGAGTTTGCTGCGGGAACGGTACTCCTCGAACGGGAGCGCGTTGAGCTCGCAGCGGCGTGTTTCGCATTCGCGCACGAGGCTGCCAACGATGCCGTGCGCTTCGCGGAACGGCATGCCCTTGCGGACGAGGTAGTCGGCGACATCCGTCGCGAGAGAAAAGCTGGCGCCAGCCAGGGCACGAAGGCGGGGCAGGTCAAAGGCGAGTTCTGGAAGCATGGCGGCAAAGATGTGGAGCGTGGGGATGACCGTGTCCCGCGCCGCGATAATCGATGTCTTATCCTCCTGGAGGTCGCGGTTGTACGCGAGCGGGAGGCCCTTGAGAGCTGTCAGCATGGCGACGAGTTCGCCGATCGTGCGTCCGGCGCGCCCGCGTGCCAATTCTGCGACATCGGCGTTTTTCTTCTGCGGCATCATGCTGGAGCCGGTGGCAAAGCGGTCCGGCAAACGCAGGAACGCGAATTCCGAACTGGCCCAGAGGATGATCTCTTCGGAAAGACGGCTGATATGGACCTGCGTCATGGCGGAGGCGGCGAGGAATTCGACGACGAAGTCGCGGTCAGCGGTGGCGTCGAGGCTGTTGCGGGATACGCGATCGAAGCCAAGCTCGGCCGCGACGGAATCACGGTCGAGGGGATAGGGCGAACCGGCAAGCGCACCGGAGCCAAGGGGGAGGATGTTCGTCCGCCCGCGGCAATCAAGGAAGCGGCCACGGTCGCGGAAGAGCATTTCGCCGTAGGCGAGCAGGTGGTGGCCCAGCGTAACTGGTTGGGCACGCTGAACATGCGTGTACCCGGGCATTGGATCGGCGGCATAGCGTTCGCCGAGGTCACAGATGACCTCGATGAGCCTGGCAAGGGCCCCCGCGGCATCGTCGCAGGCTTCGCGGACGACCATGCGGTTGAGGAGGGCAACCTGGTCGTTTCGGGAGCGGGCAGTGTGCAACCGGCCGGCGGGTTCGCCGATTCGCTGGCGGAGAAGGACCTCGACGTGGGTGTGGATGTCCTCTAGCTCCGGCTGCCAGGTGACGCGGCCGGCACGGAAATCTTCAAGCACCGCCTGGAGTCCGAGAACGATGGCACCAGCATCACCGGCCGGGATGATCTGCTGACGACCGAGCATGCGGGCGTGGGCGATGGAACCGGCGATGTCGTGTTCGTAGAATTCGCGGTCATCACCGGCTGTGTAGGCCTGGGTGAGGGCATCCATATCGCCAGCGAAGCGGCCTCCCCACTGGCGGCCGCCGGTGCTCACGCGGCCCTCTTGAGGATAGGCAGCCGGAGCAGCTCCGAAAGTTCATCGAAGACGAAGTCGGGCGTGACCCCTTCGGCATCGGGAGCGGAACGGCGCCAGGCAGTATTGAAGCCGAGGCGGGCAGCCCCCGCGACGTCTTCGAGCAGTGAATTTCCGACCATGAGTGACTCTCCCGCGCGCACGGAGAGGGACGCGAGCGCGTGTTGGAAGACTGCCGGGTGGGGCTTGAGATAGCCAACTTCGACGGAAACGGTATGAGAATCCCAGACACCATCGATGCCAGTGGCGCGGAGGTCGTCCCGGAAGCGGGCTCCGCCGAAGGCGCGGTTGGTTATGGATCCGATGAGGAAGCCGCGACGTTTCAGTTCGGAGAGGACGGGCGCGGCGTCGCGAAAAGGCTCCTTTCCGCCGTCCACACCTGACACGTAAATTGCATCGAGGAAGCGGCCCGCGGTTACGTCATCGATATCCGTCCCGGCCTCCCGGAGCGCGGCACCGGCTCGGGCACTGTAGTCAGGTTCGACGAGGTCGCCGGCGCGGGCGGCGCGCATGGCGTACTCGAGTGAAGTCCAGGCAATTCGAGCGAGGTCGTCTGCTCGATCGACGGGGAGTTCATTGGTGGCAAGAAACGCAGCAGCGCGGCCAGCTGCCATCTTACGGAAGGCCGATGGCGGCGGCGCCGCCTGCGCATGCCAGAGGGTATCGCCGATATCGAAGAAGACGGCGCGGAGTGGAGGTGCAGGCATTTACGCTCCCAGGGCGGCGTCGATCGTCGCACGCGTGGGGAGTGCGGACAACGCGCCGTAACTCGTCTGAAAACATCAATGAAGTAGGATCCGGAGATGCGCCTCACAGCACGACGAACCCTGGCGGTCGAGCCTTCGCTGCCGCCTGAACTGGAACCATTGAAGCGGCTCGCCCGCAACCTGTACTGGACGTGGAACACTGACGCGTCTGCGCTTTTCGAACGGCTGGACCCGGACCTGTGGGCAGCAACGGAACACAACCCCGTGCGCGTCCTGCAACGGGTCCCGCGAGGACGGTTGGACGAACTGGCCGGGGACGCCGGCTTCACGGGCCACCTGGCACAGGTGATGACGGCTTTGGACCGCTATCTCGGCCGCAAGCCACAGGTGAATGTTGGCGCGAGCGAAGCCGGCGAGGTAGTCGCCTATTTCTCGCTCGAGTTCGCGTTCACGGAAAGCATTCCGATGTATTCGGGCGGACTCGGCGTGCTCGCCGGTGACCACATCAAGTCGGCGAGCGATCTCGGGCTACCCCTGGTCGGGATCACGCTCCTGTACCGGCAGGGGTACTTCCGGCAGGCACTGGCAGCCGACGGCTGGCAGCTGGAGGAGTACCAGGAACTGGACCCGGCGACGTTGCCGATGACGGGGCGCGTGCGGTCGGACACGGGCGAACCGCTGGTGGTGCGCGTGGCGTTCGACGGACGAGAGGTGGCGCTCGCTGTTTGGCGTTGCGATGTCGGCGGTGTGCCGGTCTTCTTCCTCGACTCTGACCTGGAGGAAAACCTGCCGGACGACCGCGCGGTTTGCTCGCGACTGTACGGCGGCGACGTGGAGATGCGCATCCAGCAGGAGCTGTTGCTGGGGATCGGCGGCTACCGGGCGCTGCGAGCGATGGGATACCAGCCGATGGTGTGCCACATGAACGAGGGCCACAGCGCCCTGATGGCCGTGGAACGCACGCGCGCGCTCATGCAGGAAGAGGGAGTGGACTTCGAGACGGCACGGATGGCAGTGGCGTCTTCCACGGTGTTCACGACGCACACAGCGGTTGCCGCGGGGATCGACCTGTTCCCACCGGAACTGGTGACCAAGTACCTGCACAGCACGTATTCCGGGATGGGGCTCGACGATCATGCGTTTGTCGGCCTCGGCCGCCTGGACGCGAATGACACCCACGAACCGTTTTCGATGGCCCTGCTGGGACTACGGATGAGCGGATTCCGGAACGGCGTATCGCAACTTCACGGTCACGTCTCGCGGCAGCTCTGGGACCGTGCATGGCCATCATTACCACAAGAACAGGTACCGATCGGGGCGATTACCAACGGCGTCCACCTCCCAACGTGGGTTTCCCATGAGATGGGCCAGTTGTACGACCGCTACGTTGGCCCGGCCTGGCGCGACGATGCCGTAAAGAACGCGAACTGGGGCGCTGTGCGGACGATGTCGGATGCGCTGCTGTGGACGACGCATGACCGGCAGCGGCGCCAACTGGTGCAGCGGGCGCGTATGGCGTTCCGTGCGAGCGCCGACCGGCGCGGGATGCCGAACGATCCACGGCTCGGTGAGCCACTCGACCCAAATGTGCTGACGATCGGGTTCGCCCGGCGATTCGCGGCCTACAAGCGAGCGTCATTGCTGCTGAGGGACCCGGAGCGCCTGGCCCGCCTCCTGAACAATCCGGACAGGCCCGTGCAGTTCATTTTCGCAGGAAAGGCGCATCCGCGAGACGAACCGGCGAAGCAGTTGATCCGCGAGGTGGTGGCCGCCAGCAGGAACCCCGAGCTTCGGGACCGTCTGGTCGTGCTCGAACGGTATGACGTGGGCCTGGCACGATCACTCGTGCAGGGTTGTGATGGCTGGCTGAACACACCGCTTCGCCCGCTGGAGGCGAGCGGCACAAGCGGCATGAAGGCCGTGGCGAACGGCGCGCTTCACATCAGCGTGCGCGATGGCTGGTGGGCGGAGGCGTTCCGTCCTGGAGCCGGCTGGGCGATCGGCTCTGAACGAGTGGACGAGGCGCCGGATGTGCAGGATGCCGCGGACGTGGAGTCGCTGTACGCCATCCTCGAAAACGAAGTGGCGCCCGCGTTCTATGACCGTGACGCTGATGGCGTGCCACGAAAGTGGGTCGCGCGGATGAAGGAGTCGATCGCGACTTATTCGCCAGTGTTCTGTACGCATCGCATGGTGGCGGAATACGCGAACAAGACCTATGAGCCAGCCGCAACGCTGTGGCACCGCCTCACTGGCAATGGGCTCGCGGACGCACGGACCGCTTCGGCGTTCCTGCGCCGCGTAAGGACCGCGTGGCCTTCGGTGCGCATTGTTGAGGTCCGCGATGACGCACCAGACGAGGTGGCGGGCGGCTCACTGGTGAAGGTCACGGCGGTCATCGAGAAGGATGGGCTCTCTGCGACGGACCTGCGGGTGGACCTCCTGTATGGCGAAGCAACGGCGGCCGGGGCACTCAGCGGCTACGGGATGAATCCGATGTCGCTTTCCAGGGACGCCGGCGGACCGGCGGTGTTCGAAGGCACCTTTAGTCCCGGATCAGGCGGACGAGCCGGATACACGATTCGTGTAATGCCCGGCCATCCTACGCTGCCCGAGGTGGTCGACACCGACCTCGTGCTCTGGGCGTAAAGGGCAGGCAGACGGAGATGCCGATGTTGCGTACGAGAAAGGAACGCGGCTCATGAGCACAGCGTGGGTTCAGATCCTTCACTTCTACCAACCACCGGGACAGACGCACGAGATCCTCCGCAAGGTCGCAGTCGAGTCGTACCAGCCTGTCGTGCGGGTGCTACTTGAACAGCCGACGGCGCGTGTGGCGGTCAATATGAACGCTGTATTGAGCGAGATGCTGGTGGAGCACGGGTACGGCGATGTCATAGATGGGCTCAAGACGCTGCAGGCGCGAGGACAGATAGAGTTCCTTGGAAGCGGCCGCTACCACCCGATCTTCCCGTTGATAGCAGCGCGGGACCGCAACCGGGCGATCGCGGAAAACGCAGCCTCAAACCGGGCTGCCTTCGGCCGAGGTTACGCACCGCGAGGATTCTTTCCGCCGGAACTGGCGTACTCGCAGGACATCTTGCCGGCCATCCGTGCTACCGGGCATGATTGGGTCCTGCTGAGCGGTGTCGCGAATCCGGGTGAATGGCAAACGACTCGTGTGCCCAAGGCACGGTCGAATGGCTCACAGATCGCCGTGCTTTTCCGCGACGATGTGCGCAGCAACCGGATCTCGTTCCGGGAAGTGACGGCGGCAACATGGATCGCGGACCTTGAGCGAGTTGGCAACGATGGCCAGGACCACTACGTGGTGACGGGGATGGACGGTGAGACGTTCGGACACCATATCCGTGGTTGGGAACGGGAGTTCCTGGCGGCCGCGTACGCGGGGGCCGAAGCATCGCCGACGGTGCGAATGATGCTGCCTTCCGAGGTCCTGGATGCATTCCCCGCGGGCGACTTCGTGGAGCCTTTCGCCTCATCGTGGAGCACCTCGCGCGACGACATCGCGAGCGGGGACCCGTTTCCGCTGTGGAAATCCCCGGGGAACCGGCTGCATTCGCTGCAGTGGGACCTGGTTGAGCACGGCGAGACGTTGACCGCGATGGCGAGCCGGCACGCGCGGGATGGTGATTCGGCGAAGGACGCAGCGCTGGCGAGCGAACTGCTTCAGCCGGCGTTGCATTCCTGCCAGTTTTGGTGGGCAAGCAAGCGACCCTGGTGGGACGTAACCATGATCCGGCGGGGACTACGCATGCAGGAAGACGTGATTCTACACGCGGGCCGCAGCATCCACGGAGGTGCAGCCCCACAGGAGGTGCGCCGGGAGGCGACCTGGAGGCTGGCCGCTGCCAACGAGATACGGCACGAGATAGAGCGCACGCTGATGAACCTCGCCTGACCCGCGCTTGCATGGCGGCGAGATGCGGGTACGGTTCGAAGCATGACGATCCACGTAGTTGGGCTTGGCCCCGGCGACCCCGGCCACCTCACGGCCGGAACCCGGACACTGCTGGATTCAGGCTCGTCAGTGATCCTGCGGACGCGCCGGCACCCGACCGTCGAGGCGCTGGATCCGGGGCGCCGGTGGCGGGATTGCGATGACCTCTACCAGTCGGGTGTTGCCTTCGAGGCCGTGTACGAGGCGATCGCGCAACGTGTCGCCGACGCGGGGGCAGTTGGCGACGTTGTGTATGCAGTCCCCGGGCACCCGCTGTTCGCGGAGGCAAGCGTGGAGCGCACGCTCGCGGCGGCGGATGCACGTGGGCTCCGGATCGCCGTGCACCCGGGCGTGAGCTTTGTCGACATAGCGGCGACGGCGTTGCGGGTCGACCTCGCCACTATCCAGGTCTGCGATGCGCTGGAGGGACGGTTCGACGCAGAGAGGCCGGCACTTTTTGCCCAGGTCTACGACCGCGATGTAGCCACGGCGTTGAAGCTGCGGTTACTGGACGTGTACCCGGCCGAGCATGCTGTACGGGTGCTACGGGAGCTGGGCACCAGCAGCGAACGAATCGTTACCGCCCCCCTGGCGGAGATCGATCGCGAGGCGTGGTCGTACCTGGACACGCTCTATGTGCCTGCACTGCCACCGGAAGCTGACGTGCGGAGATTCGATGGACTCCTCGCGATCGTTCGCCGGCTTCATGCGCCCGATGGATGCCCATGGGACCGGGAACAAACGCACGAGTCGTTACGCCACCACCTGGTGGAGGAAAGCTACGAGGTGCTCGAAGCGATTGATTCAGGCGACCCGGATGCGCTCCGGGAGGAACTCGGCGACCTGCTGCTCCAGGTGTTGATGCACGCGGGTGTCGCAGAGAGGAGCGAGACGTTCAGCTTCGAAGACGTGAGCGAAGGTATCGCCCGGAAGCTGGTCCGGCGGCACCCGCATGTCTTCGCGGGAGCACCGGGGAACACGGCTGAGGAAGTGTTCGCCAACTGGGAGCAGATCAAGAAAGCAGAGAAGGCGCGAGACTCCGTGCTGGACGGCGTCCCGCCCAGTATGCCGGCGCTGGCTGCATCGCAAACGCTCCAGGGGCGGGCACGCCGCGCGGGATTCGAATGGCCGGACATCCGCATCCCGCTTGCGAAGCTTGCGGAGGAGGTGGAGGAGCTTGCGCTGGCCGGCAATGCTTCCGAACGCGAATCCGAGTTCGGTGACGTGGCCATGGTCCTCGCGGGGATCGGACAGCGCATGGGAATTGACGCGGAGCAGGCGCTTCGAGGCGCCAACGGTCGCTTCCGGGCTCGATTCGGTATTGTCGAGCAGTTGGCCAAGGAGCGAGAAGTCGATCTGGTTGCCGCGAGCGTGGATGAAGTGCTTGGGCTATGGAACGAGGCGAAGCGGCGCGTTGCAGCTGGGGCGGGCGGGAACCCCCCGGGGGTATCTTGAGGCCCCTGTCTGCGCCCTGTAGGCTGGAATGAAACCATCGCGTCCAGGAGCAGAACCTATGACCCAGGCAGCAAGCAACCCCGTCACGCTCGAACGATTCTCCAAGGGGAAGACGTGGCAGGAGTACATCGACAGTGGCATCCGCAATCGCGAACTGTTCGAAGACAACTACAAGAACCTCGAAATCACCGCGGACCAGGCGAAGCGCCTGAAGGCACTTGCGGCAAAGCCAAACGGTCCCCATCACGTCGTCGTGATCGGCGAAGACTGGTGCCCGGACGTGTACAGGGGAACCGGTATCGCCCAGAAGATGGCGGAAACGATGGGAATCGAGTTCCGATTCTTTGAACGTGACCAGAACAAGGACATGATCCAGCCGTATCTCAAGAACGGCGAGTTCGAGTCGATTCCCGTCATGGTGTTCTTCGACAGTCAGCACCGGGAGCTTGCGCACTTCATCGAGCGGCCTGCGCTGGCCAACGAACAGCTGCACCAGACTCGCGAGGTCATGGGTGATACGTCACCGGAAGGGATCGCGAAGCAGCTGGGCCACGAGCCGAGCGAAGATGAGATCGCAGCCGCACGTGCTGCCGCGCGCGAGAAGTACATGGCGTGGCAGAAGGGTCCAGTGTGGGCCGGATGGCGTGTGGCGACAGTCGATGAGGTGACCGCGCTGCTGGAAAAGGCGACCGCCTGAACCAGAACGTCAGCCGCGCTACAGTAATTGGCGCATGAATGAGCGCCACTCTCGCCTGCATCCGATCTTGATGTTGGCAACGGGGGTGGCGCTCATTTGCATCGTGGGCGGATATCTCGCGTTGCTGCGAGTCGCAGCGTTGGATCGTTCGATGCCGGACTCCGGGTTCAGCACCGACGAACGAGACGCGATGTACCTGGTGATCCACGGGATCGCATTCTTGCTCGCCATCGTGACTGGCACGGTGCTCGGCGGTCTGAGCCGCCGGGGCGCGATGGCCGGGGCGCTGGTGTTCGGGATAACGATCCTGGCCGTGATGGCGACAACGATGATCGGGTCGTATGAGCTTGCCTGCGGGGCCGACACGAACGACCTCGTCAGGCACTGGACCTGTGAGCGTTAAGGTGCTCCAGAACGCCTTCGAGGTCGACGAGCCTGGAAATAATGGCGTCTGGTTCTCCGGAATGCGCATCCTGGACGAATTCATGCGTGAGGACGGCACGCATCCCAAGCTGCCGAGGCCCGAGGACATCCTCCCGCAGGCGATCCCCTACGAAGAGCGCGTCAGTGGGCTCGATCGCGAGTTCACGAAGGGCTGCCTCGTAGATAGCGGCATGAGGCTTGCGGACGCCGACCTGGGACGAAAAAACCAGTGCATCGAAGTACGGCAGCAGTCCAAAACGTTCGAGCATCCCCACGAGCAGTTCGGAGCGCGTTGTCGTGTTGGAGACGATTGCGAGACGGTAGCCGCGGCCGCAGAGGCCATCGAGAAATTGTGCCCGGCCGGGCACATCAAGAATGCGCCCGACATCGGCGCGACCATGGGCGTCGGCAACACCGCTCGCGAGCGTTTCCGGCGAGGCGATGCCCGCTTCCGTGAGCACAGCACGAACAATGGCAGGGATGTCGACTTCGTCACGGCGTACCGTGCGGTGCGCTTCTCTTACATCTTCGGCGATGCGTGCAGCAACGTTGACCGCGATGGCGTGACATCGAGGACCGAAATACGCGCTGAGTTCGACTTCGAAGGCGCCAGCAACATCTGATGGGAACGGATCGAGCCGGACGACGGTGTCTCCGAGGTCAAAGAGAACAGCGCGAACACTCATCCGCGGAGCGTACGGCGCTGGTGTTGACGGGCGCGACCCCCGCCAGCCCCACCTGTAGACTGGATCACGTGAGCTGTGAAGACGAGACGGCCGATCTGCTTCGGCGGGCAGGGCACAAACTGACGCCCCAACGGCTTTTGATCGTCCGGGCGCTGCGGCACGCGAAGGGTCATGTTACGGCTGCTCAGATAGCGGAGGATGTGCGCCGCGAATTTCCGTTTGTCGATGTGAGCACGGTATACCGCACGCTGGACGTACTGCGACGGATGCGGCTCGCAACCATCACCGACATGGGTGCGGGGGATGCTGTGTTCGAATGGGCCCCCACGACGTCGCATCACCACCTGATCTGTTCCAGTTGCGGCACGGTCCAGGAGCTTAGCTCTGAGTATTTCGAGCTGCTTGAGCAGCGAGTGGTGGACGATTTTGGGTTCCGGGCGGACCTGGATCACTTCGCAATATTTGGGCTCTGCCGGGAATGCCAGCTGGAGCCGGGCGAATGACGACGCGACGCGAGCTGATCCGGCGGTTGGAAGCAGCGGTAGGACCCGACTGGGTCATCTGGCGGCGCGAAGACCTGGCAACCTACGAGTTCGACGGCACAATCGAGAAGCAGACGCCGTATGCAGTCGTGTTGCCGGATACGGCCGAGCAGATCGCCGCGGTGGTCCGCATCTCGCGGGAGCTCAGCATCGCAATCACGCCGCGCGGCGCGGGGACAGGGTTGAGCGGCGGGGCTGTGGCCGTAAAACGGGGCATCGTGGTGGGCACGGCACGGATGCGAAAGATCCTGGAGATCGACCCGGTGGACCGAATAGCCGTGGTGGAGCCAGGGCTGCCCAACATTCAGCTTTCGGAGGCAGCTGCCGTCCACGGGCTATTTTATGCGCCCGACCCCAGCAGCCAGCGCGCCTGCACAATCGGTGGCAATGTCGCTGAGAACGCCGGTGGCCCACACTGCCTCGCGCTCGGGGTGACCACAAACCATGTCCTCGGTATCGAAATCGTAACGGCGGAGGGCGAAATCGAATGGCTCGGCGGCCGAGTTGCAGAGACAGCGGGATACGACCTGAGGGGCGCATTTGTCGGTTCTGAGGGCACGCTCGGGATCGTTACGAAAGTGATCGTGCGCCTTCTGCCAGTACCGGCCGAGGTGGCGACGCTGCTCGCTTCGTTTGCGACTGTGGAGCAGGCGAGTGCCACGGTTTCCGCGACCATCGCCGCCGGAATGGTGCCGGCTGCGATGGAGATCATGGATCGGCTGACTATCCAGGCGGTGGAAGAGAGCCTGAAGGCGGGTTACCCCCCGGATGCCGGGGCGGTGTTGCTCGTCGAACTCGATGGACTGCCCGAGGTGGTTTCCGGGCAGGTGACGGCAGTGCGCGCGGCATGTCTCGAGAATGGCGCGGTGGATGTGCGGCTGGCGCGCGATGCGGCGGAACGGGCGACACTTTGGCGCGGGCGGAAGGAGGCGATCGGTTCGCTTGGACACATCGCTCCGAACTACTACATCGTGGACGGTGTTGTCCCGCGCTCGAAGCTGGTGGACGTGATCGGCCGAGTCGGCGAGGTCAGCCGGAGCAGCGGGTTTCCGGTGGCGAACGTCTTCCACGCAGGCGACGGGAACCTGCACCCGCTCATCCTGTTCGATGAACGCGTAGCGGGGTCAACGGAACGGGTACTCGATGCTGCGGCAGCGATCATGCAGATCTGCGTCGAGGCCGGAGGGTCGTTGAGCGGAGAGCATGGCGTGGGGTTCGAGAAGCAGCGGTTCATGCCATGGCTGTTCTCAGAGGATGACATGGACAACATGGCGCGCATCCGGGCTGTATTCGGGAACGAGGGACTGTTCAACCCGTGCAAGATCCTGCCGGAAGGGACCGGCTGCGGCGAAATGGGACACAGTGCGGCTGCGCTTCGGAACGCTGGACCCGACGCGTATGTCTGAGGCGAGCCCGTGGGGTGCGGAGCCGGTGGCGCTTCACCGGCCCCGGTCGATGGACGAATTGCACCGGCTCATCGCAGTGCGAGACGGGACGACGCTGACGCCTGTCGGTGCCGGGACTGCACTGGAACTCGGCAACCACCCGGAGGGGCCGTTTGCACCCGTGTATCTCGGTGACGCGGTGACGGGTGAGATCGAACACCAGGAAGACGACCTGACGGTGGTCGTGCCGGCGACGGCGACGATCGGAGCGATCCAGGCAGTGCTTGCCCCACGGCGGCAAAGGCTACCCATTGATCCGCCGCGGGCAGATGCAGCGACGATCGGGGGCGCGCTTGCCACGGGTCTTTCCGGCCCACTCCGGGCACGATACGGCCTGCCGCGGGACATGGTGCTTGGGATGACCGTCCTTCGCGCAGACGGGGTCGAGGTGAAGGCCGGCGGACGGGTCGTGAAAAACGTGACGGGCTATGACCTGATGCGCCTTTGGTGCGGGTCACTCGGAACGCTGGGCATCATCACGCAAGTAGCGTTGCGGGTGTTCCCGACGAGCGAGTGCGTCGACTTCGCGCGTCCTCTCGAGAGCGTGGAGGAAGGCGTGGCACTCACAACCGCGTTGTACATGCGCGATCTGCGTCCCGAGTTTGCCGAAATCGTGGCGGACGCAGGCGGGCTGCGCCTCTCGGTGCGAATCCCGGCAGGCGGTGACACGCTTGCGCAGACGACCCTGGGAGCACCGGCGGCCGCCGGGCCGGCAACGGCTGAGTATGAGCTCTCCCGCGACGCTGGCCAACGAGAAGGCGACGTGCTGACCGTCCATGTAGCAACGACTGCATCGGGCGTCAGCGACGTGGCTGCCGTACTCCAGCGGATGCGGCCAGCAGTGCTTGTGATAAGGCCCCTGGCGGGCATCGTTAGGGCCGTCTGGCGTGGTGGTTTGCTCCCTGATCCCATTCAGTTCGAGACGGCGGCAAGGGGCCTGCGCGAACGAGCCAGGATGCGTGGCGGGAGCGTCGTCGTGCAGCGGATGCCGGTGGAATGGCGCGATTGGCTGGATGCATGGGGGCCAACGGGGAGCCCGGTGGAGTTGATGCGGCGAACGAAGGCCGCGTATGACCCGGATGGACGTCTCAACCGCGGGAGGTTCGCCGGTGGAATCTGACCACGAACACCGTTGGCCTCTACCCGAGGACGCGCCGGCGGGAGCAGATCTCTCGAGGTGCGTGCACTGCGGGCTCTGCCTGACTTCCTGCCCGACGTACGTCGTAACCGGGCTTGAAATGGAATCACCGCGTGGGCGCATCTACCTGGCGCGAGGCGTGGACGAAGGACGGATTGAGCTGACTGCGGCCGTGGAAAACCACTGGGACCTTTGTCTGCAGTGCCGCGCGTGTGAAGCCGTCTGCCCGAGTGGGGTGGCCTATGGCCGAATTATCGAGCATGTGCGAGCGCAAACTGCCGCGGCCCCCGTGACTGGTCGAATTACGCGCAGGATGCGGCGATTCGTGCTCCGGAACGTCGTTGCGAGGCCGCGAGTGCTGCGTGTTGCGTGCCTGCCGGCCCGGTGGCTGGCAACCTCCCGGGTGCGGTCAGTGGTCGAACGCATACGGCTTCCGGGGAGAATGGGACAGCTTGTGGCGCCGCTACGGCAACTACCGTCGCGGCCCGGCGCCCGGTTCGACGGGGAAACGCTCCCGGCTACCGCGATTGGGCGCGACCCTGCCGTCGCCATGTTCGCCGGATGCGTGATGAACGAGCTCTTCGGAAACGTGCACAGGGCGACGGTACGCGTGCTGGAGGCGGCCGGCGCAGAAGTAAGCTACCCACGCGGCCAGGGGTGTTGCGGGGCGCTCCACGCGCATGATGGCGACCTTGCGTTCGCGAGGGAACGGGCACGCGCGACTATTGCTGCGTTCGAGACAGACCCGGAGGCGACTGTGGTTGTGAACTCGGCAGGCTGTGGGGCAGCGATGAAGGAGTACGGCGAACTCCTTGCAGGCGATGCCGCCTGGGCCGAACGGGCGGCTGCATTTTCGGCGCGTGTGAAGGACTTTTCGGAAGTGCTGAGCGACTGCGGTGGAATTGCTGGATTGCAGATGGGCGGCCGAGCTACGTACCAGGATGCGTGCCACCTCGCACATGCGCAGCGCATCCGGCAGCAGCCTCGCGATGCACTCGCATCGGTGTCTGGCCTGGCGTGCGTCGAGACGCCCGGCAGTGACCTCTGTTGCGGGGCCGCGGGAATCTACAGCCTGGTGCAGCCAGGGATGTCGGCCGACCTGCGAACGAAGAAAGCAATCGCCTTTCGCGATGCAGACCCGGATTATGTCGTTACATCGAATCCTGGATGTCAGATGCAGTACGAAGCGGCGGTGCGGGAGGCGGGCGTGAAGGCGCGGGTGATGCACCTCGCGGAACTGCTGGACGAGGCCCTGCCGCCGGCGACGCACTAGCAGGGTGTTGAAGTAGGCGTTGAGATCGGGCCGGGTGGTTCTCTCGGGTCCTCAAGAGGGCATGATGAGGGGTGGTTCGCGCTCTTGAGGCATGTCCGCCGGGCTGGGAAGGGTGCTGGAGC
>JAGQHB010000090.1 GCA_020432045.1 Dehalococcoidia bacterium | reverse complement strand
TTCGTCATCCGCGAAAAGTACTGGGAAGGCCACGACCGCCGCGTGAGCTGAGGCGGGGCGTAATCTAAACGCCGCCGTCTCAATGCGCAGGGGCCCGCCAACCGTTCGCGAGGGCCCAGCCGGAGTATCGGTCGGTGCATCTCGGAATCCTGTGGCACGGGTGTGCGCTGCAACAGCCCGCTTGTCGGCCGCTCATCCGTCCCGCCTACGTTGCTGCGTCGCGGTCGGCAAAGAAGCGAACGAGTTAACCGTTCGTTTACTTTTTTTTGTTATAACACGTATTGACTGAAGCACAGGGGAATGTAGGTGGTACGCAATACTTCGGCTCTCAAAGCCGCTCGACATGCGATGTTAACGGTTGCCGTCGCTGCCCTTGCCAGCATTGGATTCATCGTCGGATCGGGGAGTAGCACTTCAGCATACCATAGTTACAGTACTTCTGGGTATTATCTATCCGAAATAGACGGGGATAACGAAGCATATAGCTACCATACTGTTCAGTACGGAGATTGGTATTGCTGGGCAAGCGTCTGCAACATACCAATTACGGCTACGTTGCAATACTATAACGTTTGGTACACATCAGAGGCATTCACGTGTTGGTATCAAGAAGTGTTTACACTGTACGTAACAAATCAGCGGTCGGGAAATCAATCGATTAACTACTGGACCACGCCTTATTACAATTGGCAATATAGTTGGGGATCCGCATACAGCGTGCAGGGAAATCAGCTGCAGCACGTTGCGATCGGAGATGAGTCAACTGAGTGCTACGCATACGGCGCTGGCGGCGGCCTCTATTTCCGATCAGCGATCGTACGCAACTCCACGTCCGCCTACACAGAATCCTACGGATGGTGAGCCATGGCCAGAGCTGCTTGGAAACCCTTGATGATTTGGGCTGCGGTTTTCGTTGGAGCCGCGCTCGTTGGCGTCACCAGCGCCCGGATCCTGACCCAGCCGGATCTTCCGGGCCCACCGCAGCCGTTTTACGAGATTCCCCAGGTAGCTGAGTCGCGGAGCAGCGGCCTCGTCGTGACTGCCCTCGGCGCGTCGTACTCTGGGACAGAGACGCTGCTTCGGCTGCGGGTGACGGTCGACGACGAGCGTTTCCTCCTCGCCCACCTTGGAGCGGACGGGCCTGTGCGGCGCGTCTCGCCTGCGGCGCTCGGCCCCGGCGGCCCCTTCGACGGCGGGGAGGCGGCATCCCGGAAGACCGAACTCGGAGAGACGTTGGTCCACCTGCCTCCGCTTCCCGCCGGGCCCGGGTACGACGGCCGCGTACCGCTCAGCATCACGGCGATGACGGTCGATCTTGATACAGGCCCCGCGTATCTCGCGGGCGATTGGACGCTCAACCTGGTAGGCCCGGCGCCCGAGCTGGTGGCTGACCAACTCCGTGTGGAGGAGTTCGCGGCGACCGCCATCGGCGTCGGCCCGGGCGATGCGGAGGTCAGCGGCGTCCGGTCACGCTCCGAAACGAAGATCGAGATCACGCTTCCGCATGGAGTCCTAATGCTGTCGCAGCCGGTCATGCGCGTTGGCGAACATCGCGCCGCCCCCCGGTCGTTCCAGTCCGATGCCAACTCCGTTCAACTCTCGTTCGAGCCTACGCCGTTCGGCGAGCCGGTGGCGCTCGACCTGGGAACACTGGCGCTGGCTGACGCGTCGAAGTCCGTTGTGGTTGTCGTCTCACTGGCGGATGCACTTGCGGGCTCGCCCGACGTGCCGGTCTTTGCGTTGCCGGCCAGCGCGGTGCTCTCCGGCGACCCCACACTCGTGGTAAACGGCGTGCGGGGTGACTATGGCGGCCGTCCGTGGGTTGGCGTTGTCCTGGCAGGCAACTGGCACCCGGAGCATGGGAAACCGATCGTCCTCGACGCTGGCGGGTCGCAGGTTGAGCTCGCACATGTCCAGGTGGGCTACACCAAGGACGCAAACGGTGTGATCCAGTCTGGAACGACGAACATCGCCGTGTTCTCAGGGGGTGCGGACCTGGCTCGCGTCACGTTCGTGCTTGGAGCGCCTGCAGAGGTCGATACGACACCCCGGTCGCTCACGCTGCTGCCGTTGAATTGACCGTTCCGTTGATGCCCGGCCAAGGCACTGGTGGCCACCGCCGATCCGGTACGTGATTGGTTTCGCGCCTTCGCTCAGCACCAGCCCCCT
>JAGQHB010000008.1 GCA_020432045.1 Dehalococcoidia bacterium | reverse complement strand
GGTGGCGCTGGAGCGGCGGGCGGGGGGGCCGGAGGCGGGGTGCTGGGGACGGCGGGGATCGTGGGGGGCGGCGCGGTGGCGGTAGCGGCGGCAGTCGCAGGGATCTTGTTTGCGCTCGGGTTCTTCGACGATGAAGCAGCGCCGCCGGCAGTGCCGGAACCGACGCCCACGGTCCAGGCGGCCATCCCGCCGAGACCGACTTCCACACCAACAGCGCGGCCAACCGTGACACCAACGCCAAGTCCAACGCCGACGGTGACTCCCAGTCCGACACCGCAGCCGGCAGCGGCCTTGCCCGCGCGGATCGGTGTCAGCGCGCTTGGCGTGGACGCGGTGGTTACACGGAAGGGTCTGAAGGATGGCGGGACGGCGATGGAGAACCCGGATGGTCCGGACGACGTGGCGTGGTACTCGTTCACGGCGCAGCCAGGGTCACCCGGAAATGCGGTGCTTTCGGGGCATTACGACTACTTCGGGCGTGGGCCAGCGGTGTTCTATGGACTGAACACGCTGCGAACCGGCGACGAGTTCATCCTGACACTCGAGGATGGGCGGGTGTTGACGTACGAGGTGGTGAGCAGCACGTCGTACAGCGTGTGGACGATCCCGATGGACACGGTGCTTGCGCTGGGGTCGACGGAGGAGACGGTGACGCTCATCACGTGCTCGGGGGCGTTTTCGGGGACAGCGTATGAGGAGCGGCTGGTGGTGGTGGGTCGGCGGGTAGGGTAGATGCGACCCAAACCCCACTCTGAGTCAACCGGCGCCGAAGCTAGCTTCGAGGTTGTGCCGTTGCGGCAGCGAGGTTGGCGTCGGGCATGCCGGACCGGAACTGCATCCCCCAGTGACCATCGTGGTTGGTGACGATGTAGAGAACGCGGCCGGTGCCATAGCGTTCGCCGCCTGGGTGGTAGCGGCTGAAGACTACTTCACAGGGGACCTTGGTGGGTGAGGCCGCGGAGTCGTTGGGCGGAGCCAGCGTCAATCGCGGGAACGGGTGAGGAGCACGGGCAACGGAGAGTGCTGTAGCACTCCCATGGCAACACTCCCGGCAACGGAGTGATAGCGGCGGCTGTGCCCGTGCGTGGCCATCGCTATGCATGATGCCTGGCGGGAGCCCGCTGCGCGTATTGCAGCACCAGCAATTTCGCCGACGGTCTCAACTTCGTCGACGACGAGTTCGCTGGAGACGCCGGGGGGTAGTGAACCGGCAAGAGACCTGAGCCGGGCCCGAATGGTCACTGCCGGGGGCGAGGCACCCATCTCTACGAGACGCGGCTCCACGGCCTGCCATATCGTCAACCGGGCGCGAGCACGTGCGCACAGCGCCGCGACCTCGATGAGCGCAGCATCGCCCGCACCCGAGCCATCAGTGGTCATGAAGACGTGGTATGGGTCCACTAACAGAGGAGGGCGCACTGCGGGGCCGGTGAGGAGAAGCGGCGTCCGCGCGTGGCTCAGCACCTGGAGGGCAACACTCCCAAAGAGGAGATGCCGAAGCGCGCCGCCGCCACGCGTGTCGAGCGCGACGAGTCCGGCGGACGCGAGGGCGACCGACGCGAGGATTGCCTCGTAAGTATCTTCGCCGTGGAGGAGCGTGATCACCCTGGCGGTGCCGGTGATGCTTTCACGGGCAAGGGCGTCCTCAAGTTCGCGGACGAAACGGGCGGCCACGCGGTCCACGCGCTCGCGCAACGTCGCGGCCGATTCACCCGCACAGTCTTTGTGCGGGTCGAGAACGCGGAGTAGTACGACTTCCTCATTGAGGGCGCTCGCCAGCCGAGCCGCGTGAGGCAGTGCGGCGAGTGAACGCGACGAACCATCGGTGGAGACAAGTACGGGCATCCGTGCAGCGTACGTACGATGGGCACTGACAACTAGAGATGGCGCCAGTTGTTGCCCGCGATTGGCGCATCATTCAGCGGGCAAGTGCTCAGGCAGGCGGCCTGGAGGTGCTCACTGCTTTGGAATCGGTGCTGCAACCGTCTCGGCGGCGAGGTTGGCGTCGGGCATGCCGGACCGGAACTGCATCCCCCAGTGACCATCGTGGTTGGTGACGATGTAGAGAACGCGGCCGGTGCCATAGCGTTCGCCGCCTGGGTGGTAGCGGCTGAAGACCACTTCACAGTGAACCTTGGTGGGTGAGGCCGCAATCCATTTGAATTCGTCGAAGGTGCTGTGCCCCCAGCCTTCGTGCTCGCGCATTCGCGCGAAGTCAGTCTGGAAAGCGGCGGGCTCCGACGCAACGACGACCTGGCCCTGGGGTCCGAGGGTGAGGTGCGGGTAATTCAGAGTTTGGCGGACAGCTTCGATG
The DNA here is from genome assembly GCA_020432045.1 of Dehalococcoidia bacterium. GTDB lineage: Bacteria > Chloroflexota > Dehalococcoidia > Tepidiformales > Tepidiformaceae > JAGQHB01. The sequence continues at coordinate 5,264 of JAGQHB010000008.1, read as the reverse complement.
TCGCCGGTGTTCCAGGCGTCCATGAATTCGGAGAGGGCTGCGCGGGCTGATTCTTCGGGGGAAGACGGCATGACGGATCTCCCGTGGTGATGCGGCGAGTCTACGGGCAATGGGGAGACAGATGTGGCAACAGAGTTACAACCTTGCTGCGTGCAGTTGGCGCGCGGGCAGCTACCCTAAGGCGCACCATGAGCGCGGGCAGCGGCTCACCAAGAGGGATGGAGTGACTGGACGTTGAACGCTACGGCTGATTGGCGTGCGGAAGTTGCAGGCGAAGTGGAGATGGGGGCGGCGCCGAAGGTGCAGTTCTACGTCCTGACGGCGTTGTCCTGCGTGCTGGCAACGTTTGGCCTCATCACGAACTCGATAGCGGTGATCATCGGGGCGATGCTGGTGGCGCCGCTGATGGGGCCGATCATGGGGCTGGCGCTGACGAGCATCCGTGATCAGCGAGGGCTGACGCGGAAGTCGCTTGTGAGCCTGGTGACGGGCACGATCGTTGCAGTCGGCCTCTCCGCCGGTGTCGCGCTCGTCGCACGGGCACTGCCATTCGAAGCACTCGCGATCGTGCCCTCGGAAGTCGCCGTGCGGGCACAACCATCGTTCTTTGACCTCGGCGTCGCCCTGGCCGGCGGAGCAGCGGGCGCCTATGCAACCGCGCAAATCAAGGGTGCGGCGGCAGTAATCGGCGTTGCGATCGCAACGGCGTTGATGCCGCCCCTCTGCACGGTCGGAATCGGGCTCGCGATACAGGACGGGTCGATCGCGCAGGGGGCAGCACTGCTCTTCCTGACGAACCTTGTGGCGATTCTCTTCGCAGCGCTGGTCGTGTTCGTCGCGCTGGGTTTCCGTTCAAAGAACGGGACGTGGGAAATGATGGAAACGGTGACCGCGGCGGTGGCGGTGGTGGTACTGGGAGCACTCCTCACCGGGCTCACGTTGCGAACGGTGAACGATGCTCGCGAAGAGGGTTCTACGCGCACGGCCACAGTGGCGGCCTTGAACAGCGTCCTGCCGGGGTCGGAGCTACTTTCGTTCGCGCGGGAGTCGAACGGGTCTGTGCTGAAGTTGCGTGTGCGCGTCCAGGTGCCGGGTTCGGCGACCGAACAGGATGTGCGATCGATCCAGGAGGCCATCGCAGACCGGCTGAACCGGCCGGTGGAGCTGACGTTTGTCGGCGTCCCAACGCTCGTGTTAAGCGTGGTCGAACCGGTGGCATCGCGAACAGCGACCCCGACGCCAAGCCCAGTAACGACTCCGACTGCGACGCCCACGTCGACGCCTACCCCAACGCAGACACCCAGTCCCACGCCCACGAGTACGGCGACAGCGACCCCGACGGCACCAGCACCGACACCACCGGGAACGGGGAGCGGAGGGCTGCGCTGATGTTTGAGATTTTCGGGTGGAAGGTGGATACGACCTCGGAGCGCTTGCTGGCGGCAACGGCACTTGTCATCGGGATCCTGCTGGTGTCGAGGGTGCTGCAGGCGGTCACGGTACGGCGGATTGACACGGCGGACCGCCGGTACCGGGTGCGGAAGTTGGTGAGTTTCGCAGCGTACGGGGCGGCGCTGGTCGGTGGCGTTGCCGTCTTGAGGGACAGCCTCGGAGGGCTGACGGTCGCTATCGGCGTGGCCGGGGCGGGCATCGCATTCGCCTTGCAAGAGGTGATTGCGAGCATCGCGGGATGGTTCGCGATTTCGTTCGCAGGGTTCTACCGGACGGGGGACCGCGTACAGCTCGGGGGGATCAAGGGCGATGTCATCGACATTGGTCTGCTGCGCACGACGCTGATGGAAATCGGCGAATGGGTGAATTCGGACCTGTACAACGGGCGCGTGGTGCGCGTGGCGAATAGCTTCGTGTTCAAGGAGCCGGTGTTTAACTACTCGGGGGATTTTCCGTTCCTCTGGGATGAAATCTGGCTGCCGATCCGGTATGGGACGGACTGGGAGCTGGCACGGCAATTGCTCTACAAGGTCGCGGAAGAAGTCGTTGGCGAGAGCACGGTGAAGGCCGGGGCGGCGCTGAAGGAGTCTCTGCGGCAGTACGTGCTGACGGAGGTTTCGGTAGAGCCGCTCGTGACGCTGAAGCCGACGGACAACTGGATCGAGCTGCGACTACGGTATGTCGTGGACTACCGGGCGCGAAGAAGGACGCAAGATCGACTGTTCGCGCGATTCCTGGAGGAAGTGGACAAGACTGACGGCAAGGTGGGATTCGCGTCGGCGACGCTGCAGGTCATCCCCGGTTCAGCGATAGATGTGCGGATGCGGCCGTAGGGAGCGACCGGGAGGCAGGGCGTCAGCGTTCGTCACCGCCGCTTCGCTCATGTGCTGGGCCACGAACGGCGAACAGGTTGTGGGCGGAGTTGATGAGGCCAACGTGCGAGAACGCCTGTGGGAAGTTCCCGAGCTGACGCTGTTGCCGGGGATCATATTCTTCGGCAAGCAGCCCGAGGTCGTTTCGAATGGCCAAGAGGCGCTGGAAGAGGAGTTCGGCCTCGGGCTGGCGGCCAGAAAGGGCCAGGTTGTCGGCGAGCCAGAACGAACAGGCGACGAACGCTCCTTCACCTGCCGGAAGCCCGTCGGCCGGCGTTTCGGGGGCATAGCGGTAGACGAAACCATCCCGCATGAGGGATCGCTGGACGGTATCGATGGTGCCGCCGATCCGGGCATCGGTGGCCGGAAGAAACCCTACAAGCGCGATTAGCAGGCTGGAAGCATCGAGGCGTTGGGACCCGTATGCCTGGACAAAGCTCCCCAGCCCTGGGTCGAAGCCCCGGGCACAGACCTCGTCGTGGACCTGGGCGCGCAGTCGACGCCAGCGGTCGACGGGCCCGTCAAGTCCGGAACGCTCAACGGCTTTTACGGCACGGTCGAACGCGACCCAGGCCATAACCTTGGAGTGAGTAAAGTGCTGGCGGTCGCCCCTGGGCTCCCAAATTCCCCGATCCTTCTGATCCCAAACCTGCTCGAGGTGCTCGATGATACCGCGTTGCAGCCGCCACGCCTCCGCATCCCGGGCGATGCCAGCGCGATGGGCGACGTGGAAGACATCCATGACTTCGCCGACGACATCGAGCTGGAATTGACGGTAGGCAGCGTTGCCGACGCGAACAGGCCGACTCTCCTCGTAGCCGGGCAGCCACGGGAGTTCGCGTTCGGGGAGACGACGCTCGCCCGCGACGCCGTACATGATCTGAAGATCGGCCGGCTGGCCCATGAGGGCCCGGGACAGCCAGGAGCGCCAGGCATGCGCTTCCGCTGTGTAGCCACCGAGGATGAGCGCATAGAGGACGAACGTCGCATCACGCAGCCAGCAGTAGCGATAGTCCCAGTTTCGAGTCCCGCCAAGCGCTTCTGGAAGCGATGTTGTCGGGGCGGCCACGATGCCACCGGTGGGGCTGTATGTGAGCCCTTTGAGGGTGACGAGCGAGCGCATGGTGAGTTCCCGAAGCGGGTCCACAAGGGGCGATTCGGCAGCCCAGCTTTTCCACGTGGCGAGTGTGTTGGTGAGCGCGGCAGCAGGATCGGGTGGCTCGGGGCAATTCACGTGCGGCTCGTGCCATGTGAGCGTGAAGGCAAGAGAGTCGCCTTTCGCGACGATGAATGTCGCTTTGTGACCTGTTCCGGATTCGATAAGCGGGACAGGCGACCCGAAGTCGAGGGCGTGAGGGCCCGCGGCAAAATGCAAACCGCCGTTCGTGGCCTGGACCCACGGGGTCGTGGCGCCGTAGTCAAAGCGGACGACGAGATCCATGCCCATTGGGACGCGGCCACGCAGCCCGCGGACTATCCGGATCGTGTCCACGCTGTGTCTTGTCTCGTCCGGCAATGGCATCAAGTCGGTCACGGCGACGGCGCCATGGGGCGATTCGAAGACGGTCTCGAGGACGAGAGAATCGCGCCTGTAGGAGCGCGTGACGGCGGCCGGCGGACCTTCTGGCGAGATCTGCCAGTGACCGTGTTCCCCGGTGCCAAGGAGTGCGGAGAAGCAGGCGTCACCGTCGAAGCGGGGAAGGCAGAGCCAATCGATGGAGCCGTTCTTGCCGACGAGGGCCGCGGTCCGCGTATCGCCAATGAAGCCGTAGTCCTCGATGCGGAGCTTCGTCATACGGCTGGCGCACCGAGGTATTCACGATGCGAGTCGTGAGCAGGCGCAGCCTGCGAGTGAGGCAAGGTGGAGAGGAATTGCCGGTGAGACTGCAGATCACTGGCGAGCGCGTCTTTCACGTGATCGTCCTGATGCGGGTGCTGCCGTTACTCCGACGAATGAATGACAGGGGCCGGAGGAGACCATCGTACGCCCAGGGGCAAAACATGGGAGCACTCCCGGCGTGAATGCCACTGGACGGGAGAAGGACATTGGCCGGATCGAGTGGAGAAGCCACGAATTCGTGGTCTCTCAGGTGGCTGTTCCGTTTGGAGCCGATGCCCAGGCAAAGATCTCATCAGCGGCCACTTCCCCATGTTGCCGGGCCGGATGTCGCTTTTCGGGCGTGACGTGCACTGCTGTATAGTCGCGCGCATGTCGTTGATGACCTATTGCCCCCGCTGCGCCACGACGCTCACAACCAGGTTCGACGGAGGCCGGGAGCGGCAGGCCTGCCCCGCCGATGGCTGCAATTTTATCCACTTTGGTGACTTTTCGATTGGCTGCGCCGGCGTAGTCATCCGCGACGGGAGGGCCCTGCTTGTACAGCGCGGCCAGAACCCATTCGCCGGGATGTGGCAGATCCCAGGTGGATTCGCTGAGCACGATGAGCCGATTGGCCTGGCTGTAGAACGGGAGGTCAAGGAGGAGGCGGGTGTAACGGCGCGGGTGCGGGATGTAATCGCATTCAGGCATCTGCTGGGCGGAGCAGGGGCCGGTCCCAGCACGAACATGTACGTGATCTTCCGCCTGGACCTTGTTGGCGGGGAGCCCGTATGGGATGGTGACGAGATTGCGGCTGCTGGATTCTTCAGTCTCGACGAGATGTTGGAGATGGAAGGTGTGCAATCGATCTCGCGGTGGGCGATCGAGAAGGCGCTGGCACTGGGCGCGAATAACGGCCTGCGTCTGGACATGGAGGCGCCGGGAGCGAATCGTCCGGGCTGGCAGGTGTTTGATCTGCCGCACTGAACGGTGCCGGGAGTGATTGAGAACGGGTATTGGCACGGAGGCGGTCGAACTGCTTGCCTCTGTCTTGAAAGTCCCGTATGCGCCGCATGTTTCGTACCTCTGCTTCGACACCCAGAGAGTGACGTTGCCCGACT
>JAGQHB010000007.1 GCA_020432045.1 Dehalococcoidia bacterium | reverse complement strand
GCCTGGGCCGCGTCTGACGCGTCCGCCCTGGTCGTCTCCCTCTGCGAAGTTCCGGCCTGCGACGGCCCTGGTGCCCGCTCCCGCGTCTTACAGTCCAACGATGCGGGGTCCACATGGATACAAGCAGGTGTGATCCCCTATAGCGCGCAACCGGTCGGCGTTACATCCGCTGGCCAGGCGATGGTCCGTGTTCTTACCTCCAGCGGGCAATATGGCCAGTACCTCACCGTCGTCCAGGCTGTCGGTGGGGGTGGCGCCATCCCCGCCTCCGGAAGCTCGCTGCCCGACGTGATCCTCCGCAGTGCGCTTGACCCGTTCGTCGCCCGCGCGCTCGTCGCTTCCCGGGCCGGTGCCGCTGGCGACATCGCCTACACCTGGTATCCCGAGAACCCCTTTCCGGATTCCACCAACATCGTCACTGTGCTCGGCCTCACGGATAGCATCGGTGAGCCGTCTCGAACGTTTGCCTACTTTGGTACTCCGCTGCGCGTCGGCGCCTGGCTCAACGACCACCAGATCGTTGCCAGCGTCCGAGCGGAACTCGGCACGAACGGCGACGACGGCAGTTCGAAGTACCTTCCTCTGCTAATCGACGTCCGCGCTGGTACCACCACCGCCATCAGATCCCCGTTCTCCGATGAAGCGACCCCCGGCGTCACGATCGATATCTTCGCGGCCGTCGAGGGCGACTTCCTTGCTGTTCCAGGCGTCCCCGGCTCGTGTATGCCGCTCCAATCATCGCCGCGTGACGACGCTCTCGCACAAGGCTGCATCGCTGCTGGATCCATCGTCGACCTGCTCGAAACGCGGCTCGTCGCCAGCCTCGAATGGCTTCATGTGCGCACTCCGGACCGCAGCACCGGCTGGGTCGCCCCCGGACGCATCGTGCTCGGTCCGGGCTCCCCGTGAGGGCCCCATGCTCCGTCTGCGAAACCGCCACTGCTGCCGCCACCACCGCGCTCTCACCGCCTGGGCACCGCTTGTGCGTTGCCCCCGGTGCCCTTCTCGACCCACAATCGTCGCCATGAATTCCGCGTACCACGCAGTCCTCGTCGTTACCCGCACCGCCCTTGTAGCGCTCGACGAGGCCATCGCGGAGTTGCCCGACCCCGCGGTCGCCTGGATCCCGTCCGACGGCCTCAACTCCATCGCCGTCCTCACACGCCACTCGCTCACCGCGACCGCGTTCCTGGCTGCGACAGGCGCCGGGCTCGCTCCTGATCGCGAGATCTACCTGAAGCAGGACCGCACGCCCGCATTTGCTATGAAGAAGACGACGACTGCGGCGCTTCGTGCCGACATCCAGCGCCTTCTCGACGACATCGGCCCCATCCTCGGACGTGGCGCAGAAGCCACCCTCGAACAGCCCGCCGCCTGGGCATGGCCCGATGGCCGGACGCCAAACTGCGGCGAGGTGCTCGTCCACTCCGTCGGCCATCTCAAGGAGCACGTCGGCCAGGTCCAGCTCATGCGCGACCTCTGGAATGCCTCACGGCCCTCGGCAGGCTGAACAGCTCGTGACTCCACCTTCCGCACACATGGCACGAGCGCTCGCAGTCGCTGAGGCTGTGCGAGGTGCCACCAGCCCAAATCCCTGGGTCGGCGCCGCGCTCGTTCGCGACGGGACGGTCATCGCATCCGGTGCCACGGAACCGCCCGGCGGCCGCCACGCAGAAGCTTTTGTGCTTGACCTCGCGGGCTCTGCTGCGCGTGGCGCTGAGCTATTCGTCACGCTTGAGCCATGTATGCCTTTCCCCGGGAAGCGGACGCCGTCCTGTGCAGCCCTCCTCATTGCGGCCGGCGTGGCCCGCGTTCACGTGGCCCTCCTCGATCCTGACCCCAACGTCAGTGGGCTTGGCATTCAGCATCTTCGGGATGCGGGTATCGAAGTGATCGTCGGCGATGGAGCGGACCTGGCCCGGACGTCACTCCGGCCCTACCTTAAGCATCGGAGCACCGCCCGGCCCTATGTGATCGCCCGCTGGGCTTCGAGTCTTGATGGCCGGACCGCAACGTCGACCGGCGAGTCCAAATGGATCACCGGTACCCTCGCCCGTGACCGCTCACATCGCGAGCGCGCCCGCGTCGACGCAATCCTCACGGGTAGCGGCACGGTTATCGCCGACGATCCCGCCCTCACGGCACGCCCGGGAGGAGTCCTCAGCCTGCACCAGCCCCTCCGGGTCGTCACGGACGCGCGCGGCCGTGTCTCTCCGAGTTCTGCCCTCTTTGCCGCGCCCGGCCGCACCATCATCGCCACTTCGGCTGCCACCGACCCGGCGTGGCGTTCCGCGATCTCCTCGTCGGGCGCGGAGGTCCTGCTATGCGAAGCATCGCCCGCCGGCGTGAACCTCGATCAGTTATTCGGTGTCCTGGCCTCCCGCGGGATCATGTCCATCTGGGCCGAAGCTGGCGCCACGCTCCTCGGAGCGCTTTTCGATGCCGGCCTCGTCGACGAGGTGTTCGCATTCCTCGCTCCCATGGTCATTGGCGGGGCAGCCGCTCGTCCGTCCGTTGCTGGCGAGGGTGTCGCCTCGTTGTCAGGCGCCGCCCGCCTCCGTGAAGCCACGATCGAGCAGCTTGGCGATGACATCCTTGTCCGCGGCTACATCGGTGCCTGGGAGCCCTGACACCACGAATCCCGCACACATTGCGCGGGATTCGTAGAGTCTTCCATCGATCTGGGCAGCTATGCGAACGTCGTCTCCATCGTGGCCGTCCCATCAAAATAGTCCTGAAACGTCTGGTTAAAGCGGTAAAACAGGTCCCGCCGATGGTAGTCCTTCCCTTTCGCCAGCTCTTCGTCGCTTCTCAGGTCGAGTGAGTTGAGCGTGAAGTCATGTGTCGCTTTCCCGTTCGCGCGGATGTCTTCAATCATCGCTTTCCACGCCTCTGGTGGCTGCACGAGCACGAAATCGACCTCTTCCATCCGCGCCGCGTCCGTCTTGGCGACCTTGGTCACTTCAAATGCCTCGAAGTCGACTTCAAAGTACTGATCGCCGATTTGTATACCGACTTCGGCGTCGCAGTTACCGAGGCGCTTGAAGCTGTCCGACTTGTTCAGCCGGTCAGCCGCTTCCTGGAACCATTCAACGGATGGAAATGCTGGCATGGACTCTCCTCCGGCGCCGCGCTCTTGCGTCGTGGCTTTCTTACGGGTGGTGGCAGTCTACCGTGCAGTAAGTCCGCCGCAAACACGTTCTCCCGTCAACCGCTGAAGGTCGCCACGATCGTGATCTGATTCGCTGGACCTACGATGGTCAGCGTCGCCGTATCGCCCGGGCTGGGACTATCCCGCACCGAAAGCCGCAGGTCTACCGACCCGAACGGCGCGATGGATCCACTTGCCGGCGTCACCACCAACCAGCCGCTGCCTGCAGCATCGAATGGGGCGGCTCCGCACGTATCGACGTTAAGCACGGGTACCACCAGGCCGCCTGCCGGTATCGTCACCGCGCTCACGCTGGCCTGCAATCGCGGGGCGCATACGGTCGGCGTCGCGGTCGCAGTCGGTGTTGCCGTTGGTGGGATTGAAGTCGGCGTCGCTGTTCGCGTAGGCGGTGCATTCGTCGGACTCGGGGTTCCGGCGCCCGCTGCCGTGGTGGAAGTTCGTGTCGCCGTCGCCGTCGCCGAGCTGGTCGGGGTGCGGCTACCGGCCGGCGTGCCTGCGCCTACAGCCGGTGTTCTCGTCCCCGGCGGCGATGCTGAGGCAGTCGCGCTTGGCGTTGACCGGCCTCCCGCGGCCGTCACGGTTACCGTGATCACCACAACCCGGGGCGTCGCGCTGCTGCCCGTGTTGTTCGTCGCCGCTGGTAGTGCGCCGTCGTTCATCCGGGTGAGTGCCAGCGGACTCATCGGGGCGACCAGCAGCAACGCCAGCAAACTGGCCAATCCCGCCAGTGACAGGCCGAAAAACAGCGCGGCCCGCATTGGTACGGGCCTTCGCCTGCCGCCCGCTGGACGCGCGTCAGTATCCGTGGGTCTGACACTCGGAGCCGCCGCGCTGAGGGCTCGCTGTATTGCCGCGACCATCTCGGGCCGTGCATTCCGGCGGCGGACTGCCCTGTACGCCTCCAAACGCTGGCTGCCCGTCGGCCCCAGGTCCGTGGTGGCGCTCTCCGTCACTCGCCTTCGGATGAGCGCCGCGCTTGCTTCCGAAACACCGATGACCCTGGCGAGCCCTGCATCGCTTACTCCCTGGCGGCCAACCAGGTCCAGGACGGCCGCTCTCCGGCGGCTCAACTCGGGAAACGCAGGCGTCTCGCCTCCCGGCTCCCGCTCCGAGAACCAGCCATCCTTATCCAGCACCCGCCACGCTGCCCGGAACGCCCGGGGCGATACCTCGCCCGGCGACCGCACGCGGCCGATCTCCTGCGCGAAGTCGGTGAGTGCCTCGACCGCCAGCGCTTCCGCTCCTACCGAGTCACCGGTTACCGCCAACAAGAAATCAAAGACCAGCGGCGTCTGCCGGCGCACGACCTCTGCCAGCGCCTCGGCTGAGCCCTCGCGTGCCGCGGCAAGCAACCTCGCCTCGCCAGAGTCGTCCATCACATCTCCGCGCGGCCCCCGCCGTACCCCGATCCTACCTTGCCCGGCTACGCTTCCCCGCGCCCCGGAGGAACAACAGTACCGCCAACGACCCAAACACGAACCCGCCGATGTGCGCGAAGAACGCCACCCCACTGTCCGGCGTGCCAACATCTGGCGAGAGCGTCGCGAAGCCCGAAAGTAGGTTCTGCAGGAACCAGAAGCCGATCATCAGCACCGCGGGAATCGGGATGGGCACCAGGACGATGGCAACTGGCACCAGCGTCGTCACCGTCGCCTTTGGGTAGTACACAAGGTACGCACCAAGCACCCCCGCCACCGCGCCGCTTGCGCCCACGTTCGGGACTGCCGTCTCCATGTCGATGAACCCCTGCGTGAGCGCGGCGGTGAGTCCCGCGAGCAAATAGAACACGGCGTACCCGAAGTGTCCGAGCCGGTCCTCCACGTTGTCGCCAAACACCCACAGGAACAGCAGGTTGCCGATGATGTGCAGCCAGCCTCCGTGCACGAAGGTCGAGGTTACGATCGTCAACAGCACTTCGAGGCGGTTCTGGCCGGGTGTTCGTGATTCGTCCCGCACGGTGTCGAACCACTCCACTGGCTGAAAAGACCAGCGGCAAAAGAAACGGTCGAGTTCAGTCGGGCCGGCCGGGAACCCGTAGCAGATCCCGGCCTGTTGCTCCTGGAACTGCCGCGCTGCCTCGGCCCTGCTTGACGGTGCGGCCGCGCTAAGGCTCAACGTATACGCGAACACAGCGATATTGATCGCGATCAACGTGTAGTTCACCCAGGGCATCGTCCGGCTCTTCGGGCTGTCGCCGATCGGGATCATTTGGCTGCTGGTGTCGTCAGATGCTGTGTCTCATTGAACAGCGTTAGCCCAAACCGTCCGCCCACAGCCGTCACGCCCGAGAGGCTGCAGTTCGCCACCTCGATTCGAAGCGTGTGCGTCGGCGCCATCGCGAATACCTCCGCCAGCATGCATGCGATCGCCGTTCCGTGACTTACGATCAGCACGTGCTCTCCCGCGTGCGCCATGGCGATCCGTTCTAACGCTGCCGCCGTGCGCATCCTCACCATCCCCAGCGTCTCGCCGCCGGGTGGATGCCACGCGGGGTCTTCGTTTCGCATCAACTCGTGCTGTTCCGGGTAGCGAGCGCGGATATCCCGATCGAGCTCCATCTCCCATTCGCCGTAGTGCAGTTCGCGCAGGTCCGGGTCCACATGCGCCGTCAAAGCCCGCCCCGCCACCGCGATGGCTGCGGTTTCGATCGCGCGCGAATAGTCGCTTGTGTATACGGCCTTCAGCGCCAGAGGGCGGAGCCGTTCTCCGAGCCTCGCGGCCTGTTCTTTCCCCAGGTCTGTCAGGCTCGTCTCCGCGTGCCCGCAAAAACGCCCCTCGCGGTTCGTCTGCGTCTGGCCGTGCCTCGCCAGCCAGATGTGTGCCGGTTGGGAGCTTGTCACTGCACGATGCTCGCTGCCAACTGCTACCGTCTGCAACCCGCGCATGATTCGCACAACATAATTCGTTACTTTTCGCACCTGCACCTGCCTGTTACGGTAACAGTCCGGCCGCTGGCGAGCCCCCGCCCAGCCTCTGCGGCCCCGAGGTTGCCGTGCATCGCGCGCTTCCCCTCCTGCTGTTAGTCGCCGGTCTCGTCTCTCTGGGCGCCGCCGTTCGCGTCATCTCCACGACCGCCCGCGTGTCTGCGCTCACTAACTGCGACGTTAGTCACGCCGCCCTCGATTCCGACGAGCAGGAACTCCTCACGCTCATCAACTCCTACCGTGCTTCCCAGGGCCGAAACCCGCTGGTGGCCTCTCCGTCCCTCAACCGTGCCGCCGCCTGGATGTCCGAAGATGTCGCCCGCACGGGCTGGGCGGCGCAGCTCCTTCACCCGCACACCGACTCACTCGGCCGCAATCCGTTCGTTCGTATGCCGGACTGTGGCTACCCCAGCAGCGGCCGCTCCGAGAACCTCGCACTGTTTGGCAGCAGTGCTTCGGGCGTTCTCATCGGATGGCAAGGTTCGCCCCCACACAATGCCAACCTGCTCGACGCGGGGGCTGTCGCCATCGGCATCGGTTACTACGGCGGCATCTGGACTCTCGACTTTGGCTCAGTTGACGACTCGAACGAGCCTCAGCCCACCACGATCTCCGATCCGTCGCCATCAGCGTCCCCGGCCGCCACGCTCACACCGAGCCCGACACCAACCCCCACCGCTACCCCAACGCCCACTCCCATCCCCGGCCGCCTTTTCGTTCCCCTCGTGGTCATCGAATAGCCGTCTCCGCGACCCAGTCTCCCGCACGCCCTAGCATGCCCCAATGACCGTCGCATCCGGGGAACAGGCGCCAGCGCCAATCTCGCGCTCCGGTGGCCTCCTCCTCGCCGCGGCCATCGTTGGATTCGGCTTCATCGGATCCCGCCTGCTTGGCGTCTTGCGCACTGTCGCAATCGCGCACCAATTCGGTTCCAGCCCCGACCTCGGCGCCTACAACGTCGCTTTCCGCGTCCCCGACCTGATCTTCCAGGTGCTCGCCGGCGCCACACTCGGCAGTGCCTTCATCCCGGTGTTTGCCCGCCTCTACCGCCGCGATGGCGAGGCCGCCGCCTGGCGGCTCGCCAGCACCATGATCAACATCGTCACGACCGGCACAGCCGTGCTCTGCGTCCTCGGCTTCATCCTCGCTCCGTTTCTCGTCCCACTGCTTGCCCCCGGTCTCGGCGACGACGTCGGCCGCAGTCAGGAACTCACGGACGAAGCCGTCCGACTCACCCGCCTCATGCTTCTCTCGCCACTGCTCTTCAGCATCAGCGGGATGCTCACGGGCATCCTCAACGCGCGCCAGCGGTTTCTTCTCCCGGCCCTCGCCCCGATGTTCTACAACCTCGCGATCATCGCCGGCGCACTCGTCCTCGCCCGCCCCTGGGGGATCACCGGCCTCGCCCTCGGTGTCGTTGTCGGCGCCGGACTCCATCTCGCAGTACAGGTCCCTGGCCTCTTCCGCGAACGCATGCGCTACACGCCCTCGTTCGATTGGACCGATCGCGCGGTCCTTGAAGTTGGGAGACTCATGGGCCCGCGTGTCATCGGCCTCGCAGCGGCGCAACTCAACTTCTTCGTCGCCACCTATTTCGCCTCCCGCGTGGGCACCGCGGAGATCTCCGACCTCAACTATGCATGGTTGCTCGCCCAGCTCCCGCTCGCCATCTTCGGGATGGCCATCTCGACCGCAGTCTTTCCGCGCCTCGCCGACTTCGCCGCTGGCGACGAACTTCGCGACCTGACGATCACGCTCGGCCGCGCTTTCCGGATCATCATGTTTCTCACCATCCCCGCCGCCATCGGCGTCGCCCTGCTTCGCGTTCCGCTCACCACTGTCCTCCTCGAGCGGGGCGAATTCACCCGCGCCGATACCCTGGTCACGGCCGCCGCCCTCGGCTGGTACGCGCTCGGTATCGTTCCCCAGGCTGGCATCGAGATTCACTCTCGCGGCTTCTATGCCATCGGCGATACGCGCACTCCTGTCGCTCTCGCCGTCGGGGCGGTCGGCCTCAACCTTGGTCTTAGTGCATGGCTCTATGCTGACTACGGCATTTCAGGACTGGCGTTTTCACTCTCCGTCGCCTCATGGTTTGAATGGCTGATGCTCTACTTCGCCTACTCAGTTCGGACCAAGGCGCCCGCCGCGGGTGACATCCGCGCCGCCGGCGTGTTCAGCATCTGCGGCGCCATGATGGGTCTCGTCCTCGCACTCGCGTTCTCGCCGCTTCAGCACGAAAGCATGGCCTCTAGCGCGGTCATCTCACTCGCTGGATGTGCCTCCGGCGCGCTCGTCTACGCGGGCTTCGCCAGCCTTGCCGGGGTCCCCGAACTCACGGAGTCGATCCAGCGCCTTCGCTCCATCATCGAACGCCGCCGTCCGCGCGTGTCTGCCGATGAGCCCGCACCGTAACCGCCGCACGCGCGTGGTACGCGTCGACCGTGACCATCCCTCTCCGGCCGCAATGGCAGACGCCGGAGCCGTCATCCGCGCGGGCGGCCTCGTCGCATTCCCCACCGAGACCGTCTACGGCCTCGGCGCGAACGCCCTCGATGAAGAGGCCGTCCACTCGGTTTTCTCCGCGAAAGAGCGCGATGCCGGCGACCCACTGATCGTCCATATCTCCTCCGTCGACAGTCTTGTGTTAGTGACAGACAGTGCTTCCCCCACCGCCCTGCTGCTGTTTCAGCGCTTCGCCCCTGGACCGCTCACGGTCGTGCTTCCCCGTGCAGCCCCGGTTGCGCCGCCGGTCTCGGCGGGGCTCCCTACGGTCGCTGTCCGCATCCCATCCCACCCTGTCGCCCGGGCGCTGATCGAAGCAGCTGGCGTGCCCATCGCGGCCCCCAGCGCCAACCGGTTCATGCGTACGTCCGCGACCACCGCGGCCCACGTCCTTGAAGACCTCGACGGGCGTATCGACCTTGTTCTCGACGGCGGCCCGGCAGACGCCGGGATCGAGTCTACGGTCGTCAGTATCGAAGGCAAGACGGTCTTCATCCTTCGCGCCGGTGCCATTACCGCCGAAGAGATCGCGACCGCCCTCCCGGCAGGCGTGACGATCGGATCACCGGTCACCGGATCAGTGGCAGGCTCGCCCGGCATGCTCGAACGCCACTACGCGCCCCGAAAGTCACTCACGCTTGTCCGCGCCCCTTCGTCCCTCGGCCGTGCCGCGCTCGCCCGCGAGCTAAGCACGGCAATCGCCGCAGGCCAAACACCCGGCGTCCTGGTCCTCGATGAGGATGCGGCCACGCTATCCGGCCTCGCCCCGCTGATCCGTGGCCATCTCGGCCCCGAGTCAGACCTCGGCCGTGTCGCCAGCCGCCTCTACACGGCAATGCGCGACCTCGACCGCTCTCAGGCGACCGAACTTTTCGCACGCTCCGTGCCGCCCGGCGGTCTTGGCGCTGCCATCAACGATCGCCTCACGCGCGCCGCCGCCCGGATTATCGGACCGGAGTAACCGGCCCTGCCAGCCGCCGGTCGACCTCGGCCAGCTCTCTCAAGAGCTGCTGCCGGTACAGCCGCAGAGAATGGTCGCCGTCTTCGCGCGTCCCATCAGACACAGCCCTCGTTGTTGCCACAGCTGTGGCCATCGTTCACTCCGCGCGGAAACGTCCGCGCACGGTCACTTTGTCGTCACCGGGGAGAGAAACAGGGGAGGATTCGTTACCACTTGGTAGCCGCGAAACCCGCTATGCGAACTGGGCGCGGACCGCCGCGTCCTTCTCCAGCACTTTCGCTTCAAGGTCGCGCTGAAACGCCCGCATCTTTTCCATCAGCACCGGGTCCGCGGCCGCGAGGATCCGTACAGCGAACAATCCAGCGTTCCGCGCACCCCCGATCGCCATCGTCGCCACCGGCACGCCGCTCGGCATCTGGGCGATGGAAAGAAGCGAATCCAGTCCCGCGGTGTTCGTCGTCGGCATCGGCACGCCGATTACGGGCAGAGGTGTCGCCGCCGCCACCACACCCGGGAGATGGGCCGCTCCGCCAGCGCCAGCGATCAGCACCCGTATCCCGCGGTCGACCGCCGTCCGTGCGAATTCGAGCGCAGCGTTGGTTGCCCGGTGCGCAGACAGGACTCTGACCTCCGCCCCGATCCCAAACTCGTCCAGTGCTTCATACGCGGCCTTCATCACGGGGAGATCCGAGTCGCTTCCCATCACGATTCCGGCCAACAGTGGTTTCGTCGTCATCACAGCCTGCTCCCTGGTTCGTCGTGTACCGGCCGGTCGAGGAGGTCCAGCAACTTGCCGATCGTCTTCTGGTGCTCCAGCGGATGCCGGAGATGGAGGTCCGGGTGCAATTCGTAACGGTTTCGCCGGCCCACCCGCGTCCGCGAGATGTAGCCGCCCTCCGCCAGGTCAGCCACGATCCGCTGCGTCGCCCGTTCCGTGATCCCCACTTCAATCGCCACATCACGGAGTCGAACCGATGGGTCTCGGGCGAGGCAGAGCAGCACGTGCGCGTGGTTCGTCAGGAACGTCCAATGTCCCGCGTCGCTCACGTCATCCGGCGCCACTGCTGCCACGTCCGCCAAAGTACGACACCGGGAGCGCGAATAACAGCCCCGGCTCAGTGTTCCCCGCTCCACCGCCAGGAAACGGTCCTCGACGCCCGGAAGACGATTAGCGGCATCTCTTCGAGCTGCATCTCCTCGTACTGCTCGTATCTCGACCGTAGCGCGGCAAGCGCCTCGGGCATCTCCGCCCCCCGCTGGACTACATGCGCTCCGCCGTCGGCCCGCACCCACGCAAGCTGCGTCCAGTCGTCGTCATACCGGTCCCACAACAGCGAACAGCGGGGGTCTCGCTCGATGTTTGCGATTCTCGCAAGCTTGCCCACCCGTTTGGGCTTGCCGTCAATCGCGATGACGAATTCGGTGGCCACTGGCGCGAAGCAAACCGGGACAATGTGCGCCCGTCCATCCGCAGCAATTGTCCCCAGGTGCGCCACCCGGCAGCTGTCTGTGAACTCCGTCTCCCACAGCCCCATCTGTCACCTCAGCAGACGATATCGTTTCAGTTTGCAACACCCGCGTGAGCGGCGACGGGCGACGCAGTACAGTGGACGGTATGAAACGCGTCGTGGTGGCGGCAGATCTCGGCGGCACGCGGCTTCGGGCTGCCCTGGTAGACGATGAGGGCAACGTTTTCGCTCGCCGCGAACGCCCTACCCCGCCGAAAGGTACGGAAGTCGTCGAACTGCTGAGCACGCTCCTCGGGCAGGTCGCCAGTGCTTCCGCCACCGCTCCGGCAGCCGCCTGCGTCACCGCTCCCGGCCTCGTCGATGCGGACGCCGGTACCGTCCTCCTCGCCCCGAATATCGAAGGCTTCCGCAACGTCCACCTTACCCGGCCCGTTGCCGAGGCTCTTCGCATCCCCGTCTACATCGAAAACGACGCCAGCGCGGCTGCCCTCGGCGAGTTCCGCTTTGGCGCCGGCCGCGGTGCCCGTCACGTCCTGCATGCCACGCTTGGTACTGGCATCGGCGGCGGTCTCGTCATCAACGGCCGCCTCTATCGCGGTGCTCGCGGGCTGGCCGGAGAGATTGGCCACATCATCGTCGACCCCGCCGGACCCCGATGTAACTGCGGTTCGCGCGGCTGCCTCGAGGCACTCGTTAGCGGCGTCGCCTTCGCCAACCGCGCGAAGCGGATGATCAACAACGGGACATCAGTCGTCCTCCGCGAAATTGTCGGCTACACGGAACCGACATCGCAGCACCTGCACCAGGCTGCCCTCGCTGGCGACCGCCAGAGTGAAGCAGAGATTCGCAACGGCGGCCACATGCTCGGTCTCGCGCTTGGCAGCCTCGTCAACGTCCTCAATCCCGATATCGTCACCCTCAGCGGCGGACTCCTCCAGATCGGCGATATGCTCCTTGGGCCGGCCCGTGAAGCGATGTACTCCCTGGCATACGGCCCGGCCGCAGCGACCGAGCTGAAAATCACCACGCTTGACGACGACGCGGGCCTGCTCGGCGCCGCCGCCGTCGCCTTTGAGCGTCTTGGCGAGGTCTCCCGGCGCGATTAGCGCGAGTCTAATCCTGCCCTGCTGGGAACTCGGGAGGTGCGTCCAGTCGGATCCGCCGGAACGCCTCGCCAAATTCAAACTCCTGCCCCTCCGCTCCCCACCGTGCCATCTGGCCGGCAAACTCCACGATTTCCGGCCCCAGCTGGCTCGGATGCGCCTTCAACGCCTCGATCTTCACATCGAGTGTCGCGGAAATATCGACCCATGCATTTGCGCGCTCCGAAGCGCCCAGCCAGATCTCGGCCACCTTGTGTGGCTCCAGGCCTTCCGTCAGCAGTTCCGGGAACGTAAGCCGGTCACGCGCGCTCGGGAATACCGCGTCTACCGTCGCATCGCCGGTTGTCCGGTGGTCCGGATGGTTCGGATACGTCTCGCTGATAAACCGTGTCTCCGGGTCGAACGTGAATACCACCTCCGGCCGGTACTGCCGGATCACCCTCGTCAGATCCCGTCGAAGCTCCAGCGTGTGGCGCAGATATGCGTCGGGATAGCCAAGGAACTCAAAGTTCCGCACACCCAGTATCCCGCCAGCCTCTCGCTGCTCCGCTTCCCGGATCGTGGTCAGCCGTGACGGCGTCATGGCGGGGTCATCGCTCCCCTTGTCGCCCTTCGTTACAACCACATACGTGATCTCGCTGCCCGCTCGCGCCCACTTCGCGACAGTCCCGGCCACCATGAACTCCGCATCATCCGGGTGGGCTACGATCACCATCGCGGCTTTGGGCACGTATGTATTCGTATCGTTCATGGCAACTGCACCTCGCACCATGAGCCTACCAGAAAGGTTGCGAGAGCAATTATTCCGGACGAATGTCGCCGGCAGGGTCATCGGCCGGGTCGCCCAACACCAGCCGCGAAAGCACATAGCCAGCGCCCACGCCGCCCAGTCCGAGCACCCCGACGGTGAGCAGCGTCGTGTCGTCCAGCACCAGTCCAGCGCCGATGCCCGCCACGCCGAGCACTGTCAGGCCCACCGGCAACAGCCGCTTGTTCGGGAACGCCGGGAACAACAACCTGCCGCCCATGGTTAGCCGCCAGTCACGGCGCCTCCGCCCTCGTCGAACGTCTCGATGGCCCGCCACGCATCTTCGTCCAACGGCTGCAGCTCGCCACGCCGGTGCGCATCGTACAGCCGGAACAGAGCGTCCTTGTGCGGCCGTACGCGCCCAATCGGGCATGCCTCCCAGTCCTTCTCGCTTTCGTCGCAGTAGCCCAGCCGGTGCTCGCCGCACTTCGGCTGCAGATACTTGCCCAGCGTGGGCTCAGCTCTCATCACCTCGCTCCGCAGCAGCGCCGCCACCTTGCGGAATTCCCACTGCGCTCGCGTGCAGAGCCGTAAGTCGCAGATGTGCAGCAGCGACTGGAAGTTCACGGTGATCTTGAAGTTCGTATTTGTCGCATTCGGCAGCAAAAACCGAGCATCCTCAGCCGGCACACCGGCTGCCACCATCGCCTCGTAGAGCTCGCTTACCTTCTCGAACAGATCCGCCATCTCCCCATCCATCCCGGCGCGCCGCACCGTGTCCGGGATCGTGTAAGGGAACTCACCACCTTTGTAGGTCACGTAACGCTGGCTCTGCTGTTCGAACGAGATCCCCACGCGATGCCGCACGAATTGGTGGCTGAACGCTCTCGAAACCCCCGAGATCGCGAACTCGAACCACACCTGCTCCAGCGGGCTCGCATGGCCAGTCTTCAGCCGCTCGACGATGAAATCGCGCATCTGCTCTTCGCCGATCCGCTCGTCTTCGATCCGCTGGTGGACCTGCTGCGGCGTCAGCTGGCTGTAACACGTCCGGTAGGCCTCGTAGAGGGACCGTAGCGGGTTCTCTGACCGCGAGAGCAGGGTTACCTGGATGGCCATCTTGCGTTTCTCCGGCCCCCATTCTTGCACAACCATGCGCCTAACTGGCCGCGAGCGCAGCTGCCCGGATGATCCTGTCCATCGCTGGGAAAACTCGTTCCCCGCGGGGGGTTAGCACATAAGCGACCGTCGGTGGGTACCCCTCCGACACTCGCCGCTCCACGAGCCCGGCCCGCTCAAGATCCTTTAGCGCCGGTGCCAGCGCCCCCGAAGTCAGCCCCGGCAATCGCCCTTTGATCTCGTTAAAACGGTGGCACCCGCGGCCGACGGCCACCATCACCATCATCGGCCACTTCTTCAATGCAATCCCAAGAATCTCCTCGGATCGGACAGCGGCGATCGCACCCAGTGCCGCGTCGCCAAGCAGTCTCCCCTGTGCCGTCAGCGAGTACATGCCGAGTCCGCGAGTGATGACACCGGCTTGTTCCAGGTCGCGGAGCGTCTCTGTCAACGTATCCCGGCTCGCCCGGCTCAGATTCGCCGCCAGCGCGCCGAATCGCTGTGGCCCGTCCCGGTGGATTACCCCCACCACCGGGACCGACCAGCGTCGGTGAAGAAGCCGGGTAGCACCCAGGAATTCAGGGTTGACGTCTTTTTGCACCTGGTCTACTTTCCCTACTAAACCCAATCTACAGCCCTCAGGAGGATCCCGCGATGCCAGCCTTCAAGCCAGAACTGACCCTCGCCATCACCGTCTCCGACTTCAAGCGGTCAGCCGAGTGGTACACCAGCGTCCTCGGTTTCCAGCCGGTCTACGCCGTCGAGGACATTGGCTGGGGCGAATTCTCGACGCCCCTCGCTGGCGCCAACGTCGGGCTCTCGCAGTCTATGGATGGCGAACCCGTTAGTCAGTCCGGCGGCGCCACGATCACGCTCGGTGTGCTCGATATCGATGCAACGCGCTCCGAACTCGAAAGCAAAGGCGTCGCCTTTGATGGCCCGACGCAGGACCTTCCGGGCCTCGTTCGCCTCGCCACGTTCCGCGATCCCGATGGAAACGCTCTCATGCTGGCGCAGAGCCTTGGAGACGGATAAGTCGCGACACTCCTGGCGTTGAGATCCCGGGGAGGCACCAGTGCCTTCGATCCTGCTTATCGGAACCCGCAAAGGCCCCGTCCTCACCCGGAACGAACATCGGTGGAATCCGCCGTCATAGCCTGATGTCACGCCTCGCGCTGCCGGATGCCCTGGCCTGCTTCTAGCGCGCGCCCGCCGTCGGCGTCGTTGTCGAATCTGCGGGCGGTGTCGAGGTCGAGCCTACCTGCGCGTTTCTCGTAGTGCAGTTGCCCTCCGCTGCCGCCGCGAGGAACTCCGAATGCGCCCATCCCTCAGCTGGCGTCGTCAATCGGTACCAGCCGAAGCCTCGTGTGCGATCACTTGATGCTGCAGTATCCAGGACGAACTCCTCTGCACGCGCAATCGTGTCGTCGGCCAGGGTCGTCAGCACGGGACCAGCCAGGGACGCCTGCTCCCGTACGTTCAGCCCGTCCCCGTCTGCGCAAATACGTACATCTCCCGGGAGGAAGAGCAGCGAAAACGCGTTTTGCGTCCTGAACCATGGCTTCCACTCGCCGGCCTGTGTTCGCCCGTACACGGCTGCCACCCCGCCAGCACCGCTTGAAAGGCCGAATACCGCGATTCCGCCGCGCACGGTGACATCGCTGGACTGCAGTTCGACGCAGGTCTTCGCCGCGTTCTCGGGCGCCAGGCACGCCTGCCCGGTGATGCCGCCCGTGTCGCGTAGAACGGCTGGCAACGGGTTCGTCGGTGAAGCTGGTTCCGTGGCGGTCGGGGTCGGAGTTGTGATCACCGTCGCAGTAGGTATCGCCGTGGGGGTCGCCGACGCCGTAGTCCCGGTTGCCGTTGCGGCACCAGGACTCGATTCCGCACTCGGCTCGGTCGTACTGCTCCCGCCACATGCGAATATCAGCACGGTAGCGGCTGCAATCCAGGCAACAGCGCTCGCGCGCACTACATCTCCGGTTCAGGCGGTCGTGTCGGATCCGTCACTTCTACGAATATCACTGCGGCGATAAGCCAATGTGCAGCGGCGATGAGCGATGCATACGAGATGATCGTGAACGTCGTCAGCAGCCCGCCGTTGCCGGGATGGTCTTCCTTCACCCAGAGGTGCATCACAATCGCGAACAGTGTCACGCCCAGCAGGAACCCCGGCACTGCCACTGCATTCACCTTGCCCCTCTGGCCAAGGTGGCCCAGCGCCAGCCCGCTCAGCACAGCCGGCACCAACAACGCCGGTGGCACCCAGTCACGGTGGGATTCCCACGCCTCTCGTGTCTCCATCACAGCGGCAGTGAGTAGGAGCCCGAAGGCGATGCCCCAGAGGTAACCCTGGTTGTTCGCGGCCCACTGCTTCCAGTTCCACTCCGGATTGGCGGGAATCCGCGTCCGGTCGTGGACGTAGGCCCCCGACTTATTCTCTTCGATCGGCACTGCAGCCTTGAGATTCGCCATCCGTCCCTCGCCCCGTGCTGGTTGCGCGCGCTCGATTCTCCGGCTGGCCGCCTCTCCCCGCAACCGCCGCGGCCCGCTAGTCTTCCCGGATGGATGTGGAGTTCTCGGCAGACGGCCAGGTAGCTGTCATCCGCGGCGCCGGCGGTGGGCCTTTCCGTCACCTGCAGGAGGCCCTCGCCCCGCTCACCGATGGGTACACACTGCGCGCCGCAGTGCTCGATTTCTCGGATTCGGCGGACGGTGAACATCCAGGCGAGGCTGGCCAGCGTTGGCTGGAACGATTCCCCGTTCCCCTCATTGCCGCCCTTTCCGGAAGTGTCTCAAATCTGTCCATGGCCCGGGCACTGGGTTGCGACATTCGCGTCGCCTCCGCCACGCTCGATGCTCGTCTCGCTCCAACCGCTTCCCGGCGTACCCTGTCGCTCGTCCGCGAATCCGGTATCGTATCGCTGCTGGAGACGCGCGGAGAGGTCGATGCCTCGCTCGCCGTGAAGATCGGTCTCGTCTCGGCAGTCGTAGAAGATGCAATGGTGGAGGCGTTGCGGCTTGCGCGAGTCATCGCATCCCGCGGCCCCATCGCCGAACGTTTCGCCAAGGAATCCGTCTGGCGTGGCCTCGAAATGCCGCTCTCGCAGGCGCTCCGATTCGAAACGGATTTGACCATCCTTCTTCAGTCCACCAAAGATCGCGCGGAAGGGGTGGCGGCCTTCGTGGAAAAGCGGACGCCGGCATTCAAAGGGGATTAACGATGATCGTGTTGCTCGAAGAGCCAGAAACCTGGTCGCTTATGATGGTTGCCAGCGCGGTGGCCATTGATAACGCTGACCTCTCGCCCGAAGGCGTGGAAGCCATTCGTCGCTGGCGCAGCGACAACGGCGAGACATCCACAGGCATCGCCGAACTGACGGACGCCGTGAACAAGACGCTGAACGCGCGCCTGGACGCCAAGTTCCTCCGCCGTATCAAGACTCGTGGTTCGCGCGCCGAATCGGTCAGGAAATAACGATGAATGTCGAATTCACGGATGACGAACTCGTCGAAGCGCTCACTGTCATCATCAACCGTATCGCCGATGAGGCCGGCCTCAGCGACCGCGACCGCGCCATGCTGAAGCGTTGGCGGTCAGGCAAGATGAAGCTCGGTAGCGATGACATGGATGACTTCGTTCGCAAGGCGAACGAAGACCTCGCTCGCAGCTTCGCCACGCGCGCCAAGAGCCAAATCCGCCGGCCGGACTGGGTCTAGCAAAGGGGCCATCTCCATGGCCGATCTGGTCCTCTTCGATATCGATGCCCGTGGCGTCGCGACCATCGCGCTCAACCGCCCGCGTCGCCTCAACGCCATTAACCTGGAGATGCGCGACCTCCTCTGGTCGTATCTCGAGGCCTGCCGTGACCTGCCCGATGTGCGCATCATCGTCTTTCGCGGCGAAGGGCGGGCGTTCAGCGCGGGCGCCGACATCGCTGAATTCGGCACTGCACCGTCCCTGATCGATGCCCGTCGGGCCCGGCACGAACGGGACGTCTGGGAACTGTTGCTCTCGCATCGCTGTTACACCATCGCCCGCATGCACGGCTTCTGCTTCGGCGCGGGCCTCGAGCTGCCCGTCTGCTGTGATGAGCGCATCGCAGCAGACGATGCGACCTTCGCCCTCCCCGAGGTCAGCCTCGGGTACATCCCCTCGGCCGGCGGCACTCAGACACTACCCCGCACCATCCCGCCGGGCGTCGCCGCGCACATGATTCTCACGGGAGAACCGGTTACCGCCGCCCAGGCCGTATCTGCCGGCCTCGTTGACTCCACATGGCCGCTGGCCGCGCTCGATAGCGCACTCGACGCCCGCCTTTCCGAGTTGCTGGCACGTCCTGCACTGGAGCCGCGCCGCCCTGCTCTGATGTAAAGCTCCCGTCCCTCACTGCATCCTTCCGGGCCTCGCCGCTACGCTACGGTTTCGATGGATGATTCCCAGTCGATCCCAACATCACGGCCCCCGGTGCTGCTGGGCTGTTTCGCGTCGCTCACCCTGCTATTCCTGCTCGTTGTCGGTGCCGGCGCCTGCATCACCTTTCTCGAATCCGGCGCCAATAGCGGCAAAGTAGTCCTCGAACCTGCAGGGGCATATCCGCCCGGGACGATCACAAGGGTCGTTCAGAGCGGCTTCTACCTCGTCAATCTCCGCGGTGAGGGACTCTTTGCCCTCTCCGACATTGATGCCGTTAACCGTGCCTCCGATAGCCGCCGTTGCCGCGTCGAAACCATAGACCCCGCCGATCCCGCCTACGCCGACGCCCGCACGCGGTATGTTGACCGGTTCACCGCGTCGGCGTTGACCGCCGCCATCGTGCTCCGGGAGAACTGCAACGGTGCGATCTTCGACGGTACCGGCGCGCGGCTCGACCAGGACGGTCCGAATCTGGACCGGCTCGAAGTGTCCGTCGACGATACCGGCCGCGTCGTCGTAAACACGGCAAGGCGCACATGCAGCGAAGGCGCCCTTGGCGACCGGGTCTCGGTCGACTGTCCCTGAATCCGACGCGTCAGACGCCCAGTGCCCGCGCCACAGTCTCTAACGCCTCAATCGCCTCGTCGGTCGAATGCAGCATCAGGTCACTCAATTCGACGATCTCCGGCGGCGTTTCCTCGCCGCCCGAAACCCCCGCGATAAGCACATGCAGGCCGCGCTCTCGCTGGACGAGGGCTTCCTCGAACATCACAGCATCCGTCCGGTCGTCGCCCAACACGAGGAGCGCTCTGGGCTTGAAATGGTTCACCAGCGCCGCCAGGGCCCGGTGCTTGCCCCCGTCAGCGTTCGGCAGCACCTCCAGCACGCGCCGTCCATCCCGTAGCCGGAGCATGTCGGGAAGGTCGTGAAGCGCCTCCCGCAGCCTGCCCTCCAGTTCCGGCGCGTCGCGGTAGTGAAACGCGGTCGAGATCGCCTTGCGTTCCACTCCCACTAGCGCACTCGGCACCCGGGTAAGCACTTCTTGCTCCACCCGCTCCAGCGCCAAACCCAGTGCCACCCGGTCCACGTGTGGGAGCAGTCCGTCCGTGAACGTTGCTTCCAGCCCGTGGCTCCCGACCACCACCGCGGCCTCGCACGGCACCATCCGGCGCGCCGTGTTCAGGTCACGTCCAGTGATCACAGCTACCGTTACCCGCTGTGTCAGCCGGTCCAGCACAGCCAGTGCCGATGTCGGCACCCTGGCCTCTCCTGCCCGCTGCACAATGGGCGCAAGCGTCCCATCCAGGTCCGTCGCTATGAGTAACGGTCCCCGGGCGGTCGCAAGTGTTCGGAAGCGCTCCACTTTTGCCAGGTCCAACATCACGTAGCCTCCAGTTCGGACATGAACGATTCAGCCCATCTGGCGGAGTCGTGCGTTCGTACATCTACAACCAGTCTGTCGCTCATTCCCGGCAGTCTGCCGCCAGTAGCAAGCCGCAGCACGTCTGCAGTCGCCCAGGTTTCCAGCGGGTCCACCGCGATGAGCCCCTCTGAACCGTCCGAAGGGTAGGCGATCGAGACGCCCGCGTCGCGGCCTGCGATAGCCACACCCCTCCGTACTCGTCCCGCCTGAGCCACCACCGCCTGCAGTGGCACCAGGTTCATCCCATCGGCCAACGACGAGGTGAACACCACGTCGGCACGCGCAAGGAGCGCCACCACCTCACCCCACGACAGCGATGATGTCACCTGCTGAAACGGACACCCTGCCTCTCGCGCCGCAGCCGCCGCCCGGGCAGTTGCTGCCGTAATTACTTCGGCAAACCCTTCGTAGAGCGCTACGCCTTCTCTGGTGGGCGACGCCGCCCCGAAATAGGCGAATCGCGCCCCATCCGCATACGCGCGTGCTACCGCCTCCATGCGCTCCGGGATGCCCTTCGTGAAGTCCGCGCGTTCGAGGGCGACGACCAGCGGCAGGCCCCGAGTGTTCCCGGCGGCGGCTGGAAGGTCGGCTCCTAACGCGTTCGTCACGTCCTCTGCATTCACCCCAACCGGGAAGCTCCCTGTCCTCGTCGTCCGTCCTTCCAGTTGGACCCCGCCAGCTGTCACTATGGCCCCGCACAGCGCCCTTGCAGCGTTCTCGAAGTTGGCACGGTCACGCTCGGTCTGGAAGCCCGCCAGGTCCGCGCCGAGGATTCCGGCTATCACGCTGCGAAGCCGTTCACGCCCCACGTCGTCCAGTACCACCGACGCCACATCTGGCGGTCCCAGCGGCGTGTGCAGAAAGAACCCGATTCTTCCTTCGTAGCCCAGGTCTCGCAGCATCCGCGGCACGAGCGCGAGTTGGTAATCGTGCACCCAGGCCGTCGCTGTGCCCGCTGCCGCCGCCGCTCGTGCAAATGCTGCGTTCACCTGTTCGTACTTGTGCCACTCGTCCGCTGTCGGGAGCACCGGGCGTGGAAAGAACGCTGCTCGTTCCGTCATGCTCCGCCGCACGTGGTGTAGCAACGGCCAGAGGAAGCCGTTTGCCACCGCTTCGTAGTGGCCCGTCCAGGTCGCCTCATCGAAGAACAGGCGTTGGTGCTGCAGCGGCCCGCGTCCCGTCTCAAGCACCTCGCGGCCATGTTCGTCTACATACTCCGTGTCGTGCGCTCCCCGGCCCGCCCCGATCCAGAGCGTGCCCGTGGACCCGTCCCATGGTGCGATCGCCGAACCTACGGCCGCTACGAGCCCACCAGAGCCCAGGATGGGTGCACCCGGCGGCGGCGACTGGTGGTCGCCATATGCACGATTCGCGAGTATCAGCGCTGCTGTTCCGGCCATTGGTCCAAGTATAGGAGCCAGCTGTAAACGGGCTCCCTGAGCCGCATTAACGTCCCACTGTCCCTTCTCCGTGGTAGCATCCGCTCACCTGTACTCGGGAGCGCTCCATGCCAGGTTTCGTCTGGGCCCTCATTATCGTCGGCGCCATTGCTGTTATCGGGATCATGCTCTGGACCATCTACAACGGCCTCGTTGCCGCCCGGCTTCGCGTCAAAGAGGCCTGGTCCGGGATCGATGTCCAGCTGAAGCGCCGCTCCAGTCTCATCCCCAACCTCGTCGAGACCGTCAAAGGCTATGCATCCCACGAACGTGAGACTTTTGAGGCCGTCACACGCGCTCGTGCGCAGCTTGATAACGCCCGCACGCCGGGTCAGGCCGCACAGGCCGACAACATCCTCACGGGCGCCCTCCGCTCCCTTTTCGCCGTCGCCGAAGCCTATCCCGATCTCAAGGCGAATGAGAACTTCATGCACCTCCAGCGTGAGCTCACAGACACGGAAGACAAGATTGCCTACTCCCGGCAGTACTACAACGCCAACGTTCGCAGCTATAACGAAAAAACCCAGGTGTTCCCCAGCGTCCTTGTTGCCCGCATGTTCGGGTTCGTCGGAGAAGAGTTCTACGAAGCCGAAGAAGCCGCGCGCGAAGATGTCCGCGTCGATTTCGGCAGCGCTCGCCCGGCCAACTAGTCACCGCCTCCCGGTGAAATTTTCTCCGCGTACCGTGAACGCGCCTCCTAGCACATGAGCGCAGCTCCCGCCCCGGGCTCCATCCTCCCCTGGGAACAGATCGCGTCGAACAAGCGCATCACGTGGCTGCTGTTCCTCGCGTTTTTCCTGCTCTTTGGCGGACTCATCTTTGTGATGGTGCTCGCCCTCGGCCTCCCAATAGGTGCCCTGGGCATCTTTGGCATCGGCCTCATCCTCTATGCCCTGTTCAGCTACTTCATGTCGACCTCCGCGGTCCTCTCGATTTCGGGTGCCCATGAAGTCACAAAAGAGGAGGAATGGGAGTTCGTTCGCCGCGTCGAGAACCTCTGCATCGGCGCGGGCCTTCCCATGCCACGCACCTGGGTGATGGAGGACTCCGCGCCCAACGCCTTCGCCACTGGCACCAGCCCGGCCAAGGCCCACGTGGTTGTCACCCGTGGCCTCCTCAACAAGCTTGAACCCGTCGAGCTTGAAGGCGTCATCGCTCACGAACTCTCCCACATTGCCAACTACGACATCCGCGTCATGACCGTCACGGTGCTCCTCGTCGGTATGGTCGCCCTTCTCAGTGACCTCTTCCTCCGGTTCACTGTCTGGGGCAGCGGCAGCCGCCCTTCCAACCAGAAGAAAGGCGGCGGTAGCAGCGGCCTGATCCTGCTGGTGGTCGCCCTCCTCGCCGCGATCCTTGCGCCGCTCGTCGCGCAAACGTTGAAATTCGCCATCAGCCGCCGCCGCGAATACCTCGCCGATGCTTCCGGTGCACTCCTCTCCCGCCACCCTGAAGCGCTCGCCCGGGCTCTCGAGAAGATCCGCGATGACCGCGAGCCGCTCGAGGCGGCCAACAAGGCCACGGCCCACATGTACATCTACAATCCGCTGCGCGAGCACACTTCGAGCCTGAACGGACTCTTCGATACGCATCCGCCAATCGACGAGCGAATCCGCATCTTGCGCAGCATGTAGCGCAGTCGTCCCGGTTAGCACTCTTGACAGACGAGTGCTAATGAAAGGAACATGGTTCCGCTCGATTCGTTCCCCGGAGGGTGCCGCCGTGCCGACCTACGACTACCAGTGCCAGGGATGCAACACGGTCTACGAACTCCGCGAGAGCTTCTCTGCCCCTATGGAGCACGTCTGCGAACAGTGCGGTAAAGCCACGGCCAAGCGTCTGCTCAGCGCTCCCACCATCGTGTTCAAAGGCACCGGCTGGTACGCCACGGATAGCCGCAGCAAGCGCGACTCCTCCTCCTCCAGTAGCGACGCCTCTCCTTCCACGGCCGAAGGCGCCGCCGCCTCGGAAAGCAGCTCCAAGTCGGAGTCAAAATCCGAGAGCAAGCCCGAAAGCAAGTCGCCGGCGTCGTAGGGCTCCGGCCATGCGCATAGTCGTTCAACGCGTCTCCCGCGCCGCGGTAAGCGTTGACGGCAAGCCCATTTCTGCGATCGCGCGCGGTCTGTTGCTCCTTGTCGGGATCGCCGAGGGAGACACTGAACTCACCTCCCATCGCCTTGCCCAGAAGACCGTCGCCCTCCGTATCTTCGAAGACGAACTGGGGAAGATGAACCGCTCCGTTGCAGAAATAGGCGGCGAGGTCCTCGTTGTCTCCCAGTTCACCCTCTTCGGGGATACCCGCCGCGGAAACCGCCCCTCGTTCACGCGCGCGGCCCGGCCGGACGTAGCCATACCCTTGCTTGATACGTTCTGTGCCGAGGTGCGTCGCGCCGGTGTCCGCTGCCTCGAAGGTCAATTCGGAGCCCACATGCAGGTCACCCTCGAGAACGACGGCCCCGTCACCCTCCTGCTCGACTCAGACGCATTCGATCTGCCCCGTCACAGCTGATTGGCCCGTAGCTTCGTCCCCGCCCTACGCTTGCCCTTACACCAGCCCGAGGTCCCAATCCCATGCGGATGAGCAAGCTCCTCCTCAAGACCCTACGAGAATCTCCCGCTGAGGCCGACCTCATCAGCCATCAGCTCCTGCTCCGCGCCGGCCTCGTGATGCCGCTCGCGGCCGGTATCTACTGCTACACACCGCTTGGCTGGCGCGTTCATCAGCGCATCGAACAGATTATCCGCGAGGAGATGGACCGCAGCGGTGCCCAGGAAGTCCGCCTGCCTGCTCTCCAGCCAATCGAGCTCTGGGAACAGAGCGGTCGCGACAAGTCCATGGGCGAAACCCTCTTCCGTCTCTCTGACCGCCGCGAACGTGGCTTTGCGCTCGGCCCCACGCATGAAGAAGTCGTCAGCTTCATGGCTTCCCGTGCCATCCAGAGCTACCGCGACATGCCCGTCACGCTCTACCAGGTCCAGACCAAGTTCCGTGACGAGCAGCGCCCTCGCGGCGGACTCATCCGTGTCCGCGAATTCACCATGAAGGACGCCTACAGCTTCGACGCCGACTGGGAAGGACTCGATCGTTCCTATGACGACGCCTTCAACGCATATGTACGCATCTTCGACCGGGCCGGCGTGCCGGTCATCCCGGTCCAGGCAGATAGCGGTGCCATTGGCGGCAAGGACAGCCAGGAGTTCATCTTCCTGACGCCCTCCGGCGAAGATCAGATTCTCCTCTGCCCCGGCTGCGGTTACGCGGCTAACCAGGAGAAAGCCGAGTTCCAGCTCCCGCCCGCCCTCCCCGGCGATCCCCAACCCATGACCCGTGTCCACACCCCCGGCACGAAGACCATTGCTGAATTGGCCAGCTTCCTCGCGATTGAGCCTCGCCAAACCTGCAAAGCCGTGTTCTATCGTGCCGACGGACAACCGATCCTCGTCGCCATTCGTGGCGACCTCGATGTCAACGAAGTGAAGCTCAAGAACCTGCTTAAGGCCTCCGACCTTGATCCGCTTGAGGATGCTGCCGTCCGTGCCGCTGGGCTCGTCGCTGGCTATGCATCCGCCGTAGGCCTCGAACGGGTTCGCATCGTCGCCGATGTCAGCGCCGTCGAAGCCACGAATCTCGTCGCCGGAGCCAATGAGGTCGACTACCACCTCCAGAACACCAACCACGGCCGCGACTGGAAGGCGGATCTCGTCGGCAACTTCGCGCTCGCCCGTGATGGCGACCGCTGCGCCGTCTGTCAGTCCCCCTTCGAAACCCGTCGTGGCATCGAGATGGGGCATGTGTTCAAGCTCGGCACCGTCTATTCCGAGTCCATGGGTGTGAACTACCTCGACGAGTCCGGCGAACGCCGCCCTGCCGTGATGGGCTGCTACGGCATCGGCGTCGAGCGGATGCTTGCTGCCGTGATCGAAGCCAATCACGACGACAACGGTATCATCTGGCCCGCCGAGGTCGCGCCCTACGATGTCCACATCATCGCGCTCAACCTCGACCAGCCCGAAGTCCAGCAGGCCGTCGATTCGCTCGAAAACGCCTGCGCATCCGTCGGGTTCACCACGCTCATCGACGACCGCTCTGATGCCGCTGGCGTGAAGTTCAAGGACGCCGACCTCATCGGCCTTCCCATCCGCGTCACAATTAGTCCCCGTGCACTCGCCAGGGGTGGCCTTGAGGTGCGCGACCGTCGCTCCGGCCAGGTCGAAGTGCTCGATCCCGACGCGACACTCGCCCGCATCCGCGAAGTCCGCGCGGCGGGCTAGCTCGACCGGCGTTCCTTGAGCGGCCTGCTCGTGCCGCCGCCTCGCCCGGGCCACAACTTCAGCCCGGCAATCAGCACTACAAGAACGGCGACAATCGCGACCGGTGCCTGCCACCACGCCATCGACCGCCCGTTGGCCGCCCACAGCGCGCTCGTCGAAAGGACGATACCGAGGACGGTGCCCATCATGAGCGTGGTCAATCGCTCCGTCCTGGAGGCCGGTCTTCCCGCCGCCACCGCGACCAGCGGGAACGCCACCGCGAACACGCCTATCAACGCCACCGCTGTAGCAAACAGCCAACCCTGGTCCGTGGCTCCGCCAACGATATGCAGCGCAAACGCCGCCGCGAACAACCCGAATGCGATGATGTTGCCCTTCACTGGTGCCATAGGCCGAGGATATCCCGTTCGCTCAGGTGCGTCCCCGGATGAGCGTCAATGCCGCTATCGCTGCGGTCTCTGTCCGAAGAATATTGGCCCCGAGCCGCAACACGATGCCGCCCGACGACCGGGCTCGCGCGAGTTCCGCCTCACTCCACCCACCCTCTGGCCCCACCAGTACGGCAAGCTTCCCCGAGTCAGGTAGCAGCTTCGATCCGGCGGCCCATGCCATTCCCGCCGCGTCCGCCACGACGAACGGCGCACTGGTATGGTCCAGGAACGACTCCATTGTGGTCGCCGCCGCGATCACCGGGACCCGCAACCTTCCGCACTGCTCCGACGCTTCGACCGCGATCCGTTTCCAGCGCTCGATCCTGTTCGGGGATGGCCCATCGCCACGGCTGGTGTATTCCGTCGCCATCGGGTGGATGACGTCGACCCCGAGCTCGGTCGATTTCTCCACTACCAGGTCAAAATGGGTCGCTCGCACCAGGGCGCAATACAGCTCCACGTCCAATGCTGGCAGATGCTCCTGCCGCGTCAGTTCCAGCACCGTTGCGCTCCCGCTCGCCTTCCCGCTGACGGCTTCGATCCGCGCCCGCCATTCACTCCCGTCCCCGCCGAAGACCAGGAACTCCTCGCCGGCGCGCATCCGCAGCACGTTGCCGAGATGCCGCCACGCGCTCGCCTCCAGCGATAATGGCCCCGGCACGATGCGGCCGGGGTGGTACAGGCGAGGGACATGTGCCATCCGCGCCAGCCCCCGGTGGCTCTTAGAGGGTGTCCTTGCGCTTCTGAAGGAACCAGAGCACGCCGGTAAGCACCGCCATGATTGTCGACGTCGCTGCCCAGCAGACCCAGACATTCGCCCCGAAGATCAGGCCAAACTTGGCCTCCGTCGAAGAGAACGCAAGGTTCGCCTCACCGCTGTTGGGCTGGAACTGCCCGAACCCCGGTAACTGGCAGTTAGCCAGGTCTCCGACCGAACACCCGTCCAGGTTCAGCCCGGCTGCCGTCGTCAGTCCCCGGAACGTCCAGTGCGTATTCGTAACCCACCCCAGCTGTTCGCCAACCACCGGGATGTCGCCAAGGGAGACCATGCCGCCAGAGAACACGACCTGCACGACGATGATCCCGATTGCCAGCATCATCGCCTGCTCCTCCCGGGATGTGAGCGCCGAGATCACGAGTCCCCAGACGACTCCCGACATAACTGCCAGCACGATCGTCCCGTAAATTTGAAACATGCTCAGTGCGGTCGGGTCGCGGAACTCGAAATGCAGCGCTTTGATCGCGAACATCGCTGCCGCGTGGTACAGCGCAAAGAGGAACGCGACCAGCAGCTTCGACCCGATATACGGCACGATTCCCAGAGAAACCGTCCGCTCGCGCTGATAGATCGGCGCCTCTTTCACAATCTCGCGGACCGAACTCAATGCGCCCACGAGAAACGGGAACAGCGCCGCGAGGAAGAGCGTCGTCATCGCGTCGCCCGGGTTCCCGTTCTGGTACGTCAGGATGTTGCCCTTGAACGCCACCAGGTCGATCGCGCCAATCAGCGGCGCCAGCAGGAACATCAATGCCAGGTTCACCCGATCCCGCCGGATAATGTCGAAATACCGTTTCGAAAGGATGAGCGTCTGCTTGACCGGCGATGTGGAGCGGCTTCGAAGCGTCGCCGGCGCGGGCCGCGACGGCGGCGGGGTCGCCCGCGTCCCGACCATCTCGATTCCATCACCCACCAGCCGGTCCCGCACGAACTCTCCCCACAGCCCCGACCGGGCGTACTCCGCCGCCCATTGTTCCGGCGTGCTTTCGCCCTCCAGCCGCTCGTAAATCCCGTCGAAATCGCTGACACCGAAATACTCCAGCGCCTTGTCAGGGGGCCCGTAGTACGCGAGATACCCGCCGCGTGCCAGGAACGCGACCTGGTCGCAGAGCATCACGTTCTTCGTCGCGTGCGTAATCAGCACGATCGTATGCCCATCGTCCGCCAGCCCGCGAAGCAGCCGCATTAGCTGGCTCTCTGTTCCCGGGTCGAGGCCTGATGTCGCTTCGTCAAGGAAGAACAACCCCGGCTTGGTCAGCAGCTCCGCACCGATCGAAACGCGCTTCCTCTGTCCGCCCGAGAGCCGTGCAATCGGCACGTCCCGCCGGTGGTCAAGACCGAGCGTCTTCATTACCTCTTCGACCCGGGCTGTGCGCTCAGCAGCGCTCGTGTCATCGGGCAACCGCAGCTGCGCCGCGTACTCGAGGGCTCGTTGGACCGGCAGCTCTTTGTGAAGGATGTCGTCCTGCGGCACATATCCAAGATGCGCCCGGAACGCGGGAAAGTTCTCGTAGAGTGGTGTCCCGTTCAGCAGGATCACACCGCCCGTCGCCGGCCACAGCCCGCTCAATGCCCCGAGCAGGGTCGACTTTCCCGCGCCTGACCCACCGACCACCGCGACGAATTCCTGTGGCCGGATTGAGAATGAAATCTCCTGCAACAGGTTGACGCGGTCGTTCACCTGCTGCCTCAGGCTCACCGCGTCCAGCGCGATATGTGTCGACTCATCCCGATGCTCAATCGCCTCGCCGGAGAGCAGCAGCAGCACCGGCCCCACGCGTACCTCGTCCCCCGGATTGATCCGGAGTGGGTGTCCCGGATAGACCCGCTGCCCGTTCACGTAGGTCCCGTTGGTTGAACCGAGGTCCTCGATCGTCCGTACGCCGTTAGTCGTTAGCACCCTCGCGTGCCGCAACGAAACCGTCGGATGGTCCAGGTGGATCCCGCACGCCGGGGCCCGTCCGATAATAAGCTCGCCCGCGGTCGCGTCGATCTTCGCGCCCTGCGGCGCCTGCCCCGGCATCTCGCGGGGACGGTCCAGGTACTCGATCGAGACCTCACCGCCGATGTCCAGCGTGTCGCCGTCCTGCAGGAAGTGCCGCGTAATCGGCTCCTGCCCCAGCCGCACGCCATTCCGGCTCCCAAGGTCCTGGATCTCGTACCCGCCTGGCACCCGCTGCAGCGAGAAATGCCTCCGAGAGACAACGTCCTGGTCGATCACCAGGTCGCTTGTCGGCGCCCGGCCAACCAGGATTTCCTGGGCGCGGAGTGGGAACTCCTCTCGGCCGCTCTTCGTCGCGATTATTAGCCGCGGCTCCCTCGCGAGAACTGCCGTCTCCAGTCCAACGCCGGCTGCAACCCCCACCGCCTGGTTCGCCTGAGGGCGCGGCGACGGCGTCGCAGTTCCGCCCCGAACTTCCAATTCATACGGCCCGATGTTGAAGCGCGACCCGGGCACAAGCCTGACTGGTGAACGTGGATCGATCTCCTGGCCGTTCACCACCGTACCGTTCGCACTCCCCAGGTCCGTCAACTCGAACGCCCCGTCAGTTCGCAGTAACCGCGCATGCTTACGCGAGATATTGGGCGCTTCTAGCACCAGGTCGTTCTCAACCGATCGGCCGATCCCAGCAGAATCTTCCAGAGTGAACTCTTGTTCGGTCCCGGCTGTTCGGACGACCACGGTGATTGGCATGCGGCTGCTCCCGTTCGGCGCCTCGGACATGGCCCGGCGGCGCCCATAGCTTAGGAGCCAGCGCCCGATCCGGCCAACATTCCCGCCCTCCGCCGTATACTCTGTCCCCGGGGAGAGACCGCCACCGCATGGGTTCTACACCGGGCTCGCAGCCCACCGTACTCAAGAGCTACGAACTCCAGAAAGAACTGGGCCGCGGTGCCATGGGTGCCGTCTGGCTGGGCCGCGACCGCCGTGATGCCAGCCGCGTCGCCGTCAAGCTCCTGCATCCGCACCTTGGCGGCGACCCCGAGTTCCGCGGACGTTTCGAACGCGAAGCCCACGTCGCCGCGCTCCTCCGTTCGCCCTACACAGTCCATCTCATCGACTTCGGCGTCACTGAGGGCACCTGCTACCTCGTCATGGAGTTCATCGAAGGCCACAACGTCGGCGATGAACTCAAGCACGGCCCCATCGAGCCAGCCCGAGCGCTGCGGATTGCCACGGAAATTGCGCGCGCACTCGAAGAAGCAGGCGCCCGGGGCGTCGCCCATCGCGACATCAAGCCCGACAACGTCCTCCTCGACACAGACGACCGCGTCAAAGTCACTGACTTCGGCATCGCCCGCCAGACATCTAGCGCCGGCATGACGACGGCGGGAATGTTCGTGGGGACGCCGGCTTACGCAGCGCCGGAACAGGCAGACGGCGAATTCGACCACCGTGTCGATATCTACTCCACCGGTGCCACGCTCTTCGCCATGCTCACGGGCCACCCTCCCTATCGTGGCAATTCCGTCATGGACATCCTTCAACAGCATCGCTACGCGTCGTTGCCGACTGCTGAGTTGGAAGGCCTTCCCGACGCCGTCGTCAACGTCATTCGGCGCTGCATGGAGAAGGACCCCCGCGACCGGTACCAGACAGCGACCGACCTCGTCGGCGCCCTCGAGCGTGCGTCCCTTGCCTACGCGCAGCTTCAACAGCACGGCGCGACCCCCCAGTATTCGACGGGCGCCCGCCGTCCCCCGGTCACAACGTCGGCCGGCACTGTCCCGATTCCACCGCCGACGCAACAGGCCCCACGCCGCCCCACTGGCCCCACCACGCCCCCTCCACAGCAGGGCGGCGCAATGAGTCAGGCAACCCGCGTTCAGGGTCCCCCTCCCGGCCGTTCCATTCCTGCTGGTGCCGGCCTCGCCTCCGCGTTACGCACTGAGCTATCGCTGAAAACGGCGCCCGGCCGAAGTGGCGACGCCCGCTACTCGCTGTCCCTTGCCAACACCGGTAATGGCCTCCTCCGCGTTCGCCTCGTCCCGACAGACCAGTCAGGTGTCCTCCAGGTCAGCCTTCCCGGGCGGGCCGCGATTCCGCCCGGAACCACCGTCCTCCTCGATGTAGCTGTCCAGCCCCGAATGCGACGCTCCAAGGGCCCTGATCGGCGGCTCTCGTTCGGCGTCACGGTCGTCGACGAGACCAGCGGCGACACCGTCGCCGCGACCGCTGCCGAGTATCTCGATAGCGTCGGCGGTGGTGGCGGGGGCTCAGGTGGCGGCTCGCGCCACATTCTGATCGGCCTCGTCGCCGCTGTGGTCGTGATCGGTGGTGCAGCAGCCGCCTACCTCGTGCTTGGCGGCAGCGGCGACGACACTCCCGGCGGGTCGACAGCGACCCCGACCGTCGACGGGCGGCCCGGCATGCCCGCCGGCCAGGTCGGCTTCAATCTCACCGTGGACTCAAATAGCTGCACGTTCGGGCTTCAACCCGGGGCTATGCACGGGCTGGCGTTCATCTTCACACCTGTTGGCGGTGGAGACACGCTCCGCGAAGGCGATTCCGTGGACGTCGCCGGCGTCCGGGACGATGGCGCGAAGGTTCCTCTTGGCAAGGCCACCTTCCATCTCTCAGACTTCGAATTCGGGTACCCGGTGGAAGCAGGGTCCGCGACCGGTACCGGCAAGATCGTGGCGTCGTTCACAGATAAGGGCGCTATCAAGAGCGCAAAGTTGCTCGAACGCTATACCGTGGGCGGGACGCCCTGCGAAATCGTGGCCAGTCAATAGCTGGCTTGCCGGACGGCCATGGTTTCGCCGCTCCGGATATTGATGGCTGAAAGGGAGTTCCCCCTGTGAAACGAACCTGTCCCTCCTGCCAGGCTGTTACCGAGAACGATACCGCCCGATTCTGCGGCTCCTGTGGTGCCACGCTGGCGGCTGTCCCGGGAGGATCGACGGCCGAGGAAGCCACCGTCGTAACCTCAGCAGCGGCAGCCCGGCCGCCCCAGTCCACCCCGCAGCAGCCCGAAGCGCTGGAGTTCACCGCACTCTGCCCATCCTGTGGCGGCGCCAACCCGCCTGATACCGAAATCTGCATGCTTTGCGGCGAAGAGATCCCGCAGGAAAATCGCCGTCGCAGGACGGCTGCCCTCGGCGCCCTCGGTGCAGGCGGAGCCGGAGGATTCGGCGGCATGATGGCCGGCGGCGCCGGCGGTGGCGCCATGTCCGGCATGGCTGGCAGCGGCGGTGCGATGCCGGGCCTCGGAGGTGCCGGCGCCGGCCAGGGCTTCGGCGGCCTCGGACAGGCCGGCGCTGGACAGGGTATGAGCGGCCTTGGCCAGGTTGCGGGCCAACCGATGAGCGGCCTTGGCGGTGCTGGCCCTGGCGTTGGTGCTCCCGGAATGGGCGCCGGTGGTCCCGGCGTCGGCTCCCCGCTCTCACCCGGCGGTGCCCCGGGTTCCATGGGTGCTCCCGGTATGCCCGCATCACCCGGCGCTCCTCCTTCCATGGGCGCTCCCGCTGGCCCTGGCGCCCCGCCCTCCAACCTCGCTCCACCCCCGTCCCCGCCGGGCGGCCCCGTGACCACCCCCACCGGCCCCGCTGCCGTCGCCCCACCCACGCCATCCGCACCGCCAGGAGTGCCCGGTCCAGGCGCCGTGGTCGAAGGTGGAAAAGGCATTGGTGGGACCATCATCAAGGGCGTCACGACCGTGGTGGGGGTGGTTGGTGGCGTGGTCGTCGCAGGCGCCGTACTTATCGGCATTCTCGTCTTCACCGGCGATCCCAAACCGTGCGTCGATCGCATGTCGACCGCGTCTCAGGCGTCTGCTGCAAGCGCGCTCGATCGCTGGGAGCAGTTCCGCGTCGCCGCCGCCGCCGCTCCTGGCTCTATTAGCTTCGACGAGCAGGAGGCTACCAGCCGCGCCAATCAGTACCTCAACGAAAAGGGTATTGAGATCTCGAACCCGCAGGTTTATTTCTGCCCCGCTGGTCGCGGCCAGCTAAAAGGCACCGTGAACCAGTTCGGGCGGGACATCAACGTCCTCCTTGAAGGCCACGTCGATACAACCCAGGACCCGCCCGTCATCATCCTCGACGAGGTGAAGGCCGGGAACCTGCCATCCGCCGTCGCTAAGCAAATCGTCG
This sequence comes from Dehalococcoidia bacterium, assembly GCA_020432045.1. Lineage (GTDB taxonomy): Bacteria > Chloroflexota > Dehalococcoidia > Tepidiformales > Tepidiformaceae > JAGQHB01. The sequence goes on along the minus strand of JAGQHB010000007.1, from coordinate 20,918 downwards.
ACCGCCTCGACCGCAACAACGTCCGCACCCTGAACTTCGGGATACCAATCAGCGCTGTGAATGTCGTTGATGGACAGGTGACCGTGGTTGCTCCAGGTCCGTAACCTGCACGAATGCGTGAGCGGCGGCACTACGCCAGTGCCGCCTCCAGTGCTTCGGCTACAGTTTCCTGTCCGAACCTGAACCCGCCCTCTTGAAGCACGGCCGGGATCACGCGTTGGCTGGAAAGCAGCGTCTCGTTGGTGATCCCCGTTCCGTACAGCAGCTTCAGGCCCGTGGTTGGCACCGGCAGCAGCGTCGGCCGGTGGATCGCCTTCCCCAGTGCCTTCGTGAACTCGGCGTTCGTCACAGGCTTTGGCCCGACCGCGTTCACCGGGCCGCGCACGTCTGCGGTCAACACGTATTCGAACACGCGGGCGAGGTCGTGGAGCGAGATCCACGGAAAGTAGGCCTTGCCGTCTCCAAGTCGCCCTCCCATCCCCAGCTTGAACGGTAAGAGCATCTTCGCCAGCGCACCGCCTTCCTTGGCCAGCACGACGCCCGTCCGCAGCGTCACCGTTCGGACCCCGAACTCGGCCGCCCGCATCGCCTCCCGCTCCCAGGCGATACAGATCTCGGGCAGGAATCCCCTGCCGGGTGCGCTGGCTTCAGTCAGCGTTTCGTCACCGCGCGACCCGTAGTACCCCACGGCCGACGAACTGATGAGCACAGAAGGCTTCTTCGTCAGCGACGCCAGGTGATCCACCAGGAGTCGTGTCCCGTTCACCCGGCTATCGAGGATTTCCTGCTTGCGGCTCTCGCTCCACCGTTTGTCCGCGATGCCAGCACCGGCCAGGTGGATGACCGCGTCCACCCCGTCAAGCGCACCCTCTCTGAACCAACCTGTCGCTGGGTTCCACATCGCTGAAGGGTCCGAGTCGTTTCCGCGGCGCACGCGGATCACGTCGTGACCTGCCCCCAGCAGGTGTGGCTGCAAAGCCCCGCCAATGAGCCCGGAACTCCCTGTGATTGCTATTCGTGCCATTTCGGTTCTCCAATGGAAGGTGCATCCCTGATTCAGGCATGATACGTGCTGTACAATGTTTGTTCAATTAAAGTCGAAGAAATAAGATCTGCCCGTCCAACCTTTGGCATCCGTAGCCACGCCTGCCTGCGGCCACCTCCGGCCTGTCACATGAGCGCAGCACGGGCTGTTGTGCGATGGAGGCGTGCACGGCGTTCGTTGCTCGCACACCTTGCTGTTCACCGAGGCAGGCTCACCGGCGGCACGGGGCGCGCCGTCGGGGTGTTTCGCGCACGGCATCGAGTCGTTCTCGGAGGGGCGATCACGAGCATTTGACGCCTCAACGACCCTCTACGATGGAGCAACGTGACTTCTTGCTGCCCGGCTCAGCCGAAAGTGATTGCCTGCCGTGGGCACAGCCGCACTGCCCGTTCCACCTTGGCTCGCAGCGTCTCAGGGATCTCGTCGACCAGGACATGGCTCAGGTCGTCGTCGCGTAACTCAAACACCTCCGGCGCCGCGGCCTGGCATTTGCCGTGGCCCTCGCACCGGTCCGGATCTACTGTCGCCTTCATCTGCTCTTCCTCCAGCGCACTCCCCGGAGTGTACGAATCCGTCGGCCCGCCGGCGACTCTATAGCTTGGAAAAGTGCGCTAAACGCCGGCGTGTGTGTACCCCACGCCCGCCGTAGCTTGAGCTTGTATGAACCGCATCGTCTTCCTGCTCGTTTCGCTCTCCGTGCTTGTCGTTGCTTCAGTCGCAGTGGCCTGTGGTGATGGCGACGGTGAGCCGGCGACCGCGGCCGCCACCACTGTCAGGAGTACCGCATTGCCCGAAACCCCGTCCTCGTCCAACACGCCCATCACCCTCGCCAATCCCACCGTCACGGCGTCCGGGCTTCGCTACGTCGATGAGCAAGTCGGCTCCGGGGCAACCCCGTCCGCCAGTAGCATGGTCACCGTCCACTACACCGGGAAGCTCGCCAGCGACGGTAGCGTGTTTGACAGTTCCGTCGCACGCGGTCAGCCGGCCACCTTTGCGATGAACGGTGTCATTGCCGGATTCGCCGAAGCACTTTCGACGATGAAGGTTGGTGGTAAGCGCATCGCCTACCTCCCCGCGAACATCGCCTACGGCACACGTGGCTCTGGCCCCATCCCTCCGAACGCCGATATCGTCTTCGAAATTGAACTGATCGACGTGCGTTAGCCGCGGTCGTCCCCAGCTCGCGATAGGATCGTGACGGTCCCGGCGGCGCCATCGATCATGATCAGGTCGCCCGTCTGGATTGCAGTCGTCCCGCTGCCGACGTTCACTACCGCCGGCAGTCCATACTCCCGTGCCACGGTGCTGCCATGGCTGAGCGCGCTCCCCATGTCCACCACCAGCCCGGCGGCAAGTGCGAACAGCGGCGTCCATCCGGCGTCCGTTACCGGCGCGACGAGCACCTCCCCCGGCAGCATCGGTCCATCAATGCGCGGATCGAGAATCACCCGAGCAAGCCCTGTCACCTGGCCTGGGCTCACCGGTGTCCCACGCAGCACTTCGCCTGCCCCTGGGCCCGGTGCTATCTGCAGCGGCTCGGGCCGCCCGCGGAAGCGCTCCGGCAAACGCACGTGCCGGTTCCGTTCGAAGTCGCGCCGCCGCCTTGCAACGGCCGGACGCATGTCTCGCGGTGCCACGGACCGCAGCGCCGCGCTGAACTCATCCCCCGTGAGAAAGAACACATCGCTTGCCGCGGCCACCGCGCCGTTCGCAACGAGCCGCCTGCTCGCCTCCGGCATCAGGAGATCCACCAGTCTGGTCCCTCGCACGATCACCGACTTCGTCCGCTCTCGAAGTGCGACCCACTTCTGCGCATCCTTCAGCACGAACCGGAAAACGATCCGCTTCGCCGGGTTCATCCGTCGCTTTAAGGCGTTTGTGAGGTTCACACGCTCCGCCTCCCGCCTGGCGAGGACGACCGGCGGTGACTGCCCCTCCGGCAGGTCGAGGTAGTCCCGCACGAGCCGGACAACCTGTCCCGGCTCCTGCCGCCACGACGGCTGCGAAGGTTCCATCTCGAACAGGCCCCGGTGTCCGTGCCGCTCCAGGAATCGTTCGAATGCCTTCCGCCACGCCATTGGTAGTGAACCATCAAGCGGTTCGAAGCCGTCAGCTCGCAGTTGGGAAGTGATCCCGCTCTCCCGGGCGGCGCGCGAGAGCACCCAGATATCCAGCGGGATCCTCGCACTCTCCACGTCGTTCATCCCCGCGAACAGTACCGGCGTCTTCCCCTCCGTACGCTCCTTCAGGATCGGACGCACCAAGTTCGCGACCAGGTCATACCCCGCGCCGGCGCAACCGCTCGCCTGCAGGTGCGTCGCAAACGTCCCCGCGACGAAGTCCGAGATCTCCAGCCGCAGGTCGTCCAGTTCCTGCCCCGTGAGACTCTTAGGGTGCGTCGCGCGCAGCCGCCTCTCGAACGCCAACGTCGCCTTCTCCGCTTCGATGCCCTTTCGTTCGATCGTCCGCGTCATCCGTAGCAGCGGCCACGCGCTCAGCAGCCGGTGCTTCCAGTTCTTCAGAGAATGCTGGCGGCGCGGCTTCAGCCGCTTCTTACCCCCGAGAAATCGCTCCTCCACCGCGTCTCCGCTCGACCCCAAGGCCCGTTCCGCGATTAAACGCGTGTTGTCGATGTGCAGAAACGCCCGGTTATAGAAGAACCCGACGAAACGCGGACACTCGTCTTTCGCGAGCATCTTCAGTTCCTGGTACGCACCGCAGTACGCCCGGTCCGCGTTCGCCGCGAACGCGGTGATTGCCAGCGGTGTCAGAAGTCCCGGCAGCACCTCCCCAATATTTGCGCTCGTCCAGTAGTCAGCCTCGGAAGTCGGTGTATCCAACAGCTCGTCGCCGTTCGCCGCACCAGTCATCCCTGTGATCGGCCGTGCCTGCAGCAGCCACACGGTGTCTCCCTCGATCGCGAACTCCACGTCCTGTGCCTGCCCGAAGACCTCCTCAGTCCGCAGAGCCTCCCGCGCGACGGATCGAGCCTGCTCCGCACTCAGCACAGGGCCTTCTGCGTGGATCGACTCGTCGACTAGTTCCATCGTCTCCCGTGCAAACACCCACCGATGCGCAGCCCGCTGCCCCGACACCAGGCCCTCGCCCAACCCTGTCACGGCCTCCACGATGACGTGCGTCGTTAGCCCCGTAACGGGGTTCGCCGTGAACGCGACTCCCGCCGCATTCGGCCGAACCATCCGTTGCACCACCACCGCCATCTTCTTCGCCGTGTCCGCGGCACGGGCCTCCCGGTACGCAATGGCGCCTTCTCCATGAAGCGAATCAGCGCACGCCCGCATCGCGGCCAGCACGGACTCTTCGCCCGTCACGGCCAGCAGCGTCAAATGCTGCCCCGCGAACGAATGCTCGGCGCCGTCTTCCCCAACCGCGGAAGAACGCACCGCCACCGCGTCGCCGGCCGGGCTCAGCACCCGCAACGCTTCACGTACTGCAGTCATGACTGCGACGGAGCCGCCAGTCAGTGCGGCCATCGTCTCAACTGGCGCCACGAACCCGTCAGGCACGCGAAAGCCCGCTGCCCGCAACCGTGAAAGGCTCGCTGCCTTTCCGCCGCTCCGTCGGTCGTCAGCAGCACCTGGATCATCCAGCGAAAAGATTGGGGGCATCCCGGGATCGTACGTTCGCCGCGTTCAACACGGGAGCCGTGACAAACGCGACAGGAGTTGTCGCAGCTGCCTGCCTATCATGATTCTAGAACGAACGTTCTAATTGTTTTGAGGTGGTCGTGATGCGTATTCTCTGTGCCTGGTTCCCGAAACTCGACGTCGAGCTCGCAACGCGACTCCGCCCTGCCCTTGCTGGCCGCCACCTCGTCTTTCTTCAGGGCAGCGGTGATCGAGCGCTGGTCAGTGGGGCCTCCTGCGCCGCTGCCTCTGCTGGCGTCCTCACCGGAATGTCAGCCGGCCAGGCGCGTCGCCGCTCCCCCGCTGCCGTCTTCCTCAGCGACAACGCCGGTGCTTGTATCGAAGAGCTCGAACGAGTCGCCGGCATTCTCCGCACGCGCGTCACCACTCGCGTTGAGGTCGGCGGGCGCGACCACCTCTTCCTCGCCATCCAGGCGGATTCGCCGGACGACGAGCGCGCCACCGCCCTTCGCGTCATGGGCCTCGTTCGCGCATGGTCGGACCGCCCGGTACGAGGCGGCCTCGCTGCCACGCGGCTGGAAGCTCTCGAAGCTGCCCGCGCATCTCGCCGGGGCCTTCTCATCTGCCCTCCTTCCGGCGAATCCGATCCGCCGGACGCGATAGGCCCTTTCCGTTCGGAGTCGTTGGCTGCCTCCGCTTCCCTCGACACGGACGCCGGTTCTTCGCCTCTCGCCGTCCGTGCCCGTATCTCCTCGCTTGCGCACCGTCTTGAGACCATCGCCTCGGCTCGCAACCAGGGCTTCCGCGACGTTCGCGTCGTCCTCCACCGCGAAGCCGGCACCGAAACCTTTCGCGCCCGCTCGTCCGCTCCACTCCATACTGCGTCGGAAGCGCTCGCGCTCATCGGATCTTCGCTCGCCGTGGAGTCGTCGCCCGCCGTCACCCGCGTCGAAGTCTTCTTCGAACGCCTCACGCCGGACGTTCGCATCCGCCCATTGGACCGCACCTTCGCCGAAACGATGCCCGAACGAGGCAACCTGCTCCGCGCTGGCTGACTCGCATCGCCCCCTACTTCGATGCATGGGTACACTGGCTGAGCGGCGGCACTGACCGCCGCTTCGCTATCCCACATCGAGGTCTTGCCATGACGACATCGCCCGCCCGCAAGGAACTTCCCCCTGCGTACGAGCCTTCCGTCGTAGAAGGCAAGATCTACGAGATGTGGGAACAGGGCGGCTACTTCCGCGCCCCCATCGTCGAAGGCCAGCAGCCCTACTCGATCGTTATGCCGCCCCCCAACGTGACCGGTGAACTCCACCTTGGCCATGGACTCGAAGACGCCATCACAGACGCGCTCGTCCGCTGGCACCGCATGCAGGGCGACCCGACGCTCTGGCTCCCGGGCGAAGACCACGCCGGCATCGCCACCCAGAACGTCCTCGAACGCGAGATCGCCAGGGAAGGCCTGACCCGCCACGACATGGGCCGCGAGGCCTTCGTCGCGCGTGTCTGGATGTGGGTGCGCAAATATCGCAGCCGCATCCAGGAACAGCACGCCCGCCTCGGTGCAAGTGCCGACTGGTCGCGCAACACCTTCACGCTCGACCCGAAGATCGTCCTCGCCGTCCGTACCACCTTCGTTAACCTCTACAACGACGGCCTCATCTACCGCGGCCTCCGCATGATCAACTGGTGCCCGCGCTGCGAAACGGCGCTCAGCGACCTCGAAGTCGACTACGAAGAAGAAGCCGCAAAGCTCTACCACGTCCGTTACCCCGTCGTCGGCGAGGGTGGCATGCCCCTCCCCCACGCCGTCATCGTTGCCACGACCCGCCCCGAAACGATGGTTGCTGACACCGGCGTCGCCGTGAACCCCGACGACCCTCGCTACGAAAACCGCGTCGGCCGCATGCTCCTGCTGCCCCTCGTCGGCCGCGAGATCCCGGTCGTCGCCGATGAGCACGTCAAGCCCGAATTCGGCACCGGCGCCGTCAAGGTCACCCCTGGCCACGACCCCAACGACTGGGACATCGGTCAGCGCCACGACCTGCCCGTAATCGTCGCCATGGACCGGGACGGCCTCATGAACGACGAGGCTGGCCCCTACGCCGGCATGACCATGGCCGACGCCCGTGACCGCATCCTCAAAGACCTCGAAGACGAGGGCTTCCTCGTCAAAGTCGAGGACTACACCCACAGCGTTGGCCACTGCAGCCGCTGCCGCACCGTCGTCGAGCCTGTGCCTAGCGAACAGTGGTGGATCGCCGTCAACAAGGAGTACGAGCCTGGCCGCTCCATGGCCAGCGAAGCCGCCGCAGTCGTCCGCGACGGGCGCATCAACATCGTCCCCTCGCGCTTCACCGGCCAGTACCTTAACTGGCTCGAAAACCTTCGCGACTGGTGCATCAGCCGCCAGCTCTGGTGGGGCCATCAGATCCCGGCGTGGTACTGCGCCAACAACCACATCACCGTCGCGATCGACGACCCGGCCTCCTGTGACACCTGCGGCGACACCGCCCTCCGCCAGGACGAAGACGTCCTCGACACCTGGTTCTCCTCTGGCCTCGCCCCTCACGCCGACCTCGGCTGGCCCGAAGACACCGAAGACCTCCGCTACTTCTACCCCACCAGCGACATGCAGATGGGCTACGACATCATGTTCTTCTGGTGCGCTCGCATGGTGCTCTTCGCCTGCTACAACATGCGCCACCTTGGCCCCGAACAGCAGGTCCCGTTCAAGAACGTCCTCTTCCACGGCCTCATCCGCGACGTGAACGGCCAGAAAATGACCAAGTCCCGCGGCAACGTCGTCGATCCCCTCACCGTCGTCTCCAGGTTCGGCGCCGATGCCTTCCGTTTCGCCATTCTTGCCGGCGCGGCCATGGGCGCCGACCAGCGCTACAGCGACGAACGCCTGGCCGCTGCCCGCAACTTCGCCAACAAACTCTGGAACACGGCCCGCTTCGTCCTCATGAAGGTCGGCGACCGCCGCATCAAGCGCCCGCACGCCGCCGACCAGCACACCTACGCGCTCGAAGACCGCTGGATCATGTCCCGCCTCGAAGCCGTTGAAGGCGAAGCTAACGCGCTGCTTGGACGCTACGAGCTGGGCGCTGCCGTCACCGCCGTCGAAGAGTTCCTCTGGAATGACTTCTGCGACTGGTACATCGAGTTCGCCAAGGTCCGCCTCAACGCCGGCGACGACCGCCCCCTGCGCGTCCTCGTCCACGTCCTCGACCACGGCCTCCGCCTCCTCCACCCCTTCATGCCCTTCGTCACCGAAGAGCTCTGGCAGACCCTCCGCGACCACATCGACGACGACATGGCCAGCGCACTCATCGTCGCCTGGTTCCCCAAACCGGCCGCCATCTGGCGCGATGAAGCCGCCGAGACCGCCATGGCCCACGTCATCGAGGTGAACCGCGCCATCCGCAACATCCGCGCCGAAAAGAAGCTCGAAGTCAGCTTCCGCCCGAAGACCTACCTCCGCTCCGCCGACTTCGCCTCCGCCCTCGCGGAGGTCGCCGCCGCCACGGCCTTCACATCCCGCGTCGAACCCGAGGTCCTCCCGTCCGGCGCCGAACTACCCGCCGGCGACTACGCCTTTGCCCGCGTCGCCGATACCGAGGTCGCCGTCTCCCTGCCGAAAGTCGACGCTGCCGAAGAACGCGCCCGCCTGGAAAAGGAGCTCGCCGAGACCGCGGCCTACGTCGACCGCCTCACCGCCCAGCTCGCCAACGAAAACTTCCGTAGCCGCGCCCCCGCCAACGTCATCCAGGGCGTCGAATCCAACCTCGCCGAAGCCACGCTGAAAGCCAACGGCCTCCGGGAGCGTATCGCGGTGCTGTAGGTGCACAGCCAGGCCCAATCGACGGCTGCCACGACCGGTCCAAGCGCCCTTGTGCGCTGTGTTGGTCAGCCAAGGCCGTGGGCGATCGTTGGTCGCTGCGGGCCGATTCGACGCGATAACATGGCCGCATGTCATCAGACATCCAGCGCGTTGAACTCGACGATGCAGCCACGTTTGAAAAGACCGCGCGGGCGATTGCCCAGGAGATCTTCTCGCGCGGAATGATGGCCGTCCGCCTGCCGGACCCCCTCACCCTGCTTGAAGGCGACGACGAAGACCTTAAGCGGACGTTCTTAGTCGCGTGTCATGACGGGTACGCCGAAGCTCAGCGACGCATAGGAGCCGAAATCCAACGGATTCAGAAGGCGACTGCCGAAGCGAACGCGGCTCGGAAGACGGCCCGCAAGCTACGCGACAGGAATCGCCAAGTCCAAGCTGAAGCAGCTCTCTGGATCTTGCGGCGCGAGGAGCAAGTCTTGCGGCGCCTTGCGGATTCTATTGCGTGGATGTTGGCTGGCGATCGGAGATGGATCGTGAGGCGCTTTTTTCGGCGTGAAAAGCCTCCTTCGTTGGTTCACAGTCGATATGCTGACACCCTGCGCGTCGCGGAGGGATTTCGTGAGGATGATCCGACACGATTCGCCCTTGTATCGGACATAACGTCTGTCGTTCAAGTAGGGGACTTGCTTGTGGCCAGCAGAGGCGGGTCGCTGAAGCTTGTCGAGTTGAAGACCGGTAAGGTCAACCGCGTGGTGGATGAAATTCTCCAGAAGTTTGATCTTGAACACCGTTCCGCAGAAGTGGATAACGTTCGCGCAAACCATGGTGATAGCGTCGCCGCTCAGACCGAGCGTGTGTTGCGACAGCAAGCAAGAATGACCAACATTGCTGAAGTAATCAACACAGATTATGGACTCGATCCGCTCACCGGCCATAGCTTGATGCTATCGAAGGACATCGCGAGAGGTGAAACCTACGATAGCGCCGTCCATGATCTCTTGAAGATAGCGCAAGAAGAAGGCTCAGCGTTCCGAATAATCGATGAATGCCTAGATATTGGAATTTATGATACTTCAAAAGTTCCATTAGCAGAGATGGAGTTTAATCACCACGCGTATCACGACAGAAATCCCGAAGCTACGTGTCGCGAGTCGCCGGAGATGTCTGACGAGGGATTTCTGGACGCTATTTCGCCGAGGTGGCCCGTCTTCAACGTCGGGCAAATGTTGTTGGAAGACTCGATGTCGAGACCTCTGTTCTTGAGGCCATTCGAGATGGATGATATTTTCGATATTATCTTCGGAAGATTGGTCATACTCACGTCTTTGCGGTTCGACCGATTCATAGATTTGTGCAACGCATCCGGGACACCTCTCAGGTGGGGTTCAGACAGCGAGGGAAGGGTGGCGCGTAGGCTGGCACCGGATGTTCTCATGATCAACGGCCGACATCTACGAGTGCAGAACAGTACCGAGTGGGACGTGATCGTTGGTCCGGGCATTATCCATCAGGTCGTCGCGGAGGGCGTTCGGCCCACTTCGGGCGCGCTAATGTTAGGGCGCTTGGGCGCCGAGACGATGGATCGCGCCTCCGGCTGGGTTGCAGACGGTAGGCTCTGATGACCAGACTCCTTCCCCTACCCCTCCCGGTACATCGCCCCGCTGATCTGCTGCAGCTTCCGCCAGTGATGCTCCGTCGTCATCCGCCGCACCGTCCCTGACCGCGACCGCATCACCAGCGACTCGCTTCGTGCTCCCCCGGAGACATACTCCACGCCCTTCAAGAGCGCCCCCGTCGTCACCCCGCTGCATGCGAACATCACGTCGTCGCTCGTCACCAGGTCGTCGATCGTCAGCACCTTGTTCAGGTCCAGGCCCTTTTCCGCCGCCAGCCTCCGGTCGTCGTCGTTTCGGGGCCACAGCTTCCCCTGGAAGTCCGCTTCCACGCACTTCAGCGCGCACGCGGCGACCACGCCCTCCGGCGAGCCGCCGATCCCCAGCATCATGTCCACGCCAGAGCCCGCGATCGCAGCCGACACCGCCGCAGGTGCGTCGCCGTCCGTGATAAACCGGATCCGCGCCCCCGCCGCCCGTACCTTGTCGGCGATCTCGGTGTTCCGGTCCCGGTCGAGGATGATCACCGTCACCTCGCCCACCTGGATGCCCTTCGCCTTCGCTACCTGCTCGATATTCCAGGCTACCGGCGCCGAGATATCCACCTTTCCACGCGACTCAGACCCGACCGCGATCTTCTCCATGTAAAAGATGTCGTACGGGTTGAACAGCGTCCCCCGCGGTGCACAGGCGATCACGCTCACCGCACCTGGCAGGCCCATCGCCGTCAGGCGTGTCCCCTCCAGCGGGTCGACTGCCACGTCCATCTTTGGGCCGTTCCCGTTGCCGACGCGTTCGCCGTTGTAGAGCATCGGCGCTTCGTCCTTCACGCCCTCGCCGATCACGATCAGCCCGTCCATGTCGACGGTGTCGAGCATCATCCGCATCGCACCGACGGCCGCCCCATCAGCGCTGATCTTGTCGCCGCGTCCGACCCATCGTGCGGCAGCGAGCGCGGCCGCTTCCGTGCTCCGCACGAGCTCCATTGCAACGTTACGATCCGGGATCTGTTCGTCTCTCATCGGTCCACTCCGAGGCCAGGTCTTACGGCACGTGCGTCCACTGGGGAACACGTTCGGGCACGGTCGCAATCCTACCAGACATGGGCCAACGCTCCCACGGATTGTGTACAACGTTCATCCACCCGCGGGGCCGTCCCCAGGGGATGGCACCGGGCACCCCCGCAATGCAAAGATCGACAGCATGAAGAAGGCCCAACACCCGCCCTGGACCCATGGCCTCTGCGAAGCCTACGTGCTCGACCCGGACCGCTACCTCTGGGTCCCCGGCGTGCTCCTCCCCCGGCCGTGACACCGGCCGAAGTCCGCAAACAGCTTGCCTCGCTCGCCGCGCGCGAAGGCTTCGCGCACGTGAGCTTCGCCGAAGCCGCGCCCCTTGCCGATGCCAGGGCTGCCGCAACAGCAGCACTCGAAGACGGCCGCCTCGCGACCATGACCTGGATGGACCACGACTGGGTTCGCCGCGCCACAAACCCGGCGACCTTCCTCGGAGGCGCCCGTACGGTGATGGTCCTCGCCCTCCCCGTCGCACCACTCCCCGAATCGGAGGCGGATCTTCCCACGAGCCCTACGCGCGGACGCATCGCTCGATACGCCGCCGGCCGCGACTACCACCGCGTCTTCGAACCGAAACTTCGACGTATCGTCCGCGCCATACGCCAGGATTTCAAAGCCCAAGCCCGTGGCACCGTCGACTACGGTCCGCTCCTCGAACGTCCCTGGGCGGCCCGCTCCGGCCTTGGCTGGCAGGGAAAGTCCACCATGCTGTTGATTCCCGGCCTCGGGCCCTGGGCACTCCTTGGCGTGGTCGTCACAGATCTTTCCGCCTCACCGGATGAGCCGCTCAGGAAGTCCTGCGGTTCGTGCACGCGCTGCATCGTTGCCTGCCCCACCGGCGCAATCTCACCTCAGGGCGACATCGTCGATGCGCGCCTCTGCATCAGCTACCACACGATCGAAAATCGCGGCTCCATCCCGCGAGGCCTCCGCGCCAGCTTCGGAGACTGGATTTTCGGCTGCGACGACTGTCTCACGTCATGCCCAGTCGGCCGCAACGCCTCTCAATCGGCGCCCGAACTTGTCCCGGCGGGACCCGATGGCGCTCGCCCCGCCCTCGCCCCGCTCCTTGCCCTTGATGACGCCGCATTCGTCGAGCGCTTCCGCGGCCGCCCGATCATGCGCGCCAAACGGGATGGCCTCCTCCGCAACGTCTGCGTCGCCCTTGGCAACGCCGGAGCGCCAGGAGACCTCGCCGCCCTCGAACTGGCACTTTCCGACGCCTCCCCGCTCGTCCGGGGCCATGCCGCCTGGGCAATCCACACACTCGCGCTCCGGCATGGGCTCCGCGCACAGGCTGCTGCGCTTCTGCTGCATCACCTCGGCTCCGAACAGGATCCCTTCGTCCGTGACGAGCGGGACTTCGCGCTCTCCCGCCTCGCGGCGGACACTCCCGCCCGCTAGGATCCAACCATGACGACCGCCGGCTCCGCTACCTTCTGGGACCATGTCGCGCCACTTCTTGCGAGCGGTGCGGCCGAACATGGCACCATCATGGGCGGCCCCTGCCTCCGCGTTCACGGTGAATTCCTCGCCATGCCCTACCACAGAGGCCCTGGTCTCGTGGTCAAACTCCCCCGCGAACGCGTCACCGCAGAAATCGCCCAGGGACGCGGCCAGTCGTTCGCTCCTGCGGGCCGCGTCTTCCGCGAATGGCTCCATGTCCCCGAATACGACCCCCAGTTCTGGACGGACCTCCTCTTCGAAGGCATGGTGTTCGTCTCCGGAGAGAGCAAATGACCACTGCCGACGATCTTCCTCTTCTCGAACGCCGCCGCATGGAGGCCGCCGTCCTCGTCCCGCTGATCCGTGCCTTCCAGGCCGAGTTCGGCGAAGACCGCACCAACCCGATTGTCTCTCGCGTCATCGAGGAGATCGCGCGTTCCCAGGGCGAGGCCCAACGTGCCCAGGCATCCGTGAACACCGTTGACGACATGCGCCAGCGGTTCGGTCGCGGCGGCCCAATCTCCGAAGGCTCTCTCATCGTGGATGTTGTCGAAGGTGGCCCCGATGCCTGGGGCTTCAACGTCACCACCTGCAAATTCGTCGAGATGTACAACGAAATGGGCGCCGGCGATCTCGGATTCTTCCTATCCTGCAATCGCGACTTCGCCAGCTTCGCCGGGCTGGCCCCGGGCCTCGACTTCGACCGCACCCAGACGCGCATGCAGGGCGCTCCGTTCTGCGATTTTCGCTATCGGACCCGCGATAGCGAATCTGCTCCGGCGTGAGTCGCGCCGTTCGACCGCCCGGCTGGCGCGAACGCCGTCACCGCCGCTCGCTGCCCTTCCCCGAACGTTTCGGCGGCGCTGCGCTGGTCACCGGCGCCTCGTCCGGCATCGGTCGTGAACTGGCCCGCTCGTTCGCACGACGTGAGACCGACGTCGTACTGGTCGCCCGCCGCCGCCAGCGCCTGGAAGAGCTGGCCGCGGAGCTCTCTACAGCCCACGGTGTCCGGGCACTCGTCCTCGACGTCGACCTCTCACGCACAGATGCTGCGGAGGCGGTCTGGCAGGGCACGAACGATGCCGGCATCCACGTTGGCGTCGTCGCCAACAACGCCGGTTTCGGCGAACGCATGCCATTCGAGTCGCAGACCGAGGACTACCTTGCGCGCCTCGTCGATGTGAATTGTCGTACGCCACTCCTTCTCACCCGGCGCTACCTGCCACCAATGCTCGAACGCCACCGCGGCGGCCTCATCTTCGTTGCGTCCACGGCCGCCTATCAGCCCGTCCCGTGGCTCGCCGCCTATGCCGCTACCAAGTCCTTCGACCTCCAGCTCGCGGAGTCTCTTTGGGGCGAGTATCACGCACGCGGTATCGATGTTCTCGGCCTGGCTCCTGGCTTCACACCGACTGAGTTCCAGGGCTCGGCCTTCGCTGCCACGCAACAGCCATACCCTCCGACCACCGCCGCGCAGGTGGCAGAAGTGGCCCTCCGCGCGCTGGGCCACAGGGCGACCGTTGTCCCCGGCTTCGTCAACGCTGGCGTGGCGCTTGGCGTGCGCTTTGTTCCCCGTGCCGTCACCGCGCGCCTTGCCGCTCGCGTCCTCCGCCCGCGCTGACCGCACCGTTGTCCGGGCGCCTTGACGCCTCGTCGGCTCGAAGCCACGCTCTCTCCATGGCTGTACCAAAGACGCCTGCGGAGGTTCATGAAGCCTTCATCGAACGCCTCAACAACGGCGACATCGATGGACTCGTGGCCCTTTACGAACGCGATGCGGTCCTGCGCGATCCCGGCGGAGCCGACGTCCGTGACGAACAGGGACTCCGAATCGCCCTCACGAACCTCGTTGATGCCGGCACCGTGCTGCGCAGCACCGTCGTACACGTGACCGAAGCCGCGGAAACGGCTGTCCTGTTTGCCGACTGGCAGGGCACGACGGCCGGCCCATGCGGCGAGCGCCGTGGAATCGCCGGTAAGTCCGTTGAGGTCGTTCGCCGTCAGCCAGACAGCTCCTGGCGCTTCATCATCGACGACCGCAGCGGCCGCGGATGACCCTCGTCATCCGCGAACTCAGGCCCGAAGCGTGGCGCGAACTCCGCGACGCATTCACAGGCGAGTCCGAGCCACTCCGCGATCTCTCGCCGTTGCGTTCCCTCAAGATGATCCGGCCCCTCGCTTCCGGCGCGCACTGATCGCTTCCCCACGGTGCCCGCGTTGTGGTGAGATGCGTGACATCACAACAGGGGGCCCCCGATGGGAATCTTGGATGGCAAGGTAGCCATCGTCACCGGTGGAGCTTCCGGCATCGGCCAGCGCACCGTCGAACGTTTCGTCGAAGAGGGCGCTCGCGTCTTCATCGGCGACCTCGACGACAATGGCATCGCTGCGATGGTCGCCCGCCTCGGCCACAACTACGTGGATGGCTTGCGCGTCGATATCCGTGACGAGGACATGGTCGCGAAGATGGTCGCTGGGACCGTTCGCCGCTTCGGCCGCCTCGACATCGGCTTCAACAACGCTGGAGTCGGCCACTTCTCGCCCATTCAGGATTACCCCGCCGAGCACTTCCGCCGCATCGTTGACATCTGCTTGACTGGCACCATGCTCTGCATCAAGCACGAGTCGCGGCACCTGATCTCCGCCGGCCACGGCGGCTCGATCATCAGTATTGCCAGTCTAAATGCCGTTCAGGCGGCCGAAGGATTCGCTGCGTACAGCAGCGCCAAGGCCGGCGTCACGATGCTCACGAAAGTGGCCGCACTCGAACTTGGCCGTCACAAGATCCGTGTCAACGCAATCGGCCCCGGGCTCATTGAGACGCCCGCTACCGAAGGCCTCAGGTCCAACCCTGGCATTCTGGGCGGATTCATCGAGAACTCCCCCATGGGGCGCTCCGGCGAACCTTCTGACGTGGCCGGCCTCGCCGTCTACCTCGCTTCAGATGCCTCCAGTCTTATGACCGGCCAGACGCTCTACATCGATGGGGGCCAGAGCCTCAAGAAGTACCCGGAACTCTTCTCTGCCTTCGGTATCGGCTGAGACTCCCACCTACACGTATTCGAGCAGCTGCAACCCCAGGCCGGTGAGTTCGGCTCCCGGGATCGTGGTTACGCGGGTACCCGGTAGCGGCCCAGGGGCCGCGTCAGGACACGTGAAACCCGCCGTGCGTGCCAGCTCGATGGCTTTGGCCATGTCCGTGACCTCGTACGCGCACATCGATATCAGTGCTTCAGGTCGCTCGAGCATTGGGCTCCCTGGCTCCGTCGGTCCGATCAACTCGAGCACAGCGTCGCCGACTTTCATCTGCCGGATCAGACTGCCGGGCCGAGGGACCTCGCCAAACACCGGCACACCCAGTACGTCCGTCCAGAACGACGTCACCTTCGCCAGGTCGTGGACAATGACCGCAAGGTGGTCCAACCGCTTCAGTGGAAACGCATGTTGGTACAACCCCGCCGCTCCGTGCCGCTGGAGGCGCACCTCAGGCGGCTCCGCGTAGTCGATCAGCCCAAAACTGCAACCTGCGGCGTTCGTCGCCGGCATCAACACGCGCCCGATGACCGTGCCGTCGTCCCGGCTCACCGTCCGCTCACTGACGTGTATCCCGGCACTTTCCAACCGCACTCGAATGCCGTCGATGTCCTCGCAGGCGAACACGACGCGCTGGAGCCCCGCTGCCGTGTTGGCCGGCGGCGCGAACTGCTCGCCCATCGCAGCAACTGCCGCCGTCCGATCAAAGGCTGCCAGCAGTTCAACATAGAACTCCCCGTCGGCCGACCCCGTGAAGAACACGCGGTTCTCCGTCCCCTGCCCGGCGTGGCGGAGCGACGGTGTCAAGGAGATCCCAATGCGTTCGAAGGGGGCGGCCGCTTCCAGCGTGGAAACCGGCAGGACAACGTGGTCGATAGTTCGCAACATGGGTGCGATTCTAGCCGCCACGGTCAGCGCGTGTTCCTTCCACTTGCTTCCGTGTCCGCGATAAGGCGTTCGTTAACGGTCCCCGCTGTCCGCGTTCGCGATATCCTTCGCGTCACCCTCCCACCGGAGTCGCCCCATGATTGTCCGCGACCGCCTCGTCCAATCCTTCCTCGAACTCGTCGCCATCGACTCGCCGTCTGGTGACGAAGATGTCATTGCAGCGGAACTCGAGCACCGGCTCCAGGCCCTCGGCCTCGACTGCGCCCAGGACGCTCACGGCAACGTCCTCGCTTCGCGGCCCGGGTCCGGCGAGCCCATCCTCCTGTCCGCCCACATGGACACCGCCGAGCCGGGTCGTGGCATCAAGCCAATCTGGGACGGTGACGACATCATCCGCACCGATGGCACGACCATCCTCGGTGCCGATAACAAGGCCGGCTGCGCAGTCATCCTCGAAGTCATCCAGTCGGCCATCGAAGACGGGGCCCGGACCCGGCCCATTGAAGTGGCCATCAGCCGCGGCGAAGAGATCGGTCTCGTCGGCGCGCAAAACATGGACTACAGCCGCATCACCGCGAAGGTCGCAGTCGTCATCGATAGCGGCGGACCGCCCGCATCGGTCCAGGGCCAGGCCCCCTATCACTACACGTACACAGTCGAAGTGAACGGCCGAGCCGCCCACGCTGGCGTCGAGCCCGAGAAGGGTATCCCCGCCATTACCATCGCCGCCGAAGCAGTCCTAGGCCTGCCCCAGGGCCGGATGGACTTCGAAACGACCGGCAACGTCGGCACCATCCACGGCGGTCTTGTCCGCAACGCCGTCCCGGAGGCATGCGTCATCGAAGGCGAGATGCGCTCCATGGAATTCGAAAAGGTCGAATCCCTCGTTGCCCGCGCGAAGGACCACCTCACCGAAGTCCAGCAGCGTCACCCCGAAGCGAAGGTGAACAGCCGCTTCCATCTCGGTTATCCCGGCTACAAGCTCGAACCCGGCGACCCGGCAGCCGATCTCCTCTTTGGCGTCCTTCGAGATCTCGGCATGGAGCCGGACCCGCATCCAGTGGGCGGCGGCACCGACGGCAACGTCTTCCGCGGCCATGGTATTGCATCCGTGGTCATCGGCCGTGGTGGCTACAACCAGCACACCAAAGACGAGTACCTCGTCATCCCCGAAATGCTCGACTGCGCCCGCGTCGTCGAAGCAATCGTCCGTACCCAGGGCTGACCGGCTCGTTCGTTCGCGCGACTCGTAGAATCCGTCCCAACCCACCATAGTCAAGGAACACCCAACGATGACCGTTTCTCTCCAGGGTAATACTGCCCTCGTTACCGGCGCCGGCCGTGGTCTCGGCCGAGCCTTCGCGCTCGACCTCGCCCGCCACGGTGCAAAAGTCCTGGTTAACGACATCGGCGGCGACGTTAGTGGTCGCGGCGAGGGCCGTGTCGCCGATGAAGTCGTCCGCGAAATCAAGGACATGGGTGGCGACGCCCTCGCCAATTACGACTCCGTCGCCACCTATGAAGGGGGCTTCAACATGGTCAAACAGGCCATGGATGCGTGGGGCCGCCTCGACATCATCTGCTCCAATGCCGGCTTCCTGCGCGACCAGGCCGTACATAACATGAAGGAGGAGGACTGGCGCGACATTATTGATACGCACCTCACCGGCGCCTACAACATCCTTCGCCACGCCTGGCCAGTATTCCGCCAGCAAGCCTATGGACGCGTCGTCCTCACCTCGTCGAACTCCGGGTTCGTCGGCAACTTCGGGCAGGCAAATTACGGTGCTGCTAAGGCGGGCCTCATTGGCCTCATGAACGTCCTCAAGCTCGAAGGCGCGAAATATAACGTCAACGTCAACTGCCTCGGTCCCGGCGCTGCAACGCGCATGACCGAAAACCTCGTCCCTGAAGAGCGACTTAAGACCATGGGTCCCGAACTCGTCGCCCCCGCCGTCACCTATCTCTGCAGCCCCCAGTGCGACGCCAGCGGCATGATCATCGAGGCGTCTTCTGGCGACTTCGGCCGCGCAGCCATCGTCCGCAACGGCCGCGTCCACATCGACGACCCCACCGCTGATAAGGTCGAAGCCCGGTGGTCTCAGATCACTGACCTCAACGGTGCGCAGCCCTACTGGAACATGCAGCAGACCTTCGACCAGTACTACGCATCGAAGTCCGCGAGCTAAGGTGCTCGCCGTCGCCCAACAGGGAGGGCTTGCCGAAAGGCGGGCCCTCGCTTTACGCGACGCCCCTCGATGGAGTTGACTTTCCCGCATGAAGATCAGCGACCTCGATACTCCCTGCCTTTTGCTCGACCTGGATGTAATGGAGCGCAACATCGCGACGATGGCCGCGTTCTTCGCGGGCACCCCCGCAAAGCTCCGGCCCCACTTCAAGACGCCAAAATCCCCCGAGGTCGCTCGTCGTCAGCTTTCCGCCGGAGCGATCGGCATCACCGTCGCCAAGCTTGGAGAGGCCGAAGTCCTCGCCGATGCGGGCCTCGGCCCGATCCTTATGGCGAACCAGGTTGTCGGCCCCATCAAGATCGACCGGCTCATGGCCCTGCTTGCCCGTGGCGTGGATATCACGGTTGCCGTCGAGAGTGACTTCAACGTCGACCAGCTCGCAGCAGGCGCCCGCCGGTCCGGCCAGCGGCCCCAGGCGATCATCGAAATCGATAGCGGTATGCACCGGTGCGGCACAACCGATCCCGCCGGCACGGTTCGCCTCGCCCGCCTCCTTGAAGAAAACGGCATTCGTTACCGTGGCGTCATGGGCTATGAGGGCCACACCGTGCATATCGAGGACGCAACCGACCGGCGCGAAAAAGCCGGGACAGCTCTCGCGATAGTCGGCCAACACGTCGAAGCACTCGCTGAGGCCGGGCTGCCCGCCGAGATCGTCTCCGTCGGCGGCACTGGAACCTACAACATCGGCGCCACCTGGCCCGGCGTCACCGAGATCCAGGCAGGTACCTACGTCTTCATGGACGGCCGCTACAAGACGGTCATGCCGGAACCATTCGGCTGCGCGCTCACCTTCCTCACCACGATCCTTTCTGTGAAGGACGCCTACGCCATCTGCGATGCCGGTATGAAGTCGCTCTCCCGCGATATGGGTATGCCCGAGGCTGCCGATGGTTCGATCAAGGTCCGTGGGCTCTCCGAAGAGCACGCACACCTTGTCGGCGACGGCGTCGCCAACCTGGAGCCCGGAGACCGCATCGAACTCATCCCCAGCCACGGCGACACCACGCTCAACATGCACGACAACTACTACGTCCGCCGCGGCGAAGACGTAATCGATACGTGGCCAATCCTCGCCGCCCGCAAGTTCCGTTAGAGGACCACGATGCCTGAAACCCGGCGGTCCCTGCTCCAGCACTTCGAACAATCGAGGGCTGCGCTCCTCGCATCCATCGACGGGCTCACCACCGCTCAGATGCTTGAACCCACGCTCGACGGCTGGTCCGTGAAAGACCATCTCGCCCACCTGGCGTTCTGGGACGACCTTCGCGCGGACGAGGTAGTCCGCCTCTCGTCCGGCTACGCGTCCGTTCTTAAGATGAGCCTCGAACAGGACCATGCGGCCAACATGCTCGCATTCGGCGTCCGCCGCGAAATCTCCCTCGAGCAGTCCCGCTGGGAGCTCGACCACTCGTACGCCAGGCTTGTGGTTGCTCTCACATCGGCGACCGGCGTCGCGCTCGATCCGGCAGCCTACGGCGAAGCCGGGGTCCTCAGCCGCCACGGATTCGAACATGCCGGCTACATTCGCGAATGGCGTGGCCGCCAGGGATTCTGAGGCGGCCCCAGCGGTCACGCGACAAGAGGATTCCGAGTCATGAGTCGCGGAAACCGGCTGAAGTCCCGATCTACTGTCAGGAATTCCGACACACCATGGTACAGACACACCGCGGCCACGCGGGCGTCATGCACCTGTCCGCCGCTTACTCCAGATTCCCGCATTACCTCGCTCCAAATGCGGGCGAAGCCCGGCCCTTCGCCCAGTGCTACCGCTCCGGGTGCTCCCAACCACGCTTCGACCTGCTCAACCGCCCGCGTGGTACTCGTGTGAGTTCCCTGCCACAGCCGGGCGTTCGTCACCACCGACAAGAACTCCGTCAGGCAATGCCACGGGATGCCAAACGGCTCGTGTGATTCGGCCAGGGACCGGAGCACACCAAATGCCTCCGGGTGATAGGGCACATCACGCCTGTGTGCGTACACTAGCAGGGTGTTGAAATAGCTCGCGTGGGCTATTGTATAGACTAATGATCAGATAGAGTGGGTTGCATCCTTGGAGGTGCACCCACGATGCGCGGTCGAACTGAACGCCAGGCAGCCTTTATCG
>JAGQHB010000006.1 GCA_020432045.1 Dehalococcoidia bacterium | reverse complement strand
GGCTCGTGGCGCGCAGCATCCGAGACTACCGGCGAACGCACCTTCCGCTATCTCGTCGGCGGCGAGGCGTTCGACTGGCTGCTGCTGGCGGAACGGCTCCTCGACGCGATGCCGGACCTCGTCCCCACTCGCGAAGCCGACGCCCTCCTCTTCCAGGGCGAATGGCCGATCGAGATCGACGACGAAGAGTTCGCCGAGCGTCTTGGCCCCGCCAAGTTCAGCGCGCACCTGAACTACCTTTATGGCGTGCTCGTCGAACAGGCGCTGCAGCTCCACGTCGAAGAAGAGATGCACAAGGAAGCCTACGCCCGCGCCTGGGGTGTCGACCCCCGCGCCGACGAAGGCATGTACCGGCGCGTCTATGGCCGGCCGCTCCCCGAACTGCGGGCGATGTATTACGAACAGACGGGGACCATCCTGCGGGAGGATCTCGACTACCCGGACTGGCAGGACTTCACCTACTGGCTGTTCCGCTTCCGCCTGAAGCGGCAGGACAAGGCCCGCGTCGCCAGCGACACGCGCAAAGGCCTGGCGATGCTCACGCGCATGGAGCTCGCCGTCAGCCAGCGGCGGCGGGGGACAAAGCTGGAAGAATCGGAGTTCTTGGAAAGGTACGCGGGCTAGGGAGCCGACATCATCGTAGTCGCGGCCGCCCCTGGCCGCGGGCCTCTGAAGGAAGCTACGTTCGCCGCGATCAGCGCTCGGTCCGCCAGGCCTGATTCGAACAGCCCGCGGCCACGGGGGGCCGCGACGAGGGGGACAACGTCCCCCTCCCCTACGTCCGCACCACCACCAGCGCGTCCGCGCCTGATTCCGCGCCCCAGACCTCGCCCGGTCGGCCCAGCATCTGGCGAACCGCTGCGTTTGGCGGCGTCAGTGGCAGCGAGAGAAACTGTTCATCCTCCGGCGTGAACCGAACGATCGTGTTCGCCGCGAAGTCCGTCAGCCAGACGTGGTCGCGGTCGTCGACAAACACGGAGTAGGTCTGCGGCCGGCTCCCGGGGAGCTTCCACTCTTGCCAACTCCCGTCCGCAGGGTCATGGACAGAGACCTGTCCCGAGTTCCATTCGCTCACCCAGATGCGGCCGCGCGAATCGGACCAGACCCGTCGCGCGCCCTGGTTCGCCGTCGGCGGGTCGATCGGTGTCGCCTGCCCGGTGGCGATGTCGATGCGGGCGATGTGGCTGCCGGCCAGCGAGGCGTAGTAGATGTCGCCGGTGGGCGTCGCGCAGATGCCGTACGGGCCTCTCCCACGCGGCGCTGACTGCTGCTCAACAGTTCCCGTCGCCGGGTCGACGCGCCCGTAGAAACCGTTCTGGCCCGTGAACCAGAGGACGCCGTTGCGGTCGAAGGCGGCTGTGTTGAGGTTGGCGCGGTCGCCCGGCAAGGGGAACCGCGTCAGTTCGAACGTCGCGGGGTCGACTCGGACGATGGCGTTGGTGCCGCCCTCGGTCACCCACGCGGCAGCGTCCGGGCCGATGATCACGCCGTGCGGCGATGCACCCGGCCCGAGGTCGACCTCTTCGACATCGCCCGTCGAGGGGTCGAGGAGGCCCATCGTCCCGTTGCGCTGGCCCGTATACCAGACGCGGCCGTCGGCCTGCACGGCCACGTCATGCGGGCCCGAGCCGCGCACCACGGGGAACTCTTCGAGCACCGGTTCGCGCAGCGGTGGCGTTGGCACCGCCGTGGGCGTGGCCGTTGGCGTGAGCCCCGGAGTGGCTGTATGGGGAAAGACCGACATCGTGTCGACAGGCGTAAGCCGCCCTCCGGCGCCAGCCGGGGTCACCGTCCCGGTCGCCGACGGGCCGCCGCTGCCGCCGCACCCGACCGCGATCGCAGCCGGTGCGCCGCCAGCAAGCCAGAGGAATCTACGCCGTCGCATGGTGACGACGATACCGGGTCGCGCGGGAGGTCGCGGTCAAGGCACGCTCTCGTGGCCCGGCCTCGCCGCCGCGCGTAGACTCGCGCCACACACGCGAGGTATACAAATGACTGCCGAAACCCAGCCCCTTGTCATCGAAGAACGCCACGGCGCCGTCGCCGTGATTACCCTGAACCGCCCCGAACGGCTGCATGCCCTCAGCCAGGCGCTCAGCATCGCCATCGACGATGCCTTCGAACGCGCGGAGGCAGACCCGGAGGTGGGCTGCATCGTCCTCACCGGCAGCGGGGAACGTGCTTTCTGTGCCGGAGCGGACATGCTCGAAGCGAGCGGCGTCACCAAGCCCGACGCTCCACCACAACGCACCGGCCGCGGCATCAGCACAGTCGACAAGTGCCCGGTACCCGTGATCGCGGCGATCAACGGGGTCTGCTACGGCGGCGGCGCACGCCTCGCCATCTCCTGCGACATCCGCCTCGCCTCGGAAACGGCGACCTTCAGGCTCCCCGGCTCCGAATACGGCCTCGTCGTCGCCGCGGCCACACTGCCCCGGCTGGTCGGCGCCGCGCGGGCGAAGGAACTGATCTTCACCGCGCGCAAGTTCGACGCCGCCGAGGCCTATGCCTACGGCCTCGTAACCAGCCTCCACAAGCCAGCTGACCTGATGCCCGCGGCGCTGGAGATGGCGCAGTCGATTGCAGGCCACTCCGCCGGGGCCGTACGCGAAGCGAAGCGCGTCATCGACCAGGCAACGCTCGACGAAACGGCAATCGCCATGGAAAACGAAGCGAACAAGGTGCTTCGCGGCAGCCCCGAACAGGTAGCGCGCTTCCGTTCGGCTACGCAGAAGGTCACCGGGAGGTGAGCGGCCCGCTGGAGGGCGTCACGGTCCTCGACTTCACCTGGGCGCTGGCCGGCCCTTACGGCGTCATGGTCCTCGCAGACCTTGGCGCAGAGGTCTGGAAGATCGAAACCGTCGGCCAGAACGAAAAGCGTCGCGGCATGGGCCCGTACGTCCACGATGTCAGCACCTACTTCTTCTCCGTGAATCGCGGCAAGAAAAGCGTGATGCTCGACCTGAAGGCACCCGAGGCACATGAGATCATCTACCGGCTCGTGCCCCAGGTGGATGTGGTCACCGAGAACTTCTCGCCCGGCGCGATGGACCGGCTCGGGTTCGGCTACGAGACGCTTTCGAAGCTCAACCCCGGCCTCGTCTACGCATCCACATCCGGCTTCGGGCACACCGGACCATACCGGTCGCGCGGCGCAGTCGATGCCATTGTCCAGGGCATGGGCGGCGTCATGAGCATGACCGGCCACGAGGGGAGCCCCCCTGCACGCGCCGGCTACTCGATCGGCGACATGGGCGCCGGGCTGTTCACCGCTATCGGAGTACTGTCCGCGCTGGTCGAACGGTCAAAGAGCGGGCTCGGCCAGCATGTCGACGTGGCGATGCTCGACTGCCAGGTCGCGCTCATGGAGAACGCCATCGTCCGCTACGCCAACACCGGCGAAGTGCCCGGCCCTGTCGGCTACCGTCACCCGCTTTCGACGCCGCACCAGGCGCTGCCGGCGAAAGACGGTTGGCTCGTGCTCGCGGGCGTGAAGGACACGAATTGGGAGCTGTTCTGCGGCCTCATCGGCTGCGACGACCTGATCCTCGATGAGCGTTTCACGAAGAACGCGGACCGCACCCTGCACTACGACGTGCTGGAACCGATCCTCTTCGAGGCGTTCCGCAAACGGACCGTTGCCGAGTGGCTGGACACCCTTTCCGCTTCCTTTTTAATAGGACCACTCAACACGGTCGACAAAGTGGTCGTAGACCCGCAGGTGCGGGCCCGCGAAATGGTGGTTGAGCTGCCCACCTGGACCGGTGGCAGCCTCCGCGTGAGCAACACGCCGGTGCGGCATTCGCGCACTCGTGGCGGCCCGGCGACCGGTGCAGCGCGCCCCGGAGAGCATACGGCCGACCTCCTCGCGAGAGCCGGATTGAGTGCCGAACAGGTCGAGGATCTCATCGCTCGCGGTGTCGCGGGAACTGGTGCCGCCGAGTGAGGACCCTTCGGCCGTGGCGCACGACCGCTGCACGGGCGTAGCCTTGAACCGTGACCCCCGCGATAGAGATGCAGGGACTGACCAAGCGCTACGGGGCGACCACCGCCCTCGATAGCCTGACGCTCGCGATCGAGCCGGGCGAGATCTTCGGCTTCCTTGGGCCGAACGGCGCCGGCAAGAGCACTACGATCCGGCTGCTGCTCGACCTCATCCGCCCAACCTCAGGCGCCGCCCACGTGCTCGGCTTCGATTGCAGGCGGCAGTCCCACGAGGTGCGCGCCCGTATCGGCTACCTCCCCGGCGACCTGCGCCTCTACCACAACTACACGGGGCAGGAGACGCTCGAGTACTTCGGCCGCATGCGCGGCATGGAATCAATCGATGGCGCCTCCGAATCCCTCGCCGACCGTCTTGAGTTCGATGTCAGCCGCAAGGCCGGGGCCTATTCGAAAGGGAACCGCCAGAAACTGGGCATCCTCCTCGCGTTCCTCGGACGCCCGCCCGTGCTGTTGCTTGACGAGCCGACGTCGGGGCTCGACCCGCTTGTCCAGCACACGGTCTGGGACGCCCTGCGCGAAGTCGCGGCGGAGGGTTCGGCCGTCTTTTTCTCCTCTCACGTGATGAGCGAAGTTGAGCAGGTATGCCACCGTGTCGGGATCCTCCGGGAGGGGAAACTGGTCGATGTCGAGTCCGTCTCGCATATGAAGGCACGTGCTTTCCGCCACGTCGAAGTCACCTTCGCGGGCGAGATGCCGGGCGTCCTCGATTCGCCCACCGTCCGCGAGATCCGCCGCGAAGGGCCTGTGCTCGAATACGAGGTCACCGGCGAGATCGACCCACTGCTCAAAGAGATCGCGCCCTTCCATGTGCTCGACCTCCGCACGGAGCAGGCGACGCTCGACGAGGTACTGATGAGCTACTACCGGGGTGACGAACAGTGAGGACGGCCGCGATCGTCCGCCGAACCCTCGCCGACCACCGCGGCATCACCATCTCCATGGCGCTGGTCGGCCTCGGAATGGCCGTGCTCGACCTTGCGATCTTCCCCGCGTACAGCAAGCAGTTGAAGGACTTCCAGGTGCCGTCCGCACTGGAAGGGTTCATGGGCGAAGCACCAATCTGGACGCCGGAAGGCTTCCTCAACGCAGAGTTCTTCAGCTGGATCCCCGCGCTCTACATCATCGCCGGAGTGATTGCCGCGACAGCCGTCGTTGCCGGCGAAGAGGGAAACGGCACGCTCGACCTGCTGCTCGCCCAGCCGGTGCGCCGCTGGCAGCTGCTGGCAGCAAAAGGCGCCGGCATCACCATCGGCGTCACGCTTGCGGTGCTCGCCGCGTTGCCCGGCTTCGCGATCGCGAAAACATGGGTCGCCTTCGACCTTGGGATGTGGCGAATCACCGAGGCGACCCTCTTTACGCTCCCCCTTATCTGGATATTCGTTGCCTTCGGCCTCTGGGCGAGTGCTGCTCTACCGACGCGCGGTGCTGCCGGAATCGTTACTACAGGCACGATCGTCGTGACCTATTTCTTCAACCTCGTGGGGGCGACGGTATCCTGGCTGGGGCCGACGCAGAAGCTCTCGCCGTTTTACTGGGGAGATGCCGCGCCGGTGCTCATCCACGGCTTCGACTGGCTCCGTGCCGGTGGGCTGTTCGCGGTTGCGGCTGCCATCGCCGGGCTCGCGCTCTGGTCGTTCGAACGCCGCGACATCAGCTCTGGCGGGAAAGATTGGAACCTGCTTGCGCTGTTTAAGCGGAGCCCCTGAGCCACACCCCTGCCAGGGCCGGACGGCTTCCCCGGTGCCACGTTCGGCGAGATGGCACTGATTGACCACGGCAGCGAAGAGGGAACGGGGAGATCCGGTGCTTGCGGGGTAGGGGTGGTGAGGGCCGTAGGCTGCACGATCAAGCCGTGGGCGGTGCCGGCCTAGCAGCAGGCCGGCACGCAGCAGTGCGCTGCCGGGTCGCATTCGCGCAGCCCGCCGAGGCATGCCTGGCAGAAGCAAGGCCGGCTACCACCAAAGCAGGCGTCGCCGCGCACTCCTTCAAGACCTTCTCGCACCAGCCACGGGACGAGCAGGAGGGCCCCAATGGCATCAAGCCACCAGAGGCCAAGCAGCGCCGTGGCAACAAGCCCGGCGAATGCCGTCAACGAGAGATAGCTGCACGCCACCGTCTCCTTGGCCTCGGCTGCGAGGGCCGGGATCTGCCCCCGGGCCGCGACCCAGAGCTTGCCGAGCGACAGCAGGGGCATGAGCACCAGCGAAAGCGCGAGCAACGCGATTCCAGCCGCGGAACTCTCGGCGCCGTCCCGTGTGACCAGCGAATGAGCCGCTTCCAATGTGACGGCAGCAGCCAGGATGAGGAACGTCCAGCCGATGAACTTGAGCACACGGGCCTCGGCCGCTTCGCCCTCCTCGTCGTCCACGAACGTCAGCCGCCACATGACCGCCACGGCGGCCGCTACCTCCAGGTAGCTGTCGGCGCCAAAGGCGAGCAATGTGAGACTCCCTGCCATCACCCCTGAGATGATCGCTACGATGCCTTCACCAACGTTGTACACCGCAGTCACCGCGAGCAATGCCATCGCAAGGCGACGCGGATTCGCCGTTGTCACACTCCCGAACAAGACGGACCCCTCGTAGCTGGAGTGGATGCGAGGATACCGCAGCACGAGGGGCAGCGACGAGATGGGTGGGTACTCCCGGTGCTGCGGCGGCCCGTCGCGTACGGCCTATGGCTGACGGACTGCGGCCCCTACGGCCGCCAGGCGGCGCCCATTCCCTTGCGCCACTTCGTCCAGTCGAACGGCTCGATCGTTGTCTCCGTCAGCTGCCAGATGGTCGCCTCGGCCTTCTTGTTGCTGATCTCGAGGAAGCCGATCGTGCCCAGCTGCGTCTCCAGGTTGTGCGGATACGTCGGCGAGCCGGGGTTCACGCAGAGCGTCCCGTCGATGTGCTCCACCGCTTCGACGTGCGTGTCGCCATAGACCAGGACATCGAGGTCGGTGCGGCCAAAGTAGCGCGTCATCGCCCGTTCGAGCGTGAGGTGCGGCGGATATTCCGGGATCGGCACGTCGTGCGTGATACCAACGAGCAGCCCGCCGAGGTTGATCAGCCACGACTCCTGCAGCCGGTGGTGGTCAGGCTGGACCGGGCGGCCGCCAGAACCATCTTCGCCGTTGCCGCGTGCCGCCCAGACGGGCGCGATGTCGTGCAGCCGGTCGATCACGACCAGGTCATGGATGTCTCCGGCATGGAGGATGGCGTCGACGCCGGCGAAAGCGTCGAACACCTGGGGCCAGAGCTCGAAGCGAGCCTCGGGGATGTGAGTGTCGGAGATGAGGCCGATGCGAAGCGTGTCCTTTTCGCTCAGCGGGCCGAAATCAATGTCAAGCGTCACGCGGGTGTTTCCTCCGGAATCGCGAAGCCGATGCGACGCACCGGGGAGGCCGGCGGCGCCATCAGCTCGCGGATGGCTTCGAAGATGACGCGGAACTGGCCGTTGTAGCGCGTTTCGAGGTCATCGAGCCGCGCGGCGAGGTCCGCGTGCCCTGCAAGCATACGCCGCATCCGCACAAAGGCGCGCATGATCTCGACATTCACAGCCACGGCGCGTTCGCTGCGAAGGACGCTGGAGAGCATCGCCACGCCCTCTTCCGTGAACACGAACGGCAGGTAGCGCCGCCCGCCGTGCCCCTCGCTTGAGGATCCGGATTGGATCCTCAAGGCCCCCGCCTCCTCTGCCGTGAGTTCGAAGGCGAAGTCGGGCGGGAAGCGGCCCGGGTTGCGGCGCATGGCCCGCAGCACCATCGCCGTGCGCACGCCATAGAGGATTGCGAGGTCGCTATCCAGCATCACGGAGAGCCCGCGCACCTGGAGGATGAGCGCATCCAGCCGCTCGACGGCATCGGCGGGATAAGGGAGGACGGGAGGTTCAGCGACAGATCCTGGCGCAGTCATGCGGGCAGGGTAGCGGGAGCGGGGTAGCAGCGCGGAGGGGGCGGTGGCGCGGAATGAAACCACAACGCACCCCTTGCGCCCCACCCTGCCGCGGTGCATGATACGCAACCCGGAGGTTGCACATGCCTGAACAAATAGACCGCATCGAGGCCAGCATCGTCGTCAACGTGGCACGTCCCGTTGTCTGGGAAGCGCTCACCGACACGCACCAGCTCGGCCACTGGTTCGGCTCCGTCTTCGACGACACACCCGTCGAGCCCGGCGCCGTGCTACACGCCTCGATGGAAGGCGCACCCGACGGACAGGAGGACTGGCACGCGACCATCGTGACGGTCGAACCCGGTGACACACTCTCCTGGCGCTGGCAGCCCGGCCCGCCCAATCTCCCCGCAGGGGAACCGCTCACGCTCGTCACCTTTTCGCTCAGGGACGAGGGGGCCGGCACCCGCATCACCGTGGTCGAGACCGGCTTCGCGGCACTCTCGCGCGAACGGTGGGACCTCGTCTTCCCGATGAACACCGGCGGCTGGGAGGGCGTCTTCTCCGCCATCAGCGAGTGGTTCGGCGACAGCGAGCCCCATGAGCATGAGCACGACCACGATCATGAGCATCACCACGACCACGACCACGACCACAACCACGGCGATGCCGTCCGTACCGACCCCCCAGACCGCATCGAAGCAAGCATCGTCATGAACGCCCGGCGTGAACGGGTTTGGCAGGCGCTGGCCGACCCGAAGCAGCTTGGCGCCTGGTTCAACGTCGTCCTCGAAAACGACATCATTGCGCCTGGTGTCGAACTGCGCGGCAAGGTCCTCCATCCCGGCTTCGAACACATCACCTGGAAGGCGACGATCGAGTCGGTCGAACCGCAGCGCCTGCTCTCGTGGCGCTGGCACCCCGGTGCTGCTGACCCGGACTACGACTACAGCGGCGAGCCGGAGACGCTCTGCACGTTCGTCCTCGAAGACGTTGATGGCGGCACGCGCGTTTCGTTCACCGAGAGTGGCTTCGACGCACTCCCGCCAGACCGCTGGGCCGAGGGCTTCGAGATGAACAAGGGCGGCTGGCCGATGGTCCTTGAGGCGATCGCCGATGGCCTCGCCCGCTGACGCAGCGGCCGCCGCGACGTTCCGGGCCCTGGGCGACGAAACCCGCCTGGCGCTGCTGACACGGCTCGGGGCGTCGGGGCCCCTCTCTGTCTCGCAGCTGGCCGAAGGCACCGCGATGACGCGGCAGGCCGTGAGCAAACACCTGGCCGTGCTCGCCCGTGCGGGCCTGGCTCGCGACTCGCGACACGGCCGCGAGCACCGCTGGGAGGCTGATCCTGCCAGCATCGCCGAAGCACGCCGCGCACTGGACGTGCTCACCGCCCGCTGGGAAGAACGACTGCGAAAGCTGAAGGAGATGGTGGAGGGGAAAAGCTAGCGGTTGCCCTTCATCCCGCGTTGGAGCCATCCCGAGCGCTCGCGGCGGGCTTCATCGCGCAGCTGCGATACCTGCGAAAGCAGCCGATCACGCTCTACCTGGAGGTCCCGGACATGATCTTGCAGCGCCGCGACGAGCAGGTCGACTTCCGTGACGCGCGCGAGGGCGGCGGCCCGGAGCGATTCGGCCTCCGCGGCAGCAGCCCGCCGATGGTCGCGGGGTACGAGTGCCCGGTTGGCCGGTTTCACGCGTTCTCGGCCGTGTTTCGTGGTTCGAGAGCGGGCGTCTGTGAAGCGGAGCGCAGCACGCGCGGCTCCGGCGGCGCCTCTACCCGCGGCGCCTCGCTATCGCGCGCCAGCCGCAGGTCTTCGAGGTTCGCGTGAAGGGCAGCAATCACGCGATCAAGCGTTTCCAGGCGGCCGGATTCGTAGGCGCGTTCCTGCTTCAGATCGCGAATCCGGTTTTCGAGCCGGGCGATCCGGTCGCGTGACCGTGCCAGCCTTCGCTGCAGGCGGCCGCTCGCCCTGTGGCTTTCAACGAGAGCGCGGACGAGCACGGCCGGGGGCAGCGCAGCCGCACCCTCCGGGTTGGCCGTGACGGCATCGAGGTCGAGTTCTGTCAGCTCTTCGTCCAGTTCGCGGACGCGGCTCAGCGTGCGGCGAAGGTCGTCCACTTCGGCACGGACTTCGCGGAAGAAGCGCTCAGCGCGGGCATCATTTCCGGTCGCCTGGCCCTTCATCGGCGGGACACGCATCGATGGCGGCGTGGTCGCCTGGGGGGCCGGCGGCGCGGCAGCATCGTCATTCTCCGCGACGCGCGGCGGGAGCATCGGCGGCTTCGTCGGGTCCTTCACCGCGACCCCGCCGGCGGCCGAAAGCGGCAGCGGTACCGGCCGGTGTGCAGGCACATCGTGATGCGCGACATGGTTGCGGCGAAATCCGAACGGCATAGCATCCCTCCCCAGGGCCTGGCGCGATTCTATCGCGGAACATGGGTCAGCGGCTCGCGAAACCGCAGCTTCTCCCTTAGAGGATCGTCACTTCCACGTTGAGCGGCAGGTGAGGGAGTGTGAAGAACTGGACGAGCACCCGCGTCATTCCTCGCATTCGAAGCACAGTCTGCGAGCGTAGACTTCATGCATGGCGCAGATACGGGTCCGTCGATTCACGGAACTCCTGGTCGCCGGGATCGCGCTGGGCACCGGTGCGTGTGGCGGCGGCTCGAACGTGCCGGCGCTCACTGCCGCTCCGCCTGACGTAACCACGGCCACCACCGCCGCCTCAGCAACAGCGAGCCCAATCTTGCCCGGCCCAGGCCTGGCTTTCGAAGCGTATCTCGAGGGGCTCAACTCCGCCGAGGTGCACCGCCTGATCGAGGAGGCGCAACGTGCGGCTCGGTTCGACCTGCGTCTCCCGGTATCGCTGCCAACCTCGGCCAGCCATCCTGCGGCCGTCCGCGTCGCGCCAGCCACCGGGGACGGCCTGGCATTCCGGCTGGCACTCGCTTACAGCGGGGGCAGCACCTTCGAGTACGAGAACCGCAGCTACGAATCGACGTTCGAGCTACTCTTCATGCCATTCCGCATGGGCGAGGCCCAGGGCGAACCCTGGCGTAGCGATATGGCCGGATACGCCATCTACCGGCTCCTGAACGGGGTCGACAGCAACGGCCTGCCGGTGCAGACGATTTACACCGCCCGCAAGGACCAGGAGACGATCATCGCGGTCTTCACCGGCGAGCAGCCCACGCCGGAATCGCTCGAAGCGATGCTCGTATCGTTCGTCCCACTCGCGGAGTGGAAGCCGTAGCGGCGCCTCCCCTCAAAAGATCGCCACCGGGTTCACCGGGCTTCCCGTCCCACCGCGAACGTTCAGGGTGTTGATCGTCAGCAGGAACTCCCAGCGGCCCTCTTCGGCACAGGCATCGGCCAGCGGCTCAAGCAGGGCGTTGTCGAGCAGCGGCAGGCCCATGTAGACGATCGCGAAGACATGGACGGGGCCGCCCGCTTTCGGCGGGTTCTCGAACAGTTCATAGCCCGAGGGCCGGGCATCGAGGCAGTCCCAGCCCAGCAACGCGGCGTCGTGCTGCTTCAGTTCGAGACACACATCCGCGTGGACGCCGGGGCTTGGCGGCGCGCCCGGCGCCATCTCCGGGTGGGCGGCGTAGAACTTCTCGCGACCGCTATAGATAAGGACAGCATCGCCGGGGCGCGGCTCGACCCCCTGCTGCTTCGCGGCCTCCACCAGCTCCCAGCCACGCACCGGCCGGTCGAGCGTGACGAACGGCTCGCCCCGAAAGCGCGGGATATCGATGAGCACGCCACGCGTCGTCAGGCCGGTGTCCGCCCAGGCATCAACCGCGCCAAACTTCGCGCCGTTGCTCGTGACATCGGACGCGGGCTTTCCGTTCCAGCCCCTGCCCTCCCAGAAAATGTGGCAGAGCGCGTCGATATGCGTTGTCGCATAGCCGTGGAAAAGGATGCCAAGGTAGTCAACTGCGAAATCTTCGCCCGTACGGACAAAGTGCTGGGCCGGGTTCCAGTTGCCGGGCCCGCCACGCGTGTTCCACTGCCGGGAAAGCGAGACCGCACGCCCCGTCTTCACCAGCGAAGCAGCGTGGCGGCGCGTCTCACCGGTAATCAGGTTGACCGTGCCCGCGTTGTCGTCGGGGCCCCATCGCCCCCAGTTGGAACATTTCTCGAAATACGTCCGGATCTCGTCTTCACTCGGGACAGGTGGCGGCGTAGCCATAGGGGGCCTCCTCGGGGTTCGTGGCCGGGAGTATAGCGAGTCGGGTCGCCGCGGGGCTTGCCCGCGCACCTCGTTCGGCTAACGAATCCCCCTAGAACAACCCATGACCCGTTAGCTGCAGCACTGCCAGTGCGATCGCGCCGCCGATCCCTGCCCCGCCGACGATGCCGACGATGATCAGGAGGGTCGTACCGCCTGAGCCGCCTGAACCTGAAGACGAAGGGCCGGACGTGTATTGCTGAGGCTGCGGCGAATACTGCTGTGGTGGCGGTGAATACTGAGGCGGAGGCGCAGGACGCGGTTGAGGTGCTGCGATCGGCGAGCCCGCAACCACGGTCCGCTCGCCACCAAATGGGTCCACACGGCCGGCGGCCGGGCGCACGGCAGGTGGCGGTGGCGCAGGATTTGCAGCTGGTCTCGGCGCGGGGGCCGGCCGTGGGGACGCCGGGCGTCCAAATGGATCGGCCGCGCGAGCTGCTGGAGGCGGCGGCGGGCTCGGGGGTCGCGCCACTGCCGGACCACTCCCACCGACGCGCCCTCCACACTGGATACAGAAACGGCTGCCGGGGTCGTTTTCGGCTCCACACTCGCCACAAATCGCCGTGGCAGGCGGAGCCTCGGGCATCGGCGACGGAAGCGGCGCAGCAGGCGCCCGCAGAGATCCGCCGCAGCGGATGCAAAACGCAGAATCAGGCCCGTTTGCCATGCCGCACTTGGGGCAGAGCGACTGCGGCATCGCCGGCGCGCCGAAGCCCGGCACAATCGTTGGCGTGTCCGCCATGTCCTGGTCGCGCCCGGCGAGGCTCCCGGGTGCGTTCATCCCAAACGGTGCCGATGCCGGCTGAGGGCCACCGCCCGGTCCGTCGGACACGAGCGTCGCGTCGTCGGGCCCGGCAGGGCCACGGGCCATCGGGCCCCCGGCGTCGGCGGAGGGCGGACGGATTGGCCTCGGCGGCGCGACCATGGTCTTGTCTTCTTCAGCCGCGGCTGGTGGTGTCACGAACCCTGCGACGACCGTCGCCTCGCCATCCGGTTCGGGTGGGGGCGGGGGGGGAGCGGCAACGACGGTCGCCTCTCCAGCATCGTCCGGAGTCGCCGCTTCGAAGACGAAGGAATCGTCGTCGTCTTTCTGTTCTTCTGCCTCAGGGGCCGGCGGCGGCGCTGAGAGCTCGGCACGGACGGCTTCGGCGGCATCAAGGAGCGCCTCGGCTGAGGCCGCCGAGGCGAGCACCGGTGGGGGCGGCTCCTGTTCAGCAAGCATTTTTGCGAGGCGCGCCCGCGTTTCCGCCGACGCGGCCGTCTGCGAGGGTTCGTAGCGAGACGGTTCCGGCGCTACCGGCGCCGGGGGCTCCGGGTCCCGCTCCGGCGGAGGCGGTGGCGGCGCGACAGGCTCTGCGCCGGGGACGGCACTGCCGCACACCTCGCATACCGTGGCGGCCGTGTTCTCAATGGGTGTCCCGCAGAAATCGCACTCTCGCACGGCGCGATTGTCGCCCGCCACCACGCGCCCCGCAAGGAGATGGCGCGAATGAAAGTGCCGGCCTAAACCGCGACGGCCGTTACGCGCTCGGAAACGGGCGGCACCATGCCTTCGAGCACGCGTTCCAGTGCCATTGTGTGGCTGCACACATCCCGGTCCCGGAAGAAGTCGCAACTACACGACCACGCGCCCTCAGCGATTGCCACAGTGTGGTCGCTGTTGTCGCCGTGGAAGGTAACTTCCAGGTTCTTGATGCGCATGCGCTCGGGCTCG
Organism: Dehalococcoidia bacterium; assembly: GCA_020432045.1. GTDB lineage: Bacteria > Chloroflexota > Dehalococcoidia > Tepidiformales > Tepidiformaceae > JAGQHB01. The sequence continues at coordinate 10,708 of JAGQHB010000006.1, read as the reverse complement.
GCAGCGTATTCCCGTGCCTTCTGAACCTTTGAGATGAGACTGGAATGCATCGGCGTGTTTCCTCCGCAACGTGGGGAAGCGGAGCTGCCGGAGACAAACAACGGCGGCCATGGCCGCCGCCGTTCAGATTGCCGGTGTTCCGCGTCCGGGATTCATGCTGACTCGAACGCTAGGCTCCCCACGGGACGATGTCAACGGTTTTTCAGTGAACATCTGCAGCCCTTCCTTCCCCTTTGCCGAAACGCTTCAGGGCACGATTGGAGGCCGAAACTACGAGCGTCCGCCCGGGAGCTGGCCCCTCCGCCGGCAGGCCGACCGACGTCCGGACGCCCGCCACGGTCCCCCACGCTTCCCGCCGCACGCCGAGGTCGATCACCTCGTCGACATGCATCTCGAAGCAGTGGTCGCCGGGGCCATGCCGCAGGCCGCGTGGCGCGATCGCCAGGAAGCCACCCTCCGACGGGAGGATCATATACCCCATGAAGGCCGCGGACTCGATGTCCGGCGGGTTGCCATACACATCCGCCCTCGGGCCGGATGCTCGCACGGTGCCCTCGATGAGCACGGCCATCGAGTCGCTCAGCCGCAACGCTTCGTCGCGGTCATGCGTGACGACGATAGTCGTCGTCGCGAATCGACGGAGCAGCAACGGCAGGTCGTGCAGGAGCTGCCGGCGGGATGGCGCATCCAGCCCCGAAAGCGGCTCGTCCAGCAATGTCACGGGTGCGCGGAGGCTGAGCGCACGGGCGAGATTGGCGCGCTGTGCCTCGCCTCCTGAGAGCCGCAATGCGTCACGGTGGAGGAGCGGCTCAATGCCACAGGCGGCGGCCGCCTCGGCAATTCGAGTCGCGCGTTCGCTCCCGCGGACTCCGCGCAGGGCCAACGCCATCTCCATGTTCTTGCGCACGGAGCCGGAGAGAAACACGGCCTGCTGGAAGGCGAACGCGACGCTCTCACGCGCTTCTGCCGGTCCTGCACGGCGGTCGCCGAGGAACACGGAACCAGCGTCCGGGCGTTCGAGTGCTGCGACCAGCCGCAGCAGCGTTGACTTGCCGCTGCCGTTGGGGCCAACGAGTGCTGTGGTCTGGCCGTCGATGAATTCGAGTGCCGGGATATCCAGCACTCTGCGCCGCCCACGCCGGAAGACGAGCCCTTCGACCGTGACCCTCACCGGCGGCGCCGCCGCTGCTGTACCACGGTGAGCACAAGATTCACCGCGAACGCCATGGCCAGCAGGATGATGCCAAGTGCCATCGCGTTCGCATTCTCCCCGCGACTGGTCGAAAGGACGATCGCCGTGGTGAGGACGCGCGTGTCGCCGGATATGTTGCCGCCGACGGCCATCGATGCGCCGACCTCGGAGATGACCGACCCGAAGCCTGCCATGATCGCGGCGAGGATCCCGAGCTGTGCTTCGCGCGAAAGCAGCCACAGCCGTCGCAACGGGCCCGCCCCGAGCACACGCAGGAGGTCCGGCAGTTCCGGCGGCAACGCCTGCACCGCCGCGGCCGTAAACCCAAGCACCAGCGGCAGCGAAATCAGGTACTGGGCGATGATCATCGCCTGCTTCGTGTAGATCAGTTCGAGGTCGCCAAACGGTCCGCTCCGCACGAGCATCAGCCAGACAATGAGCCCGGCAACGACCGGTGGCACGCCCATCCCCGTATTCACGAAGCCGAGGAGGACCGTGCGCCCTGGGAACCGCCCACGTGCCAGCGCGTACCCCGCCGGCACCCCACTCCCCATTGCCAGCAGTGTCGCGGTGCCAGAAACGAAGATCGTCCGTAGCGCGATCTCCCGCAGCTGCGCATCACCGCTGACGATGAGGCGCACCGCCTCTTTCAGTCCTTCCCAGAGGGCATCCATTGTCTGCGGGCCACCTCAGCCGGCCGGGGCCAGGGAGTTGTCCCTATCTTCCTACCTGGTCGAGCGTCTTGCCCGCGTCCGGGAAGAAGAGGGACTCGCCGTAGTCTGCCTTCTTAAAGCCGGCGATGACCTGCTGCGTTGCCGGCGACACGAGGAAGTCTACCCACGCCTGCGCCTGCTCCTTCTTCACCTTCGGGAACTTCTCTGGATTGACAACGTACACGGAGTAAATATTCAGCAGCGACACGTCGCCGGAGCTGACGATCTCAAGCTGCAGGTTCTTCTTGAGCGACAGGTAGGTCGCCCGGTCCGTGAGCGTGTAGGCCTTCTTCTGGTCGGCGATGTTAAGCGTCGCGCCCATGCCCTGGCCACTCTCTTCGCGGCCTGCAACGGCGGTGAGTTCGATGCCGGCAGCCTTCCAGATCGCCAGTTCCTTCGTGTGAGTGCCGCTGTTGTCGCCGCGGCTGATGAACGGCCCCGTGGCGGCGATTGCCGTCAGCGCGTCCTTCAGCGTCTTCGTTTCCTTCACCCTGGCGGGGTCCGAAGGCGGGCCAACGAGCACAAAGTCGTTGTGCATGACGATCTTTCCGCCGACGAGCTCGCCACGGTCGACGTACGGCTTCTCGCTGCTCGGCGAATGGACGAGCACGCCGTCAGCGTCGCCCTTGGCGCCCATCTCCAGGGCCGCCCCCGTCCCGACCGCGATCACCTTGATGTCGACGCCGGTCTGTTCCTTGAACAGAGGCACCAGGACGTCGAGCAGCCCGCTGTCCTGCGTGCTGGTCGTGGTGGCAAGGATCATCTCGCCACCGATCTTGGCCGGGGTGGGCGAAACGGCCGCTGTAGTGGCGGCTGCAGCGGCCGTCGTCGCCACGGAGGAGGGAGAGGCGGTTGCCTCGTCGTCATCGTCGTCGCCACAGGCTACAAGAAGGCCCATGGTCAGAAGTGCGAGCGCAAAGATCGCACCCGGGATTCGCAGCCTGTGCATGAACGTCAACCCTCCGATGTGTCCGGAGGAGCATATCGGCAGGTGTCCCGATGTGCCAGCTACAGCACATCGCTCACTACTGATCCGTTACGAAAAGACGATCGTCTTGCGGCCCGTGATGATGATCCGGTGTTCGAGGTGTGCCTTCACGGCACGCGCGAGGACCACGCGTTCGATGTCGCTGCCGATGCGGCTCAGCTCCGCCGGTGTGTCCTCGTGCGTCACGCGGACCACGTCCTGCTCGATGATCGGGCCTTCGTCCAGGTCGCTGGTGGCGTAGTGCGCGGTCGCGCCGATCATCTTCACCCCGCGGTCGTATGCCTGGTGATAGGGCCGCGCGCCCTTGAAGCCGGGCAGGAAGGCGTGGTGGATGTTGATCAGCCGCCCACCCCATGCGTCCACGAAGTCGCCTGAGAGGATCTGCATGTAGCGCGCCATCACGACGAGGTCGACGTGGTGCTGGCGAAGCAGCTCCTGGACCTGCGATTCCTGTGCCGCCTTCGTCGCAGCGGTCACAGGCAGGCACTGGAACGGCACGCGGAACTGGTTCGCGACCGTTTCCAGGTCCGGGTGGTTGCCGATGATGACCGGGATTTCGCACTGCAGCTCGCCTTCGCGCTGCCGGACGAGCAGGTCGTAGAGGCAGTGCGACGCTTTCGTGACAAGGATGCCCACGCGCTGTGGGGGGTCCGGGTAATGGACCGACCACTCGAGGCCGAGCGGCACGCCAAAGGCGGTGAACTCCGCCTCCAGCTGCTGGCGGGACGTGCGAAGGTCTGCCAGGTCGATGACGAGCCGCATGAAGTAGCGCTCGGTCGGCACGTCCGTGTGCTGCTGACAATGGAGGATGTTGAACGCGCGCTCATAGAAGAAGGTAGAGATACGCGAAACCAGGCCCTTCTGGTCGGGGCACTGGACAAGGAAGACGGCGGTCTGCATGGCTACAGGATCGGCCGTAGGGCAGTGGCGGGGAAGGGGGTGTTAGGGTGACAGCCGCCCGAGGCACAGGTGTTCTGTCGACCGGATGATCTTCCCTCCGGAGACCTCGATAAATTGGGCTATTTCCATCTGCATGATGTCTCCTGGGCCGAGGCCAAGGAACGCGAAGTCGCCGGTCGCGATCGTTGCCTCCCACGTGTACATGATGGCCGCACGGTTGCCGTCTGCGACAAGCTCCCGCAGGGTGACATGCCGATTCCGAAGCGCGACCGCCGCACCACGGGTCGCAACAAGCACCGCATCACGATTTCCGGTTCGGCCGGCCGGGAACGCACGCGTCGGCATTTCGTGCCAATCAACGTCCTCGTGGTACAAGCCCCAGACGCGTTCGGATCCAAACAATTCCGGAGTCCCATCGTTGTAGAGTTCGATGAACTCCAGGGCGACATCACGGGCCAACCGTTCAGTCATCACTGGCCTCCTCAACCGGCATGGAAGAGATAACGCTTTCTCATTCTAAACAGCTGTGCCTCGGAGGTCAGCAAGCTAGCATGTGCCGAGGCCGGTCCGGTGTTGATCGCGTCCGAAGGTTTGCCTCATGCTGCCCTTGCGCGATGGGTCGATTTTTTCGTCGATTTCCTCGTCACCAAGCACGGCCTCGCAGAGGTGTCACCGTCCAACGACCCCGCATTCAAGTCCCTGCATTCTTACTTTCTCGACCGGCTCGTCCCTATTTGCGCCCAGTTACTCGAAGCTGCTGCGTCCGCTGGCGAGATCCTCCCTGACACCGACCCCACGGAGTTGCTACGCGGCATCGGCAACCTTTGCATCGGCGCCGAGAACAATCCGCGTTACAACGCGCGGCGTATGGTCAGGCTGCTCATCGCCGGACTGAGCCGGCAGTGATTCCCTGAAGCAGGGGCCGGGATATGCCCGAGCGCCGATGGCAGGATTTCGGCCGCCTCCCTCGAACCAATGAATCGAGCGGTGCGCCGCCCCTACCCCTTCGCGCTTGGCCAGTCCGGGGCGCGCTTTTCTACGAAGGCGCGGATGCCCTCCTGCGCATCGGCGGAGGCCCAGACGGCGTCGACCAGTGGCTTGCCTGCCAGGCGGGCCGATTGCAGCGGCATATCGGCCAGGTTGCGGAGGATATGGCGCACGGTCCGCACGGCGAAGGGGCTGTTCGCGGCGATCATCTCGCCCATCGCAACGGCCGTGTCGACCAGGTCCGCGAGTGGGACGATGCGGGTGACGATCCCGAGCCGGTAGGCCTCGTTTGCGTCCATCGTCTCGCCGGAAAGCATCCACCAGAGCGAGGGGCCGGCGCCGATAATGCGAGGGAGGTCGTAGAGGCCGTTGATCGGCGTGAGGCCGCGCTTCACCTCCGCCAGGCCCATCGTCGCGTTCGGCGAACAGATGCGGACGTCGCAGGAAAGCGCCATCTCCATGCCCCCACCGAATGCGGCGCCGTTCAGTGCAGCGATGACCGGCTTGGTCACCTCAACGGCGGGGCCGCCACCCCCGGGCTGGGGAGTCCCACCGGTGGAGACGGCTGCCTTCATGTCCAGTCCGGCACAGAAGGCGCGATCGCCCGCCCCTGTGTAGACGCCGGCCTGCACATCGTTGTCGCTCATCAGCTGTTGCTGTGCCGCCCGAAGGTCGACGGAGAGCTCGGGGCTGAGTGCGTTCATCCTGTCGGGCCGGTCCAGCGTGATCACGCCGACACGTCCACGCCGTTCATAGGTTACGAAGGGCATCTGCCTCGCCTCGCTGCAAAATTCCCCTGGTGGGGCGTCGCGAGTCTAGCACCGCCAGAACCCGGCCGAGTCACCGCCGCTATAATCCGCCGGATGCCCGAAGCTGCCGACCTGTCGCTGCTCTTTAGCCCGCGTTCTGTGGCGATCGCGGGAGCTTCTGCGAACGTCGATAGTCCGGGTCACGATTATGTCAGATCGCTTCAACTGGCCGGGTTCAGCGGGCCGATCTACCCGATTAACCTGCGCGCGCCAGAGATCGCCGGGCTCAAGGCATACCCATCGGTCGCCGATGTGCCGGGAGCCGTCGACCTCGTCATCTCCTGCGTCCCTGCGAGTGCCGTGCTCGACCTCATCGAACAGTGCGCCGCCCGGGAAGTGAAGTTCCTCCACCTCTTCACCGGCCGGTTCAGCGAGACCGGCGACGCCGGTGCAGCATCACTCGAACGGCGGATCGTGGCGCGGGCGGCGGAGCGCGGCGTGCGCATCCTCGGCCCCAACGGGATGGGGCTCTATCACCCGGCTGGCGGCCTGAGCTTCCGCCCGGACATGCCCCTCGAAGCCGGGCACGTGGGCTTCCTCAGCCAGAGCGGCAACAACGCGATGGAGGCGATCACGCGCGGGCACTTCCGTGGCCTCCGGTTCGGCAAGGTCGCGAATTACGGCAACGGGCTCGACCTCACACCTGCAGTCCTCCTCCGCTACCTGGGCGAAGACGCGGAAACAAAGGTGATCGGCGCGTATGTCGAAGGGGTGGCCGACGGCCGCGCCTTCTTCGACGCCCTTACCTACGCGGCGGCGCGCAAACCCGTAATCATCCACAAGGCGGGGCGCACCGCAGCCGGAGCGAAATCGGCGGCATCCCACACGGCAGCGCTGGCTGGCAGCGCCGAGGTCTGGTCTGCCGCGCTGGCGCAGTCCGGGGCCTACGAGGCGCGCTCGCAGGAACACCTGCTGGACCTGATGGTCGCCACCTCGATGCTCGGGACGCCGCGTGGAAGGAACGCTGCCGTCGTCGGTGGTGGCGGCGGCCGCTCAGTGCAGTCGGCCGACGCGGTGGAGGAATGCGGACTGATCCTGCCGGCGCTACCAGGTGAGGTGCGCGAACGCGTCCGCGAAAAGGCGCCGGCACTGGCGGACTGGATCCGCAACCCGGTAGACCAGTCGATCCTCGCGGGCAGCGGACTCTCGTCCAACGGGCTGCTGGAGATGATGCTGCAAAGCGAGGCCTACGACTTCGGCATCGCGAACGTGGGAGAAGACTGGTTTTTCGGCCGCCCGGACGCCGCGGACCGGCTGAGCCACGCCTGCAACCGCCTCGCCTCGATCGCGAAGGAGTCCTCGAAGCCAGTCGCCGTCGTGCTGGGGCCAACCGAGACGGCGAACCGTGAGCATCGCGCAGCAGTCGATGCCGTGCGCGACAGCTTCGCCGCGCAGGGTATCGCCGTCTTCCCATCAGTCGAACGCGCCGCCTGGATGATGGCGCAGCTGTACACCCACTTAATCGGAGGAAAGAACCCGTGACCATCAAGCTCGGAAAAGATTCGATCGACCTCGGAATCGTCGTCAGCGACGGCCCGAAGGCCCTCGCCTTCTACCGCGACACGCTCGGCTTCGAGCATGTCGGCACCATGCCCATGGCCGGCTCGGTGATGGAACGGCTGATGTGCGGCACCAGCCTGATCAAACTGGTCGTGCCTGAGAAGAAGCTGGAGAACAAGGCAGCGGGCGGCGGCCTCCAGGGTGCCTATGGCTACCGCTACTGGACGATCACCGTGACGAACCTGGACGAGATCCTCGCGAAAGCATCTGCAGCCGGCTACAACGTCCCGGTGCAGCGCCGCAACATCCGCCCCGGCGTCGACATCGCCATGGTCGAAGACCCGGACGGCAACTGGGTCGAGTTCATCGAATTGAGCTAGGCGGGAACCTTCTCAAAAGACGCGCACGTCGCCCGGCGGAAGCGTTGTCGCCGGGGTGCGGTGTTGTGTCTGCGCCACGCTCACCCAGCGCTCAAAGTCGGTGGGTTCGAAGATAGCGATAGCGTCGTACCGGTCTGCCGGGTAGAGGTAGGGGGCGCGGCCGTCATCACCCTTCGGCAGTTCAGCCAACTCGGCGCGATAGACGATGGCGAGCTCCCATCCCTGCAGTGGACCCTCGGCCGAGAGCACGTCAACCACGCGGAGGTCGTCCAGCCCGACGTCGAGCCAGTCGTCGGCGAGGAGGGCAGCCGCTTCGTACGGATTCTGGCGATAGTCGATAACCGCCCATGGCAGCCAGCGGCCGGAGACGGCCTTTGCGTGGATATCAAACGCCAGCAGGCGACCCTGATAGACAGGCACGAGATAGACCGAGACCTGGAGGCCGCCCGGAGCGGCTGTCTTCGAAGGCGGTCCGAAGAAGGCGCGGGCTGCCATTAGATGAGACCTTCGAACGTGGCCCTTTGCGGGTACGGGCCGACGACCGCCAACGCAGCAAACTCGGGCCGAAGATACCTGGCGCCGACGCGCATGAGGTCGTCGTGCGTCACGGCGTCGATGCGCGCGACCACATCGTCGACCGTGAGCACTTCATTCAGGAGCAGCTCCTGGGAGCCGATCCAGCCCGCCACGGAACGCGTGTCTTCCATGCGCAGCTGGATGCGGCCGCGAGCCATGGACTTGCCTTTTTCGAGTTCCCTGACCGGTAGGTCCTTCAGTAGCTTCTCAACCTCGGCGAGGGTGACCTCGACGGTCGTGCGCGCGTGCTCGGGGTCACAACCGGCATACACCGTGAGTGAACCTGCATCGCGAAACTCGCTGGGGTAGGTGTGCACGTCGTAGACGAGGGCGCGTTCTTCCCGCAGCTCCATAAAAAGCCGGCTCGACATACCTTCGCCAAGCACAGTGCTGAGCAGGTCCACGGCATACCGGTCGGGGTGCGTGAGCGGCACGGTCGGATAGGCGAGGCAGACGTGCGCCTGCTCAGTGTCCTTTTCGTGGACCGCGACGCGGCTGCCGTTTTCACGAGCTTCATGCGGAAACCATGCGCCCGGTGCGGCCGCAGCCATTCCGCCGAGCCAACGCTCAGCAGCAGCGACCGCATCGCGGTGTTTGATGTTCCCGGCGACCGCAAGGACGAGGTTCCCGGGGACGTACTGCGCCCGGAAGTAGTCACAGACGGCGGAGAGCGGGAGTGCTTTTACGCTCTCCGGTGTGCCGCCGATGTTGCGGCCGAGCGGCTGTCCCGGCCACAGCGTTTCATCGACGAGGATGCCGGCAATCTCAGCGGGGCTGTCTTCGATGGAAGCGAGCTCTTCGAGGATAACGTGGCGCTCTTTTTCGAGTTCCGCTGCATCCATCACCGGTTCCCGCACCATGTCAGAGAGGATGTCGATCGTTTCCAGCGCCGCGGTGTGGGGCACCTTGGCGTAGTAGATCGTGGCTTCGCGGTCAGTCGCAGCGTTGTGAATGCCCCCGACCGACTCAATCGCCTCGGAGATCTCGAACGCTGTTGGGCGGCGGGATGCTCCCTTGAATAGCATGTGCTCAAGGAAATGTGAGAGCCCTGCCTCCTCGTCGCGTTCGTAGCGGCTCCCGGCACCGACATAGATGGAGACCGTGACAGAGCGCGTGTGCGGCATCTCAGAGGTGACGACCCGCAGGCCGTTCGCAAGGACCGTTCGTTCGTACATGTGCGCTGGATTGTAGGGCCCACTTCCGGCGGCGGCGATTGCGAAGAGAAAAGGGTTGGAGGATGGCTGGAAGAGTGCTAAAGTGCTAAAGTGCAAACGCATGGAGGTGCAGCGATGAGTGCACGGCTAACAGTCGTCCTTGATGACGAAGACCTGTACCGGCGAGCGAAGATCCGCGCAGCGGAACAGGGAATCACGCTCAAGTCGATCATCGAATCCGCGCTGGAAGGCTTTCTCAGCGAAGGCGAACTCCCTGCCTCCGGGGATGCGCCATCCGCCGGGATCGAATGGGATTGGGATGCCTACGACCGCTGGCAGGCCATGGTCGAAGAGATCGATGACGAACTCGGCCCCGGGCCGGTCGACCTGTCCAGTGTGAAGGAGCAGCTCTACGGCGCCGAATCGCGTCCCCGGCTTCTCATGCTCGCCGAAGAGCGTGCGCCATATGGGCCGGGCGAGAAGTGAAAATCCTCGTCGACGCCTCGGCCTGGGTGCCGATGGAGGTCGCGTCCGACCAGTGGCGCCCGAATGTGCTGCGCGTGCTCTCGGAGTTGCGCGAACGCCGCGTGCCGATCGAACTGCACACCACCAACTGGACGCTTTACGAGGCGCTGAGCATCACCCGCAGACGCGACCCGCGCCTCGCCCGGATGCTTCACGAACGCGCCTCGAAAGGCGCCCGCGTCGTGCGCATTGACCCGGCAATCGAAAAAGAAGCGGTCGCGAACTTCCTCAACTGGATGGACAAGAAGGCCAGCGTGGTCGACCACGCCAACACCGTGGCGGCCGTGCGTTCCGGCTGCGACGCGATCCTCTCTTTTGACCGCGACTTCATCCCGCTGGCGGCGGCGGCGGGCTTGCGTGTGCTGCGATAGGTAGCTCGCTCACCGGTCCGTTACGCCTCCAATCACTACGCTGACGCCACGATGCCATCCGCCACTGCCCGAAAGGTCGAGCTCACCACGGCCGCAGCGGCCGCGTTGTTCGGCGTCGTCGCCGCGCTCTATCTCGCGTTCGGGCCGGTCACGACGGTTTCCAGTTGCAGTGCGACCCCAGGCGCACCGTCCGTCTGCGAGACGCACACCGAGACGCTCTGGGAATCGGGCGTCGAGCCGGTGGCCGTGGCGTTTCTCGCCGCTGTCGCGGTGGCGATCCTGCTTGTGCCCGCGATGGCCTGGGCCCATTTGGCCGGTTACACCGGGCACGCGCGCCGCGCTCTCTGTGTACTGGCGGCGCTGCTGGTCGTGGCCGCGGTGCTCTCGGGATTTTCTGTCGGCCTGCTCCTCCTGCCGGCTGCGCTACTGGCGGTGGCGAGTGCCGCAGCGTCGCTCTCGGTGGAGCAGACACCGGATCCAGCGACCTCGTAAGTAGTCAATGCACGATGTCCGGACGTCTCAAGGTCCTCCGGTGCAGTACGCGCGGAAGGTCAATTCGCTGTGGCAGAATGCCCGCTATGCCGAACGAGCTTCCCGAGGGCATGGTCACGCT
>JAGQHB010000089.1 GCA_020432045.1 Dehalococcoidia bacterium | reverse complement strand
TGACGGACGCGATCCCCGGGATGAGCGACCGCTTGCTTTCGGATCGGCTCAAGGAGTTCGAGGCCGAGGGTCTCGTGGAACGTATCGTGTTCCCTGACATACCCGTGCGTATCGAATATCGCCTGACAGAAAAAGGTCGCGCGCTGCTCCCTGTGGTCGAAGCGGTGGCGGCCTGGGCGGAAGAGTGGATCCCGGCCGCGGCGGGATAGGCGGAGCGAGCCTCTTGATGTAGTCGCCCGGTTCGCGATCTCCGGACGGAGCGAGACGTCTCAGTCGCGATATGGTGGTGACTCTCCCGGGGCGGTGGCGAGCAGCATGCCGTCCACGACGTTCAGCTGCATCCGGGTGGCCTCGCCGAGGTCGTAGGCGCGATCCCAGAGAGGAGCGCCCGAATCGAGATCGAATGCGCGGATGGTCGCATGACCGCCGAGATAGAGGACCTCACCATCGCTGGCCATGGTGCCTGCCGCACCATCAGTGCTCCAAATCTCATGGCCCGTTGCCAGGTCGAGGGCGACCATTTGCGAAGGGCTGCTGAATGTGTAGACGACACCATCGACCACGAGCGGCTTGTTAAAGAGCGTGAAGTGTAAGGCTCCATAGTCCCCCGGCACCCGCTCGAACCGCCAGCGCTCTCCACCGGTCTCAACGTCCAAAGCAATGAGGAGCGGGTCCACTTGCGGCCAGACGAAGACGGTACCTGCAGCGGCCGAGACGGTAGCCGAGTAGGGCGGACTCGCGATCGGAGCCTCCCAGGCAGCATCGCCGGTGGCTGCATCAAGTGCCCTGATTCTGCTGTCGTGGTTGGCGTAGACGAGGTAGCCCGACTCAAACACCGGCGAGCCCCCTAGGCCGATCGCGTAACCCCCGTCGGCGTCGCCTTCCCGGTACTGAACGTCCTCCGAACGCCAGATCTCAGAACCATCGACAGGATTGAACGCCACGAGGTGAGTCTCCGACGCTGCCCCGTCGCCCGGCTCGCAGCTCGAAGCTAAATAGGCGCGGCCGCCGCCGGCCACGGACACCTGCGAGCCATATCCCCCGAGGAGGCAGCCTTCAGACCAGAGCTCGCGGCCGCTTCCTGCATCGAGGGCAACCAGGTGCCCGATGTTGCCCTGAGGGGTTTCTGGCTGTGACGGGGCAAACACGACGCCGTCTTCGATAAGGGCCGGCGCTCGGGTGCCCTGTAGACCGCCGCGAGCCCAGCGTTCCTCACCGCTATCAGCGTCCAGGGCGACGAGGTCCTTATGTCCCATTACGAAGACGAGATTCTCGAAGGCGGCAGGGTGATCGACGGTGTAGCCGCTCGTCCGATATGTCCACATGACATCACCATTCGTTGGGTCGAGACGAAGGACATACGCGTCGCCGCCGTTCGAATTGGTCGAGCAGGCTGAGGCGGTTCCGACGGCTATGAGAAGCAGGCTGGCCAGCGTCACATGCCCAGCTACCATGTGACAGATTGGCGCACGTGGGTGCGGCCTCTGTCAATGCCCCAGTTCAGTCAGTCGTCTTCGATCCTCGCCGAAGGTGGCGGGGCGAGGCGTTTGATGTAGTCGCCGCCTTCGCGGAACCAGCGGCGGTCTTCGAGGTCGCGGGTCAGCGGATCCAGCGAGGGGTCGGCAGCGAGCAGCAGGGTGTGGTAACCGCCGGTCTCGGCGTGGGTGGCGGCGCGTTCGATCATCCATGCTTCCAGGCCACGTCCACGGTAGGTTTCGAAGAGCGTGGGCACTGATAACCGCCCCGTACCCCCACCCCCATCGCTCACGTTGATGACGCCAACGACCCTCTCGCCATCGGAGGCGACAAACCAGCCGGGCAATGCATGTTGCTCCAGCATCCAGGTGTCTTCGCCGGTGATGGCACCGATGGCAGCGGCAT
>JAGQHB010000088.1 GCA_020432045.1 Dehalococcoidia bacterium | reverse complement strand
TTCGTGCCCAGGTGGTGGAACGGCAGACACGCTGTCTTGAGGGGGCAGTGCTCTTTTGGGCGTGTGAGTTCAAATCTCACCCTGGGCACCATTACTCTTCCCGGTTCAATTGTGTACGTTCGATAGGCGAGTTCACGGGGCGCCGTGGCCAAGTGGTAAGGCAAGGGTCTGCAAAATCCTCACCGCCGGTTCGAGTCCGGCCGGCGCCTCCAATACAGCTCCGTCGTATTCGCGCTCCGCAGCGTTCCGTCAGCTCGCGGGAGTGTTCGCTCTCAGGAATTCCAGCATCACCTCAAGCGTCTTGGCGTTCGTGGCGGCGCCGTGTTCGGCGCCTTGTACTGGCAGGTACGTTACGTTCGGATTGCCCGCTGTTAACACCTCCCAACCAGCGTCCGGAAAGACGGTGTCCCCCGTCCCGAACACGACGAGCACTGGCATCTTGAGCTCGTCGAACCTGCTGGTGGCGTCGAATTCGGCGTAGGCCTCGTAGGTGCGGAGCTCGCCCGCGTACTTGGCGATTCGTTCTTCGCGCGGCACGGTCGCGAGCTGTGCCTGGATAGCTGCCCGCGAGGCTTCCCGGGCCTGCGCTTCCTCTTTCGTCTGTGCGGGCCGCTGGGCGGCGAACAGGTTCAGGCCGACCGTCCCGCCTTCGCGGCGAGCTTCATAGGCCGCCACCGGGCCCTTTGTGTGCAGCACCGTGATCCGCTCGTTGAGGCGGGCGAGAGTGTCCGGGTCGCGCGTCAGCCATGGCGCAGACTCCGCGATAACGAGCGACGCTGTGGACTCTGGAAACGCGAGCCCAAACTCAAGCGCGATGTGGCCACCGGCTGAGGTCCCCCAGACGTGCGCGCGGTCGTGTCCGAGGTCACGGAGCAGTTCCCGGAGGTCGGTCGCGAACTGTGCCATCGAGTGCCGCACCTCGGGAAAGCTCGATCGTCCTGACGAGCGCCGGTCGTAGAGGATAACCTCGAACGATTGGGCGAACCGCTCGACCCAGGCAGGCGCCTGCCCGCCCTGGCCGGTGCCGAGCCCGCCGAAACCCCCGTGGATGAACACCAGCGGGAAGCCGGTTCCGTGCCGTTCGTAATAGAGATCCGTGCCGTTGACGTGCGCGACAGGCATTGGGGTCCACCTCGCTGGGGAGAGTTCATGCGCCAGCCGAATCCTACAGGTTCACCAATGTCACGGACTGACAGATGCTTTGTTCATGTCGTGCCTTCCCAGCCCCCGGCGTTCCACAAGCGGAAATCCGAGAGTCGAACGGCGAGCGCGCTGCTATCAGATCGCAGCGGAGGATGATGTGTGAATGGGAGGTGGACGGACTCTACAGCCCGTATGCGGCTCCGCGTGTACGAATCCACTCACCGATCATTTCGCCGATCATGATGCTGGTGAGGTTTGTGTTTGCTCGCGGCACCGATGGCATGATCGACGCATCAGCGACCGCGAGCCCTTCCGCCGCGTGCACGCGTCCGAACTGGTCGACAACCGCCATCGGATCGGTGACCGGGCCCATTTTCGCGGTGCCGCAGGGGTGGTAGCCGCTGGCTGCAAGCTTACGGAGCATCGTGAAGAGCACGTCGTCCGGCAGGTCGCGAGCGGGATCCGGGAACAGCACTTCGTCGATGATCTCCCGGTACGCAGCCGTCTTCGTGAAGGCGATCGTGTCGCGAACGCCCGCGGCGAGCCGGACGAGGTCGCGCTCGTCTTCAAGGAAGTGGGGTTCGGCCACCGGCTTCGCGTGCGGGTCCGCTGAGTCGATGCGCAGGCGGCCCGTACCGCGTACTTCTTCCAGCACGGCTGCAATCGCGAAGCAATCGAGTGGAGTGTTTCGTGGCGAAAACGAGAACGCCTCGATCTGGAGGTCATTTCGCTGGTCGCTGCCCTCGGCCGTATAGCGAAGGATTGTCTGAACGATCGGCTGATCGGCATCGAGGATGGATGGGGCTTTCACACGGCAGAGCACAGCCAGGGCTGGGTGGTCGCTCAGGTTCTGTGCGACGCCGGGCACGTCGGCGATGACATCAACACCGAGGCGTTCCAGCTCTACGCGCGGGCCGATGCCCGACCGGTAGAGGATTGGCGGCGTCTGCAGCGAGCCGCCACAGAGGACGATGAGCTTGCCAGGGATGGTGGAGACTTCACCCGCCGTCTCCACCTCGAGCCCGGTCGCGCGTCCTTCCTGGACGAGGACGCGGCGAACGTGGGTGTTGGCGCGAATCGCCAGGTTGGGGCGGGCGCGGGCGGCCGAGAGATAGCCAACGGCGGTTGAAACCCTGAGCCGGCCGATCTTGTTCATGGGGTGGGGGCCGGAGCCCCAGCTGGCCGGGTCGTTGGCATCCGGGCAGTCGGGGTATCCGAGCTCTCGCGCAGCATCGAGGAACGCCTGGTGGACGAGCGTCAGTTCATCCCGCTGATACCGCCGGATGGTGATCGGGCCGGCGTCGCCGTGGAACGGCTCGTGACCGTAGTCGAGGTCGCGCTCCATACGACGGAACGCCGGCAACACGCGGTCCCAGGACCATTCCGGGTTGCCCTGTTCGGCCCAACCGTCGTAGTCCTCGGGCATCCCACGAAGGGCGATGGTCGTGTTCACGGCGCTGGACCCGCCCGTGACCCGGCCACGAGGAAAGTTCATCGCACGGGCGGCTGCCGTCGGCTGGTAATCGAACCCCCAATCGTGGGCCGTGTATGAGTTGTTGTGGCTATTGACGAGGTCGAAGGGGAGCGTTTCCAGCGCCGGGTAGTCCGGTCCTGCCTCTACGAGGCAGACGGAGCGCCGGCCGTCTTCGCTGACACGGGATGCGACGGCGGCCCCGGATGCGCCCGCACCGACGATAAGAATGTCGTAGGTGTCCTTTTCAGCATGCATACAGCTCACTCCCTGTTCCCCGCGAGGGCAGCCATACTGCCCCAATGAACAGCCTCCCGCCACGGTTTCGGCCAGGCAGTGCACGGCGTTCGCCGGCTGAGCCCGATAGTTTGAGGAACTGACACTGTGCGAATGCTCCCGTAGAATCGCGGCGCTACGGTCTTTCGGGTTGATCCCGGCCCGTGCGCCAGCCTGAACCCAGAGGGACCGATGTCATTCGCCGACGTACTCGCCCGTGCCCGCGCAGAGGGCCGCACACTTCTCAGCGAAGTAGAAGCCAAGGACGTCCTCCGTGAGGCCGGCGTCCCGGTCACGCTGACCACGCTCGCCACCTCCGCCGATGAAGCGGTCACACAGTCCGAAGCTGCCGGCTATCCGGTGGTGCTGAAGGTTGTCTCGCCCGATATCGCCCACAAGAGCGACGCTGGCGGCGTGAAGCTAAACCTGAAGACGGCCGATGAAGTCCGTGCCGCCCATGCCGCGATCCTGAAGAGCTGCAGCGAAGCAGTACCCGGCGCGAAGATCACCGGCGTCGCGGTCCAGCACATGGCGCCCCAGGGTACCGAGGTGATCGTCGGGATGACGACGGATGCCCAGTTTGGGCCAGTCATGATGTTTGGCCTTGGCGGCATCATGGTCGAGGTACTGAAAGACGTTTCGTTCCGCCTGGTCCCGCTCGCCGACCGCGATGCTGGACAGATGATCGATGAAATCAAGGGCCGCCCGGTGCTATCGGGGGTGCGTGGCCAGCCCGCGAGCGACATCGCCGCGCTGAAGTCCACCATCCTCAAGGTTTCGGAGTTCGTCGCCCAGCACCCCGAGGTGCAGGAACTCGACCTGAACCCCGTGTTCGCCTACCCCGACGGTGCAATCGCCGTCGATGCCCGCATCATCGTCAGCGCCAGCTAGCCAGCGTTCGCGGCCGCCCGCAGCGCCGCCAGGAGTACTGCCATGGGAGTCCCCGGACACCGTCTCGATGCAATGTTCAACCCGAAGACCGTGGTGGTCGTCGGCGATAAGGGCCCGAACTATATGTGGCTGCAAAACAACATGCCGTTCAAGGAGAAGGGCGGAAACCTCTACTCAGTGCAGCTGGACGCGAAAGAGATAGAGGGCATCGAGAAGCTGGGAATCCAGAACTTCACCAGCATGGCCGACGTGCCGGAGCTCATCGATTACGCGCTGGTTGCGGTTCCGCGGCAGGTTTCGCCTTTCATTCTGAAAGACCTCATCGCAGTTGGCGCCAATGGTGCGGCGTTCTTCACATCGGGCTTCGCGGAGACTGGTGAAGAACTCGGCATCAAGCTGCAGAACACGCTCGTCGACATGGCGAAGCCTGCGAACTTCAACCTTGTTGGTCCGAACTGCATGGGGCTCTACCTCCCGAAGGTGGGCGTACGCTTCAACAACGACGCGCCAATCGCAGACGACGGGAAGATTGGATTCCTCTCGCAGTCCGGGACGCACGGGATCATGTTCTCGCTGGTCGCCGGCGCCAACGGGATGCACCTCAGCCGCTGTGCCAGCTTCGGCAATGCAGTCGTTTTGGACGTGTCAGATTATGTTGATTACCTGATGCACGACGACGAAACCGAAGTAATCGGTATGTACGTCGAAGGCGCCCGCGACGGCCGCCGATTCTTCGAAACCCTGAGAGAAGCGTGCAAGCGCAAGCCGGTTGTCGTCTGGAAGGGTGGCCAGACGAGCGCGGGCGCACGGGCGACGATGTCACACACGGGGTCGCTCGCCAGCGACCAGGCGGTGTGGGAGGGGATGATGCGCCAGTGCGGGGCCATCGTCACGAACAATCTCGACGAAACGATCGACGTCATGAAGGCGCTTACGCTCGCAAAGCGTCCGGCTGGGCGAGGCGTGGCACTGCTCGCCCAGACCGGCGGCCAGTCAGTGTCGATCACCGATGCGTTCGCCAAGCAGGGCTTCGACGTGGCTCGATTCACGGACAAGACCTACGCCGAACTGGAATCGTTCTTCAACATTATCGGTGGCAGCTTCCAGAACCCGCTCGACATGGGCGGCACCGTCCAGGGCAAGACCGAGACGCTGCAACGCATCCTTTCTATCGTCGAGGCCGACGAGAACATTGACGCGATCGTCATGGAGCTCTCGGCGATGTTTGCGGCGCGGCAGTGGAAGGCAAAGCCAGAAACGCTGACCGATATGCTCGACACTCTGAAGACGCACCAGGAAGCGAGCGGGAAGCCGTTCTTCGCCGTGATCCACCCGGCGCACGAGGCCGAATATATCGCGAGCATCCAGCCCGAATTCCACTCCAGGGCGATCCCCGTGTTCGCCAGCTTCGAACGTGCCGCCGCCGCCGTGAAGCGCGTCTACGACTTCCACAACGGCGGTTGACCGATCGGTAAGTTTTTCGCCCAGAACCCTAGAAACGTACTGCGGGAGCGGGTACCCTCAGACTTCGCGTAGCCGGCCAGAGCGAAACGGCCGGGCGCCAGGGGTTGGCAGGATATGCAGCTGAAGAACGTGGTACTTGTTGACGGCGCCCGCTCGGCGTTTGCCCGGGGTGGTCGCGGCAAGCTAGTCGCAACGCGTCTCGATGAGGCCGGGGCGCAGGTACTCCGGGCACTCCTCGACCGGAATCCAAAGGTGGCCGACGACATGATCGAGGACATCGGCCTTGGCAACGTCGCCGGCGCGCCGGAGTTGGCCGGCATCGGTGGCGATACGGTCGCGCGCCTCGCCGGGCTCCCCGCCGAGGTCTCGGCGTTTGATACGAACCGCCAGTGCGGCTCCAGCATGGAGACCTTGCATCGCATCGCCCAGTCGATCATGGTTGGGGCGACCGAGTGTGGCGTGGCGATGGGCATCGAGCGCATGGGCCGAGGCCTCGGCGGCGGCCCACGTCCGGAAACCAACCGGATCACCGAGTTTAACCAGCGCCGACTGGCCCAGAACCCCGCCCAGCGGAACATGGCGAAGGATCACTTCGAGAACTTCAGCGTCCCGTTCCAGGATGAAATCCTCGACTATTCGCCCGTGCTTTCGATGCTTCAGACGGCCCAGAACGTGGCCGAGGTCTACGGCATCAGCCGCGAGGAGATGGACGCGTTCTCAGCCGACAGCCACCGCAAGACGGTTGCCGCTTACGAGAAGGGCATCTACCGCGACGAGGTCATCCCGTTGGAAGTGGAAGAGCCTGTCTTCGATGACCAGGGAAACTGGGTGCCCGATAGCCGCGGGAAGACGATCGTCTTCGACCGCGACGAGTGCATTCGGCCTGGTACCAATGTGGAGGCGCTCGGGCAACTCCCCGCAGCCAAGGGCATTGTCAGTCCGACCGGCGGCGAATTGCTAATCACGGCCGGCAACGCCTGCCCGACCAATGACGGCATCACCGCTGCGATACTGATGAGCGAGGAGCGGGCGATGCAGCTGGGCCTGGAGCCTCTGGCCCGCATCATTGGCTACGGCGTTTCTGGCGTGAAGGCGCAGGTGATGGGCCTCGGCCCGATCCCGTCCACGCGCAAGGCACTTCGCCACGCGGGGATCACCGCCGACCAAATCGACCGCGTTGAGTTCAACGAGGCGTTCGCCGCCCAGGTCATCCCGTCCTGCAAGGAGCTTGGGATCCCGCTGGACCGCGTCAACGTGAACGGCGGCTCGATTGCCATCGGGCATCCGCTCGGGGCGACCGGCACGCGGCTGGTGCTCACCGTCGCGCACGAGCTTCGGCGCAGCGGCGGCAAGTATGCCCTCGCGACGCAGTGCATCGGTGTCGGCATGGGCATCAGCACGATCATCGAAGCCGTCTAGGTTTCGAGACCGGCAGTTCAGAAGGCGCCCCCGGCCTTTCGCCTGGGGCGCCTTCGCGTGCGCGGAAAGTGGCGCACTTGCGATTGCTGGGCGACGATTCGAGATGGAGAGGTGCCCGAGTGGTTGAAGGGAACCGTCTTGAAAACGGTCGAGGGTCAAACCTCCGTGGGTTCGAATCCCACCCTCTCCGCCATGTTTCTGCTAATGCGCCGTACTAAGCGGCTCGCGCGATTCTCATTCGCTCCGCCGGTCGTCGTAACGGCCTTGAGGCCGATCGGCTGTGTTGGCCGGGGCATCTGGCGTGAACGACGCTCCCCTGCACTTTGACGCCTGCGAGGATTTCCATGCGTATCCACTTCATGCTCTCGATGCCCGGCGACACAACCGGCGTCAGCGGCCTCGTCGAGCGGGCCGTCCGTGCCGAAAAAGACGGGTTCGCTGGCGTGTGGCTGCCACAGGTCGCGACCGTTGATGCGCTCATGGTCCTGGCGATCGCGGGCCAGGAAACCAGCACTGTCGAACTCGGTACGGCCGTCGTCCCCACCTATCCGCGGCATCCGACGGTGCTCGCCAGCCAGGCATTGACCGTGCAAGACGCGAGCAACAACCGGCTGGCACTCGGTATCGGCCTCAGCCACAGGGTCGCGATCGAGGATTCGCTGGGTTTGGACTACTCGAAGCCCATCCCCCACACGCGCGAGTACCTGACCATCCTAAACGGGCTGCTGGCCGGCGAACGCGTCGCATTCAAAGGAGACCTGTACCGGGTGAAAGCCCAGGTGGGCGTGGCCGGCACGACGAAGCCACCCGTGCTCGTGGCCGCACTTGGCCCTGCCATGTTGAAGCTTTGCGGCCGGTTGGCCGACGGCACGATCACCTGGATGGGTGGCACTTCGTTCATTCGCGATACAGCTGTCCCGTTGATGTCTGCTGCAGCCCAGGCGGCAGGCAAACCAGCACCGCGGTTCGTGGCGATGGTCCCCGTGCTGCATTCGGATGACGTTGCCGGGGGACGTGAGCAGCTGAACACGTCCTTCCAGGCGTACGGCCGGCTACCGTCGTACCGGGCGACGCTCGACCGGGGAGGTGCTGCGAACCCGGCAGACGTAGCCATCCTTGGTGGGGAGGCGGAGATTGACGCTGGCCTGGCCGAATTTGCTACCGCAGGAGTGACCGACTTCGTGGCCGTCATCCCGCGCGACGCGGGGGCAGCTGCAGCGGCGACGTACGAGCTGGTTGCGGCACGCGCTCGAGTGGCCAACAAGCAGACGTAATTCCACGCGCGGTGAGCCGGATTCCGGCCGGCTGCACCCTTGATCATGGACGAACGGGCAGGTTTCGCAGGCCGCCGCCGAGCGTACGCTGTGGATGATGAGACCCTTATGCCTCGGGGCGCTCGCCGTTGCTCTTGTACTGGCGATATCGCCCCGGGTGATGCAGGCAGAGGCCAGCAACGATCAGCCGTCGGTCCTGGTAGTGCGTGCGGGTGATGGCGAGAACGGCTACGCAATCAACGCATTTCTGCCAGCGTCGTTCACCGTGAGTGCCGGGAGTACTGTGCGCTGGGAGTTCCCGTGGTTCGAGCCACACACGGTGACCTTCGGCGTGCCGCAAGCGGGAGCACCGCAATCGTCTCCCACTGGGAGTGCCTACGCGGGCGACAGATTCCACACTTCCGATCTCACCTTCGGCCCGGACAAGAGCTACGAGGTGCGGTTTCCAACACCAGGCGCGTATCCGTTCTACTGCGTCACACACGCCGAGATGCGAGGGACGGTGACGGTGATAGACGGCCCCGGCGATGACCAGGTCGCCACGGACGCGCGGGGTGGCCTTGAGTTCACCGCTGCGCTCGTCGATCTCAAAGCAATTGCCAGCGACTGGGCATCGCGTCCTGATATGCAATCGCCGCTGCCTGATGGGTCAAGGGAACACGTTGTCGCGATTGCCGGGGCGACGAGCTACGGAGACGTGCAGCAGTTCTTCCCGCCTCGCGTAACAATTCGCGAGGGTGACACGGTTCGCTGGCATTCGGCGGTGAAGACACCCCACACGGCGACGTTTGGGCCGTTCCCCGGCGGTTTGCCGATTGTCGACAACCCTGCGGTGGCCGAGCAGTTCCGTCCTGGTGAGGCGTACGACGGAAGCGGCTACTGGAACAGCGGTGCGATCGGCGTTGACTGGCCCCTTGGCCTCGACTTTGAGATGAAGTTCGCTCGTCCGGGCACCTACCTCTACTACTGCATTCTCCACGACACGCAGGGCATGGTTGGCGAGATCGTCGTGCTCCCGGCGACGGGCCCGCCGCCAGCGGGTTCGGCTACCGCGACACCTATCACGCCCCGGCCACCAGCGACGGGCAACGCCGGGCAGGACGAGGTGATAGGTGGCCGGCCGCTCGGTGTGGTTGGGCTGATCGTTGTCGTTTCACTGTTGGGTGTGACATTGGCCATCGTAACCACCGCGCGACGCCGGTAGCGGGGCGTCACTGAATCGCCACGC
This sequence comes from Dehalococcoidia bacterium, assembly GCA_020432045.1. Taxonomy (GTDB): domain Bacteria; phylum Chloroflexota; class Dehalococcoidia; order Tepidiformales; family Tepidiformaceae; genus JAGQHB01. The sequence continues at coordinate 33,747 of JAGQHB010000088.1, read as the reverse complement.
CCGGCCCCCGTTTCGTTCCCTGCGCGCCGTCGTGAAGTCGCAATACTTCGCGCAGGCGCCCGTGCCTTGCAGGCATAAGGGGCCGGCGCGCGGCACGAAACGGGAAAGACCGTGGGAGGTGCCACCCTGCGCACCGCGCGCTCGACCCACCATGAGAGTCGGAAGCCCCGGGGCTATTGGCAGTGCGTGCGGGTTCACGCCCGGTGGCGAAACGGTGGACGGAGCGTGGAAGGCACGCGTCACCCCGGCAGTTGCAGTGACTGCCGGGGTCGCCGATAATCTTGACCAACTTACTCAGGTTTATCGACGATGCGGCAACTGCTCGAATTTCCCGACCCCGTTAATGAAGTCGCTGCCCGGCTCGTGGCCGGGGGTGTGGCGGTCCTATGCGCCGCGTTGCTGCTGACGCAGACGCCGTGGCTCGTGGCGCTGCTGGCAGCCGGGTTCCTGGCGCGCGTCCTATCGGGGCCTCGTATCAGCCCGCTCGCGTTGTTCGTCACACGGGTGCTGATACCCCGTCTGCCGCTTGCGGAGCGGCCCACGCCGGGACCCCCAAAGCGGTTCGCGCAGGGTATCGGCGCGACGTTGTCGTTGGCCGCCGTGGTACTTCATTTCGGCCTCGGGTTCACGGCCGCGGCATATGTACTCGTCGGGATGGTCCTTGTGGCTGCCTCGCTGGAGGCGTTCGTGGGCTTCTGCCTCGGCTGCAAGATCTTCGCCATCCTCATGCGGGTGGGGATCCTGCCGGAAAGCGTCTGCGAAGCCTGCGCGGACATCTCACGACGCCGCCCGCACGCCACGGCGTGACCGCCCGGATGAAGCATTTGGGTTGCTCGATTCCCTGCCCGAACGTACCTTAGCAAGGTCGCCGCGCGGCCCCGTGGTGTAGCGGCCTAACATGCCACCCTGTCAAGGTGGAGATCGTCGGTTCGAATCCGATCGGGGTCGCCATAACCCGTCTATGTGCGGGTGCCACAGTAACGGGCTGTTTCAAGAGTCTGCCCAGGGTCCGGCTTCTGAGTTCAGCTGGTCCGTTCACCGCGATGCGACCAACGAAAGTAAATGCAAGGGCTCGCGGGCGAACGGGTTCACAGAATCCCCGATGCGACTAGCTCATTTGAGATATCTCGCGGGGACACCAACAAGGTCACTCGGCTCGCTCTCAGCACGTCAGCGGGGCCGTCAGCGCTCTGACTGTCCCTGGGTCGCCGGATGCCCATGGCGGATGTAATCTCGCGGCAAGACAGGTCTACCAGTCCGACCCGACCAACATCACTCGAAGGGGCCGCCGTGTCGCTCGTCCGCGTCCATAACTTCTCGATCTCGCTCGACGGATTCGCTACCGGCGAGGGACAGGCCCTCGACACGCCGTTCGGCCATGCAGGGCATCGGCTCCACGAGTGGATGTTCGGCACCCGGTTCGGCCGCGAAATGTTCGGCGAGCCGGGCGGCACCGAGGGTGTCGATCACGTGATGGCCACCCGGCACGGACCCGGGATTGGTGCGGAGATCATGGGAGCGGGCAAGTTCGGCCCTCCAGGCTGGCAAGACGATCCGGAGTGGCGAGGGTGGTGGGGCGACAACCCTCCGTTCCATATGCCGACGTACGTCCTGACCCACCGTCCGCGCCCGCCGCTGGAGATGGAGGGTGGCACGACGTTCCACTTCCTTGATGCCGCGCCAGCGGAGGCACTCGAGGTGGCAAGGGACGCAGCCGCCGGCCAGGACGTCCGCATCGGTGGCGGCCCGACCATGATGCGCGCATTCCTCGCTGCCGGTCTCATTGACCAGATGCACATCGTGCAGGTCCCGATCCTGCTCGGCCGCGGTGTCCGGCTGTGGGACGGCCTGGAGGCGTTGGAGCAGCAGTACGACGTGGAGGTCTTCCTATCGCCCAGCGGCGTCACCCACCTCACGTTCACCCGATGACGTGGTCACACCCCTGAGCGACGGGAGCGTCCCCAAGGGCCAGTCTGGAGCTACCAACAAGTTGATGAGCACCTGCCAAACGTAGCAAGCTGCCGTCCGCGAAGGTGACGGCGACCGCAATGCCGGCATCATCACCGGATACGACATCTCGCGAGCCGTGGCGTCCGCAGGTGCCTATTTGAGAGGTCACCGCGAGCAGAGCTGATGCCGGCAGGTGCCGGAAAGCGACGGCTGCCCGTAGACTTCTGAGATGGCCACATACGTCCTGTTGTTAACGCTGTATCCGGAAGGCCGCGAACGAGTCGCGGCCGACCCCGAGGTCCTCGCCCGAGCCGAGGTCGCCGCCGCAACGCCGGGAGTGCGCTGTCTGGGCCTGTACGGGGTGCTCGGCAAGTATGACTTCGTCGCGATAGCGGAGGCGCCGGACAACGAAGCCATCGCCCGTTTCTCGCTGAACTTCGGGGTTCGTGCCGGCGCTCACATCGAGACGCTCCCCGCCGTGCCCGTCGGGTTGCTATCTGAGCGGGAGGCGCAGCCGGCAGCCGGATCCGAAACGTTCGAAACCGAGCCGGTGCTCTAGGGCGTAGTCCCTATCGCCGTTGTTTACCGGCGCGAAGCCGGTGGCTGGTTGCCGATGGCAGTGTGAGGGTGAGCGTAGTCGTAGTCACCGACGAAGGGTTGGGGGCCGACCTGGTGCTCGGTGTTGGGGCGAGACGGACGCAGATAGGTCCACTCACGCTGGAGTGTCCAGTTGACGGCCTCGACCTCGCCGTTGGTCTGGGACGGCAGGGGCCGTGTCTTCTTGAGGGTGATGCTGTGCTCGTTGGCCATGCCCTGGAAGGGGAAGGAGCGGTAGTTACCGCCGTTGTGAGAGCACTCGGTGGATAGCGATTCCTCCCTGGGCGGAGGAGAGGACGGTGCGAGTGAGGAAGGCAGCGGTCTTTGGGCCCTGCTCGTTTGAGAGGATCTCAGCACGAAGGCGGCTCGGTGAGCTGGTCCACCTGGACGTGAAGAAGCTGGGCTGCATCCCCGTGAGTGGTGGCAAGCGTCTGGACGAGGCCTTCAAGGAGACTGGCTCGCCGTGTTAGACGCCCAAACCATCGGCTGGCCCCTCTCAGTCCAATCAATCTGCGTACGCTGATGACTAGTTCGGTAAACAACCGTTGTGGGAACTACACCTAACGCTTCCGGAAGCCCAACACTGCCACGACGACGAGTCCGCCCAGCAGCACGAGCCCGCTAAGCGTCCCCGGCCGCTCAGCGGTTTGCGCCGCTTCCGTCGTCCGGAGTCGGCGCGGCACATGCTCTTCAGCGGGGGCGGCGCCATTCCCAGCAATGCTGGAGACGGCCACGACTGCTGGCAGCCGCGTTCGCGCACTTGCCGGAAGGAATCGCGCTAGCCGGGACATGATCGCGTCCGTTTCACGGAACCGCTGTCTGGGTTCACCCTCCGCCATGTCGAGCCTCGCACGGGCGATTTCGGCGCCGAGCAGCATGATCTGGGCGCTGAAGTTAAAGAACAGCAACAACACGATGACGAACCCAAGGGTGCCGTAGGTCGCGTCATAGTTGCCGAGACGCGTGACGTACTGGGCAAACCCGACCTTCAAGGCTTCGAAGAGCACGGCCGCGACGAGCCCGCCGATGAGGGCGTTGCGACGCCCAACCCTTCGCGCCGGCACGATCGTGTAGAGCAGAACGAACACCAGGACCGACACCGCAATCGGGACCAGCGCATATGCCAGCGACAGCGATCGACCGGTGATCCAGCCGGCATCCTCGCCGAAGAGGTCTTCGCTGAACCGCTGCGCGAAAGCGATGCCGAACGTCACGCCGACGGATAGCAGCAGAAGTATGGTGAAGACCAGGACCAGCGCCAGGTCCACGGTTTTCCCGATAAAGAACGTCCGCTTCTTTTCGACCTTGAACACCGCGTTGAGCGAGGTGCGCACTGATCCGAACAGAGCGCTCGCAGAGTAGGCCGCACCGGCCAGCCCGACGATTCCCAGCGTCCCACGAGCACTCACCACCGAGTCGATGACCCCCGCAAGATCATCGCGTCCGCTGCTCTTGTCGATCGGTAATGCGTCGAGGAGATTGTTTACGAGCCGCTGTTGGTCGACCGGGTCCTGAAAAATGAAGCCCGTGACGGACATCGCGAACAGCGTGAGCGGAAAGAGCGACACCAACGCGAAGTACGTGACACCACCGGCGAAGACGGCACAGTGATCGGCACCGTATGACTTCGCTGCGCGGACGGCGGTCTCGACAGTTTGGCGCATGCTCCCCCCGTCCGAGGTGAGCTTCTGCCTGCTCAAGACGCAGCCAAGCGGTCGAACTCACCCCCTTCAACTTTACCAGTTGGCCCGGCGAGGCCCGAACCCTGTTCCCTCCGGACTACCGGACCGTGCGGAAAAAGGCGCGCATGTCCTCAAGCAGTTCCTTCGGCCGTTCCATTGCGGCGAAGTGGCCACCCTTGTCGAACTCCGTCCAACGCTGAATGTTGAAGCGGCCTTCGAGCCAGTGACGCGGAGATCGATAGATCTCCTTCGGGAACACGGCCGCCGCGACCGGCACTGCGACGCGATCCCCGAAACCGCCAGCGTCGCGTCGCGATTCGTAGTACATCCGCGCAGCGCTGACGATCGAATTCGGCGCCCAGTAGAACATGATGTTGGTCAGCAGCTGATCCTTCGTGTAGACGCTTTCGATGTCTCCGCCACAGTCTGACCATGTGCGGAACTTCTCCACGATCCAGGCAGCGATACCCGCGGGAGAGTCCGCCTGGGCGATCGCAAGCGACATAGGCTTCGTTCCCTGGAGCTGGCTGTATGCCGTTTCCTCGGCAACAAACCGTTGCCGTTCCGCTGCTGCCGCCTTCCCGCCCTCAGATTCGTCACTGGGAGGTGGTTGGCCGACGAGGAAGTTCAGATGGCACCCGGCGATTTGTTCCGGATGTGCCGCACCCATGCGAGCAGTGATGATCCCGCCCCAGTCGCCGCCCTGTGTGCCGTAGCGCTCATAGCCCAGCACATCCGTCATCAGCCTGTTGAATGCTGTTGCCGTCCTGCTGGGTCCCCAGCCTCGCTCCGTTGGCTTGCCGCTCCAGCCATACCCGGGCAGGGCCGGGATGACGACATCGAACGAATCTCTCGCATCACCGCCATGCGCGGCCGGGTCGGTGAGCCGGCCGATCAGGTGATAGAACTCGAACATGGACCCGGGCCAGCCGTGAACGAGCAGTAAGGGGAACGGATTCGGGCCTTTGCCCTTCACGTGCCAGAAGTGGAAGTCAACACCGTCGACCTCCGCCATGAACTGCGGCCAGCGATTCAGGTGGCCCTCGTGTGCACGCCAGTCGTAACCTTCGCGCCAGTACTGACAGAGTCCCTTTACGTAGGCGAGGTCAGCCCCCTCGTCCCACCCCGCACCAGGAATCGAGTCGGGCCAGCGAGTCCGAGCCAGCCGGTCTTTCAGGTCGGCCAGCACCTCATCGGCGACGTGGATGGAGAACGGGCGAACTTCGGTCATGGCGCGATGCTAGCCGCCAGCAATGGCGTCCGCTACAGGCTGGAGGACATCCCGCCGTCGATGTTCACGGCCACGCCCGTCACGTAGCCCGCAGCCTCCGAAGCGAGGAAAGCGATGACGTTCGCCGCTTCGACGGACTCGCCAACGCGAGCCAGCGGGGCTCCCGCGCCCATCTGTAGGTAGGCCTCGTCGACGCTCGCTCCCGGAAAGCGGTTTCGGGCGGCCCGTTCAATCTGCGCGCTCTTCACGAGCCCGATGCAGACCGCGTTCACACGAATCCGATCCTTCCCAAGGTCCTTCGACATCGCCTTCGTGAGCGCGAGGCCGGCGGCGCGGCTGACGCTCGTCGGCATCGAACCCGCTCCCGGGTGCTTGCCACCAATCGCGGTCACGTTCACGATGCTGCCGCCGCCGGCAGCGCGCATGTGTGGGACCACGAGGCGCGAGAGCCTCACGGCGGCGTTGAACTTCAGGTCCATGTCGTAAGCCCACGCATCGTCGTCGACAGCTTCGAACGCGCGGGCAGCGGAAGTCCCGGCGTTGTTCACAAGGATCGTTGGCGCGCCAAGTTCCTGGGCTACACGCTGGACGACGCCACCAAGGTCCTCTGCAACGGTCACGTCCGCGGAGACCGTGAGCACCGAAACACCGGTCGCAGCGCGGATCTCGTTCGCTGCTTCGCCCAGAACATCTGGCCGCCGCGAGCAGATCGCCACGCGGGCGCCTTCGCGAGTCAAGACCAGCGCCGTCGCCCGTCCAATGCCTTCGCTGCCACCCGTTATTAGCGCGACGCGCCCCTGTAGTCCGAGGTCCATTCGTAATGCTCCCTGTCAACGCGATGCGCAAGACTAACGCAGCCACCTTCGCCGCGCGAAGGCTGACGTCCGGCAGCACCCGGCATATGCTCCCTGCAGCAGCACTGGAGGCACCAATGACCTACGAAAACATTCTCTATGAAACAGACGGCAGGCTGGCATGGATCACCCTCAACCGGCCCGAGAAACTGAACGCCCTCTCCAACGAACTGCGCGGAGAGATGTTCCATGCGCTCAAAGAAGCGGAGGCGGACCGCGAGATCGGCGTAATTATCATCAAGGCCGCGGGCCGCGCATTCAGCGCCGGCTACGACCTTTCACCATCGCGCCAGGCGAGCGAAGGCAACCCATATGTGCATGCACGCTCGGGACTCCCAGACACCGGCACGACCCACCCGGCTCACTACGACTGGTCCCGCCACGTATTGATGGCAAATTGGACCATCTGGGAGCTTTCGAAGCCAGTCATTGCCCAGGTCCACGGGTATTGCCTGGCTGGCGCGACCGAACTCGCCTCGTTCTGCGACTTCCGCATCGTCGCGGAAGACGCCCAGGTCGGCTACCCGCCGGTGCGCGCGATGGGCACGATGGACATCATGTGGGCGCCGTGGCATCTGCCGATGACGAAGGCGCGTGAATTCGCGTACGTCGGCGATGCGTTCTCCGGCAAGGACATGGCCGCCATGGGCTGGGCGACCTACGCGGTCCCGGGCGAAGAGCTCGGTGCTTTCACCGAGAAGTTCGCTCGCCGCATGGCTCATGTCGATAACAATCTGCTTATGTATAGCAAGCGCTCTGTGAACCGCCAATATGAATCGATGGGCATTCGCGGCGGTCTCATGTCTGGGACGGACGTCGAGGCGATGAGCAAGCACCGGCCGGAAGCCGGCGAATTCGGCCGCATATCGCGCGAACAGGGTCTGAAGGCCGCTCTCGAATGGCGCGACGCACCGTTCCGCGACTTCCGGGGAGCCTACGCCACCGCTCCTACAGACCGCCCCATCCCAAGCGGCGAGCAGCGGCCCGCGTACTAGCACAGCGAGCAGTGAAGCAGGCCCGGGCAAATCTCCGGGCCTGCTTCACCGGCGCCTGTCCGACAAGCCTCCACTGGACGAGCGCGTAGCCGTCGTGGTCCGCAAACACGGCCTCGACGGGTGCCTCCATCGGCGGGTCGATCATCACGTCCAGGGATCTAATCCAGCCTCCTCCGCCTCAGCGAGGATGGCATCGAGCGCAACGCGGAACTCGTTAACAGGCGATCCACTGCGCTTGTAGTAGCGGCTCTCACTGACTCCAGCGACGGCGACCTTGCCTCTGATCGTGTTCGTTTCGGCCATTCGCCTCGACACGGGGAGGCTACCACGTTGGCCGGGGCCCGGAACGGCCGCGCGAACCCGTTGCCGCCTGCAAGCTACGGCTGGATACTCGACCGTGCCGATGCAAGAAGAACAGCCCAACGACTACATCGCGATAGCACGCCAGGCACGCGATGCCGACCCAAGGATCTGGATTGCTGCCGGCGTTGGCGGCCTGGCGGCCGTGTGGCTTGTGGTGAAGCTGGTCCGGCTCCTGGCCCGGGCCGCGGGCTTCATTACGACAGCTGCGACACTCGTGGGCGTCGCACTTTACATCCGCGACCGGCTCGGCGAACGGGATGGACCCGAAGACTAGTCATCCGGCGTAGTGCAAAGTTCCCGTGCTCGCTCGAAAACCCCGTCCAACATCGCCTCCGTAAGTTTGCCCGTGAATGTGTTCTGTTGGCTCGGGTGGAACGAGCAGACCAGAGTCCTGTTACCCGGGAGTGGGGACTCGGCTCCGTGCCCAAACACCGGGCGCTTTGGCAAGTCAAAGAGGGGCACGAGCACATCCGTTGCGAAGCGGCCAAGCGCCACCACCACACGGACGTCAGGAAGCAGCGTGACCTCGCGGGACAGGAACGGGAGGCAGCGATCCCGTTCGGCCGGGAGCGGCTTGTTCGCGGGGGGCGCACAGCGAACTGCGGCCGACACGTACGCGCCGGAGAGCGTGAGCCCGTCTCCCGGGTGGCTTGACGTGGGCTGGTTCGCGAACCCGGCCCGGTACAGTGCCCGGAACAGCCAATCACCCGACCGGTCGCCTGTGAACACTCGCCCCGTCCGGTTGCCACCGTGCGCGGCTGGAGCGAGACCCACGATCAGCAGCTTCGCAGCCCCGTCGCCGAAGCCCGGCACGGGCTTACCCCAGTATTCTTCGTCACGAAAGGACGCGCGCTTTTCGACGGCAACTCTCTCGCGCCACTCGACCAGCCGCGGACACGCCCGGCAATTTATGATTTCGTCCCGCACGGCTCCCAGCGAATCCCGCATGGCTACAGTGTACGGGCACAGGTGGCGAGCCTCCGGTAGAGTTCGGCAGCACGAGGAGTACCGGAGATGGATGCGCTAGAGGGGCTCACCGTCCTGGATTTCAGTTCACACATCGCGGGGCCTTACGCGACGAAGCTACTTGCCGACCTGGGGGCGCGGGTTATCAAGGTCGAGCGTCCCGGAGGGGACCCGTCCCGGGGGCTCGGCCCATGGCTGGGCGACACCCCCGGCGTGGAACGCAGCGGCACGTACCAGTACCTCAACACGAATAAGGATTCTATCGTCCTGGACCTCACGGCCCCCGGCGTGGAGCCGGTCGTGGAACGCCTGGTCAACATGGCCGGGCTTGTTGTCGTCGCCTTTCCGCCAGAGACACGGACGAAGCTCGGTCTCGACTATGAACGGATCCGGCACACGAAGGACGTCCCGGTCCTTGAGGTTTCGAATTTTGGTAATTCAGGCCCATACCGGGATTACCGGCTCTCCGACACCGTCCTCTACGCCATGGGCTCCGAGATGTTTAGCCACGGCACAGCGGACCGTGAGCCCCTGAAAATGGGGGGCACGGCCGCCCTCATCCAGTGCGGAGCGATGGCGGCCATCGCCGCGCTCGGCGCTGTATACGGCCACGAAGCCCATGGCATAGGACAGCTCGTGGAAGTGCCGCTTTTCGATGTGCAGATCAATAACGTTGACCGCAGAATCTCTGCCATCCTTGCGTACCGGTTCACGGGCCGGGTCAACGGAAGGCCACTCTCTGCCGGTGGCGGACTCTTCTCGGGCGTGCACCCGTGCGCCGATGGCTATGTCGAGGTGACGGCGGCAGGAGGCGAGTACTGGAAGCGCTTCGCCGAAATGGTGGGTGACCCCGCCCTCCAGGATCCGAAATGGCTGAACCCGGCCACACTCGGCGACCCCGAAGCGCGCGCGGAACTCGACGCCATTGCTTACGGATGGCTGCTGCCGAAGACAAGGCTCGAAATCTGGACCGAAGCACGGAAGGCCCGCGCGCTGATCGCACCACTGTTCACGGCCGTCGACCTGTACAACGACCCCGTCTTCCGGCAGCGAGGTCTGTGGACAGAAGTGGAACACGCCGTCCTCGGGAAGTTCCCGATGCTGGGCCGCCCCTACTCCCTGGAGGGGACGCCATGGCGAATTCGAACGGCTGCTCCCATGCTCGGTGAGCACACGGATGCCATCCTCGCCGAAGCCGGCTTTAACGCCGCAGAAATCGCGGCATTGCGGACTGCCGGGGTGGCAGCGTGACTGCACCGCTGCCGCTGAACGGCATCCGCGTCGTGGACTTCTCCATCGTCTGGGCTGGCCAGAGCGTCACCATGTACCTGGCCGACCTCGGCGCTGAGGTCATCAAAGTCGAAAACCCCCGGATCTGGAACCCTTTGACGAGAGCATCGGCTGCGCGTCTCACGCCCCAAATGTGCCTTGCGCTGCCGCCGTGGCTTGGCGGACATCCGAACAACGATCCTGGTCCACGGCCGTGGAACAACAGCCCGGCGTTCATTCACATTTTGCGCAACAAAAAGTCATTCACCGTCGACAGCCGCACGGCCGAAGGGCTCACTATCGTCCAATCGCTCGTAGCGCGCAGCGATGTGCTTGTCGAGAACCTGCCGGTCGGAACGCTGGACAAACTCGGGCTGGACGACGCAACGCTCCAATCGGTGCGCCCGGATCTTGTGATCCTCCATCAGCCAAGCTTCGGCCGCCATGGCGACTACCGCGACGGACGCGGCTACGGCTCGCATATGGACGCCGTCGCCGGGTCGACCATCCTCCGCGGCTACCGGGGCACGGCTCCGCTCAGCAACGTGCAGATCGTCCCCGGCGATTTCACGGCCGGCCTCCATGGCGCCGTTGCTGTGCTGGCTGCGCTTCGCCACCGCCGCCGGACGGGTGAAGGCCAGGTGATCGAAGTCTCACAGGCCGACAGCTCAGCCTGCCAGTTCCCGCAGGCGGCACTCGATGCTGCATGGAACGGCCGCGCCTCTGGCACGCTGGGCAATCGAAGCGTCGAGGGATTCGTGCCCAACGGCGTGTTCCCCTGCCGCGCCCCCGGCGACTGGATCGCCATCAGCTGCCGGACCGATGAGGAGTGGGCAGCCCTCGTTCGGTTCCTCGGCGCACCGGCCTGGGCAGAGGACGGCGCTCTGGCGACCGCTGATGGCCGAGCACAGCATGAGGACGCGATCGAGCTACGCCTTGCGGATTTCACCGCGGGCCACGATCAGATCAAGCTGTTCCACGCACTCCAGGACGCTGGCGTGACCGCCGGGCCGGTGCTGAGCGCGGCCCAGGCGGCGAACGATCCCCATCTTCGCGCGACCGGCGCCTGGACCACGCTTCCGGCGACCGACGACTACCCTGAAACCGAGTGGGCCGTGCCGCCGTATCGCTTTTCGGAGTCGCCGGTCGGGCTGCGAACACCGCCGTGCCTTTTCGGCGAACACAACGAATACGTCTACCGCGAAGTCCTCGGCCTCGGCGACGAAGAGATTGAGGAGCTCCGGGCGGCTGGCCACATCTCGGATACTTACGGGCTCGAAGTCCTCGGACCGTAGGCGACAACAGAGGCTCGGCCACACTACCATCGCGCAGATGACCTCAATATCGTTCGACGATGCCGTTGCGGCCATCCGGCAAGCGAACAGCGAAGATCCGCGCCTCGTGCCGGTCGCGGGCTCCAATATCCCGATGGAACTGGCACACGCCGATGCACTGGCCGGCTGGGTCCACCGGTTAGTCTCCGACCCTTCGGAGGCCCTGTTGCTCGCGGCCCACGGCCAGCACATCCGCCGGTGGCAGCACCCGCGAAGCGAATTCCCCGAAGGTCGAACCGGCTACCTTCGCTGGCGCACGACTCTGTACCGCTTCCACGCCGGTGAGTGCGACAGGTTGTTGAAGGAGGCGGGAGTGCCGGATGAAACCCGCACCCGCGTGTCGCAGCTCGTCTCCAAGCAGTGCCCACCGGGCGACGCCGAGGCACAGGCGCTCGAAGACGGACTGTGCCTCGTGTTCCTGGAGACCCAGTTCGCAAGCCTTGCCGCACGCCTCGCCGATGCCAGGACGGTGGACGTCGTCCGCAAGACGTGGCGAAAGATGAGCCCGGCGGGACGCGACGCTGCCCTCGCACTACAGCTCTCACCCATAGAGCGCGACCTTATCGAGCGGGCGCTTGCACCCGCCTGACCTGTCGCCCGTTAGCCGCGGGGCCGAAGTTACCTGAAAGAAACCGGAGGGGCGCATGCCGATCCTTGTAGCGGGTGGAGCCGGATTCATCGGGTCGCACCTTTCTGAACGACTCCTGCGGGACGGACACGATGTCTGGTGTATCGACAATCTTCTGACTGGCCGGCTGTCTAACCTCGCATCCTTCAAAGCCCAGGCCCGTTTTCACTTCCGGCAATGGGACGTGGTCGCCGGCCTCCCCCCCGAGCTGCCGAGGATGGACCGCGTGTACCACCTCGCGAGCCCCGCGAGCCCGCCGGGCTACAAAGTTCACCCCGTGGCCACCATGCGTTCCAACAGCGAAGGCACGCGGCACATGCTGGAAAGATGCCAACGGGACGGCGCCCGGTTCCTGTTCGCCTCAACGTCGGAAGCATACGGCGACCCGGAAGTTCACCCGCAGTTCGAGGACTACCGTGGCAACGTCAGCTCCACCGGCCCACGGTCCATGTATGACGAATCCAAGCGTTTTGGCGAGGCCATGACCATGGTCTTCACTCGCGACCACGAAGTGGATGCGCGAATCGCACGGATCTTCAACACCTATGGGCCGCGCTCCGACCCTCACGACGGCCGGCTTGTGCCGAATTTCGTCCGCCAGTGCCTGCTCAACGAGCCCATCACCGTGTACGGCGATGGCTCGCAGACGCGATCGCTCTGCTATGTCGATGACCTGGTGGAAGGGCTCGTGGCCCTTATGGAAACGCCCGGCACGACGGGTGAAGTAGTCAACCTGGGGAACCCGGAAGAACACACGATCCTCGAATTTGCAGAAGTCATCGTCAGACTCACCCGATCCCGGTCCACGGTCGTACATACCGACTTTGCCGTCGGTGACGATCCCCAGCGCAGGCAGCCGGACATCACCAAAGCCCGCGCTATGCTGGGCTGGAACCCGGCCGTCGCACTCAATACGGGCCTGAAGCGCACCATCGAGGCTTTTGCGGCCGAACTGGGCCTGCCCGATTTTGCGGAGGTAGCGTGACATGCGTGTCCTGGTGACCGGCGGCGCGGGCTTCATTGGCCGCCACCTCGCCCAGTCGCTACTCGAAGCAGGTGACGACGTAGCAGTGATCGATAACTTCCGGCGCTCGGTTCGATCTGCCGTACACCCCGCCGCTCGCTTCTTTGAGGGCGACATTCGCGACCCCGCAGCACTGACCGCGTCCATTCGCGGGTGCGACACCGTCTATCACCTCGCTGCCCAGTCGAACGTCATTGGCGCAATCGAAGATGTCGACTACTCGTTCACGACGAACGTTGGCGGCACCCTCGAGCTTTTGAAGGCCGCTACTACAGCCGGAGTTCGCCGCGTCGTCTTCGCGTCCTCCCGCGAGGTGTACGGCGAACAGCAGATCCTTCCCGTGAGCGAAACCGCGCGCACCAGCCCGAAGAACCTCTACGGGGCCAGCAAGGTCGCAGGCGAAGCCTACTGTCGTGCCTGGGGGCGAGGTAATGGCCCGGAATGTGCGATCGTGAGGCTGACGAACGTCTACGGAACCGGTGACAGCAACCGCGTCATACCGCTCTGGCTTGGTCAGGCAACCAACGGCCAGGATCTCGTCGTGTATGGCGGGCAGCAGGTAATCGACTTCGTCCCGGTTGCGACGGCAGTGCGAGCTATCCAATCGGCGGCCGTTGCGGACCTTGATGGCCCTGTGAATGTCGGATCCGGACGAGGCACTCCGCTCCTTGTGCTGGCGGAACGCATCCGGGCAATGGCAGGTGGTCGCGTTTCCACGGTGATCGAACCGGCCCGAGAGGCAGAAGTCGTCCGCTTTGTCGCCGATGTCACGAGAATGCGGTCCGTGCTCAGCATCGAGCCACCCTCCGATCCGCTTTGCCTTCTTCCCGAACTGTGGGAGGCATCACGTTCGCGGCGCACCGCGGCGTGAGCTGATCCAGCCGAGACAACGAAAAAGGGCCCCGGATGGAGCCCCTTCACTTTCGTTCAGCGGTCGTCGCTGCGTTCTAGTCCTTTACGAGGGTACGAAGACAGCGCGTGCAAAGGTTGAGGCGGATGAACTGCCCCCCAAGCATGATGCGGTGCTTCGCGACGTTCGGCTGGAACGTGCGGCTCTTGTGAACGGCTTTGCGCTCCCAGCGCCCACCGTGTGTATGGCGAATATGGCGACCGAAGGTCGTCTTCTTCAGGCAAGCGTCGCATGCAGCCATGCGTGTTCGTCCCTTCTCTGACAGAATCCCGTGAGGTGATGCTAACAGTGACCGCGAGTACGAGCCAAACGCCCATCCCTCCCAGGCCGGTGCGGTGACGGCGGTGCTGCTTGATGGCCCGGCAATCATCGCCGCATTTGCCAGCGCAACGGATCACCTCCGCGAACAAGCCGCGGCGATCGACGCGATCAACGTCTACCCGGTGCCCGATGGCGATACGGGCTCCAACATGGCGGCGACGATGCGCGAGGCCGTCGCACACGCCCTCGCTTCTCCGAAGAACAGCGCGGGCGAAGCGCTGCGGCTGATTGCGCGAGGGGCCCTGTACGGCGCACGCGGCAATTCCGGCGTCATCCTCTCCCAGGCCTTGCGGGGCCTCGCCGACGGCGCCGACGGAGCTGACGTCCTCGACGCCGCCATCCTTGCGCGCGCCCTCCGCCAGGCCGCCACCACGTCGTATGCCGCCGTCACCACGCCTGTCGAGGGCACGATGCTATCCGTCATGCGCGCGGCCGCGGAGGGCGCCGAACAGGCCGCCTCAACGCTCGCCCGCGGCGGCAAGGGCCACGGGTGCCTTACCACGCTTCAGGCCGCCATCGACGCCTCCGAGCAGGCTGAAGCACGTACGCCGGAGCAGCTCCCGGCGCTCAAAGAGGCGGGCGTTCCCGATTCGGGCGGCGAAGGGATTTGCGTCCTTCTGCGCGGCCTCGCCGCCTCACTCACCGGCGAGCGCCCCGCCCCGGTCGTTGCCACGGGACGCCCACTCGCGATACCCGGTGCCCATGCCCCTGAGGAATACGGGTTTTGCACCGAATTCGTGATCGAACCAATCGCCAGGAGCCTGGACGTCGCTGCTGTAAAGGCGGCCGTCGGCACCCCCGGTAACCGGTCCGTGCTCGTCGTCGGCGATAGCACGGCACTGCACGTCCACGTCCATACGGACGATGCCGAGGCACTGTTGAACCGTGCCGCCCTCCTCGGACGCCTGAGCCGGACCAAGGTCGACGACATGGGCGCACAGCACACTCGCTTCCGCGAAAGCGGCAGTGGCGCGATCGCCGCGGTCGCGGTCCTTGCGATGAGCCCGGGGCCTGGATTCGATAGGGTGTTCACAAGTCTGGGGGCACGCCCGGCCCCAATGCTGGACGTTCTCAAGCCCGCCGCAGGAGACATCGCACGGGCGGCGGATGCCCTCGGCGCACGCACGGTAGTTGTCCTGCCGAACCACAAGAACGTCGTCATGGCCGCACTCCAGGCTGTATCGCTCGCCCGCTGCCATGTGATCGTCGTGCCCACAGAATCACTACCACAGGGGATTGCCGCCGCAGTCGTCTTCGATCCGTCAGCCGACCCGGCCGAACTAGCGGAGGAAATGGAGGAGGCCAGGGGCGAGGTCGCGACGGTTGAAATCACCGTGGCACCGGCCGACCGCAAGGCTGACGGCGTTTCCGTACAGGCAGGCGACGCCATCGCCCTCGTCAATGGGAAGCTCATCTTGAAGGCATCCACGCCGGGAGATGCCCTTGTCCGTGCCCTCAATCGCGTGGCTGAATCCAGCGCGGGACTGATCACGATTTACGGCGGTGCTGACGTCGACGAGATAACGCTTGATCGCTCCGGCGAACATGTCCGCGCCCTGCTGCGGGATTACACCGTCGAAACGGTGTCCGGAGGACAGCAGCTCTATCCGTACATCGCCTCCGTTGAGCGGTAGGAGCGATGAATGACCTCGGCAAGGCCGGTCTCTATCGCGACCTCGGCTATGCCCCGCCATATGAGCGCCTGGATGCCGCCCTCGCCGACGCCGGGCTCAGCACCCTTCGGAAGCAACGCATTGCCGAAGCCAAAAAGGCCGCTGTCCGCGAGGCACTTGAGGCTCGATTCCTGCGCGTCTGCTCGCGCGGTGAGTGCGTGCGACTCGCTCCATCTGACAGCTCCGGCCGTGAGCAGGTGCTTTCCGTTTCGCAAGAGACGTGTGAAATGTGCGGCGGCTCCGTCAACCTGGCTGCCGTGGAGGAGATGGTAGCGGCTTTCGCCAGTGCTGGCCTGCAGAGGCTCTGTGTCGTCGGGGGTTCCCCAGTCACCCGGGGAGAGCTGGAACGCCTCGCTGCCGGCCGGCTCGAATTGCGCCTCATCGATGGACAGAAGTCCCGCACGCGTCGCCAGGCCGAAGACGACACCGCGTGGGCAGACCGGATAGTGATCTGGGGAGGAACGCAGCTCGGGCACCAGGTTTCGGAACACTACGGTGGCCCGAAGGTAGTGCAGATGCACGGACGCGGCGTCGCAAGCCTCGCGCGAGAAGCGACACGGTCGCTGAGGCGCGGTAAGAGCTGAGCCGCTTTCCGCCAAGCGCAACCAGACCGTAATCTAAGAAGGACCGCCAACGGTGCGAGGGCAATCGGCTTACCGGCCACCCCTCGTACGCATCTACGACGGGCTCGCTCGGCGAGCTCATCATGCCGCGACCAGTCAGCGTGGCAGGCGCCCGGCGCCCCTAACCGGGGGATAACCGGGGTGAAGCACCGTTGCGGACGAAAGGTCCCCCATGGCTCGCCTGAATGGCGCTCAAATCGTCCTGGAGTCCCTCCAGCGCGAAGGCATCGACACCATGTTCGGCTATCCCGGCGGTGTCGTTCTCCCCCTCTACGACACGCTCCCCCAGTACCCTGGCATCCGCCACATCCTCGTCCGCCACGAGCAGGCCGCAGCTCACATGGCCGATGGCTACGCGCGTGCAAGCGGCCGGGTCGGGCTCTGCCTTGGCACAAGCGGTCCCGGTGCGACGAACCTCGTCACGGGCATCTGCACCGCGTGGATGGATTCAACGCCAGTGCTCGCCCTCACCGGCAACGTCACACGCGCCCTGCTGGGCAAGGATGGGTTCCAGGAAGCGGATATCACCGGCATCACGCAGCCGATCACGAAGCACAACTACCTCGTGATGCGCGCGGACAACATCGCGATGTCAATGCGGGAGGCCGTACACATCGCCTCAACCGGCCGGCCCGGGCCTGTCCTCGTCGATATCCCGAAGGACGTCTTCCAGGAAGAAGCCGAGTTCGAATGGCCGGAACAGATCAACCTTCGCGGCTACCGGCCCACGACTGAAGGCCACGCTGGCATGATCAAGCGCGCTGCCAAGCTGATCGACGAGGCGAAGCGCCCGATCATCATCAGCGGCCACGGAATCATCTGGGGCGACGCCCAAAAGGAACTGGTAGACCTCGCGGAGAAGGCCAACATCCCCGTCATTACCACCTTCCTCGGTATCGGCGGGTTCCCCGAATCACACGACCTCTCGTACGGCTGGCTCGGCATGCACGGCATGTATTACGCGAACCACGCTGCCGACGGCGCCGATGTCGTGATCGGCATCGGGATGCGCTTCGACGACCGCGCGATGGGGCGCTTCAACGCCTTCAATCCGAACGCCAAGATCATCCACATCGATATCGACCCGGCCGAGATTGGGAAGAACTTCAGTACCGCGGTGCCGATCGTCGGCGACGCAAAGCGCGTCCTGCCAAAGCTTGCGGCCGAAGTGAAGGAACAGCGCCGTCCGGAGTGGATTCGCTGGATCGATCAGCTCCGCGAAGACCATCCCAGCCTCCACGTCCGCGAAACACGGCGGATGCTTCCCCAGTACGTGATGCGGACGCTCTACGAAGAGACGCAGGGCAACGCGACAATCGCCACGGGCGTGGGCCAGCACCAGATGTGGGCGGGTCAGCACTACATCTACAAACGCCCCCGCCAGCTCATCAGCTCGGGAGGGCTGGGCACCATGGGATTCGAACTGCCGGCCGCGATCGGTGCGCAGGTTGCCCTGCCCGGCCAGGAGGTCTGGGCGATCGCTGGTGATGGCGGCTTCCAGATGACAATGCAGGAGCTGGCCGTCCTCGTTGACGAACAGCTACCGGTGAAGATCGCGATCATGAACAACGGATATTTGGGCATGATCCGGCAGTGGCAGGAGCTCTTCTACGACAAGAACCTTGTCTCGGCCTCGATTACGCAGCCTGACTTCTGCAAGATCGCCGAGGCCTATGGCATCAAGGGCTTGCGGGCCGAACACAAGTCGGACGTGCCTCGCGTCATTCAGGAAGCGCGCGAGCACCGTGGCCCTGTGTTGATCGACTTCATGATCGACCAGGAGGAGAACGTCTGGCCGATGGTCCCGGCCGGAGCAGCCCTCTCCGAGACCCTCGAACAGCCCGCCTCCGAGGCCGCACGATGACGACCAGCACCGAAAACGGATACCGGCCCCACCATTTGTCGCATACGGTCGTGGCCATCGTGGAAGACAAGCCTGGCGTGCTGATGCGCGTGTCGAGCCTCTTTCGCCGTCGCGGCTTCAACATCGAGTCTCTCACCGTCGGCCCCACCGAGGAGAAGGGCTTGAGCCGCATAACCATCGTCGTCGACGGCGAGAGCGCGCCCGTTGAGCAGGTGGAGAAACAGCTCTACAAGCTCATCGATGTCATCAAAGTCAGCGATCTCTCCAGTGAAGACATGGTGGCACGGGAGCTAGCGCTGATTAAGGTCCGCGCCAACAACCTCAATCGCCACGAAATCCTCGAGATCGCGAGCGTCTTCCGGGCGGACATCGTCGACATGGCAACGGGATCGGTCATCATCCAGGTGGTGGGCGACGAAGCCAAGATCGATGGCCTCGTGAAGATGCTCGAACCGTACGGCATTCGCGAGCTCTCCCGCACAGGCCGGGTCGCGATGGTCCGTGGCACGAAAACGACAACGGTTCACGAACGTGAGCCTGAGCAAATCGCTCGCGTCCACGCTAGCCAGGGCCGCCGCGTGGATGATATGGAGCTGCCGTTCAGCAGCGACTAACGGTAACGAAGAGCCGTTGACTTCAGAGCGCCCGGCAGCCAATGCCGGGCGCTTTGTGTTGCTCCGTAGCCAGCCACGCTCGCAGGCCAGCCTGAAAATGGTCACGAGCTGATGCTGAGCCGCACTTACCTGGCGGGTGTCACCGGGCGGCCAATCCCGAGGTAACGGAGTCCGCGGCCCTCGATTTCGCTTCGGTTGAGTGCATTTCGGGCATCAACGATCAAGGGAGCGACATTCGACCAGTTCAAGTCCCGGTATGCCCGGTGATTGGCGTGGACGATCGCCACGTCGTACCCCTGTTCAGGTGACCGTGCCGGGCTGAACCCGAGTGCCTCGATACCGGCTGCCGAGAGAAGCGGGTCGTGTCCTTCAACGATGACGCCGGCAGCTTCCAGCTCACGCAGCAGGTCACTCGCGTTGGTATGCGCGACGACCGCCACGTCCGGCCGGAATGTGAGGCCCAAGACGAGGACGCGTTTGCCCTCAAGAGGGCCCGAAACCTCGGCGATGCGACGTACCGCGTACGCTGGCATCTCGTCATTCACATGACGGCCGCGGGCACTCAACGAGCTTGGGCCCTCTCCCTGCATCAGGAACTGCGGATACACCGGGATGCAGTGTCCTCCGACACCCGTGCCGGGCACATGGATGTGCGAATACGGTTGGCTGTTTGCCGCACGCAGGACATCGGCGATATCGACGTGATGCACATCCGCCACCTGTGCCAGTTCGTTCGCCAGGGCGATATTCAGGTCGCGATAGGCACCCTCAGCGAGCTTCGAGAGTTCGGCCGCTTCAGCCGACGGCAGTTCCATGACCTCACCGCCCAGCACCTCGCGGAAGAACGCGGCGGCCCGCCGGCCGGCTTCTGGCGTCAGCCCGCCGACCACCTTCGGGTACTTTGTCAGGTCCTCAATCACGCGGCCCATCAGCAGCCGTTCGGGGCTGAATGCAACCTCGAAGTCTCGACCCTCGACCATCCCGCGCTGCTCCAGGCGCCGGGCGAGCACGGACCGCGTCGTCCCAACCGGCAGGGTCGTGTCGAAGATACAAAGTGTGCCCGCCTGCATGCCGCTAGCCACGGCGTCGCAAGCTGCCAGCAGCGAAGTCAGGTCCGCGTGCCCGTCCCGGTCCACATCGACCGCGACGGCGAACAGGACTGTGGAAGCCTCTGCCACGGCCGCAGCGGTGCTGGTCGTAGCCCGGAGGTTTCCAGCACGGACGACCTCGGCGAGAAGCTCGCCAAGTCCGGCTTCATCCGGGATCGGGTTTTCTCCCCGGTTCACCATGGCGACCCGGCGTTCGTCGATGTCGCATCCCACAACCGAGTGCCCACGCGCGGCGATCCCGGTGGCCACCGGCAACCCAATGCGCCCGATGCCCACAACCGCTACGTTCACAGGTCGATCGCCTCCACGTGGACGGTGGACCCGGACTCCGACGACCGCACCAGCGCTTCTGAGACTGCCAGTGCGACGAGCCCGTCGTGCGCCGTCACGGGCGCAGGCCCACCGCTCGCCACTGCATCGCGCACCGCTTCGATTTCCGCGCGCAGCGGCTCGCGGTTCGCGATCGGATAGCGAGTCATCGGGCCCTCGGTCACGCTCGCGATCGCACCATCCCGTGCAACCGCCGCGAAGTTTTCGTAGAAACCAAGCGACTGCGCGGCGTAATCGACGACGAACATACCGCGCTCGCAGAGGACTGAGAGCGAGCGCTCCTTCATGGGAGTAAGCCAGTTAATGTCGAGCAGGCCCATAGCCCCGCTGCCGAAGCGCAGAATCCCAGCGAACATGTCCTCGTTATCGGTGTTGATGTGCCTGCGCGCGTCCGCAAACACCCAATCGATATCGTCTCCCAGCAGGTAGCGCATGATATCGATATCGTGCGGCGCGAGGTCGTGGATGACGCCAACATCCCGAATCCGGTGCGGAAACGGACCGACACGACGCGCGCGAAGCTGCAGCACACGACCTCCCTGGCCGTCTGCCAGGCGTCGCTTCAGCTCCTGGATAGCAGGATTGAACCGCTCAATGTGGCCAACGGAAACGATGACGCCGCGTGCCGCCGCGGCCGATGCGATCCGCCGGCCTTCGCCGAGCGTCGCTGCGATCGGCTTCTCCACGAGCACGCTGGCACCCCTGCTGATCACATCCAGGGCGACGGACTCGTGGAGCAGCGTGGGGACCACGATCGAAACCAGCACCGGACTAACAGCTTGGAAAAGCTCATCAACTGTCGCAAAGCCTCGCGTCACCCGCCCGCTCGTGGCCGCGGCGATGCGCACGGGGTCAGTGTCGACAACCCCTACCAGCTCGATGCCGCGCGTGTCGGCAAGCACGCGCGCGTGGTTCGCACCCATGGACCCCAGGCCAATGACCGCGGCACGAAGTGGCTTTTCTTGTCCTTCCATCATCCCTCCGCTTCCTCCAGGTCATCGCCCTCGCCGGTGTCATCATCTTCTTCGTAGTCACCGAGCTCGAGTGCTTCGACGACCAGCGGGTGGTCGTGATTCAAGCGGGTGACCCGAAGCTCGCGTCCCTCGCTCAACATCACCTGTTCCTGCAGTAGCACTCCGCGTTGCACCAAATCGTTGAGCCGCTGCTGAACCACTTGCGAGCTAATAACGTGCGAGTTTCGCGGGTCGCCGACGTACGGCAACATCCGCCCAAACGTCGGGTAGACACCCTCGGGTAGCGAGAGTTCGTAGCGATCAATGACCTGGATGAGCGCGTGTTCGTCGACATCCCCGGCCTCCAGCGGCTCAAGCGGGTCAGAAGAATTCGCCGCACGCACGAGTTCGCGGCTGATTGAGCCCGGGACGCCGGCAACGACGACCTCTTTCAGCAAGCGATGCCGCAGCCGGGTCACAACGCGCACATAGTCCCGGTCGCCAGCCATGAGCACAAACGTCGTGATCGTCGGCCTGTCGAGCGCGACCTCAAAGAGGTCGATCATGATGTTGGCATCGACCGTGCTTTGTGCCTCACCTTCGTCCCGAACCTTGGTCGGGCAGTCGAGTTTGTCGATGCCTGCGGCGCGCAGATCCGATTCCAATCGCTGGAGCGGTGGCTGTGTGAAGTCCCCATACGCCCGGGCGAACGAGATCGGCCCATACTTCGCAGCCTTTTCCATGAGTACGAACGGGTCGGGGGACTGTTGAAAGTTCTTCCACAACGATGTCGCGATGTTTTCAAGATCGATAAAGAGCGCAACTTCGCCCAAGTGAGTCCTCTCCGAGGTAGCTATGCGAACGCACTGTCCTCAGACGGACGGCGCACCCGTAGCGTACCACGCTGCCAGCCGTGAGTCGGCTAATGCGCGAGGCGGTTGACCACCGTGATGATGCGTTCGAGGTCTTCCTCGCTCAGCGAAGGATGGACCGGCAGGCTTAGCACAGAGGCCGCCGCCGCTTCCGCAACAGGCGTGCTCACGCCTTCATCGAAGCCCATCTGGATCATGATCGGCTGCTGATGGATCACCATCGGGTAGTGGATCGCGGAGCCGACACCGGCATCCAACAACGCCTTCTGGATAGCATCGCGGTCGCCGCCGACGCGCACGGTGAACTGGTGGAAGACATGCCGGTCCCCCTCGCGGACCTTCGGCGTCTGGACCGATGTGATCCCCGCGGCAAGCCGTGTCGCATTCGCGATGCGCGCCTCGTTCCAGCGTTCGATGTGGTGCATCTGCACGCTACCGATGGCGGCTGCGAGGTCGGTCATACGCCAGTTCAGCCCGAAGTAGTCGCTTCGATAACGGACTTCCTGGCCGTGATTCCGGATGATCCGCGCCAACCGGGCTACCTCGTCGTCGTTCGTCGTGATGATGCCGCCTTCACCCGTCGTCATGTTCTTCGTCGGATAAAAGCTGAAGCATCCGGTGCCAAATGAGCCGACTCGTTGACCTGCGTGCTCCGCGCCGTGTCCCTGCGCAGCGTCCTCGACCAGTGCCAGACCGTGGTCCTCCGCAAGCTGCGCGATCTCCGTCATACGCGCGGGATGCCCGTAGAGGTGCACCGGCATAATCGCCTTCGTGGCGTCCGTGATCGCCGCCTCCACCTGCCCCGGATCGAGGTTTAAATCGAACGGATCGATGTCGACGAACACGGGCTTGGCACCACACGCGATGATGCTCGTCGCAGTTGCGATGAAGCTAAATGGAGTGGTGATGACTTCGTCGCCCGCACCAACCCCGTGGGCCTGGAGAGCTACGATGAGCGCCGCCGTACCGCTGTTCACGGCGATGGCATGCCTCGTACCCGTGTAGCCTGCGAACGCGGCTTCGAAGGCGCGCACGCGCGATCCCTCCGCAAGCTGGCCGCTGCGGAGCACTTCCAGGACGGCCCTCTCTTCTTCTTCGCCCACGAGCGGCTTTGCAATTGGGATCATGCGTTCAGTAGCGGCCACAAAGTCCTCCTCAAGCCGTAGCAACCGGGCTCAACCCGGATTCCGTGTGTTCGAACGCCGAGCCACAGTGGCCGCAGCGCAGGGAGTCGTCGAGCAGGCGCGCACACGTGCACACCCAGCCGGCATGGCGAGCCGGCACGCCGGTCACCAGTGAATGGTCAGCAACGTCCTTAGTGACGACGGCTCCTGCCGCCACGAGCGCCCAGCGCCCGATCGTGATGCCGGTGACGATTACCGACCGCGACCCGATGGCGGCCCCGAACTTGACGAGCGTCTTGCCCAGGTCCCAGTCCGATTCGCTCTTCAGCGATCCATCCGGATTGATCGCCCGAGGGTACTTGTCGTTCGTGAACACGACCTCCGGGCCGACGAAGACACCATCCTCCAACGTCGCACCGGGATAGACGCACGAGTAGTTCTGCACCTTGCAGTTAGCACCGAGGCTCACGTGTTCACCGATGTAGGCGCCCTTGCCGAGGATCGTCCCCGGTCCAACGACAGCGCCCTCGCGAACCTGCGCCTGGTGCCACACCGACGCCCCTTCGCCAATCGTCGCTGCGGGGTGGACCTCTGCGGTTGGATGCACACGGAACGCCGTCATCGCGCTACCTCCACGCCTTCCATCGAGCCTTCCGGCCCGGTTGAGAATTTTCGCACCACGAGATGGATGCGCCGGCGAAGCTCGTCGTCATCTTGCCCGCTAATCCCCTCAGTCTCTTCGACCAGGCGCAGAATCTCAGATTCGGTGACTTCGACCGATGATGCCAGCCGCATCACCTTCGGATGCTCCGTGGGCTCCATGCTCTCGAAATCGGCGACAAGCTCCTCACGAAGCTTTTCGCCGGGCCGCGGCCCGGTGAAGACCACCTGGATGTCGTCGCCCGGCCGCAAGCCCCGAAGCCGGATCATGCGCTCCGCGAGTTCGAGGATGTTCACCTCATCGCCCATGTCCAGCATGTAGACCTGGCCATGGCCACCGAAGGCGCCCGCCTGGATTACTAGGCTCACGGCCTCGGGAATGGAGATGAAGTAGCGCATCATGTCGGGATGCATGACGGTGACCGGCCCGCCGTTCTCGATCTGGCGCATGAAGATCGGGACGACGGATCCACGGCTGCCCATCACGTTTCCGAACCGGACCACGGCGAAGCGTGTGCTGGTGGCCGTCCCGGAGAGTGCCAGCACCAGTAATTCGGCCACGCGCTTGGTCGCGCCCATCACGCTTGTCGGCCGCACCGCCTTGTCCGTCGAAATGAGGACAAAGGTGCCAACGCCCAGTTCCCGCGAAAGCGACGCCACGTTGAGCGTGCCGTGAACGTTCACGCGGAACGCTTCCACCGGATGCTCCTCCATGAGCGGCACGTGTTTGTAGGCAGCCGCATGGTAAACGACATCCGGCATCACCTCGGTCAGGATCTTCCTGACCCGGGAGTGCTCAACGACATCGGCGACCCAGCTTTTATGTACGGTTTCACCGCCGGACCGGCGGAGTTCGAGCGACAGATCAAAGAGCCCCGTTTCGTTGTTATCCAGGAGATGCAGTTCCCGTGGGCCAAAGCGCAGGACCTGCCTGCAGAGCTCTGACCCAATCGACCCGGCCGCTCCGGTTACGAGCACGACCTTGCCACTGACCGATGCTGCGCACCGCTCGTAGTCCACTTCAACCGGGTCGCGGCCAAGAAGGTCTTCAAGGGTGATGTCGCGCATCCCGCCCTGGTTGCCGCCAGATACCCAGTGATCGACGCCGGGCACCATGCGGATCGGCACGCCGAGCTGTTGTGAGCGGCCAACGAGGTCACGGACCAGCGGTCCAGCCGGCTGCCCGATGGCGATGGCAATCGCGTCGACGGCACGGTCCGCAACGACCTTTTCAAGCGATGAAAGCGGCCCGTACACCCGGAGGCCGAGCATCCTGCGGTGGTGCTTTTTCGCGTCGTCGTCGAGGTAGCCCATCGGCTGATAGCGGAGTCCAGGGCTCGACTGCAATTCGCGCGCCAACGCCTGTCCGGTGTGCCC
Source organism: Dehalococcoidia bacterium (assembly GCA_020432045.1). Taxonomy (GTDB): domain Bacteria; phylum Chloroflexota; class Dehalococcoidia; order Tepidiformales; family Tepidiformaceae; genus JAGQHB01. Next base: position 8,424 of record JAGQHB010000088.1, on the reverse strand, counting down.
GGCGCCTACGATCAGCAGCCGCCGTGAGGCAGTCGAACCCCACGGCGTATGAAGCAGCAGGCGCGTTCGCATTTTCACGAACGCCATCAGCGGAAAGATCAGAGCCCCGGCCATCAGCACGACTGAGAGCGGCAGGTCCCGGTCGGGGATACCGATGTGGATGAGGAAAACGACAGCCGTAACCAGCGCAACAGGCCGGAACAGGAGGAGGATGTCAGCAAGGCCGCCAAACGCCCAGACGGTGCGGTACACGCCCAGAAACACGTTCGCCGCGACGAACGCGATGCCCAGCAGCGGGACCAGCCAGAGTGCCAGGTGGACGCTGTCCGACGGGACGTTTGCTTCGAAGCGGAGCAGCAAGGCGGCTGTGTAGCTGATGCACACCGCCGCGATATCCAGCAGCATCGCAACCGCGGTATCGAGGGGCTCACCCGGAAGGAGGCGGTTCAACCAGCGTCGCACACCGGACGGGCTCATCAGCGTGCCCCGCTCCCTCGCACGACCACGGCCAAGGTCTTCATCAGTATCCGGAGGTCGCCCAGGAACGAGCGAGTGTCCACGTACTCAAGATCATATTTCATGACCTCCGCGTAGGCGAGGTCGGACCGCCCCTCGACCTGAGCGAGGCCCGCGATCCCGGGCAGGACATCGTGCCTCCGCTGGTAGCGCTCGGGGTACTGGTCGACGAGCGGCGGGATCTCCGGTCGCGGCCCGACAAGACTCATGTCACCGCGAAAGACGTTCCAGAGATTCGGAAGCTCATCGATGCTCGTCTTCCGGGCCAGTGCCCCAAGCCGCGTTATTCGAGGGTCGGGGCGGTCAGGCGGCGCAAAGACGTAGGTCGTCCAGTCGTGCACCTCGTACTGAAGCTCCTGCCCGGGGCTGGCATGCCGCATGGTACGCAGCTTATACATCGGGAATCGCCGGCCGTGCAGGCCCACGCGTTCCTGGACGAAGAACGGATTGCCGCGCAGCTCCACCGCCAGGGCCGCGGCCGAAACCACGACGAGGGACACGGAGAGCGGCGCTGTCAGCAGCACCACCGCTACATCGAATAGGCGCTTCATCAAATGCAGGGTACCGCGCGCGGCGCTTCCGGCGAACGCCTGGCTGCCTACCCTGCGATCCCCAGGAAATCCATCACTATCGCATTGAACGCGCTCGGGGCTTCGAAGTACACGGAATGACCGCATCCCGGCACAATGGCCAGCTTCGACGACGGCGTCAGCGAATGCGCGATTCTGAACATCGGCGGCGGCATGATCGCGTCGTCCTCACCGACCAGCCAGAGGATTGGCACCGCCAGATCAGCCAGTTCCATCCGCGTCGCCGTGGACATCCCGGATGCGAGGAATGATGGGTCGCGCGGCGGGTTCAGGTCCGCAATCTCTTGATAGAGGAACGCACCGGCGGGATTCTGCGCACGAAATACTGGCCCGAGCGCCCAGCTGCTCGTTGGCACGTTCGCAGCCATGCGCTGCTGCCGGACCGTTTCCATCGCCACCTTCGTCGCGTCATCCAGGTCCGCCATGACGATGTCGCGGATGCCCAGCACCGTGTCGGCCATGACCAGCGCCTTCACCCGGCGCTCGTGGCGAAGCGTAAAGCCCATCGCCGAGAGCCCACCCATGGACTGCGCAATCAGCGTCGCCCGCTCGATCCCCAGGTGGTCGAGTAGCGCCTCGAGATCATCGACAAAGGCACCGGCTCCACGCCCGTCCGTATCGAGCGACTGGCCGAACGCACGGTGATCGAATGTGACCACTCGTCCGCGCTCGGCAAACGCCGGGACCTGGTTCCACCAGGAAAGGTGATTGCCACCCGCACCATGAGCGAAGACAAACACCTCGTCGCCGCTGCCCTGCGTCTCGTAGTACAGGTTGATGCCGTTGATGGGTGCGCTGGGCATGGGGAGCCTCCTCGTTATTTGGCTCGAAGTCTACGCTCAGACCAGCTCCACCATCTCGCCCTCGAACTTCTTAGCGCCGCGCCGCAACTCGATAAGCTTCCCGAGCTTTACCACGCAGTCATCGACGCCGGGGGAGTCCGAGAGCGTGTCGAACTTCTGCATACCGCAGACGTTGCACGAGCCGTGGTGACAATCGCCCAAAGTGCTGTTCGTGAGCACATCGTGCCACTGACCACGCAGGTAGCTCTTCGTCACGCCGCAATCGACGTGGTCCCATGGCATCGGTTCTCGCGTGTCCCGTTCACGGTGCGCGTACCAGCCGGGGTCGATCCCGACCGTCGCGAAGGCTCGCTGCCAGACACCCGCGTTGAAATGTTCGCCCCACGCGTCGAACTTCGCCCCATTTTGCCAGGCTTCGTAGATACCTTCGCCCACGCGCCGGTCTCCGCGGGAAAGCACCGATTCGAGAAACGAGTCTTCCGGAGAGTTCCAGGTAAATTCGACGCCCGCTGCACGGCATTGTTCTCGGAGCATCGAGTGTTTTGGCATCAGCTCCGCGGCGGTCTCCTGGCGGGCCCACTGGAACGGCGTGTGCGGTTTCGGCACATGATTCGACGTACTCACCCGCACCCGCGCCCGCCCACCAACGTGCTTCTTCCCGAGCGCCTTCACCCGCGCACCCATTTCAACGATTCCTTCGACGTCTTCCATCGTCTCGGTTGGAAGGCCGACCATGAAGTACATCTTGATCCCGGTCCAGCCACGCTCGAACGCGTTCTCGCTGGCGCCGAGGAGATCCTCCTCGCTTACCAGCTTGTTAATCGCATTCCGCAGCCGCTGGCTGCCAGCCTCGGGCGCCAGCGTGAGCGTGTGGCGCTTGCCCTTCGCGATCGCGTTCGCGACGTCGACTGAAAAACTGTCGACACGTGTGCTCGGCAGCCCGACCTTCAATGCCGGGAAGCGCTCCGTCAGCATGTTCACCATCGGCACGATTTCGCTGTGGTCGGTGGCACTCAGCGAGAGCAGTGAGAGTTCGTCGTAGCCTGTGTTGCTGAGCAGCTGCGCCGTCGCCCCGGCGACCTCCTCTGGCGTCCGTTCGCGGGTGGGACGGTAGATCATGCCTGCCTGGCAGAACCTGCAGCCCTGCGTGCAGCCCCGCTGAATCTCGACGGCCACGCGGTCGTGAACCGTCTGCAAGAAGGGCACGATCGGCCGTTGAAGAGGCGGCGGCAGCACTTCAACAATCCGGCGGCGGATCGTCGCTGGGGCTGCCGGGTGTACGGGTTCGAGTGCGGCGAAGTGCCCATCGCTACCGTAGTGCGCTTCGTAGAAGGAAGGAACATAGATGCCTGGGAGGCGGAGGAGCTGCTCGAGGCGCTCGCGGCGGCTCGCGCCGCCCGCCTTCCATTCGCGCAGCAGGCCAGCCAACTCGAGGACCACATCTTCGCCTTCGCCGAACACGAACGCGTCGATGAACGACGAGAGCGGCTCGGGATTGAACGCGCCGCTGCCGCCGGCGATGACGATCGGATGGTTCTCGCTTCGGTCCTTTGCCCGGACCGGGATCCCGCCGAGATCGAGCATATTGAGGACGTTCGTGTACGTCATCTCGTACTGAAGCGTAAACCCAACGACATCGAACTCGCTCAGTGGCTTGCGGTTTTCCAGGCTCCAGAGAGGCAGGCCTTCGCGCCTCATCTCAGATTCCATGTCTTCCCAGGGCGCGAAGGCCCGCTCGCAGAGCACGTCCGGCTGGCGGTTGAGAATGTCGTACAGAATGCCGATGCCCATGTTCGACATGCCAATGTCGTAGGCATCCGGATAGCAGAGGGCGAAGCGGAGCGGCGTCGTGCTCCAATCCTTGGTGACACTATTGAATTCGCCACCCGTGTATCGTGCCGGCTTGGAGACGCGCGCCAGAAGCTGATTAATGCTTGCCATCGTTGTTCCCTGTGCCCAAAGCGGGGCGCCCACGGTCGCGGGCCTGTACCCATGGTACGCAGAGGCCGTGCCTCCCCGCACGCGCCGGGGAAAGTCAGGAAGACGCGAAGGCCGCGACCAGCTTCTCGGCGGACCGTTTGTTCGCACGCGGCACTTCCAATTCCCATGCAGTCCCATCCGTTAGCGAGACAGTCAGCGGCACGGTTGTGAGCCCACTGCCGAACGTCAGCGCCGAAACCTCCGCACGATCGACGCGATCGAGCAGTTCGCCGACCGAATTCCGAAGGAGTCCGCGCTTCATCGTCAGAAACGCGACTGAATCGGCGGTGAGCGCCATCACGATGTACCCGCCGGTGAACCCGCCCGGGGCATCCGGCCGGGACTTCCCCGCTACCGCATCGTGGGCAAGCATCCCGGCAACGCCCGCGGCCTGCCGCACGGCACCGGCAGTCATCAGCCGCTTCCCCTGTCCTTTTGGCGAGACCACTGCCGTATGCGAGACATCTGCACCGAGCACCTGTGCTGCCTTTGAATCCAGTCCCATCGTGTCACTCCTCGCGGTGATTACCGCTGCTGATTTCCTGTTTTACACCGCACCGGACGATGTCAGGGGGCTATGGTACCTTCCTCGTTGGTCATGGACGCCGTAATCGTCGCTGCCGGTTCCTCCACCCGTTTCGGACAGCAGGACAAGCTGTTCGCACCGCTCGCTGGCCGGCCAGTCCTGGCATGGTCGCTCGCAGCGTTCGAAGAGACGCCGGGGCTGGAATGCCTGGTAGTGGTCACATCGGAGGCGAACAGGACGGCGGTCGCCGAACTCGCCGCCAGATGGGCACCAAAGGCGTGCCACTCCGTCGTCCTCGGAGGTGCACGCCGGAGGGACAGCGTGGAGACCGGGCTCCGGACATGTAACGCCCGTTACGTCGCGATACACGATGGCGCACGGCCGCTCATCACCCCGGCACTTATCGCCCGTGTTGTTGCCGCCGCAGCGACCGGGCCCGGGGCGATCGCCGCAGTGCCCGTCACTGACACGATCAAGGAGGTGGAGGGTTCCAGGATCACCGGGCATCCCGATAGGGCCCACCTGTGGGCTGCCCAAACGCCCCAGGTGGTGCTCCGTTCGGCCTGGCTCGATGCCGCCCGTATGAGCGACAACGACGAAACAGACGATGCTGCAATGCTCAGCCGCCTCGGGCTTGAATGTGCCGTTGTGGAGAGCGACGCAACGAATCTGAAGATCACCCATCCCGTCGACCTGCTCGTAGCTGAGCGGCTCCTGCTGGAACGCGCCCCGAGATGATGCGCATCGGTCAGGGCGAAGATATGCACCACGTTGATGACGCGCGGACCCTCGTGCTTGGGGGCGTCATCATCGAAGAAGGCCCCGGCCTCCTCGGCCATAGCGATGCGGACGTACTTCTCCACGCCATCACCGACGCGATTCTTGGGGCGCTGGCCCTTGGCGACATCGGGCTGCACTTCCCAGCGTCCAACCCTTCGTTTCGCGACGCGGACAGTGCCGACTTTCTCCGCCACGCAATGCGGTCCGCGCGCGACGCTGGCTGGCAGCTTGCGAATATCGATTCCACGGTCCGAACGGAACGGCCAAAGCTGCGGCCATACATCGACATCATCCGGGATCGAATTGCGGCGATCTGCGAGGTCGAGGCCAGCGCCGTGAGCGTCAAAGCAAAAACGTCCGAAGGACTGGACGCTGTTGGTCGCGGCGAAGCCATGTTCGCGACCGCCGTCGTGCTCCTGGCGCAGTCCCGGCCCGGAGCCACGTAGCCCGTCGAAACGGCCAACCAGAAACCCGGACGGGGCCGCTTAAAGCGGCCCCGTCCGGTGAAGTTCATGGGTGCTCGGACGAGGCTAGATTTCGACCTCGTCCGCATCACCAGCTGTAGCGGCGCCGCCAACCATGAAGTCGTCGTCGCCGTCGCCGCCGATGAGTTCGTCGTCGTCATCGAGCAACGCCGAAGGCATGGAGCGGACAGTGCCACCGCCCGCCTCACGTTCTGCCAGCATTCGCTCCAGTTCTTCCTCTTCTTCCAGGAGGAGAGCCTCCGGAAGGTCGAGTTCGGCGATATGCTCCCGGCGCGGCACCTCGATCTCGGCCCGTGCCGGGATGAGCTTGCCGATGATCACGTTCTCTTTCAGACCGACGAGCCGGTCAATCCGGCCCTCTACCGATGCGTTCGTCAGGACACGCGTGGTCTCCTGGAACGACGCGGCGGCGAGCCACGAGTCCGTGTTCAGCGATGCCTTCGTTACTCCGAGAAGCACGGGAGACGCCGTTGCCGGCTCGCCGCCCTCGGCGACGATCTGGTTGTTCTTCTCTTCGAACTCCCGCCGGTCGACGAGGTCACCGGGGAGGAAGCCAGTGTCACCGGGATGATCGACCTTCACACGCCGGAGCATCTGCCGGACGATCACCTCAATGTGCTTGTCGTTGATGTTGACGCCCTGGGACTTGTAGACTTTCTGGACCTCGTCAACGATGTAGCGCCGCACGGCATCCCGGCCTTGAATGCCGAGAATGTGCTGCGGATTCTTGGCACCGTCGGTGATCTGGGCGCCGGCTGTCACGTACTGCCCGGTCTCTACTTGCAGCCTGGCTGCCGCCGGAATCGGGTACTCGCGATCCTCGCGCTCTTCGTAGACGACCTGCACGAGGCCAGCCTTGATGTGAACGGTGCCGGAGATGCGGGACAGCACCTGGACGGCGGGGGTGGCGTCCTCGGCCCCGTCGACGGGTTCCGGGCCTGTGGCGACCGCCGAACCGGCGTTGATGTGCTCACCCTCTTTGACGAGCGTTGAGCCACCGGCAGGGACCCGGTATTCCTCGACGAGCGTATCCAGGTTCGTGACCCGGACAATACGCCGTTCCTGGTCGCTGATGACCTCGACAGTGCCGTCGATCTCGCTGATCAACGCCTCGCCCTTGGGCACCCGCGCTTCAAAGAGCTCTTCGACGCGCGGCAGGCCACTGGTGATGTCCGTCTGGCTGGCGACACCACCAGTATGGAACGTACGCATGGTCAGCTGCGTTCCTGGCTCACCGATGGACTGTGCAGCAATGATTCCGACTGCAGTGCGGTTCACGACCACCTCGCCGCGACCGAGGTCACGGCCATAGGCCTTGGCGCAGATGCCCCGCTCACACTGGCAGGTGATCGGTGAATATACCTGCACGCGTTCGATACCCCGGTCGGCGATTTCCGTGGCAATCCCCGCCGTGATCATCTCGTCACGGTCGACGATCATCTCGCCGGTGCTATCGTCGATGATGGGCTGATTGGCGAAGCGGCCGACGATCCGTTCGTCGATCTGTTCAATGGCGTTGGGCGAGTCGTCACGCTCGACCCAGATACCAGAGCACCCGAGGTCGCATTCCTGCTGCGTGATGATCACGTCCTGGGCCACGTCGATGAGACGCCGGGTGAGATATCCGGAGTCCGCGGTTCGCAGGGCGGTGTCGGCGAGGCCCTTGCGGGCGCCGTGGGTCGAAATGAAGTATTCGAGCACGGTGAGGCCTTCGCGGAACGAACCGCGAATGGGCAATTCGATGACGCGACCGTTCGGGTCCGCCATCAGTCCGCGCATGCCCGCCATCTGGCGGATCTGCGTGATGTTTCCCTTGGTGCCCGAACTCGCCATGTAGTTGAGCGAGCCGTATTCCGGCATCCGCTCTTTGATCGCGTTCTCAATCGCCTTGGTGGTGTCGTTCCAGATGCGGACGGTGCCTTCGTAACGCTCGTCCTCTGTGATGAGGCCCATTTCGAACTGCTCCAGCAGTTCATCGACCATGCCATCAGCACTCTTGAGCAGCTCCGGCTTGATCTTTGGCACCTGGATCTCATGGATGGCGATGGTCACGCCACTTAACGTTGCGTAGTGGAACCCGACGTTTTTGATGCGGTCTGCAACTTCCGCCGTCGCCTCCCCGCCCAACTCCTGGTAGCAGCGCGCTACCACTTCCCGGAGACGCGGGCGGTCCATCTCAGCATTCTGGAACGGAAGAATGTCCGGAAGTACCTCGTTGAAGATGATCCGTCCGACACTCGTTTCGATAAAACGGCCCTTCGGGCGGCCATCCGGTCCCGTCACCGGCTCTTCCGTGGCCGAAGCCGTCTGGACCGAACGGTCCGTCCGGACACGGATCCGCGATCGCAGGTCCACCACGCCGAGGTCGTGGGCGAGTCGCGCTTCCGCAAATGAACCGAAGACGCCCTGTTCATGCGATCCGTTGCCGGGGTGGTAGGCCCCGTGGCCGTCAAGATCGATGTCGGTCATGTAGTAACAACCGAGCACCATGTCGAGCGAAGGCGCGACGATCGGGTTGCCGCTGGCCGGGGAAAGGAGGTTCCGCGACGAAAGCATGATCTGCTTCGCCTCGGCGACCGCTTCGCGGCTGAGAGGAACATGGACCGCCATCTGGTCGCCGTCGAAGTCGGCGTTGAACGCCGTGCAGACGAGCGGATGGAGCTGGATCGCCGAGCCTTCGATCAGGATTGGCTGAAAGGCCTGGATGCCAAGGCGGTGCAGCGTCGGCGCACGGTTGAGGAGTA
>JAGQHB010000087.1 GCA_020432045.1 Dehalococcoidia bacterium | reverse complement strand
TGCCTGCGTTGCTGGTGGCCAGCAGGGAGACCTCGTCGGTCGGCCTCAGCCCGGGATAGATGCTGTCGGCTGCGACGGGGATGGTGACGGCAACCTCGTCGGCGCCGAGCACCGGTGCGGAGGCGAGGTCCGGGTGCACCACCATCTCGCCGGCGTGGATCGTCGTGCTGCTCGTGCGGCCCACTGCCGCTTCAAGGTCCGCTTCGGTCAGCGCCATTGACGCCAGGCCGCCGTCGAGACGCGCCTCGCCGATGCGCAGGTCGTCGCGCTGGATGACGTGGCCGGGAGGGATGTCCCTCGCGGCGACCAGGATCGGCGTCGTGTCCGTGGTGCTCCGCCACAGGAGCAGCCCGCCGGCCAGCGACACCACAACCAGCAGGACGCCCGCGAGCATCCTGCGGTCCACGCGAAAAGGGAGCGCTACATTGGCCCGGCGGCGCACTCCGGGCAGCGCCGACACGGTTCGATCTCCTGCATGGCGCACCTCACTGCGGGGAATGAGGGGGCGACTGGCCGCAAGAGAATGCCATAACGTCTGGGGCTGCGATCGGCGCCTGAGAGCCATTCGCAAGGAATATGAACGTTCGCGCGATGATTTTGCTGAACGCGTGACGACGTTTTGCCGCCGCTTTGCATTGGTAAAGGGAGGCGATTCGTTTGGCCTCCGGAGCGCCGAGCGCGCCTTGCAAGCGTGCTGCCACAAGGCTCCGACACGGGGGGAGAACTGGGCCGGTGACTGTGCATGCTCCGGTCATCGCCGTACTCACACCGATGGCATCGGGCGCGGCTGCCTCGTGTTGGCAACCAGAGCGTCGAGGGCCCGTGCTCAGCGGAGTGCGAGTTGTGGGCGCGCAAAACGTCGCGTCGTCGCGGGCTTCGGCTATAGTTCGCGCGGGAGCGAGGCGATGCTGCGAAGATTCCTCAGGCGGACTCAACCCGGTCCTTTGTCGCCGGCGGCGAGCCGACCGGACGTGGCAGCAACGGTTGGCGAGGGGCGAAACCTCGCAGAGTACCGATTTGCCGCGCTTGATCTCGAGACGACGGGCCTATTTCCTCAGGCGCACGACAGGGTGGTCGAGGTGGGAATCGTCCTCTTCTCCCTCGATGGCGGCATCGAAGACGAGTACGAGACTCTCGTTAATCCTTCTCGTGACATCGGAGCCCAACACATTCATGGCCTCCGCATGGCCGACCTTACCCACGCGCCGTCGTTTGCTGACGTGAGTCCCGACGTGATCGCGGTGCTTCGGGATACAGTCGTCGTTGCTCACAACTCACGCTTCGATGTGGGGTTCCTCGAAGCGGAGTTCCGGCGCGCCGGAATCGACACACCGGAGCTGCCACACCTGTGCACGATGCGGCTGGCCACGAGCGGGGGCCTGGGCCGCCGGTTGCCCGACGTCTGCGCCAGGATGGGTGTCCAATACATCGGATCGCACGCCGCGATCAGCGACGCCCGGGCGGTGTCCGAAGTCATGACGCGTTGGTACCGCGCGCAGTCTGACCGGACCACACTGACTCTCCGATCGTGCGGATGCGGCCGCGAACCAGAGCCCGCTCTCTGGCCCATGCTTCCAGCGAGCGGGTGCGCGGTAGCACGAAGCGAGGCGAGCCGGCGCGCTGCCTTTGAGCGTGACTACTTGTCGCGACTCGTCTCTGCGCTTCCGCCCGATCCAGACAGCGTCTCACCGAACGAAGCGGAGTACCTCGATCTTCTGGAGCGGGCGCTCGAGGACCGCTACCTCTCCCCCGACGAAGCCAGGGAACTCGGCGTCCTGGCGGAGTCCGAGGGACTTTCGGCCGCGACCGTCCGACGGCTCCACGGGCAGCTCTTCGAGTCGCTCACGAGAGTCGCTTGGCATGATGGCGTGGTATCGACCATGGAGGCCGAAGATCTCCGCCTCGTCGGCCAGTTCCTTGGGTTGCCGGATTCATCAGTCGAGGCAGCGATCGAACGAGCGCCCGACCATCCCATGCTCGAGTCCGGAGAGCATAAGAGTGTGTCGCTATCAAC
>JAGQHB010000086.1 GCA_020432045.1 Dehalococcoidia bacterium | reverse complement strand
GCGAATGGGTTGGCCTCTTCGCCGACCCCATCCTCGCGAACTCCGCCCTCGACCGCCTTGCCAACGGTGCCCACCAGCTCGTCATCGAAGGCCCCAGCTACCGCGCAAGGCTGGCCCCGCGTCCGCGTCAGATGGAGGCCGCCATGCCCTGACGAGCAACCCCACCGCTTACCTTCTGGAGACCGGCATCACCCTGGCGATCTAACCCGGCATCACCCCGGCGATTGACAAGCGGCAGCCGCCAGCCCCAGAGGGATGAGAAAGTACCAGGTATGAATCCGCGGCCAGAGGACGAGGAACAGCAGGCAGGCCGATGCCGAAGCTGCCAGCGTGTCTTCGTCGTCCGTGCTGTCGTCCGCCGCGCGCCAACGCTCCCAGGTTGAGCGGACCAACCAACCCCCAAATACGAGCAAGGCGATTGCCGCCAGAGACCTGGCGCTCAGTTGAACGCCGCCGGTCGCGAGCGACACTGCGCCCTTGAGTCCGATGCTGAGTGGGTTGTTGACGCCGCGACCGGGCTCGGCTGCCGCGCTCAGGAGTACGTTGCCGCCGCCGGTGAGGAACGGCAGGAACGACGCCCACGCGATCAGTAGCACGATGAGCCCGAACTGCAGGAGCATCCAGAGCCGTCGTCGACCGGGCGTTCGCTTGATTGCCGGCAGCGTCGCGACCACCAGGAGCGGGAGGGTGGTGTATTTGACCAGGGCTGCGAGCGTCAGTCCCGCCACCCCTGCCCGGCCCCACGATCTGCCCAGCGCCAGGATCCCGGTGAGTACGAGGCATAGAATCAGGGCGTCGTTGTGCGCGGCGGCGCCACCTTCCGCCAGCACGAGCGGATTCCACGCGAATGCCGCGTACGCCCACGGCGCGGACTCCGGCGAACGCCGCCGTACCAGCACATAAATGAGAAACCCGTCCACCAGTACAGCCGTAAACGCGAGCAGCTTGAATCGAAGCACCGTGTCGAGCGGCGTGCTCCCGTGGCCCATCGCCAGGGCCTGCGAGACCAATGTCCATATGGGTCCGTAGGGTGTCGGAATGTTTGGCCAGGCCGCCAGGGGGAACATGGCGTCAGTCGAGGCAGCCGCATTCGCTGAGTGGAGGTACGGATTGAGGTCGTACACCGCGCCGATACGCCCGAATATCGCGTACATGAAGACGTCGCTGGAGAGGGCCGGGGGAGTAACGACCGCGAACAGGCCGAGGACAACCGCGCCGATGGCGACAAGGCGTGGGTTCATGCTCATCCTGGCCCGCAACCGCCAGAGAAGCGATAGATAGACGACCCATTGGAATAGGAGCGCGAGCCAAACTAGCGTCACGTAATGCCACGGGTTGAGCTGAACGACATGAGGGACGAGCGGCCGAAATAGCACGACGCTCGCGATCGCTTCCTTGAGCTTGGGATGGGACGATTGGGCCACGGTGGCTTCGATCGTCAGGGTCGCGACGAGCCCGGCAACCACCACCATGATCGCCAGGCTGCCGACGAGTGCTCGCTGCTGGCCAGCTCCGCGAGCAAGCCGGACGATCGGCCCAATGCCCGCCGCAGCTACTGGAGCGACGCGGCTGGCGTCGGCGCGGTTCTTGCGGGAGCTGATCAGCATCCAGCCCATGAAGGCGGCACCCGTCTCCTGCGCGCTGAACGCGGCATCGGCACTGTTGTCGACGGCGCCCTCCGACCGAATCCGCTCGGGGAGAATCGCTGCCGTTGTTGGGACTGTGCAGGGTGAACCTGAAGGAACCATGAAGCGTAGGGCTGTTTCCCTGAACCGCTCAGCTACCGTTCAGTTCGACGTCCTAGCCTCGGGCCGTAATGACAGCACGGGACGGTCGGGTGCAAAGGTCGTCCGGGCGCGAGTTCGTGCTCCGCCCTGGAGACGAGTCCGCTCGATCGGACCGACGCCTCTCCGTGCTCATCAAGTTGCCGGTCCTTCGGGCTGGCCTCGTCGGTCTGGCGAACACCGGCACCGACTTCTTGCTGTTCAACATCTTGCTCGCCACCGGCATTCTCAGCGGCCACGCCGAAGTCCTTCTTGCTTCCGCGGTCACCTACTGCCTCGGCGTGGGACAGAGTTTCGTCCTCGGCAGCAAGTTCGTATATGCACCAGGCCAACACGTGCGCGGCACTCGGCTGGTGCCGTTCTTCCTCGTGGCCCTCGCCGGCTTGGCCACCACAACCGTCCTCGTCTGGCTTCTCCCTCCGCTCTTCGCTCCATGGCTCCCCAGCCGCTATATGACTCTCAATCTTGCCCGGCTGATCGCCATCGGGTCCGGGTTCGGTGGAACCTATCAACTGAACCGCATGCTCGTGTTCAGGGCGACTGCGTTCCGCGAGTCATGATCCCCAGAATCCGGACGCTCCGCCCATACGTCGGTCTCGCGGCGATCCTCGGAGTCGCCGGCGCCCTCCGTTGCTACCGCCTTGGGGACGCCGGGCAGAATCTCTACTACGCCGCGGGCGTCCGCAGCATGCTCGATTCCTGGCACAACTTCTTCTACGTCGCAGTCGAGCCGGGCGGCACCATCATGGTGGACAAACCGCCCCTCGGACTGTGGCTGGAGGCCGCCGCCGCCACACTGTTCGGATTTCACTATTGGGTGCTGGCAGTCCCCCAGGTTGTGGCAGGCCTAGTTGCTGTGCTCGTCACATTCTTCGTCGCGAGGAGCGCATACGGCGTCCGCGTCGGTCTGCTTGCGGCAGCCGTCCTCGCCGTGATGCCGATGAGTGTCGTCTCGGCTCGCAATAACTCATTCGACACCGTCACGATGCTGCTCACGCTCCTCGCGGCGAGCGCCCTGTTGCACGGATTGTCAAAGCAGCGGCTTCGCTGGTTGGCGGTCTCGGCGCTGCTCCTCGGCCTCGGCTTCAACACCAAGATGTCCGAAGCATTCCTGCCGCTTCCGGCATTTGCCGCCTGTTATGTGCTCACCTGCCGGGCCGGCCGCCGCCAGCAGATTCTCGGCGCCGGGTTGTTCTGCTCGATCCTGGTTGTGGTTTCGCTCTCCTGGGTTACCGCCGTGGGCCTTACCCCGGCCCAATCGCGGCCCGTGGTCTACAACGGCCGCGGAAACAGCATCTGGGCATTGACCTTCGAATACAACGGGTTGAACCGGATCATTGGCCAGCGCCCCCAGCCGCACCTTCGAGGAGATGCGGCACCGGCCGGAATCTCCAATCCGGAACTCAACGCGGCCGCGCACACACCCGCGCCAGGGCCTCAGCGTCTCCTCTCAGGCAAGCTCGGCACACAGATCGGCTGGTTCCTTCCGTTGTCCTTGCTGGGACTCGTCTTCGCGTGGCGCCGGCGAAGTGCGACCTGGCATCCACGGGAGCACGATTTGCTCTGGGGAACCTGGTTCGTAACGGGTTTCCTCTACTTCAGCGTCGCAGCGTTCGCGTTGCCTCAGTACCTCGAAGCGATGGCCGCCCCAACCGCCATACTCGCCGCGCTTGGTGTGAGCGAACTCCCAGGTTTGATGTGCCAGCGTCGGAACTGGACGTTGAGCGGGATTGTTGGCCTGGCCATATATGCCGGCTGGCTGATGGCGCCGGCCGCGAATTCGTTGGCTTTCGCCTATGCCGCCCTTGCTTTCGCTATCCTGGCTCTCGTCGCCGTTGCCCTCGGCCGGCTGCGGCGAGCTCCCGCGGCTGCTCTCCGTGCCGCTGGCGCCATCGCCGCACTCTTCGTCATCTTCGTGGGGCCGTTCGCGTGGTCGATTGCCACGGTCGCTTCGCCTCCTACAGGCTCCGCGACACGGTATCCAGTCGCCGGTCCGCGGAGCTACAGGGACTACCCCGCCGCGCCCGGAGGCGACCAACCCGGCAGCGCAAGCCAACGCGATCCGGTTCTCGCCTACCTCGAGAGCCGCTCACGGCGTTTGCCAGGCGGATTCCTCGTAGCCACGGAGCGTTCCCTCTACGGCAATGCTGCACGCTATGTGCTGACCACCAACCGCCCAGTCCTCACGTTCGATGTCTTCGGCGGGGATGGGAACCTGGCGGCCGCGACCCTCTCTCGGCTTGTCACGGAGGGAAACCTGCGCTTCCTCGAACTGCCAGTCGAAGGCCCGTGGACCGATCCCGGCACGAGCCTTGGCCACTGGTTCCTCGGGACTTGCATAGACATCACTACGCCTGCCCTGATCCCCGTCGGTGGTGAGACGCACCTCTACGATTGCGCGGGCGCTTCCGTTGCCGGCACATCCTCGTGAGTGCGCCGTCCGCGTTTGGTGAAGGTCACTTTCCGAAATGCGCCGCACTCATCCGTCCCTCAGGTTGTAAGAACAGCCTTCAGCGCCGACGTCCGGACAGACTCAAGGCAGACGCCAGCCGGCGGACGTTGGATGAAAGGAGTGAAAAGTCCGTTGGCATACGCATCGACCCTGGGCTCGGGGATGACTCGCCAGGTGCTCAACAAGGTCCCCGAGGTCACTATTTTCTTCTGGGTGATCAAGGTCCTCTGTACAACAGTTGGGGAGACTGCCGCCGACTTCTTGAACGACACCCTTGGGCTTGGCCTGACCGGCACGAGCCTGGTGATGACCGCACTGCTCGTCGCCGCGCTCATTTTCCAATTCAAGGCGAAGTCGTACCAGGCGCCGGTCTACTGGACCGCCGTCGTCCTCATCAGCATCGTCGGGACGCTCATCACCGATAATCTGGTCGATCACCTCGGCGTTTCCCTTGAAGCGACCACCATCGCGTTTGGGGCGGCGTTGGCCGTCACCTTCGGCGCCTGGTACGCGAGTGAACGGACGCTTTCGATCCACACCATCTACACCATCCGCCGCGAAGCCTTCTATTGGTCCGCGATCCTCTTCACGTTCGCGCTCGGCACGGCGGCGGGAGATCTTCTCGCCGAGCGGATGAGCCTTGGATATCTAAACTCAGCCGTCGTCTTCGGAGCTGCCATCGCCGTGATTGCCATGGCTCACCTTCGGCTTGGCGCCGGGGCGGTTGTGTCCTTCTGGCTGGCCTACATCCTCACCCGGCCACTCGGCGCATCGATCGGAGACTTCCTCTCCCAGGCCCGTGTCGACGGTGGCCTCGGCCTCGGGAACGTAGGGACGAGCTCAATCTTCCTCGCCGCGATTCTTGGCCTCGTGGTCTACCTCTCCGTTACACGGGCCGATCAGATTTTGGCGGAACCCGCCCTCATCGAATGAGCCCGCGTCCGAGAGGAATGGCGCCGACGCGGAGCCAATCCCCCTCGGATCGCGCCACCGCTGGAGTCCGGGACCCTCCGCCCGGACTCCAGCGCATTCGTAGCCCCAGCCGCGGCAGGGGTCGTCCCCGTCCCGGCCGGCCAGCACTTCCAGATGGTGTTCTTTGAACGTTGATGTATCGCTCGTCACCCTGCTCAACGAGGTCGCCCGCAATCCGGGAATCCAGCCGGTCGCAGTCTGGGTTGCGACGCAGTTCGCATTCGCCGAGGTTGCGACCCTCGTGGCCGCCGGCTTCGCCCTTCTCATCTACGATTGGCGAGCCATGCGGGCGGTGCGATTTTCCCGGGTCGAAGGCGCCGCTACAGTGCTGGTCGCCCTGGCGATCGGTCTCGCCCTCAACCACCTGATTGGTGCCGTTTGGTTCCGGCCCCGCCCGTTCGATGCCGTCGCTGGGGTGCATCTCCTCACACACTCGCGGTCACCCGATCCCTCGTTTCCCTCGGACCACGCAACGGCGGCCTTCTGCCTCGCGATCGCGATCTACATCGCGTCCCCGCGTTTGTCTGCGATCCTCATGGGTGAGGCACTGATGCTCGTCACTGCTCGAATTGCCGTCGGCCTTCATTACCCGTCTGATATCGTCGGCGGCCTCTTCGTCGCGCTCATCTCGGTTGGTGCGGCAAGCATCGCAGCGTCGGCGGCAAGCGTACGGCTCGCCACGAGTATGCCGCGATCTATCGCGCAGCACGTCCGCTGGGATTCTCGGGATTGCCAGGCGTTCGCAGGCGGGAAGATGGCCGTCTTCTCGCTGCTCGTCGGCATGCCGCTCGTCTTGGAAGTTGCCGCGGGACCGATGCATGTTGAGCCTGAATGGATTCAGATCGTCCTGCTCATGGGTTTCGCGTTCGCCCAAACCATAGCTTTCCTCGGTTACCGCCGGTGGGTTCGTCGCGGCCGCGCCTCCGTCCCCGCACGCTAACCACCCGTGCTCTGCCTTCATCCACGCCTCAGCTTGGCCTGCGAAGATGGTGCCTGTGAGAATCCTGTTTGCCGAAGATGAGCCAACGATCCGGAAGTACGTCAGCAGAGGGCTGGCGGAAGCAGGCTACGCGGTCGATGCCGTCAAGGATGGCCAGGAGGCGTGGCTTGCCGCGCAGACCGTCGACTATGACGTCGCCATCCTGGACATCGGCTTGCCCGGAATCGACGGCTTCGAAGTCTGCCGCCGCATCAGGGCCCGATCCGATCACGGGCCGGCCATTCTCTTTCTCACAGCCAGGGACGCGGTCGAAGATCGCGTCCTCGGACTGGACCTCGGCGCCGAAGACTATCTCGTCAAACCATTCGCGTTCGCAGAGCTTCTGGCCCGGGTGAGAGTCCTGCTCCGCCGCGGGCCGTCAGGGCCAGCAGTGCTCTCGTCCGGCGAACTCCTCCTCGACCCCGCGGCACGGCGAGTCACCGTCCATGGCGACGAAATCAAGCTCACCGCGAAGGAGTTCGCGCTCCTCGAGTACCTGATGCGGAACGCTGGCCGCGTCGTCACCAAGAGTATGATCGCTGAGCACGTATGGAACTTCGACCTCGACGGCGAGTCGAACTTCATCGAAGTGTTTGTCTATTCGCTGCGGAAGAAGGTGGACGGCCCGCTTGGCCGGCCGCTGATTCAGACTGTTCGCGGGTCAGGATACAGGATTGATGCGTTGGACAGCCCGTAGCCTGCCGATCCGTCTCAAGGTAGCGCTGGCGATCTTCGGGATCTCGGCGGGCACACTCGTGCTCATGTCCCTCGCTGTCTATGCCGCTTTTCAGCGCCAGCTCCGGGAAAACCTCGACGACACGCTTCTGCTCCGGGCCTCGTCCAACTTGCAGCTTGTCGATTTCGGTCAATCCCCGCCCACCCTGAACGTTAGCCCGGATCCCGGCAGCGAGCGGGCGCTGGGAGAGGCGACGCTCAGGCTGTTCGACGCGAATGGCGTGGTCCTGTTCGACGACTCGCCTGCCGCGCCAACCTCAGCCGCTGAGCGCTCCCTGGTGCTCGACGCAATCGCCGCGGAGAGCGATGTTGTCCGGACAATCGACCTCGGCAGCGATGAAGACTTCCGTGCCCTCGCCCGCCCTATCCTGCGGGATGGAAAGGTAACCGGCGTGCTGGTCACGGGCATCGAGCACTCGCGCGTCAACGAGCCCCTCGGCCTCCTCCGGATCATCCTCTTCACGGCCGTCCCGCTCACGAGCGTGTTTCTCGCCCTCGGTAGCTTTTGGGTGGCGCGCGGTGCACTGAGCCCTGTGGCCCGGATCACAGCCACCGCAAGACAGATTTCGCACACCGACCTGAGGCGGCGCATCGAAGGCGTTACCACCAGGGACGAAGTCGGCGAGCTCGCCGGGACGCTCAATGAAATGCTGGGACGTCTGGCCGAAGCGGTTGAACGCGAACGGCAGTTCACCGCCGATGCCTCGCACGAACTGCGGACCCCGCTCGCGGCAATCGAAGCGAGCGTGGACGTGACCCTCTCGGGCTCGCGTGATGCGGATGAGTACCGGGAGACGCTTGAAGAGGTCGGCGGCCAGGCCCGCATCCTCAGCGCACTCACGCGCCAGCTCCTTCTGCTATCGAGGTTGGATTCCGACGAGGCCAGACGGGATTTTGAACCTATCAACCTTGCTGCGGTGGTCGAGGCCTGCGTCGCTACGTTTGGCGAGCGGAACCCTGCAATTGGGATCAATGTCCAGGGCACGGCGCTGGATGTGGAGGTCGTGGGGGACGCGGACCTCCTCGCGCGGGCCATATTCAACCTGCTGGAGAACGCGCGACTTCACGGAGGCCCTACTGTGCGCCTCGACGTGACCCTCGAACGGCAAGCCGCGCCACACGTAGCGGTGATCACCGTTCAGGACGATGGCCCCGGGGTGCCACCCGAGATCGCGAATGAAGTCTTCCAGCGGTTCCGTCGTGGCGATGCCTCTCGCAGCCGGGGCGGGAGCGGTCTCGGCCTTGCCATCGTCTCGGCGATTATGGCCCTCCACGGGGGCAGTGCCACCACCTCGGCTTCGGGCTCAGGTACGGGCGCATGTTTCGAACTCCATTTCCCTCTTGCCGCCCGGTAGCCGCGGCCTGCTGCGTTCATTTGGTTCAGCTCGATCTGGATGGCGGAAAGCTCAGCCCATCTTTGATTGCGAAGAAGGTGCCATCGCTACCGGGAGGCGAATGCCAGGTAGTGCCGCCAGCCAGCCCTACTCACCCTTGATGCATGCTTCGCAGATGACGGTGCCAAAGCCTGAGACGGAACTCGGCTTCAACGCCTGGGTGGTGAACAGCGAGTCTCCAGCGGAGGACGGCAGCTACGTCTCCGGCTATTTTGGCGGCAGACCGACCTCAACCGGTGTCTGGGGATTCCCAGCGGGCTACGACTCCTCCAACTGTCACGGCGCCGGCTGGGGCCTGGCAGCAGCGACTCACTCTGGGGAACGCCCCGCCCACTCGACCCTGGCGTAGCGGAGTGGCCGTGTTCCGGCCACCTCCGCCGCGTTGGCAGTGGTGCGGCATACGATCGGCGTCCGGTTTCACCAAGTTTACTTGGGCTACTGCAGCGGACCCTACGGATCAGGGCTCGCTTCACGATGAGTTCCGGACGGCCTGGGCTCGCCTGGATGGAGTTCTCCGGCTCCACCACAACGTGAGGCCACCGGTGAACGCAAGCGCGGCCGCATGCTCGACGTCGAATCGGTCCGTAAAGAACACCAACCGCACGCCGAAGACCGTGATGATTGTCACGATCGATAGAGCGCGAGCCCGGCCGTGAAGGCTCAATCCGACCGCCAGCCCAAGGGCGTAAGTCCCGGAGGATGAGCCAACGGTCACGTCGCTCCAGCCAGCCTGGGCCCCGGAAGAACCGAATGCGGCAATGATTCCCAGTGGCACAAGAACCGCGAGTGAACCGGCGGCATCACTGAAAAAGAAGACAGCGAGTGTCTTCAATGAACCCAGTCGCCAGATCGCCAGCGGGCCAACGATGGCGAGCGTAACCCAGACGGTCCCGACGAATCCTGCCCGGGATTGGACAAGACTTGACGTCGTCAAGCGGTAAGCACCGATGCCGAGAAGGTCATGACCTGAGAGTCCCAGGGCATTCACAAATGGCGCGTGAATGCCTGGGGAGATGGCCGTCAGGGCCTGCAGCCCGAAGACCACGGCCAGCAGAAGAATACCCGGCCACGGCCCCTGGGCGATGCGCATCAGTGCAAATGGGGGAACGGCCGCCACGCCGTTGAAAGGGCACGCACGACCAACGGTGTCCATAATCCACCCTCTTCGCCGGCCTTCGCAACGGCGACCGCAACAGGTAGCAGGTCCGCCTCACTGGTGTAGACAAGGAACCGGCTCTCCCAACGCGGCGCCCATTTGGCTTTGAACTCGCGCAGGCCGCGGAAATTGAAAGCAGCGTTTCCCCGCTCGTAGATTAGCCGTAGCGCAGTCGGAACCGGTCCTCCCGCGTCGATATTAGAAAGCGGAGCGAGTCCAAGGTTCACTCCCTCCAGTCCCTCGTCACGGAAAAGTTCGATGAAGTACAGCATCAGGAGGTCCATCACACCGTTAGGGCTGTCCGGGCGCCGCCGCATCAGGTCGAACGTCCCTGCCGTTGCCTGGTACGGCGGCAGAACGTTCGCAAAAGCTTCAATCCGGGCACCGGGTCGCCTGACTGCAAAAACCCGCGTCGATCGCAGATACGAAGGGTCGAACCGGCCGAGTGTAAAGCCGCGTTCACGGTGCCCGCCTTCCGTCATCCATGCGTCGGACACTTCACGCAGCTCGTCGACCGTTTCGTCATCCAGCGGCTGACTGAGTTCCTCCACAACGTACCCATCCCGCTCGAGCGAGTTCTTCTCGTGTCGCAGGTGTTTGAAGCTCTTTCCAGAAGTCGAGAAACTTCTGACCGGGATCACGGCCTCCTCGCCGACCTTCAATGCCTTGAATCCAAGTTCAGTAAGCCGGGCGGCACCAACCTCGGTTACCTGATGGAAGGCCAAGCGCCAGCCATTCAACTGGCATTCAGCCGCGAACGCACGTGCGAGCGCGGCGCACGACTCGCCATCTCCGACAGGTTCTCCCAGGACGACTGCCGTCGTCCCGACCATGCGAAAGCTCAGGAACGCCAGGCCGTCGTCGGAGAACCGATATGACTTGTCGTCTAGCAGGTGGAACTGCGCCAGGGCATTGGTCCCGTACTCCGCCAGCAATGCACGAACTCGTGCCAAGTCGCCCGGGCGAACGAGCGCGTTGTGAAGCACGGGGTGCGCGAAGTGCCAAAGAGACACTCCTAGGACGGTCAGCGAAAGAGCTCTTACTGCATCGATGAAGTACCAGCCATGCCGTGTGGACGGTTCAATGGACGTGGCGGGTAGGATGAACAAGAGTCGCACCGCGTTGGTGAATGCCTCGCGTGCGTCAATCGGTTCAACGAACTCCCTGTCGAGAACATAGAGGCCGACAGTGCCGAGAAGGAAAACGAACAGCTGCCCACCCACCAGCCAGGTCAGGCCTCGCCGGATGTACCGTCGATCGCTTCGGGCTGGGAAGGCGCTGAATGCCACGACTAAGGCCAAAGCGAGCCCGGCTGACAGGATGCCTCCGAGACTGTCAAGGTCCCGCGGGCTGAGCGGGCGCAACGTGAAGGACAGCACGGCCGCTGCCAGTGCCGCCGCCCACGACATTCGCTTGGCCCTAAGGAGTCCGGGGATGGAGGTGAACAACAGCAGCCCTGCGAGCATCATCAGGAATCGCGGCGCTGCCCCAGCACTCGCCCCGAGCGCTTCCTTGATGGGGCTATGCCGTCCGGGCTCCAACTTGAGCAACGCTGCCCAAAGGTTCAGGGCCCCAACCGAGAAGCAGCCGGCTGCCAGTGCTCTTCGGTGGTACGCGCTGTCAAAGGCGAGGCGCTTCATTGCTCCATCACCGTGCTGCCGTGAAAGGCCGTGCGCAGCGAAATCGCTCCCGCGAGGAATGGCACCCAGACCTCGAAAAGCCGGTACGTGATGACGACGAGTGCGATGTCGACGGCAGTAAATCCGAAGGGCCGCAGCGCGACCGCCAACCCCGCTTCGGTGAACCCCAGGCCAGCCGGAAGAAAGCCGACGATTCCGAAGAGCACCCCCATGGAGTATGCAACGAGCGGCTCTTCGAGGCCCGGATTGAGGCCGAATGCCCGCAGGCAGGACCACAGAATCGCGACCCCAGCCACCTCCGCGAGGAGCGCGTGAATGGCGGTGGGGACCATCGCAAGCGGATTGCCGATCATCAACCGGAGCGCGTCGTAGAGTTCGTCCGCTGCCTTCATATCACCCAATCGGTGGGGCGGCGGACGATGGAGCCGTCGTCGGACGTAGTCCAGGGCGACCCCGGGTCGAGAGTGGATCCAGCGCACCGCTGCCCGGCTGGTTGCGGCCGCGACGATAAGAACGGCCGAGAAGCACGTGTAGAGCACGAAAACCCCGGTCGCGACGATCTCTACCCTGCCTACCTGGCCGTCGGACGCGGCCAGTCCGAGAGCCCCGGCCAGGACAAATGCGAAGACAAAGTGCCCCAGGAGCGCTACCAGCAGGTAGGCAGAGATTGCTTTCCCGCGGCGGTTGTCTCCCCTGTCCGTAGCGGAGACCCAAGGCAGGAACGCGGCGAGCCCGGCCATGCCCCCGGAGTTCACGATCGTCATGTTCAGAAAGTGAGCCGCGTTGGCGAGGCGAAAGGCCGTCCAGAACGGGAGGTGTAGTCCCGTGGAGCGCAAAGCCCGCCGGTACATCTCTCCATAGTTCAACAGGTAAATCGCGGCGCAGACCGCCGCCAGCATAAGGAACCGGGGATCGGCTTTCGCCGAAGCATCCCATGCGGCGGGGACTTGCGACCGGTTCACAAACACGAAGATGGCCGCGAAGATCACGACCAGGCCAATCCCAAAGCTGCGCCAACCCATCTCGTTACCCCGTTTGTACTCGTGTGAAGCGCGATGCCGCCCGAAGCCTCGGTGCGTCTAATGGATGGTGTTCCAGGCAACTGAGGGGAGGATGAGTGGGCCGGCGCGCGTGACCAGACCGCGAGAGCAGGACGCAGTCGCGAAAGGAAAGCCCAGGCTCCGATTTCAGCTACCGCTCATAAGACCTTCAGGCCGTGCTGAGACGCTATTGCCCGTGAGCCGATAGTCCGCTCGCAGAAAGGAAATACATCCAATGAATCTCCAGACCATCCTCAGCCGCCGGCTCTTGCTGGGAACGGGGCTCCTCTCGATCCTCGCTTTGGCGGGGGGCGTGACGACTCTCGCCACCACGCGAACGCAGGCCCAATCGCCGGTGGACGCGACCTGCGCGCAGCAAGACCTCGAGCCAGGCGGCGCCGAAGTAAAAGGCCCTGACACCGACAACGTCGAACTCGAATGCGGCGACCAGAACGAATCCAACGATGGCCCGGAAGCTTCGGAGCCCGCAGGCGAGACGGACGACGACGGCGCTCAGACGACAGCCCCTGTACCTGGAACCACTTCACCCTAGAACGGTCGAAGACCGCTCGCATTTGCCTTCAGAAGGGAGAGCGCTTCGGCGCCCTCCCTTCGTCTTTGCATTCACCCTGTGGTCCTTCGCGAGACATTCATCCCAGCTTCAGGTTCCGGCCCGACGCTCTGCCATGAAAACCAATGGAGTCAGCCATGAGATTCAAGAGAAGCGTTGCTGCGCTGGTCGCCGCGGTTGTGATCCTCCCGATTGCTGTCGCGTGCGGCGGTTCAAGTCCGTCCGAGGGAGGCGAAGGTGGCGGCGAGACGCCGCTCGTCGCCTACCACGATCCGGCCGGCAAGGTCTCCGTCAGTTACCCCAGCACCTGGCAGAAGACGAGCGATCATCCGCTCACGTTCACTGGCCAGGACGAATTCATCTCCGTAGAGGTCCGGCCCGCGACCGGCGACCCCCTCGCGGCCGCGAAAGCCGACGAGAACGCCGTCCAGGCCGCTGCCCCGGGATTCAAACTCGGAAAGACCGCGACCTCGACTGAAGTAAAGAACGCAGCCGTGATGAGCTATACGTGGCAATTGCCGAACAGCAGTGTCACCGGCAAGCCCGTCGCCGAACAGGCCGATCGCTACTACATCGACCTCGGCGACGGCCGGATCGCGGTGCTCACTGGGAGTTCACCCAAGACGACATTCGACCGGGAGCAGGTCCGCGACATCGCCCTCACGCTGCAGGTGGCAAAGTGACCGCCGCCCGCGTGGATACCCCGGTGCTCTCCCTCGGGGATGTGATCAAGGTGTACAAGGAAGGGCCCATCGAGACAGTCGCGTTGCGCGGCGTGCACCTGGACATTGCGCCGGGCGAATATGTCGCGATCTGCGGGCCGTCTGGCTGCGGCAAGTCCACCCTACTCGCTATTGCAGGTGGCCTCACGCGTCCTACCGCCGGGCGGGTTCAGATTGGCGGCCGGGAGATCTCCGGCCTGTCCGAATCAGAGCTGTCCGAGGTCCGGCGCGCCACGCTTGGCATGGTCTTCCAGTCGGACAACCTCTTCTCGTGGATGAGTGCGCAGGAAAACGTTGAGCTCGCCGTCAGATTGGCGGGCGGATCCGACGCGCGCCGGCTCTCGCACGAGCTGTTAGCCAGCGTCGGCCTTGAGAGCCGCGCGAGGGAGCGTGTTTCTAAACTCTCGGGTGGCGAACGCCAACGCGTATCCATCGCTGTCGCAATCGCGAACCAGCCACGGGTCCTGCTCGCCGACGAGATAACGGGGGAGCTGGACAGCAAGAGTGCCGGCAGCGTCCTTGACACGATCGATCGCCTTGTTGCGGAACAAGGCACAGCCGTCATCGCTGTCACCCACAACCCCGAGGCCGCTGCCCGTGCCATGCGCCAGGTCGACATGGTGGACGGCAAAATTGAAACCGGACCCCCCGATGAACGATGAGCAGTACATTGTCGTGGCGGACGCTGTCAGCCGCCGCTTCGGAAACGTCCAGGCGTTGCTACCAACGACGCTACGAATCGAACGCGGCGAAACGTTGGCAGTCATGGGCCCGAGCGGATGCGGCAAGACAACCCTCATCAACCTGCTGGGCGCTCTCGACCGGCCGACCGCGGGCCGCGTGTTGTTCCGCGGCATCCCCCTCTCGTACAGCGACCGGGATGTGACAGACCTGCACCGCAGGGATGTTGGGTTTGTCTTCCAGGGCTTCGCGCTGATTCCCTCTCTGACAGCCGTTGAGAACGTCGAGTTGACCCTCGTCGCTCGCGGCGACAACCCGGCAACGCGGCGCCGGACCGCGGAGCGGCTCATGGACGAAGTCGGGTTGGGCCAGTACCACCATCGATTCCCGGAGGAGATGTCCGGGGGGCAGCGGCAACGTGTGGCAATCGCGAGGGCGCTCGCCCACCAGCCCGCGCTGATTCTCGCCGACGAGCCGACCGGGAACCTGGACCAGCAGACCAGCCGCGCGATCGCCGGACTCCTGATCGAAAGGGCAGCCGAAACGGGCGCGGCGCTTGCGGTCGTCACGCACGATCCGGGCATCGCCGGACGCATGGGTCGCATCATCCAGATGTGCGATGGCGCGCTGGCCGAAACCCCAGGCCGCCCTGGGAGTGCCGCTGCGGGGTTCAGCCAATGAACGGCGTCATCTTCTTCACCGCCCGGCAACTGACGCGCAAGGTGCGCCGCAGTCTCTCGATTCTCGGCGCGTTGACGCTGGCCGTGGCGATGGCGGCTGCCATTCTCCTCTACATCAGTGGGTCAGCGGCCGACCTTACACAGACAGCCCTGCGTCCGGTCGCAGCCGACCTCGTTGCCCACGCCACAACCGGGACAGTCGATCCCGAAGCGCTGGCGGCTGCCTATGGCACCACCGCCGGAGTCACCACAGCCGAGCCGCTCGTGGCCGCTGACTTCGCCAGCCTCACCTCCGCCAACGGCGACACATCGACCTCACCTGGGCGTCTCTTCGCCACGACCGGCAATTTCGTCCGCCAGTTCCCCTTCGTCGTAACGACGGAAGGATCCTTCACGCAGGATGGGATTCTGCTCGCAGAGGCCAGCGCGACTCGACTCGGCGTTCACATTGGCGACGACGTGCGTCTCGCGATCAGCGGCGACGCGAAGGTCTACCAGGTGACGGGAATCCTCGACTCCGCTGCCGCCGAGCCCCTCTTCGCCAGTGGCGATCCCAATTTCGAAGGTGACTTCTCCGTCGTCCCCGACATCGTTGTGATGCCATACATCCTCTATCGGGGCGACTCAGCGACAACCGTCTTACCGACGGGCCCAGCCGCGACCTCACCGGCTGATGCCCAGGTCTACGTGCAGCTCGACCGTTCCCGGTTTGCCGGGGATCCGCCCGCGGCCCAGAAGCAGATCGACGCCGTCGCCCGGGCCCTGGAGCGCCAGAACACGGGCCACGTGAAGGTCACCAACAACGATGACGCTGCCTTGAAGCATGCCAAACAAGACATTCTCGGCGCCAAGGTACTCTTTATCTTCCTGGGTCTGCCGGGGATCGCCGTCGCGGGATTCCTCGCCCAGGCAGCCAGCCAGGTCTTTCGCGAAGAGTCACGGCGTGACGTGGGCCTCCTTCGCGCGAGGGGCGCTCGACCACGCCAGATTTACGCCATGGCGATGCTCTCCGCCCTCGTGCTTGGGCTCGCCGCCAGCGCCGCTGGCACGGGGATCGGTGCAGCTAGTGCCAGTTTCGCGACCTCCGGAGGCAGCTTCGGTCCGTCCCGGTTGGTCAACACGTTGCTCCTCACAATTCCCGTCACGGTGGTCGTTTCGCTCCTGGCAGTCATCGTCCCTGCCGTCCTTGGCCTGAAGAACGACATCACCGACGAGCGCCGGCTCGTCCAGCGCGCCGCCGGTGCGCCCTTCTGGGAACGGTTCGGCCTGGACTTCGCGGCACTCGCGCTTTCGGCCGTGTTCTTCCTCATCACGTACCTCGCCGGCGGCTTCCGGCCGACCACAGCAGAGGGCCAGAGTATCTCGCTCGCCTTCTACGTCTTCCTTGGTCCGCTGTTTCTCTGGACTGGCCTGACGTTGGTGCTCCTCCGATACCTTGGCCGCTTCCTGCCAGTGTCGACCCGGCTCCTGCGGCGGGTCATCCCGATGAACGGATTCGGAGGCGTCGCTGCCACGGACGTGTCGCGGCGGCCCCAACTCGCCGGGCTCATCACTGCGGTCGTCGCCCTGACTTTCGCATTCGGCATCAGCACGCTCGCGTTTACGAGCACGTACGCCCAGGAACGGGCGAGAGACAGCCGGTTCGCCGTCGGGTCCGACATTCGCGTCACCGTCTCCAGCGCCGGCACGAACGCGACGACCTCCATTGCGCCGGCGCTGCAACAGCCGGGCGTCGTCGCGTTCTCCGGCTTTGTGCGGGATACCAGCGCGTTCGTCGGTTCCAAACGCCAGACGATGTACGGGATCGACGTCGCCTCGTTCCGCGCTGCGGCCTATCTTCCGGACAGCTTCTTCGCCAACGGCAGCGCAGCGAGGACCCTCGACGCTCTCGCGGCCACCCCGAACGGCGTCCTCGTTTCACGTGAGGAGGCAATCGCTTTCAACATCCTGGTCGGCGACCCGCTGTTCGTACGCCTGACCTCAACGGACGCAGGCGGCCACCGCGACGTTCAGCTCACGGTGGTCGGGATCACGAACCGCTTCCCCACGTCGTCGCAGGACTCCGACTTCATCATGAACCGCGACACGATGGCCGCGGCCGCAAATCGGCCCCAGCCTAGGAGCGACGTCTACCTCGTGAAGGTGGCGAAGGCCGACGCCTCGGCGGTCGCCGGGTCAATCCAGTCCGCAATGCCGGCGGGCGCTGTGGCCAAATTCCAGGACGTGAAGACGGTCGCGCGGACCGATGAGAGCAGCCTCACGAATCTCAACGTTGTCGGGCTGGGAGGCATTCAGCGATTCTTCGGCTATGCGCTTGTAGCCGGTGCCATGTTCGCTTTCGTTGCCACGCTCATCACCACACGGAGGAAAGACCTCAGCAGCATGCGGGCTCTGGGAGCTTCGCTGGGACAGGTTCGGAGATTCGTGGTTGTCCAGGCTGTTACGGTGGCGGCGGCGTCCCTTGCCATCGGCGTACCCGTCGGAATGCTGCTCGGCTGGGTGAATGTCCGGCTGCTCGCAATCATCTTCCCGATACCTATCGATCACACGGTCCTGTTCTCGATGAGTGCTGCGCTCTTCGTCGCCGGGGCCCTGGTCGCCGTCGTGGTGGCTCTGGTGGCGGCCAGCACGGCGATTGGCCGAACATCGGTGGGGACAGTGCTACGTGATCAATAGCTGACGGGTAGCTGTCGAGCGGAGCGAGCGAAAAACGTCTGGGCAGCAGTAATCTCTGCGAATTGGCCAGGCGTGCCTGCTCTGCACGGCCATGGCGGCGCGGACGCAGAGGACCGCCGGAGTTCATCGGCAGTCGGCGCGACGTTCAATCCGGCACCTCGAGATCGGCGTTGGCTCCACTTTGGGTCGTGTGGCGGTACGCTCGGCGGACACGTTCGCGCACCCCGCTCGAGCGGTTCGATCTGCCGCACGTTCTGTCTCAGAAGCTGGGTGTCCTGATGTGCGAAGGGTTCGGCGGCGACCGATTCTTCAGCTTCAATTCGCCGTTTTCCCAGGTAATGAATAGTCAACGAATAGTGATCATCGCGGGCGACGACCGGAACATAGGGGTATCGCGACACCCGGAGGTTCAGGTGCTCCGCTCGAATCTCGTCCGTCAGCCCCGGCCGATCGCTACCCATGAAATGTCGATCGGACACCGCGCTACGTATCAAGCAAGTAATCAAGGCGTCCGCTGCGGTTCCGTGTCCAGGGACGACGATCGACTGCGCGGGGGGCAGGTGGTAGCGTCGCGGTCGAAAAGACGGATTCGCTTGGATATCGTGTCTATCTAGCTTCAAATCGCTCATTTCACGTGCCCCCGTAGCTCAGCGGATAGAGCAGTGGTTTCCTAAACCATGCGCCCAGGTTCGATTCCTGGCGGGGGTACCAGCCAGCGCCATCCCGGTGTTACTGGCCCGCGTCCCTGCCCTGCCGTCGCCGGCGTGTTTCGCCGATCTCGAACAATGGAACCTCGAAGCGATCGCCCGGGAGGTACGACGTGAGACGTACCACGGGTACCGCATACGTGATCAACGTACAATGGCGCAGCGGACGAGATCCATCAGGCCCGGTTTGCGTGGCCCAACCGCGCTCGCAGCATCACCGCTGGATCGGACAGGTTCGTTGACTCGGGATAATAAGCCGTCGCCGATGAGCTCGTTGGGGCGCACCATGTTTGCGTTATTGGTGCTATCACTGAAAACGGATGGCCACTTCCGATTGCCTTGCGAAATTCTGCGCTACGTGCAATGGCAACCCATCCGAAGCTGCCAAATCGGTCCGATTATGGTATACTGGACCAGTCGAATCCGGTCCCTTGGGCCGGAACGGGGGAACCAACCACTGGGGTGTATCGCGCACTGCGCGTAGGCGATTCCGACGCCGAACCCGGCAGCTAACCTCGTAGACGTTTCGGGAGGCCCGCAAGCCTCCACCCGCGCGCCACTGCGCCGGGACGACGAGGAGGCAGCGTGGAAATAGAACCCGACCAAGACACCAAACCGGCCCACGCGGCCAGCGTCGCCGTTGCTGCCAGCCGCCCCTGGGAGCCCGTTTACGGGCATCTCGGGCAGCAGGAAATCCCCTGACCTCCATTCGGCATTCACCCACCGACTCGCCGGGCCCATGGCTTGCGTATGGATCTGGCTGCACTGCACAGGAGGAACAACATGCCCACGACGAACGACACTGCTGACTGCGTCCACCACTGGATTCTTGGCCGCCCGGCCAGCGGACGCGTCGATGCTCGCTGCAAGCGTTGCGGCGGTGCCCGCACCTACCAGGATGATCTCGTGAAGGGTCCCTGGACCCATCGTGCCCGCGCCAGGGCGTCGCGTTCTACGGCACGCCGGTCGCAGGCGTAGTCTTCGTGCCCAGCATTGCCTTTCGCGCGCTCGGGGAGCTTTGGACCCGCCGAGTGCTGCGGATCTCGTCGCCTGTCCGGTATTGGCAGCGTTTCGATTACTCGTAGTTCGCCGCGGCTGTTGCATGGTTCCGCTGTCAGTCCTTGCCTTCCGCGGTGCTAAAATCTGCGCCCAGGCGCTGCGCGCCGTGGCGGCTGTCTGCGCGTCGGGCGGCCCGCGAAAGGAACAACAGTGGAATTCACGGTCGAATTTGAGCACCGCGAGTCAGTTAGCACCGTCGTGCTCAGCGCGCCACGCAACCTGAAAGACGTCGCGATCGCGATGGAGCGGCTTCGGTCTTGGGCCGCAGTCCGCGGGGTGCCCGCCGCCGGCGCCGCTTTTCTTCGTCTCACGGGCGATGGCGAATGCAACGTTCACCTGCCACTCGCGGCCGAAGCATCGCCACATCCCGAGACACGTATCGACTCGGAAACGGTCCCGGCCGCCGATGCCGCAGTTGTACGCGAAATCCGCTTTGGGCAGATGCTCGCGGTGCGCGACGCGCTCCAGGAGGCGCTGGGCGAAACAGATGCCGCCGTCGTCGAGTTTCGATCAGTGAACGCGGACTTCTTTTCAGGCGATCTGGCGCTCTTCCTCACAAAGGCTGCGCCAGCCGCACCGCTTACCGTGAGGGTTGAAGATTCCCGGCTGGGCGGCGCGTCGTCCGGCGGCGTTGCTCCGGTCCGCGTCGTCACCGTCGCTCGCCAACATGGCACCGGGGGTGAGGGCGTCGCGGAAGCTGTCGCTACCCGGCTCGGAATGCGGTTGGTTGACTACGAGGTCTTCAACCGCGCCGCTGAGGAGGCCGGCCTCTCGCCCGGTACCATCAAAGAGGCCGTCGTGTACAAGGGCCGGTTCAGCCGCCTGCTTGACCAGCTCGCCCGGACTGCGGGCACGAACCCGGAAGGGTGGATGACACCGGTTTCACTTCGAACCGAACCTATCTTCACTTCTGTCGATTATCGTCAGTTCGTGGAGGACGCTATTCGCGATCTGGCCGAGCAGGGCGACGTCCTGATCCTCGGTCATGGCGCCCAGCTTCTGCTAGCAGACCGTCCCGATACGTTCCGTGTGCTCATTACCGGTGGCGAACCCGCTCGCGTTGCCCGTGCGAAGGCCAGCGGGTTGAGTGAAGAAGCCGCCGTACGCTCCATCCACGAGGCCGACCAGGAGCGAGTCGAGTACTTCCGCGAGTTCTATCGCGAAGGCTGGCTCGATCCCGCGTCCTACGATCTCGTCGTGAACACGGACCGTATCAGCGTGGAAGATGCCGCGACGCTCGTCCTCTCGGCCATCGAACACCAGAATAATGCGGCCGTCGAACCCACTGCCACGTAGCCGACAGGGCCCGCATCCACATCACGTCGCTCTGTCTTTATGTGGCGTTCGCACCACCGTTCGGCTTGCAAGAATGAGCGCCACAGACGCGTAGGCTGCCACCAGAAGGAAGGCGATCTTCCACCCGGCGAGAAATGCGTGGCCGGCAGCCGGGTTGTCGCCGACGTCGCCAAGCGGGATGTCGAATCCCTTCGCGACCATCACTGCGACGATGACTCCAGACGCGATCGCCTGGCCGAACACGTTCCCCACGTTCCTCGTGAGATTCGTGAGCGCTGCGACGACTCCCAGCGCCGAAGCCGGCGCCGCCCCGAGGATCATGCTGTTGTTCGGCACGTTGAACAGTCCCGATCCGAGGCCGCCCACCAACAACAGGGCCATGACAACGGGAATTGGCGTGTTGTGCCCCAGGAAGGCCATCGGTAGTGCTGTGATCACCACCATCCCGAGGCCCAGCATCGTGAAAGGCCGTGGGCCAAACTTGTCGGAGAGCCGCCCAGCCGCCTGTGCCGAAACGCCCATCCCCAGCGAAGTCAGGAACAGCACACCGCCGGCCGCCCCCGCGGACATATCGCGGAAGCTGATCAGATAGATTGGCATCATGAACAGCGTCGCCGTCGTGGCCATGAAACCGAGCATCCGTGTCAGGACAGCGAGGCTGAATACGTGGTCCCGAAACAGGCGCAGCTCCAGCATCGGGTTCGTGTAACCAAACTCCCAGTACACGAAGATGGCGAGCAGCGCGACGACCAGCAGTAGTGGCCCTAGCTGCAACGGCGAGGCCCAGCTCAGCGCGAACGGATTGTTGATTGTAATAACCAGGAGGCTGATCGCCAGCCCGGACAGGATTGCGCCGCCCCAGTCGAATGGCAACCGCTCGGCCCGGCGTTCGCCGCGCATCTTCTTCTCGTCGAGGATGAGGTAGCCGGCCACGAATGCGATCCCGATCGGGATAACCAGTAACCAGAACAGGGCTTCCCACGGCAAGATCTGCAACACGAGGCCCCCGACGATTGGCCCCGACACGCCGCCAATCGCGACCGCACTCGTTTGGCTTCCGATAGCCATCCCCCGTTCGCTCGGTGGGAACACCGAAACGACCATCGCCGTGCCTACCGACTGTCCCATGGCGTTGCCTGCGGCCATCACCACTCGCGCGACGATCAGGATCCAGAAGACCGGTGAGACGGCGATGAAGATCGCCCCCGCGGCGAACAGTGCAAGGCCCAGCAGGTGGATCCGCTTCCACCCCGCGATATCAGCCAGGCGCCCCATCGGCATCATCAGCGCACTGATCGTCAGGGCCTGTGCGATGACGACCCACGTTACCGCGCGCAGGGTGATCCCGAAGTCATCCGCGATCGCCGAGAGCGCCACGAATACCATCGACTGGCTCATCACCATCGTTACGAAGGAGATCGCGATGGCGCTGAACGCCAGCCACTTGCGGGAGTCGTCGAATGCTGGTTCGAGCGCTGTGGCGGACGCCGTCATTGTTGCGCCGTGGAGAATCGCGCTCTTGAGTTCATCCGCGGCAGTGTACGCGCCCCACCGGACTGGCCAAGTGTTCGCGAATGCCCGGCATGGACTGCTGCTAGGATTTCCGGGAAGCAGCCCCAGGAGGCACCTCGATGAAGCTCGGACTTCACCTCTCCAATTTCACCTATGGCGTCCCGGCGTCCGGCATCGCGGCCAAGATCACGGAGATCGTTACCGGCGCGGAAGCTGCCGGCTTCGACCGCCTCTCCGTCATGGACCACTACTTCCAGATCCCGATGGTTGGGCCCGTCGAAAACGAGATGTTCGAGGCGTACAGCGCGCTTACCTTCATCGCCGCGAAGACATCGCGGATCAAGCTCGGCGTCCTTGCGACGGGTGTCACCTACCGTCACCCCGGTTTCCTCGCCAAGCAGGTGGCGGGCCTTGATGTGCTCTCCGGCGGCCGGGCCTGGCTCGGCATCGGCGCCGCCTGGTTTGAACGTGAACATCTCGGCCTCGGCATCCCGTTTCCACCCCTGCGCCAGCGCTTCCAGATGCTCGAAGAGGCAATCCAGGTTTGCGAACAGATGTGGAGCGATAATGACGGGCCATACGAAGGCAAGCACTATCAGCTGCAGGAAACGCTATGCTCGCCGCACCCGCTGCAGACGCCCCGTCCGCCCATCCTCATCGGTGGGAGCGGTGAGCAGAAGACACTGAAGCTTGTCGCCCGCTACGCCGACGCCTGCAACGTCCGGGGGACCGATACCGAAGATACCGAACGCCTCTTCGGTGTTCTCCAGGAGCACTGTCAGGGCGAAGGGCGCGAATACCACGCCATTGAAAAGACGATCGTCACCCGGTTCGATCCCGGCCCAAAGGGCGAACGTGCGGAGCACGAAGTCGAGCGTCTCGCTCGGTTTGCTGCCATTGGTGCACAGGCCGCCCTTGGCTCGCTCGTTGGCGGTGAGGATCCGCGCGTGATGGAGGTGATGGCCGCCAAAGTCATCCCGGCACTCGCAAAGCTATAGCGCGGGGCTTTCTGGTGGCGCGTGCACCGCCTGGGGCTATGCGGCGCACTCGTACAGCACGTCGATGAGCTTGCGGATGTGGGCGTGCTGCCAGCCAGCCCGTCCCTGGTTCATCGCGTACCCGAATGAGATCCCGGTATCCGGATCCGCGAACCCGAGCGAGCCACCGGCGCCAAAGTGGCCAAACGTCCGCTCCCCTGGGCCGAGCCTGCGTTCGACCTGTGTCAGCTGAAATCCGATCCCGAAGCGAGTCGGCCGGCCCAGCACGCGGTCCACGCCATACACCTGCTCGGTAATCGCCCGGTCGCGCGTTGCGTTGCCGAGGACCCTGTATCCATCGATGGCGCCGTCAGTGGCGAGAGCGCCGTATAGCCGGGCCACGGCGCGGGCGTTGCCATGCCCATTCGTTGAAGGCACCTCGGCCGCGCGCCACTCGCGCGAATTGACGATGCCTTGGCCTGAGAGTTCCGGTGGGTTGCGGCCGGCTGCAGCCTTCATGAGTTCGTCCCCCGCAAGCTCTCTCAGCGGCTTCATTGGGGCCGGTGGCGGCGCGTCGGGGAGCGGCTTCGATGGAAGCACTTCTGCGCAGCGTTCGTC
>JAGQHB010000085.1 GCA_020432045.1 Dehalococcoidia bacterium | reverse complement strand
GCAGGACGATGTGCACCGATCCCTCATGGGGTATTTGCAGGGTAAGGCCGGACGATTTCGAATCTAGGGACTGGTGCCGAAGGCCGGATTCGAACCGGCACGGGGTTTACCCCCAACGGTTTTTGAGTTCGGCCTATGGTGTCCAGGTGGGACAAGCATACGCCGAATCCGTATCTGAACACCACATAACGCGACGGCCGATTCTGACCGTGAAGTGGTACGGCGCGGGGTACGCGGTAGGACAACTTGCTGCCCTCATTCTATTTGACCCGGAGCGGATCGCGTGGCGGCCGGCAGTCGAATTCCACGGAGGCTCTCATCGTTCGGGATCTCTCCCCATCGGTCCGCCGCCCGGCGCAGCTCCCGCGAATTCGAAGGCACCGCGAACACAGCGACAGCACTCGTGGGCCCGGCTTCACGGACGGCCTCGACCACTGGGTCGTAGTCCGCATCCCCCGCAACGAGAACGGCAACGTCGTACAAGCTGCGATATGCCGCTGTGACGGGCGTCGATGGCCAGTTGAACATCTACGCGCTTCTGCCTCGGGCCGCGTTTGCCAGCCGATCCGGCAAGCTTTCCCCACCTAAGATGTGTGTCTCGCTGGAGGTCATTTCTCTCTAGCCATGACCGGACGTCGGGCTGAGGATCGGCGTCCGGGCTGTCTCCCACCGCACTGTACACGTAGATTCGGTGAGGATCCCACGCCTGCGTGGTATCAACAGCCCTGCAGGCGAGGATCGCCAACTGCTGCAAATCCAGGTCCTGCCAGGCGGCACTCAGTGATGCGAAGCTCTTGCGGACATATTCGGCGTCGATGAAGACGTACACCCTAGTGGTCACGACGAAGAAGATGATACCCGGCACCACCAGTGGCTTGTGCATCCCCATGCACGGTCTGCAGCGGGTTTCCGCACTCGGTGGTCGCGCCTTTGCAGGGCCGGGGCAGCGAACTGCCGATCGCCTCTGAGCCCGACACGGCCGCACCAGTCGACAACTGGCCTAATCACTTCGAATTAGTACGTCCGTCGGAGGCCGCCACCTTCGGACGCCACGTTCTGCACGGCATTCGTCATCTCCGCGAGCGGCGGTGCTCGCGAGCTCCGTCTAGTTCTTCGTGCCGTAGGGCCGCCCGAATCGACGGCGCTGCGAACACGAGGCCGCGATTGGTTCGCGTCGCGCTTGCAAGTATAGGCCGGCTCAGCCCAACTGGCTCTGGCGAACGGGCTCAGTCCAGCGGTCACGGGGGATCGGGCGCTCCCGGATCCTGCTCGTCCGTCAGCGGAGTCCTGGAGGAGTCTGCTCCCTGCCACTCACGCACAATGGATTCCCAGCCGACCTTCCGTTCGTCCTCACCCGTCCAGACCTTCCAAAACTCAGGGTCAGGGGATTGTGGGCGATGAGCCGCCGGAAGCTCACGCACCTCGACAAGGACCGGCGCGGGTGCTCCCCAACCGAGAAGCACCGCACGCCTGGACGGCAGACTCGGCAGGTCACGCAAGAGGTCTCCGAGAGCGTCTGGGACCAGACGGCGGACTAAATCCTGATCGCGATCGTTGACGATCCGGTGGAGGAGGAACGTGTTGCACTGCGACAGCACGGTGGCGGACATTTCTGATGGGCGCTGCGACGCGAGCACAAGGCCAAGACCAAATTTCCGCCCTTCGCGGGCGATACGTTCGAACGTCCGGCAACAGGCCCTACCAGACTGCGGGGCGCCTTCGGTGGCCAGGTCGCGATGGACGAATGTATGCGCTTCCTCAAGAACGAGCACCGTTGGGAGTACCGAGCCATGGATACGCCGATAGCGCTGGACCGCCTCGAAGATGACGCGTGCCAATACAGCCACTATCAGGTGAATCACTTCGGACGGGATAAGCGACAGATCGATGACGGTCAGCGGACCATTCCCTCCGTCGTCGCCACCAACGTAGTCGGTGAGCCATTGCTCCAACGTGGTCGTCGGGGACCCGTCTGGGTCAAGGACGGATGCCAGCGGTCCCGTCGCAAACAGCCCCCGGATTCGCAGGTTCATTGAGTCCACGAATTGGGCTACGTCTCGGCCACTCACATCCGCAGCGAGGGCCTCGACATAGGCGGGCAGCTCGTCCACCGGAAACGGGAGAGGGACATCCTCGCCGGCACTCGGCTCGTCGTTGACAAGACCGACCGAAGCTCCAGCCGCAGTTAGGGCGGTTTCAACTGTCCCCAGGCTCGCTTCTGAGAAGTCATCATGCCAGAATCCGCCCCCATCCCGGCGCCGGCCTCGTGCTGCCTCCTCCACCTGGGTGCAAGTTTCGGCCACTGCCGAGAGAAGGTCGCGGAGGCCGTGGTTGGATCCCTCGGCGGCGCTGGCAACTTCCGCGAAGTCCTCCGCGGCATTGAGCAGAAGCTGCGCAACTCCTTCGCGGCGTCCTTGCTGGAGGTGGTCTCCTTCTTGGATTCTCAATTTGAGCGCGGTCCTATACCGCTTCACTCGGGCACGGGCGCGTGATTGCAGGGCGTCCGGCATTACACCGCCTGAACGCAGTCTTCGAATGGCATCGAACAGAATCGGACGCTGCACACCGGGCGCGGCGGCCGTGAACGCAGCCCATTCCTCTCCATTCCAGATCCATGCTGGAACCTTGAGGGTGTTAACACCCGGTTTGGGCTCAACCTGGAAAAGGCGCGCGTTAAGTCCGTCGAATGCCTTTGCGTACTCTCCGTTCGGATCAAGGATGATGAACCGGGCGTTCGGTGCCTCCGATCTGCCGCCGTTCGTCCGCGCGATGCGCGCTGCATCGAGTGACCATCGGATGAGGCCAGCAACCGAGCATGATTTGCCTGCGCCAGTGTTCCCCAGCACCGCGAGATGTCGGCCGAAGAGCTTGTCGGGATCGACATAGACCGGCGCACCTGCCGCTGTCGGGCAAGTTCCGAGTTGCACGCGCTGCGCCTGGTGGCCGCCTTCGCCTTCTACGATGGCGCGAAGCTGGGCGACTGTCGGAAGAATGACGATATCGCCGACAGAAGGGAATACATCCACTCCACGACGCACTGCGACGCTCAGTTCCCCTCCCGCGCCTGCTGGCTTGAGGACAAGCGTTCCGAGGGGCGTCAGCGACACCTTCCGTCCGGGGAATGGCAGGTCGACGAGCCCAAAGTCCTGCATGCCGCGGCGCTTTGGATACGGGAGCCGTTCGACCTCCACTTTCGTGATCACGCCCACGGTCGCCCCAGCTTCGTTTGGAACGAGCAGGTACCCATTGATGCGGGGAAACCCCGCAGGCACCGCGGTGTTGAGCGCCGTCGCTTGCGGTGCGTCAGGCTCGAGCAGAACGGTGATCTGGTTGGCGGAGACCCCTTCCACGGTGCCAACTGCCCGATCGCCAAGGGCCTGGATCATGGAAGTCATGCTGACGAACCCGCGGCGTCGTCCGGTTCGTGTCGCGGCACCGGCACATTATGCGGCGTCCGCCGGTTGACGAGTTCGATCATGCGCCAGGTCGTGCTGTCGATCGCGGGTTTCGGGAGATAGTAGTTGACGAGCTCCTCCAGGTCGCCGAAGTGATTGCCAATGAGCAGGGTCAACTGCTCATCACGACTGACAGCTTCGACGAACCGCTCGATGCGGCCTGAAGCTTCGTCGTATGAGAGAACCGCGAGGTGCGTGGATGGAATCGTGAGCATGTCCCGCAGAACTCGATTGATGTGGTCATCGCCGAATCCATAGCCGTAGGTCACGACCACGGTGTTGGGTTGGCAGACGGCGGCCGCGAAGTCGCGGAACAACTCAGCATAGGGATACTCGAGCGTCTCGATGTCCTTGGCGGGATTGGGGTAGACGATGAGGCCCTCGCGCGGGCTCGACGGCAGCGCCGGATGATCCGATGGAGCACCGAATGGAAGCGCCTCCCTAACGATGCGTGGCCCACCAACACCGCTCTCGCCTTGACGCCAGTCGACCGAGCCGTGGAGCTTGGTCAGGCGCACGACTCCTTCGAGGTAGCGGGGCTCTCCCCTGATGCCGGGCGGGTTGTAGTGCAAATCGACACCAAGTCGGGAGGCGCGGAAGACCGGTTCCAGGCGACCTACGAAGCGGTCGAGAATCCGCAGACCAAGAAGATCGCCACCGTACTCGATCAAGCGGTCGTAGTTCGTTGTGAAGATATGCAGTCGTTCCCGCGAGGCTGCGCGGCTCGCGAACGTTAGGAGGAAGGAGGAGAGGAGGCGTCGGATACGGTTTGCATCAGCCGTCCCGGAGCGAAGCGCCGCGTCGATCTCGCGTTCTGTATTCAGAACCCCACCGAGCAGGCTCCGCAATCGCGCGTCCAGTTCGGTCTCCCAAGTCTTGAGCAGCTGAGTTGCGCGGTCGCTAAGGTCGCTGCCGTCGGCGGAGAGGATGCGCAGCCCCGCTATCAACTCGCGAGCCGTCCGGACTTGATCCTCCAAGTTGGGCTCGCCCCGTTCCGCTCGTCCAGCACTCTCTACCACCACTCGATCCACCACATTGCCAAGTTCGCATTCGAAAGGTACTGAGCCCATGTCAACGGTTGTAGCGCCTGCGAGCGTGGCCACGGCTGTCGTAAGCCCGCTACCAACGAGGAGATTTACATGTTCAGCTTGAACAAGCGCGGCGAGCCATGGCTCGATGTTCGTCCTTTGCTCGCCTGGTTCTGAAGGCGCGGTGTCGCCATCCCATCGGTACGGGCCTGCTCGAGCAACATGCGGCTTCCATGTTTGGGACGCGGGGTTAGGGGTCATATCGCTACGCCTCCCACTCCACCTGTATCCCCAGTTGCTCCAGCCCCTCGACAATTCGGCCGTTGAGCACGTCCTCCGGAACCCCGGCAGCGCTTTCGACCTCGACCGTGATGCTCAGCTTCGTGTCAATGTCGACGCCCTGGAGGACCTTCCAGAGGTAGGGCTGCAGGTTGGTGCTCTTAGCGACTGGCATGTCGGTGACACGGATGCGGACCCGCGAGTGGCGTGTGGCGGGCTGAGGGACCGGCGTCTGAACTCCGCCACCAGTGCCTCCGCCGGGTCCGCCGCTGGCGCCGCCACCCTGGCCACCACCCACGGGCGGCTCGGGGGGCTTCGGATCCTGGGATTCATCGACCCTGCCGAATTGCTCGCGGTACAGCTCCAGCAGTTCGTCGCGCACCAGGAAGCTGGCGCCATCGAGGAGGTCGGGGATAGCGTTCAGCTCGCCCGGCTTTTCGATAAGTCGTCGCGCCTGGCCGGGGATGCCATATGCGAGTGCCCAGGCGCCCTTGTCAATGCCGTCGCTGATGCAGGCACGAATCGTCCCCACTCGATCGGGCAGGATTGGGAGGAACGTCCACTCCGAGAAGCGGCGCACGAGTTCGCCAACCTCCAGCTCGGTGCCGGCGTCTTCCCAGACCCGCGGCTGGATCTTGGCCTGGAAGAACATCGCGCTTATGGCCCGGAGGATTTTCGGTGACCCGTAGTCGTGGCTCTCGAGTCGATCCACGACGCGCCGGGCGATGGTTTCGTTTGCGGTAGCGGTCGGGAGCGCGATTGACTCGAGTTTTCCCTCGTCGCCTGGATAAAACACCCAGCGGTAGGCGGTCACCAGGCTCGTGCGCAGGCTCTGCTCTTTGTCCCGCTTGCGCGCCTGGAGGTCCTTCTTCTCGCCTTCCGATAGTTCACCGGAACCCTTACCCGAGAGCACGGTCTCGTAGGCCATCACCTCGCGCGTGGCCTGTTCGGCGCGGTCCCAGGCCTCGCGGTCGGGGGCCACCTGGATGAGGGCGTTGCGCCACCTCCGCAGTCCGCCGCCACTCTTGTTCCAAAGACCCTCGATTGCCGCCCTTTCCTGTCCGGCGGGCTGACCTCCGTCGTCCGAGATGCGATACGTGGGCGCAGGGGCCAGAATCGCCACCGCTGGCTCAGGAGCATCCGGAATCGCACCGTCCTCGCCTGCCCACTGGAGCACACGGAAGCCCTCACCGCTGCCCGCCGCGGCTGTCATGACCTGGTGCAGCTTCTCGGTAACCTGGTGTGGCGATTGAGTCTGTGCCGTCTCGGCGATGCGGCGATAGAGGTTCTGCTTCGACTGGAACTGGAGCAGCTCGCCGCTGCGGTGGACGTACCAGAGAGTCTCCTCCAGCTCGGCGATTACTTCGTCGGGATACTCGGGACCGATGAGCGGCGACACCGTGCCTATGCGGATGTCCGACGGCAGCGCGCCTGCACGAAGTTGGCCGCCGGCCGAATGCAACAGCAAGGTCGTTGCCACGCCGCGAGCAATTTTGTGGTCCTGGTACATCCCCGACTGCCGCTCGTCGAAACCGTCGGCGTGGGCGTCTCCGCCGATGATGTCGGCAGCTACGACCGAGTCGTTGGCCACGCTCGCACCGATCGCGCTGAGGATCTTCGTGCGGATGCGCTCGCGCTCGAGGTTCACATGAGCCGACTGGATGAGGTAGGCATGCCTCTTGGTAGCCCACTGGTCGGCGACAACATTGGCGAGCAGCTGCAATACGGTGCGCGTGCGGGGGAAGTCGCCCTGGGCTCCCCACTTCTTGTAGAGCACGTCGACGAACTCCGGGTGGAACGGGTAGGCTTCCACCATCTGACGCCGGTAGTCGGTGGTGAAGACATTCGGGTCGTAGAAGCCCTTTTCACGACCCGCTTCGTAGGCCTGGTAGTACGCATCGATGACGCGGTTCACCTCCGCCGGGTCAGGGCGCTTGAAGAGGCGCTTGCTGAGGAGTGTGTAGACCTCCTCGTCGGAGACCGGGGTGCGCTTCGAGACCACGCGGTCCGCGCGCGGCTTGATCTCGTCCACGATGCCCAGCTCCCGCTGCAACTGCTCAGGGTCGATGCCGCCGAACTCCTGCTGGCTCTTGGGCAAGGTGACGACCACGCACACGCCTGGGACGTTGCCCGCTTCCTGCATGAACTCCTGCATGAACTGAACCGTCTGCCGGTAGAGGTTCATGGTCCGCCTGGAGTTCGAGAACTTGAGCTTGACCAGGTAGCTGATCAGCTCGTCGATGAGGATCAGCGCCGGCGACGCTGCTTCCAGCACAGCCCGGTAAGCGGCGTTGCCCGGAGCCTCGCCCTTATCGTCCGAGGCCTGGACATGTTTCCGGTAGGCAACCGGATCGAGCTGATAGGCAATCTCGCCCCAAAGCGTCGAGACCGAAGTCTGGTCTTCCTTCAGCTGCTCCTCGACACCCATCTCGCCGCCGTCGATGACGGCGACACTTGCCCCATGCGGCACTGCGATCCCGGAAAGAGCCTCCTCAACGCCCGGGACAGCGAGCGACTCATCCGGATGGCTGACGAGGTGGTAGAGCGCCAGGAGGGCATGGGTCTTCCCGCCGCCGAAAGGCGTCTGCATCTCGGTGACGCTCGCTCCGTCACCGCCGCCCATGCGACTGAGAACGTCGGCGATGGTCTGCTTAAGTTGCTGTGTGAAGTAGGTGTGTTCGAAGAAGCGGGTCGCGTCCTGGTATTCGGGCCTGGCGCTGCCGGCATGCACGGCGCCGAGGGTCGCGGCAAACAGCCCTTCGTCGATAGCGTTGGGGTTCTTGAAGCCGTCCCACGGTTCGGTGACCTGCCACCAGTACGGCAGCGCATCTTTCGGTGCTGGCTGGGCCGCGGCTGGCGCCTTCGGTGTGACTTCTGGTTCAGCTACGGCAGTTTCTGAGCCACCGGCGTTCACACGCTCCCAGAGCTTCCGCACTTCTTCAGCCTCTGGCAGGCTTGCGGCTTCGAGCAGCTTTTGCATCGCCCGTAGCCCTTCGAGCGCATCATCTTTGAGGATGTCGCCGCTTCGTGAATGCGCCATGTTGCGATTCCGAGCGTTCGTTGCCTGGTTCAGGTAGGACTGCGCCTGATTGAACTCGCCGAAAACGCCGTCGAACGCCCCACGAAACTCGCGCTCGATGATGCGGCCGAAGTGATTCGGATCGAGCAGATCCAGCTTCTCGGCGGGCTTGAGGTCCACCCGCCCCTTCAACTCCCGCTGGAGGTTTCGGCGCTGGCCCTCATTCAGGTTCTTGAGAACGCCAGTCTCGAACCAGGTCTCTGGATACCTCGCGATGAGCTTCTCGCGGATGAACAGACGCATGGCGTCTGTGTAGCGTTTGATGCCCTCGCTGAGGGCGGCGAAGTTGCTGAGGGTTTCTGTGGGGGGCATGGATATTCCTCCAGATCAGCTCGAGGAGAACGCGAGTCTAGGTTTCCATTCGGGCATCCGCCATGGCATAGCAACGTTGCACTGCGGGCTCCGGGTCATCAAACGCGGCGGTGATGGTGTCCTCGAGCGGTGTGATACCCTCGGCAACGGCCGTGCAGTGCCAAACAGTTTCACCAGGCAGGCAGTGGGCCTCGAGATGCCAGCTGTGGCGATAAACCTCAAGAATTCGGTGGTGGCCAGGACTGTCCCTTGCGTGGGCCCAGTCCTGTGCCGGCAGGTGCCACGGTTCACTCATTGATCCAGCTCCAATCGTCCTTGGGAGGTCGCTGGCGCGGCCACAGGAGCCGCGCCCGACGCCGCGCCCGACCCTAGCATCCCGTGGATGATGCGCCGGTCCTCGTCGTTGTCGGGGAGGCAGTCGGCGACGGCCTGGCCGAGGACGCGGACGGCGTGCCAGCGTTGTTCGCCGAGTTCTGCCCGGTACTTCGCGAGGTCGGCGCTGCGGTTGGTGC
Organism: Dehalococcoidia bacterium; assembly: GCA_020432045.1. Taxonomy (GTDB): domain Bacteria; phylum Chloroflexota; class Dehalococcoidia; order Tepidiformales; family Tepidiformaceae; genus JAGQHB01. Next base: position 27,308 of record JAGQHB010000085.1, on the reverse strand, counting down.
TCCAGAGCCAGGCGCCGTATTGGAGCTGGTCGATGAGTGGCGTGGCCTTGGCCCCGTTCGCCTGGCCCAGGTGTTCGTCGTTGCGGGCCCGGCCAGCGATGCTGCGTAGGCGGTAGACCTTCTTGCTTTTCTCCTTCGCTGGCTCGGCGATGCTGTGGGGCCGCGAGACGTCGTCAAGGTCCGCGCCGGTGGCCAGGCAGAGGGCGATGGCTTCACCGGCGTCAAGCGCGGCCTTTCCGTAGCTCCAGACCCAGGTGACGTATGCGCGCGTGGGCTCGTCGATGACGCCGAGGTCTTGGCCCTGGAGCACCTGTTGGAGCGCCACGCGGGTCGATTCGCGCCGGACAATGTCGAGGAACTCACGGACATCGACCTCGCTGCCGTCGGGCCGCAGCACCTTCGTGTGACGCCCATAGACGGAGAGCGCTGGACCGATCGCGCTGAGAAAGAAGTCCACGCCGCGGATGCCGCGCCGCCAGAAGTCGAGCAGCTTTCCCTCGATGTTCTCACGCAGCTCTTCGCGAAGGTCACCAAGGAACGCCGGGCCCGCATCCGGTTTGCGGGGGCGGCAGGCCATCCAGACTGAGGTTTTTAGACGGGCTTGCCCGAGATTCGACACCTTGTCGCCGCGTTCGGTGTCGATCGGCCAGCTGGCATCGGGCACGAGGTTAGCCGCGAGCAGACCGTCGATTAGAGTGGCCCAGGCGTCGGGGTCGGTGTGGGCGAAGACGACCGAGACCATCCCGTCTGCCTCAAGGGAGTTGGACATGGCCCCGAATGACTCTGCCATGGAATCCACGTAGTGCTTGCGCGCCGCGTCCTTGCCTCCTCCACCGCTGGAGTAGACGTTCATCACCGCCTGTTCCCGTTTCGGCGTGAGGGGCAAGGCGAGTGCATCAGTCACAATGCCGCCCAGGGAGCGTTTCGCCCATACGTAGAAGAAGTCCGATAGGTCGGCGTAGTTGATCGCGTCATAGTACGGCGGATCTGTCACAACAGCCGAGAATCCCGATGACGTCAACCGTGCATCCCGTTGGACGACGATCGCCGAGGCGGCGTCGAACGCCTCGGCGCCGATGATCAGCGCGATCCATTCAACAGCACCAGGAAATGCACCCGCGGTGACCTGCATTGGGCAGACCTCGGAGTAGTCCCAAACCATCGGGAGCGCCTGACGAGCGAATGTTCCCGCAGTGAACTCGCCGGAACTGACCCACCGGGCCAACGTGCTGTTGTAGTCCGCAAGGCGATCCACAGCTAGCCCCAAGTACGACACTACCGCCTTCGCGTACCCATCGCCGAGGCCGGCGGCCTCCATCTCTGCGTGGGCCTCGCGGACGAGGCGGGCGAAGGTGGTCAGCGCCACCATCTGCCGCGCGTTGAACAGCTTGCCGAACGTGTCGTATCCAAACGCTGTGATGACGCCGCCAGTCAGGTGCCTCGGCATCGGCTCGTCAGGAACGAGAGGGAGGTCGCCATCATGGTCGCGCTCCATCTCGGCGAGGCGGGAGACCGCTTTCTGATACGCCTGCCGATCGATGTCCAAGTCCGCCCGATAACGCTTCCCACCGGCGCCTTTGGCCTCAAGGACGACCGCAGTCGGAATCGCCGACATTCGACCTTGCATGCCGGCATCACGTACATAGGCCGCCTTCACGGTCTGACTGCAAACCAGACACAGCGTGTCACCTCGGGATGTCGTCGCTTCCCCTGGGTCACCACTGACGTTTGGCCCTTCAACGACTTCGAAGTCCACGCGCTTGTTCGCCCGGTCGATCACGGGCTGCAGCGCCACCTTTTTCTTATCCTTGCGCGCCAGCCAGTACTGGCGGATGAGGGGCATCTCGGCGCCGCAGCTCGGGCAGGGCACCGTCCGGCTCCACAGGTACGCCACCGGCACGCTGCCATCGGGGTCTGCCGGATAGAACTCGGCCAGTTCTTCGCGTGCCTTCTCCAGCATCCAGTTGCCCCAGTAGCGCACGTCGGCGGCCAGCGGGTTCTTCTCGTACGCCGCAACGGCGTCGCCTTCACCAAAGCTCGATTGCGCGCTACCGCCCGCGTCGCGGATGTACTGCGGCACCTGGCCGTCCACGCCGGCGCAGTCGTCGGGGCGCTTCTCGCGTTGCTCGGCCAGCGGGCGGCCGTACTTCTGCGGATATTCCACGGTCCCCTTCAGGATCAGCACGGCCACCGGGTTCAGGTCGCTCGCTTCCACCTCGCAGCCCAGCCGCAGCGCTTCAAGGGGGATAGCGCCGCCGCCGGCGAACGGATCGAGCAAGCGCGGCGCCTTGCCGCCGTTGTCGCGCAGGATGCGCTCGCGGGCCCGCTCCAGCAGCTGGGCGCCGGTCAACCCGCTGCCGCCCTTCGCCTGCGGTCGCACCACCTCGTCGGGCTTGCGCACGGCGTCCCAGCTGGCGATGTCGGCGACTTCCTTCAGCAGCTCCTCGCGCTCCGCCTCGCTCGGCGGGTCGTCGACCAGCGAGGCGTAGATGAACGCCCGGCAGGCTGCCAGCGGCCGCCGCGCCCACCAGATGTGCAGCGTCGAGATGTGCCCGTGCCGCACGTTCTTCTCCCGCCGCGAGTGCTCCGACACCTCCTCCAGCGGGAAAGCCACCTCGATCAGGCGCTTGCGTCGTTCAGTCATGAGGCGTGCTCTTCCAGCCAGCGTGGTAAGCGTTCCCGGGCCACCGAAAGGCTGGAAAAGCTCTTCTCCGCAATGTCCCCGAGTTGGGCGCGGGGCTTTCGGGCAATCTCTTCTTCGTCGCGGAATAGGACAATCGAGTCGTGGGGCCGGTTCCACCGCTCCCACTGGAGCAGCGTAATGGTCGCGTCGCGGCACTGGTCGTTGTTGCCTACGAACATGACGACGACATCCCTGGCACTCTGCGCCGGCCGGATAAGGGCGTCCACTGTGTAGAGGCCCGCGCTATCGAACTCCGGTTCGCTATAGCCGAATTCCTTTGCCGGGACGAGTTCCTCCGGCAGCGCCGCGACGAGCGACTCGGCATCCTCACGGAAGGTGTCGCGGACTGCCTCACGAGTCCACCGACGAAACTCCATCACCTCGGTGAGCGCCTGGACGAAGCTGCTGAGCGATTCGGCATAGAGTCCGTCGGGGACATCGATACTGAGGACCCCCTCGGCGTGGCGTACCCGACGGGCCTCCAGAGCATCCTGGAGCGCCTTCCAGCGGTTCCCCTGGTCGAAGTTAGGTATCAACAAGGCGAGCTGCATGAACGTCTCACCGTCATCGGTCAGCCGCAGGCCCGCAGGGGTCTCCTCGAGAATCACCGGCAGGTGGTCGCCGCCCGGAAGCAGAAACGGCGTGTCTACAAAGTAGCGCGTGAGGCTCTCCTGCCTCAGGTTCACCGACGAGCAGAACTTCTCCTTGAACTCAGTGGCAATAGTCGATGTGTCCATGGTCCTGCCCCCTAAAGCAACTGGCCCTGTTGGGTGGGCCAGGTGATGTGTGCCTCTTCGCAGAGCGTGCGCAGGGCTGAATCGAAGTCGGCGAACTGAATGCCGGCGCTCTCAGCGTACCCGTCCTCCTCGTACTGGCTCGCCTGGTAGCGCTCGGTCAGGCGATTGATTCGGAAGCGGTCGCCAACACGAGTATCAGCCCGGCGTTCCTGTCGTTCGAGTTCATTCGTATGGGGCCCGCTGCGCCCCGCGTGCCGTAGCAAACGGTATTCGTTGCCATCAGGGTCGATGTACATGAGCTGGATCGCGAATTGTAGAGCATTGGAAACGTGGCGCTGGGCATGGATGCGGAACGCGCCAGATTCGGACGTAAACTCGAGTGTCATCTCGGTGAACGCGCGGTTCGACTTTCGTCGGCCCTTCCGGCTCAGGCTGCGGTACTCAGCCTCAGTGATCGCCTTGGGCTCGGCGAGGATCTCGCGAACCCGGTCGTCGGTGAGGAGAGGCTTAGCCATGATTCCCCGCTTCGACGGGGGACAGTTCGCTGAGGGTCACCGCCGGCCGTAGGGCAGGAAGCCGTGCTAGGCGTTCGAAGAACCACGTCCCGGCCTCCGCGAGCTGCGGTCGGTCAGGGCTCCCCGACCCCAACGCTAGTTGCGTTTGGTACGGGCCGTCGTGCTCTTCCGAGACCGGTGCCAGTGCAGACAGCACCAGTCCGGCGGTAGCCGCGACAACATCCATCAGCAGGGGAAGGAAGGGATTTACGATGAGCTGATCGTTCGCTACACGCTCGAGGATTTCGACCACCGGTTCGTTATGCCGCCGGTCGAGTTGCGTCATCGCCCACGAGCGCTTCCGGTCCTCGCTGTCGCGGCTCATCATCAACAGGTACACGGCCATCTCGGCGCCGAGGTGATGGTGTTCCAGGCTGCTTGCCACCCTCGGCTCGAGGTCGTCGAACGCTAGGCTGGAAGCGATGAACGCCACGGTCTCGTCCATGAGATCGCGAAGTTCGGACGAGTGGTGGTCGATGTTCGCGACGATCGGGTCGGCGAAGCAGCGGTCGGAGGTGAGCGCGAAGGCCGTGGTCAGGATGGACGCGCCGGCATACCAACCATAGGTCGCGTAGTCATCCCGCCGGAGGATGTCGCGCGCAAGCTCGATCGCGTGATCCCGCAGATCAGGGGAAAACGCCTCCGGCAAGGTGCTGGCTAGCAGCGCAAGCGCGAGCCCCCTGCGTTCCTGTGCCCGTGGAATTGGCTGCACGTGCGCTTCCAGGGCTTGGGCGTACTCATCCAGCTCGCGGGCGATCCGACGTTCAAGACGCCCCCAGCCACTATCCATTGGTCAGGGCTCCCGTTATGGCGACGCGGCGCCACGCGTTCGCCACCCTCACGTCGATATCACCTGCACCGGCGCCTCGGCAGCGAGCGCCCTGAACGCCCGGTCGAACTCCTGGACCTGCTCCAACGTCTCGAAGTGTGTCCCGATCCAGCCGGTCCACTCCCGTCCAGGGCTGCCGATGCCTTGCACCTGGCGGATGAACGCCTCGGCCATCTCATCGGTGCACCCGTACAAGACGGAGAGATTCGCCGGCGACATCACCAGGTGGAGGAAGCCCGGGTTCGTATCCGCGGTCGGGTAGACGGTGAAGCCGGCCAGCACTCGCTTGTCGAAGGTCTTGGCCTTCATCGCAAAGCTCGTCTGGAATCGCTCCGACAGCGGCAGGACGTCCTTCATCGTCAGCAGGTGCTCGAACAACGGCCCTACTCCGTTCTCGTGTGCCAGCGCGATGAAGTCCTCGAGGCTTCGCCTTGGCTGCGAAGGTCGCGGCGCCGGGAGTTCGCCTGTTGTAGCTTCCTCCACCACCGTGTGCCGCACGAGGATTCGCTTGCCGTCCAGCCCAAACACATCGAAGTCCACGGCGCTGATGGGCACCGTATAGACCTTCGCCAGGTATTCGATGACACGAGACGTATGGTCGGGAATGGTCGGCGCAACGACGAGCAGCCTTTGGCGGCCGTTCAGCGACTCCGGAAAGGGGACGCCCAACTGCAATGTGAACGTATCGCGGAACTGTTCCTCGCCGCCGTAGCGGGCCGCGGCGATGTCCATGATGCGGTCATCCGACAGCCGGTAGCACCATTCGGCGTAGTCGATTGCCTGGGCCACCGTGTCGCGCAACGTCTTGTCGCGCTTCAGTTCGATGACAACGAGGTCACCGCTGCGGTCGATGCCGAGTAGGTCCAAATAGGTGCCGTCCTCGGTCCTTAGCTGGCGGCCGATAAGCAACACGTCGTCCGCGACGATGCCAATATCAGCGTCGATCCAGTCTTCCAGGTGCTCTTCGAGCGCAATGGAAGCGTGTTCCAGCCGGCGGGGAACGCCCGCGTTGGCTATCTCCCAGGCCATGGACTTTTTCATAGGGCGCTGCCGGGCCTGAATTCTACGAGAACCGAATGTTCCCCCATGGCTGCGGCAGCGATCCGATATTCGACTACCTTCTCAACGAACTCGATGCCTTTTCCCACGGGATCCTGGACGATGCGAAGCTGCGGGTCCGTGAGTGCGTAGTTGACTTCGTAGATGAAGAATTCCTCGCCCATACGCTCGGCCATTTGGCGCTCCGTGTAATACAGCGTCACATCGCCTGTTGTCGTGTGCGCCTTCGCCTCGATGTAGCGGACGCTTCCGTCGGGCGCTGTGCTTTTGATGTCGTAGCCTACGCCGCGCTTGGAGACATCCTCGGGGTTACGGCCGTTAGCCCGCTCGTAGTCCATCGCGATGTCCATACCTGCTCTCTCCACAACGCCGGTGTCGCCCCCGCCAGCACCGCCCTTCTCCCACGTGACCGGGATCGGTCCAGGTAGCACAGCGGCCACGCCAACGACCTTCGGGGCGTCCAGCGACACAACGCGGCGATGCGCGAGGTCCTTCCGGCGCAGGTCACGCTCCGCAAGTAGGTCGTCGATTCGCAGGCTCGTGGTGCGAATCGCAATGTCCATGTCGCGCCCGGCTTCCTTCTGCTCGTTCTGCCGCTCCAGGTCGGCCTGAAGGTGCGCGAGTTGGTCGGCGAGTGACGACTCCAAAGCCTTGCTCACGATGTCGACTTCGCGTTCTTGCTGCTCCCGTACGCGGGCAAGGTACTCGTAGGCGTAGAGCTTCCCGGCCTCGGACCTCGCCCTGTCGGCGTCAGCCAGTGTTCGGATGTTATCGGGGGCTACGGGCGCCGTATCCGAGGGAGTGAGGTCGAGCAAGACGCCCGGTTCGACCGCGTCGAAAGCTTCGCCGGATTGCCGCAGCCCCAGCAGGCGCCGGTGCACCTCGGTGCCCATGCCGTTCCTCGCGGCAACCTCCAGCAGCCAGACCAGGTATGCCTCGCGCGCGGTGCTGTCGATGAACACGGTTCCCTGCGCCAGCGCCTGGCGGCCGGCAGCGAGGACCTTCTCGGTCACCGCGTCAAAGAGCGGGTGGTCGGGCGCCAGGAACTCGGCCGATTGCTCGGTGATACTGGACGCTCGTTCCTTCCGGAACGTGATGGGCCGGTTCTCTGCACCCGTCTCGCCCGTATTGGATGCCTGGGCAAGCTTCCGCAGGTCCGTCGGCACCTTCTCGAGCCTGTAGGTCTGGTCGCGGCGCTTTGCCAGTTTGCCGCCGAGGTACTCGAAGCCGTCAACGAAGAACCGCTCGACGAACTCGGGCGTGAGCCGCCGCTCCTTCGACTCGCGCTCCTCGCCTAAGAGGAAGGTCATGTCGATGTGCTGGGTGGCCAGCGCCTCGCCCAGGGCATCCCGGGCGGCCGCCTTAGCGGCCTCGGTCTCGAGCGCATCGAAGTCTGCCAGGATGTCGTCGAGCGTCCGTCGGTTGAGGATGGCCTCGCGAAAGAGAGTGTCGAGGCGGATCTGCCCGGTGTCGAGCACCTGCTGGATTACGTCGTAGACCTGATCGTGGCCAAGTGCGTCGCGCATCCGGTCGAGCTTGAGCATCAAGCGCGCCAGCACCTGGCCTTCGCGGGTGTTCATGGCCACGAGGTTGAAGATCTGCACCTCGAATTTCTGGCCGTAGCGATGGATACGGCCCATCCGCTGCTCGAGCCGGTTGGGGTTCCAGGGCAGATCCCAGTTGATCATTACCCGGCAGAACTGGAGGTTGATGCCCTCCCCGGCCGCGTCGGTGGCCACGAGGAACTGCGCGTCGCCCCGAAACGCCTTCTCGGCCGCAATTCGGGCCGGGAGCTGCATGCCGCCGTGGATGTTGACGACCGAGTGGCCCCACTCGCGCAGGCGGGTGGTTAGATACTCCAAGGTGTCGCGGTGTTCGGTGAAGATGAGGATCTTCTCGTCGTGCTCGGCGACTGTGGCCTCCCGGATGACTCGCTGCAACTCCTCGACCTTCCGCTCCGGGCCAAGGGCCATCGCCCTGCGGGCATGCGCCACGAGGAGCTTCAGCTGCTCGATTTCCGCCTCGAGCTGCTCCGCGGACGTAGCCGCCGAGGCACCCGAAACTGCCCGCTCGATCTCATCGGTATCGTCCTCTTCCTCGTCGAACTCCTCAGTCGTACCAGCCAACGTGCTGGCTACTCCTCCACCCTCCCGCAACATCTGCAGGGCCGCGGTGAGCTTGTCCTGCCGCCGCTCCAAGCTACGCGTTACCGCGAAAAGGCTGGACGCGAGCCGCCGCTGCAGGATGGTCAGCGCCAGGCCCACATTGCGGCGCACTCGGCTCTCGGCGGACTGGTCTGCCAGTTCCATCCCGGTCCGGACGTAGTCGGTGACCTCCTCGTAGAGGTCAAATTCGTGAGGGTTGAGGTCGTATGGCGGCGTGAGGACATGCCGGGGCAGGAACAGCGGTTTGTTGTCCCAGTCGCGCATCGTCTCCTTCATACGCCTGAGGAAGAACGGCGAGTTGTCGGGGTCGATCGCCTCCTGGGCGCCGGACTGCGACGCGAACACGTCGCGGTCGAGCAGTGCCAGAAGAAGCCGGAAGTTGGCCGGGTCACCACGATGAGGCGTTGCTGTCATCAGCAGCAAGTGGCGGGTGCGGTCACCAATCGCCTCAGCGAGCTGATACCGCCGGGTCTTGTCCACCTTGCCGGCGTACTGGTACGCCGAGAGCTTGTGGGCCTCGTCGAAGACGATGAGGTCCCACGTAGCCTGTTCCAGGCTCGGGCGAATGTGCTCCTGGGCAGCGAAGTCGACGGAGGCAATGACGAGGTCGTTGTCAAGCCACGGGTTGCCGCCAAACGTGGCGGCCATGACCTCGCCCGTCAGGAGCAGGAACCTCTCTTTGAACCGATCCCACATCTCCCGGCGCCACTGGTCGGTGATCGCCTTCGGGCATAGCACCAGCACTCGCTTCACGTCGTGGCGCTGCATCAGCTCCCGCATCAGGAGCCCAGCCATGATGGTCTTGCCGGCGCCCGGGTCGTCAGCAAGGAGGAACCGAATGCGTGGCAGCGGCAGGATGCGTTTGTACACGGCCTCGATCTGGTGGGGCAGCGGATCGACTTGCGACACGGACACGGCAAACTGCGGGTCGAATGCGTGGGCCAAGTGGGTTCGCAAGGCCTCCGTGGCGAGCCTAAACAGGCGTGGCGAGGCATCGAACGTGCGTCCGCCGGAGAGCACCTCGCGGACATCGCGCTCGAAGTCTGCCTTCGGGATCAGCTTGTTGGAGTACCCATCGCCCGTGAGCGCCGAGACCGACTCGATACGGAACGCATCGCCCTCATTGACAGCGCGGATCACTCGGACCGGATCGGTCCAGTAAGGGCCTTCTAGGACGGTGTCGGGGGCTGGCGCATGCATCTGTCCGGTCGTCCGCCTGCGGGTCGTGTCCCGCCTCCGGCATCCTACCCCTTTGAACCGGAATGATTAGTCCCTGGCGGCAGATACGGCGAGTTCATCAACCAGCGCTCTTATGCGCTCCGGAGTGACCATCGAAACCTCGATCGAGTCGAAGATAGCTCGGGCCTGCTCTTGCACGCCCTCAGGGTCGATCGAAGGGAACTGGCCGCAAATCGCTAGAGAAGCCGATTTCATGGTGCGACCCACGTCAAACATCTCGAACGCTTTGGCCTCCACGAGGCGTATGCCTTGCCAGGAAGAACTCGGAACGATGGTGCTGAGGATTAAGGGCCTGTTTCCACTCGCGAACACGTCTGCGACGAAGGGGCGGCCGCTCCGGCCCACGAGCGGCTCATTGAGGTGAGCGCGCGGGAAGGCAGATTTGATTGCTGGCAACACGGCCTTCGCGAGCTTCTCTCCAGCGCTTCCGCCACCGCCATATGCCACCTGCTTCGGAGGCAGAACGAGTCGACCTAGAAGGAACTCGAACGTCGCCTGTAGGTCGACTTCATCGTCTGGCAAGTCGATCCATCGGGACTCTGAGACGCTTACCGGACCGAATCGCTCACCCATGAAATCCGGTCGAATTGCCTCACCGATGTCAGCGGCCGTTGCCGCTGCGCGCTCGAGGGCCTCCTGGAGGTAATCCCGAAGCGCCACCAGCCCCTTTGAGTCTAGGGTGCGACACCAACGAGCGGCACGTTGGAGCGCGGCCTCAGGGAATGCCACGCGCGGCGAAAAGTCGCCGGCCATCACGAGACCGATGTTCAACGGCTCGTCGCGTACTGGGTCCGGGGCGAACCGGACGAGGTGGTACGTGCCAGTGCTCATAGCGTGATCCCATTCAGAGAAGGAAATAATGGTACACAGCCCTGCATCAGCACGCGTATGTTGCGAGCGCGGTCCGTGAGGAACCGGGCAACGTGCTCTCTAGCAGACTGTTTCATCCATGCGTCCGGGACGCCAGCCACAACGCCCTCTACAGTCTCCCGCGGGAGACTCTCGACGAGATCCAGCGTATCACCCAAGCGCGAACAGGGGACGACGCCGCCGAGCAGCTGCGAACACCGGAAGAATTGCGCTGGTGGAACTGTCGCGTAGGTCGCGGCAAGCTGAGCAGGGTCAGCCACGCCATGCAAAAGAGCGTGGCTGTGGTCATTCGCGAGCATCGAGTATCCGCCCCCCTGGTTGTGACGGTTTCGCCGGGCTAACAGATTCCCTCCGTGTCGGTCGCGGTTACAAATCCAAAGGTCGAGCACGGCCACCGCACAAAACTCGGTCGAGTTGGTCAACTGAGCTGCGATACTGTCACTCATAGGCGCGAAGTCAGCCGAGTCGAGACGCAAAGAGCCAAAGCCCAGCTCTCCACCGGGGAGGAGTATGAACTCCCAAGGCAGCACCGGAATCTCCAGCATCGCCGCGAGCTGGACCCCGATCAACTCGTTTGGAGCAACAAAAGGTCCGGCCCGCGCCGATGCGGACGGCGACTTCACGATGAACTCCGTTTGGTCGGCGGTCGCGACGAAGCGGGCGCCAGTTGCCCCGCCAGGTGCACTTCCCAAGTCCACGACGGCACGGCGCGGCACCCTGCCAGCTAAGAGCCCCGAGCCGCTTGCCGGCATTCGTTTGCTCCTCTCGGTCAGGTGAACTGGTTCGCAGCGAACTCGTTTCGCTACAAGGAGCCAGACGCGAGCATCGTCTAACGCGGTGGAGTTGGGCGCTATTGTACAGGCGGGCCCAATCGGACTGTTGTTGGCGCGATTCGTTCAAAGATGGCGAACGGCGACGTGCAACCGGCTGGTCAGCACGGCCCCTCGGGTATTAGGTACTTGAGCCGGTCGTTGCAGTTTCGCGATGAGCAGCGTGACTCGGACTGCCCGGAGCATCGATCGCGCTCAGGCTGACTGACATGCGATGGCAACGACGCACTAAGCCCATGTGGCAGGGCGGACTTAGTCGAGCTTGTCGATTTCAAACTCTACGGCGAGCGGCCAGCCGAGAGGCTTGAGATCCAATCGGAGCGTGCCGTCGTTCAAGCGAGCCCGCAGGGCGGGATAGAACTCAAGGGAGTGTATGCGATGCCCGGGAGCGCAATCGCGTTGATGCCAATCAACACGACTTGGAACAGACGACCTGTCTTGGACCCAACCGCCCGGATCCCGGAACGCCCATGGCATCGCGCTTAGCACGCTCTCCTCCAACACCGACGAGGAGTTGTCCGCGCAACGCCACGAAGTCCCCACGCACCTCAACATCGAGGACAAGGCCTTTGCCGGCCTGACGATGCGCCAGCTGGTGGTCGCTATCATCGGCCTGGACCTCGCGTACTCCGCTATGAGCGAAGCACCAGCTGCCGCTCGCCGTCCGTTTCGCGGCCGGCGCAACGATCCTATTGATGACCGCGGCTATCTCGTTCTGGCAGCCGGCCGGTCGTTCGCTCGAGGACTGCGGGTTCGTCCTCATCCGCTTACGTCAGCATCCCGCGCGTGGTCGTCTGGCGTCCGCACCTCACGCGAAGTTTCGACCGTCGACGGGGACGGGGAGGTAACGCTGATTTTCCCATCCCGCGCCTCACCACTCGCGCTCCTCCCCCGGTATGTACACGCTGATCCCCCGCTTCGCGGGTGCCTCTGGCGCATGGGCTGTCCCGTAGACGACGTTCACCGCGGCCATCGCCGCGTCCATCACCCGTCCTGCGCGACGCTTCGCAAGGTAGTAGCCGCCGTCCGTGCCGGACGGCCTGGTGGTGGCGTTCATCACGTGCCGTTCGAAGACATCGTCGCAGTAGTGCAGGCGCTGCTGGATGATCAGGTCGAACAGCGACGCCGAGGCGCCGGAGCGGCGCGCTCCCGTCTGCCAGATCTCCTCGGTTACGAGGCCTTCAGCACGCAGGTCCTGGGCCATCAGCCGCGAGTGCCATGGGTCGAAGACGTTGGTCGTCACGTCGAGGGCCCACGCCATATCGCGAAGGTATTGGCGGATCTCCGCTTGTGGCACCTCCCAGCCTTCGATGAGGCGCCCATCCGGGCCACGTGGTCTTTCCCACACCCGCACCCGCAGGTAGAGGCAGGGGGCGCCGCTGTGCCCGCACGGCCGATCGTCGTCGCTCCACCACTGCCCGTGAACGACGGCCGAGGAGTCGCGCGTCTCCGAGAGGTCGATGCCCGCCCAGGTAGGCAGGCCTGACCGCAGCTCAAACGATGGGAGCCGACAGGCGCCAATCTGTTCTGCCGTGACCCACGGTGCCTCAGCGAAATCGACCCACTGGTTCAGGTAGAGCCGGCGGAACTCTCCCTCCGTGATTGCCCCCTTGCGTTTCCCCTCGGTGATGTTGGTTCCGGCGAGTTCGCCCCGCAGAAAGTGCTCGTTGACAGTGACGCCAAAGCTGGGGTTCGCCGCTTTCCACATTTCCGGGTCGTGGTGATCAGCGCCGTCCGGAGCCTGCCACCAGCGAAAGAAGAATCCGTCGTCCTCGAGCTCACCACGCTCCAGCGAGCGCCCGTACTCGTACAGCCCGCCGCAGCGTGAGGTCTCCAGGTCGTTCCCGGCTGTCGTGATCATCAGCATCATGGGCTGTTCGCGCGCAGCCATACCGGTTGTCAGTGCCGCCCACAATTCCTCCGCCTCGCCAATACCCCAGGCGTGGACCTCGTCCAGTATCGCGCCATGGATGTTCAGCCCATGCTTCGTCCTGCCGGTCGAGGTCAGGCGCTGCATGTAGCAGTAGGGGTCCTCGCGGGCGCTCAGGCGTCCCACAGCCGCGTCGATCACCTGGGAAAGCGTCGGCGATAGCTCCACCATTCGCCTCGACGCTTCGAAGACGCGGTCTGCCTGGTCCTCGGATGCTGCGGCGCAGTAGACCTCGGCGCTCCGCTCCCCATCCGCAGCGAAGAGGTAGATTGCAAGCGCCGCCGCCAGCTCGGTCTTGCCTGCTTTTCGTGGCACGCCAATAAGTGCGCGCCGGTAGCGACGCAGCCCGGTCGACGCATCGATCTCGAAGAGCCCGTAGAGCATCCGCTTCTGCCACGGCTGAAGGACGAACGGGTCACCCGTCCAGCGGCCGTTCGTGAACCGGCAGTGGTCTTCGATGAACTCGATGACGCTCCCTCCAGTGCTCCAGAACTCGCGGCCCGCCAGGCGCACCAATTCGGAACCTTCGCAGGGTGGCTGTAGTACGCGTGCCGCCGTCATTCGAGCGCTTCCAGGTCTAGAACCTTGGGGGCTCGGCGCTGTTCTTGCCGATCGGACTCTGCTCGGCGGCGGAGGTCCGCCAGGGACTGGCCGGCATCGGCATACGAGAGCTGGAGGCGGAAGCGGGAGAGCGGCGTCATCCCGAACGCCTCTTGCGCCTTTTCGATGTCGGCGGTCAGCTCCCGGATGCGTCGAAAGAGCGGGTTGAGGATGAGGTGCGGGCGGTCCTTCGTATGACGTATGCCAGGGATCAGTGGCTGGGCGGAGGTGAGTTCACTCAGCCGCTCGCGTTCGTCCACGGCGTAGATCCAGTGCCGCAGAGCCTCGTGGTCGGCGTCGGCGTCGACGGCGGCTGCCACTGGTGAGGCCCAGAAGCGGCGCCAGACGCCTCTCGCATGGCTGCGCAGACCTGGTGGCGCGGGTGGCCGCTTTCCTGGCGCTTGAGCTGCGACAACTAATCCGCGTCCTCGCCCCGCGCGTCTATCTGCGAGAAGAACTGGTGCCTTTTGCCGCTGTCCACTCATGTCATTATGACCGGTCCTTCTGTTGCTAACAATGTGTACAACAGTTGCGCATAGTGGTAAAATAATTGTACCGAAAGGGGGATTGGAGCTCCCCCTCCCGGAATCACCACAGGAGACAAGACCTCCAATGGCTAATCCACATCCTACCACTACCCCCTCGACGTTCGCGGAGCTCACCACCTACAGGCTGCGGAGCTGGAACGAGCTCTACAGCGTCCAGACCAAACGCTACTACCATATCCCCGAGGGGGATGGCGTACGCAGCGTGGAGATCACGCCCGACCTCCGCATCGCCTGCCGTTGCGCCGTCTATAGCCAGAACCTGCGCCAGGGTCACGGGCCCTGCGAACATGTCACCGAAGCGCTCGATTACCTCGACGCGGCCGGTTACCGCCGGCTCCCTATCTGGACGGTGCGCTCGTGAGGAACACGACGACGAGCCCCGAATACCTCGGGGAGCCAGGGCGGCTCGACCTTGCGCGCGACGGACGCAACGTCTGGGACGTGCCCTTCTCGCCAGCGCGCGCTGGTATCCCCTGTGGCTGCGGCTGTGGCTCGTGGGACGTGCCCAGCGGTTCAGCCTTCGACCGGCAGTGCCTTGCTCGCATCCAGCGGGGGGCGGTGCGATGAAGCTTCTCACTGCAGCCGACCGACGGGCGCTTCCCGCCCTCTACGCGCAGGAGAGCCGCGGCTACGATGCCGTCGCCTACGTCAAGTTCTTCGACCCCTGTGGCGCCGCGACGTGGTACATCACCGAGTTCGACGGCGACGACATTCTGTTCGGACTCTGTGACCTCGGCTTCGGCGAACCGGAGCTAGGGTACGTCAATCTTTCAGAACTGCAGGCCGTCCGTGGGCCGCTAGGCCTCGGCGTCGAGCGTGACCTCTATTGGACGCCGCGCGCGCTGCGCGAGTGCGCGGTGTCGGGGGTGCTGCGATGACCGCGCCCGACCGGATGCAGAGTGTGATCGCCGCCCTGCTCGCCAAGACCGTGGAGAACGGGTGTTCCGAGCAGGAGGCGGCCAGCGCGCTGGAAAAGGCGCAGGAGCTGCTCCTCCGCTACAACCTCTCCGCCGAGGAAGTCCAGACCCGCGCCGACGGCCACGAGGCGCTTCAGCGCAGGGTCGGCCAGCAGGACGTGGAGGTAGCGGGTGGTTTCAAGTGGCGCGCCAGCCTCCTCGCCGCCATCGCCCGCGCCAACCTCTGCCGGGTCGTCCTCAGCGACGAAGGTGAGCGCGGCACCATCCATGTCTTCGGCAAGCAGGAGAACGTGCGTGTCGTTCTCGATATGTGGACCTGGGTCGCCGAGCAGCTGGAACGGCTTGCCTTCGGCAGTCTGCGGGACTACATGCAACCCACCCAGCAAGCCCGCTGGGACTTCCACGCGGACGGCTCCGTGACCCCACGGCCATGGACGCCGAAAGGGGACGAGGATGAGGCCATCTACCTTGCCGGCTTCTACCGGGCAGCGGTGAAGCGCATCGACCAGCGCCTGGAGACCGCTATGCGCCGCTTCCAGGCGGAATCGGAGCAGACGCGCGCCCTCGTCGTCAGCAGCGGCCGCGAACTGAGCGAGGCGGTGCGACGGATCTTCCCTCAGCTCGCTCGTTGGAGCGGGATGCCGAACTACGGCCGCGACGGCATGAAGGCCGGAGCCAGGGCGGGCGACCGTGTGAAGCTCACCCGCGACCCCGCCCTCAGCGGCGCTGGCGGGGCCAGCCTGCGGTTGGGAGCCGGGCGATGACGGCCACCTTCCAGTGCCAGGAATGCGAAACCCTTATTGACGACGCCCTGCTCGAAGCTCTTTGTTTCGAACTGGGCACCGATAAGAGCGAAAGCTGCCCGAACTGCGGCAGCTGCGATCTTGACATCGCCCCCTACCAACCAGCGACCGTGAAGCGCGCGACGCTCTTCGACGGCGTCGTCGACACCTTCCAGACCGAGGCCGAGCTGAACGGCTGGCGCCCCAGCCAGGGGAGGCTGCTATGAAGGTGGAAGTGCAGCACACGGGCGGCAATATCTACGTCGCCATCGTGACCCTGCCGAACGGCCGCGTGCTGGTCGAGTCGGATGCGGTCGAGGGCTGGTTCCTCTACGCCAGCCGAAAGGCATGGGACATCGGGGAGGACGCCATCCTCCCCCTCGGCTACGCCGACCTTGCGACGGCGATTCGCCGGGAGGACACACCCTCATGACCGCCGTCCAGGAACTGCCGCTCACGGCCATTGTGGCCGGCAACAACGACCGTTCCATCTTCAACCCGGCCGAGGTTACCGCTCTGGCGGAGTCCATCCGCCAGCACGGCCTGGCGCAGCCCATCACCGTCCGTCCCCTTCCCCGGAAGGGCCACTACGAGATCGTCGCCGGGGATCGCCGCTTCCGCGCCCACCAGGAGCTAGGGGCGGCCACTATCCCGGCCATCGTCCGGAGGATGTCCGACCGCGAGGCTGCCGACGTGATGCTCATCGAGAACATCCAGCGGGTCGACCTCAACCCCATGGACGAGGCCCGCGCCTACCGGAAGCGCCGGGAACAGTTCGGGGCGTCGGTGGCCGAGATAGCCGCCGTGGCCAGCGTCAGCGAGGGCCGGGTCCGCTCCCGGCTCCGCCTCTGTTCTCTCATCGACGAAGCCCAACACCTGGTCCAGTCGGGCCAGCTGGGGGTTGGCTACGGTGAGGCGATGGCCGACCTCGACCGCAACCGCCAACTCATCGCCCTCCGCTCCTTGAACGAGGCGAAGGCGCCGACGTTGGCCTGGTTCCGCTCCCTCTGCGGTCAGCTACTCGCCGACCAGGCGCAGGAGAGACTGTTCAACCTCGAAGAGTTCATGCGCGCCAACGCAGAAGGGGCAGCGACTGGCGACCAGCCGCCGTCCTTCCCGACGGCCCCCAACCTGCCACCGATGCAGGGCAAGATGAGCGTGGGCGCTACCCTCCTGTCCTACATCGCCGAACTGCTGGCCGGCGGCATGCAGTCCGAGGCGGCCGTCGTCGGCACCGTCCTCGACGGCCTGCTGCGCTCCAACAACGCACGTCTCTAACCGAAAGGAGAATTCTGGTGCCCCACCCCATCTACGCATTCGGCTACACCGGCCGCCAGCTCGACGCTGTCGTGGACAACATCGTCGCGGCCGACGCCGTTCTCGTCGACATCCGGTTCACCCCCCGCTCCCGCGTCCCCACCTGGAACCGCAAGGCCCTGGAGACGCGGCTGGGGGAGCGCTACCGCTGGGCCGGAGACACCCTCGGAAACCGCCTCTACAAGTCAGACACCATCGAGATCGTCGACCTGGCGGCCGGGTTGGACCTTATCGCGGAGATTTCGGAGCAGCATCCGGTCGCCCTGATGTGTGTGTGCGCCAGCCCGGTCGGCTGCCACCGTGAGACCATCGTGACGGCCCTCGCCGGGAGCGGCCGTCAGGTCTCCGACGAGCTGCTCTCCTAGGGTTGGACCACACTGCCCAGACCTGCGTCGCCGTTGCCAATGCTTCCTGCGAAGTACGGAACAACTGGCGAGGAGCGTCGCGATTCTTGTACCGCCTGGTCTGCTCGGCACCGCGCTGCACCCGAAGCGGTTGCGGTCGGCGGCATGGAGGCCCAGCGTCAGCTATTTGATGCGTCGAAGGTGGGTCCCCTCCATATATGTGGCCTGAAATTCCTCTGGCTCAAGACCCAGGAACTCGGCCAGGTCCTGCTCCGTATATGCGAGGTCCGAGAGATGGAACTCGACCAGCTTTGCCATCGCCCGAGGGGGCTCACGAGGCGGATCAAGGTCGGCCGGCTCACGGAGACGGTAGCCGGCCTTCGTCCACTGCATAAACATGTGGCTCCGTTGCCGCGCGGTGACTATCTCAAGGTGGTACGCGCGTTGGATGAGGGCCTGCACGGAGACCTTCCAGTGCAGTTTGAGTCGGGCAAGAGTCTCGAACTTGGCATTACCCAGTTGCGGCTTAATCACGTTGGCGGGCATCAGGAACTCTTCTGCGAAACTATCCGCTTCCTGCTCCATGTCCTCGGCGGGCATTTCTCCGGTGTGCATGATTAGGTGCCCGAGCTCGTGGGCCATCGTCCACCGCCAGCGATCGGGCGGCAGGTCTCGACTCATGAAGACAAGCGGAGGCAGGTTCGGTCGCTTCCATCGGGAAAAGCCGTCGATGTGGCGACTCTCAAACTGACATTCCACAACGATGCCCCCGGCACTCTCGATAGCCTCAGTAATGCTGTACACCGGCCCCATTGGAAGCTCCCAATGCGCTCGAACCGTACGTGCAATGCGGGCTGGGTCGCCAAACTCGCTCCGCGGAAGGTAGGGAAAATTCGAGGATGTGTCTTCGGCAGCGGCCAGGAGGCGTTGGATGTGGAGTCGCCGAATCGTTGCGGTCGCGTAGGCCTTGCTCAAAACCGAGGACCCAGCGGACTTCCGGCGCCGCTCGTGGAAGAACTCGACAGTGCTTGGCCCGTCGAGAGCGTCTCTCGTATAGAAAAAAGACAGCGGATACCTGAGGACGTCTCCGAGACTTCGGGCAGTGGACTCATCAGCGACGAGGCTGCCAGCCTCTATCTTGGAAATGGTCCCTTGAGCGATGTTCATTTGGTTCGCGAGCGCAGTCTGCGTTAGGCCGCGCGACAACCGTGCCAAAGTGACCATTTGCGGATTAACGTCCGCTGAGTTCTGCGGTGACATCTTCCTATGCAAGCCGCGAACTGTAGTCTTCGTAGAAATAGCCATCACGGATCGTGGGCTGGGCCACACGGAACAGCCCGATTTGGTATCCGTAAGTGGTCAGGTCGATGGGATCTCCCAAAACCTGCCAAACCCAAGCGTTGAAGGCGCTCTTTCTACCAGTCGGGAGAGTGATGAACACGTCTTGCAGGCGGGTCCCGGAGATGTCCAGGCGGTAGCCGACGTGAAGGCGGTCGAACGGCGGGAACCCGTCAATCTGCTCCTGTTGGACGAACTCCAGAGCCTGGTCGGTCGGGTAGTTGCGCGTAGCGAGGTTGCGATCGAACTGCTTGATACGGATCAGCACCCGTTCGTCGAAGGTGATGTATTTCTGGAGTCTGTGCTCTCCTGCGCGGACGCCCTGATCGTCTGAGAGACGCTCGCACGCATCCCAGTGGGCCATGTTCTGAATAGCGCGGGCTCGCGTGGTCGAGTCGAAAGCAGGATGCGCGAGACGCGTCCACGTTTCGAACGCACGCTTAACCGGGCTGACCACGCCGACGACCCGGTCATCGGTCAATACGTCGCGGGCATCCATGAGAGTGATCATTGCCAAACCGTAGCCGCCGGGCGTGTAAAATGCAAGGGAAAATATTCCCAGATTATTCCTTGCAGCAAGCATTTGCCGACAGCCACCGCGGGTCGATCCGATGTTCTGGAACCGACGGGAGCGGATCCAGACTATCAACCTCCTACCCCCTTTGCGTGGAGCGCACGGGTCGGAGTTGCACCGCCCTCTCCCGGCCGGACGCCGGATGCATCGCTGCCAATGCTTCGTGCGCGTTTCTTCGGGGTCGCCTCCAGCCTGGCCAGCGCCGTTTCTAACGCCTCCCAAGGGTCGTCGCCGTAGCGGGCGAGGACCTTTGCGACCCGCCGGGCGCTCTCCCTCGGCACCTCGCTCCGCTCGAAGAGGACGGCCAGCGGGAAGTCTCCCTTGTTCTTCGCCATCTCCGGCTTCAGCTCTCCCAGGTGCCGGCCGAACACGTCCACGAGGTGGGCGAAGGCGACCGCCATCGAGCGCACCTCACAGGCCAGTGACGTCGTATCCAGCATGTCCGCGGTCTGGTCGTACAGGGCGAAGGGCACCAGCCAGGCCTCGTCCTTCCCGGCGTCTGCGGCCTCCAGCAGCGCCTCTCGCATGCGCTCCTTCTCCCCGGGCAGGAAAGCCAGGGTGAGGAACGCCACGTCGAGGCCCTGTGCCCCCATCGGGGGTGTGGCGCCTTTCGTCATCAGGTCGAGCACCTTGTCGTCGAGACCGGAGTATGCCTTCCAGGCCACGTCGCCGAGCTCGTCGAACAGTGCCCGCAGCATCAGCGGGTCGTCCTCGCCAACGATGGCGTTGTGGCTCAGCTGGATCGCCCGCTGCCGGTCCGGCGTGAGTTCGTGTTTGCTGACGAGCACCTCCACGCTCTCCAGACCAGCCTCGATCGCCGCCATCACCCGGTGGTTGCCGCTGAGCACCTTCAGCCGTTCCCCGTCGCGCACGCAGAACGGGAGCTGGGTGAGGACGCCGTCCCGCTTCACGTTTTCGACCAGCTTGCGGAACGTCTCCGGCTTCATGTAGCGCGCGTTCTTCTCCAGGAGCACGAGCTCCCGAGGGTCGCACTCGACGACCGCCGTCTCGATTCCCGCCATCATCTCTTGCTCAGCCATGTCTCGAAGCCTTCCTGCAAGCCTCCAATGTGTAGGATTCGCCACCTACGCAATTCGAGGAGCGATGCGGTGCCCACTTCCAACTCCGGAAGAGCCCTAGAGCGAGCGTTGAGCCACAAGGAGGCCGCCGCGGAGCGCGAGTTCTGGGAAGCCTTCCACCACCAGAACGTCATGACGGAGGAGCAGTTCCGCACCTTCCTCCAAGCGGTAGGCAGACCCCTCACATGGAGGATCTGGAACATCGCGATTGATGAGGTGGACCGCCTCGCGCTCCACTGACCTCCAAAGCACGTCCGATCGCCGCACGGGCAGACCGCCCTGAAGTCTGAGCGTCGGTCTCTATCGCCGCGCCCGGCTACCGATTCTTCTTGAGCCACGTCTCGAAGCCCTCCTGCAGCGTCCAGCGCCCCGTCGGCGACTCGTAGTTGAGCTGGAACCGCCCATCCTCCTGGGGCTTGCGGCTGACCAGCTTGAACAGCCCGCGGTACTTCATCGAAACCGGGTGTTCGGAAAAGGCGGTGGTCAGCAGCCGCCGGATACGTCGGTTCAGCACCTGCTCGATCAGGAGCTGTGCCTCCCGGGAGAGCGCCGCGTAGAGCACCAGTTTGGAAAGACGCCCCTGGCGACTCACCGCGAAGTCCGAGAGCAGGTACGCGCCGTTGCTGCGATAGCGCTCGGCGACGATCCCGAAGGCGCCGGCGACCTTCCCGTCTACCAGCACCAGGGCAGCCGCCGAGGGCGCCGCTGTGGCGATGTGCTTTGCCAGGTACTTCGCCCGCACGAACTCGAAGTAGGGCAGTGCCACCCGCCGGATCTCGACGATCGAGTCGGCCGTGATCTCGTCAACGGCATCGACCACAGGTAGGAGGAGTGGCGCCACGGCTACTCCTGTCGGAGCGACATAACGTCGAGGCCCCGCCGAGGCGTAGATGTACATTGGGATCGACCCGCGCCGCTCAACCACACCCCGTAGCAGATGCGCGATTGGCGCATGCTCCTCTTTCAACCCGATGCACCAGCGCTCGCTCTTCGCACACACGCCTTCGAGCAGCACCTCGACGGCGTTGTCGTCGATGATCTCGTAGCTCGGTGCCGGCCAGTCGATCAGCTCCCCGATCGTTCTGAACAGCCGCTCGTAGCCGCCCTTGTAGAACGGCGGGAAGGACATGAATGGCGTGTCGGCCGGCAGCTGGGCGATGAACTGACGCACGTCGCCGTTGAAGTAGCTCGCTACCTGAACCGGCCGCTTCGCACGAAACCTCGCCAGGGCCCGCGCGTGCAGCTCTGGCCACTTCAGCGCCAGGGCCGCCAGCAAGTGCCGGGAGTAGATGCGCTCCGGCTTTCCCAGGCTGGGTGCGTAGTCGAGCAGCAGCATGATCGCTACCGCCGCGGAGTCGGCGTCGCCGAAAGAGTCGGCCACCCATGGCACGAGCTCACGCCCTCGCTCGGAGAGCTCGATCTCCACCGGCTGCCCCGAGAGAGCGGAGCCGATCGCGTAGCTGTAAAGGCTCACGTCGCAGGAGTGCAGCTCCAGGCCCATGTCGGCCA
Organism: Dehalococcoidia bacterium; assembly: GCA_020432045.1. Lineage (GTDB taxonomy): Bacteria > Chloroflexota > Dehalococcoidia > Tepidiformales > Tepidiformaceae > JAGQHB01. The sequence goes on along the minus strand of JAGQHB010000085.1, from coordinate 5,404 downwards.
TCGTGCGCTCAATTGTGAAGTTTCCCGAGCAGCCGACCGCGAGGGTCGTCGGGTTCCAGGCATCGACGATCTCGCGGAGAATGGGCCGCGCCGCCGCCGGGATCGTGCCCAGGAACATTACCTCCCAAACCTCCCAACGAAGGCCGGACTTTGACTTCGCACCGCAGATTCAACCGGGCGCCGGCTAGATTCAGAGACGCGTGAAATTTTTCGGTTCATCTTGCCACGGCACAAAAACCACTTCCGGGGTTTCCACTCATCCACTGAAATCGCTGGACTTTTGACCCTCCCTCCCCCTTCCTATGTGCGTCCGTCCCCGTCTTGCGTCTATGACACGGCGCGCATAGCGGTTGCAGGTTGTCGGTGTGACCGCTTCCGCCGCGCTGCAGGGGGACCACGTGGTCCACCTCGGTCGCGGGGTCACCGCAGCGCGCACAACGCCCGGAACTGGCCTTCAGGACAGCAGCGCGCACCCTCTGCCACGGACGGCCGGTTGGGCGCCGTCTGCGAGCACAGGGAAGGCATCGCGAGCCGCGACGGATGAGTTGCGCACAATCCAGGCACCGCCTCATAGCTCCACTCCCAACTCCTGTGATTTCGGAACGCCAAAGGCGATGGCTCGACAGCAGCACGAACACTGCGTCGGGAGCCAAGATGTACGACCGTCCATAGCGGTCTCCGCCACCGTGCGGCACATAAGACGTTGGTCCAGCGGGTTCATCGGAACGCCTCCGCCGGCAGGTCGCGAATCTCGTCGGGTCGGAGCGGGCGCCGCACCTGTGGCGACAACCGGTCCCCCTCGGCCATGCTCTGCGTCGCGTAGCAGCTCTCACAAAGTGTCAGGCGCCTACTGGGGTGCGGCCTGAACGTGACGGTCGTTTGGCGCTGGCAGTGGGAACACGTCATGGCGCTACTCCCGGGTCGCCCGAATCGATTCCAGCCGCGCTGCTCGTTCGCCTTGCGGCGAACATCGCTGCGGGTGATAGGGCTTCCATATCGCCCCTCATCAGCTTGTCTCCCACTCCCCAGTCAGCAAACGAGATGCCGAGAGGGAACTCGCCCGAGTAGACCGTGATGTGCCGCTCGCTGCCGCGGGTGCGGTGCTCCACCAGGCACGGCCTGCACAGTCGCTTGCTGCCGGGATGCGCCTAAACGTCGCCTCGCGGCGCTCGCAGGTCACGACGTCCACCGTTTCCGGTCGTGCGCCTCTACGAAGGCGCTGACGTTCTCGGGGGCGGGGCTGACCTCGTCAGCCGCGCGATCGCACCGGCCATCGAGCTGTTCGGACTCTTCGTCGATCTGCCGGGCAGCCTCACGGCGCCGCTCGTTGATACGATTCCGGACCGTGCCCGCGACGTAATCGATGCCCTTCCGTTCACCCTGAGCGTCGGCCGACACTCCGCCGACTTCCCAGTCCTCCCAGGTAGCGCCCTCTCGGGTCCAGTGGACCACCGTTAGATACTGCGCCAGTCTCACCCGCGCGTACGGTTTCAGCTTCGTCAGGACGTCTTCGGCGGCCTTCCGTTCCTCGGGACTGGCCGGGGGATAGATGGCGAGAACGATGGTGTCCTTGCCGTCTAGGAATTGGGCTGACTGGCCGCGATCACCGTGGTCGTTGTAGTAACTATCGCGTGCGCGAGGGGTCGCCGTTGTCGGCCGCGTCGTTGCACCTACGAGCGCTGCTACGGCTACCGGGCGCCGAGCCATTAGGCGGTTCTCACACCACGCTTCGATCGCGTCTTCGATCGGCTCCACCTGGCTGGGAGCGCGGCCGCGGCCTTTCGTCTCGAATACCAGAGTGGCCTCGATTAGCTCTGCGATGGCGTTGTCGTACTGCTTCAGCGTGATGGCCCCGATCCCTGCTGCCCGTCGTTCACGGCTCTGTGGCTTGTGGCCCACCCGACGGCGCTGGACGACGTCCAGTAGTACGGCCCGCGCCGTTGGGCTTAGCTCCCGCACTCCGGGCGAGCGGGCGACCGCGAAGTTCTCGCGAAGTAACATCTCGATGCTCTCCAGACGTGCTACATCACCGCTCGAGAGTGGCGTAAATTTCGTGGAGCCGGCCCGTCGACCAGTCGAGCGTTCCTGCTGCCTAGGCATGGTGCTATCCGCCCTGCTCGCGCTCGGCCACGAACCGCTCCAGCTCGGCCGCGCTGATGTAGCGGGCGGTCCCGATCTTGAAGCTCTTGAGCTCGCCGGATGCGCACAGTCTGTCGATTGTGTCGCGTGAGCATCCCAGCCAGCGTGCTGCTTCATTCGGACGCAGAGTTCCCCGCTCTTCCTCGTCGAACTTCATGTTCCACCTCCTTGCTGCGAATGCTACCGGTGCTTCAAACCGAGGCGCCGCTACCTGGAGGTGGATCCGTTCATATCCATGTGGCGCCATGTGGGTCACGATTTCACCGGCGTGCGGTCGATGCTCATCAGAAGTGGTTCGCTCCCCGCGACCGACGGCTCCAGTTCGGCTACGATTCCGGCTTCGCGGAGTCGTGCCTGTGCCCAGCGAACGACACTTGCGCGGGTGACCAGACGCCGTTTGCCGTGCCGGACGCTGTCGAGTTCGGGTTTCGGGCCTTTCAGCAAGTCGTAGATGGCGCTTCGCGAAATGCCAAGGATTGCCGCGGCCGTCTCAGGAGAGACGAAGATCGCGTCTGTCGCCGCAACCGCATCTCCCGCGGCCCGTACCGTTGTGTGTATCGGGGTTGAACTAGCCATGTTCGGACACTATCATCTGATCGTGGCAGTCGTCATGACGGCAGTATCGGCCACCATAGAGGCAAGATGGCACCACGGAAGAACTGGGAACTACGGCAGGCTGTTTTTGCCGTGTGCGGACAGCACCCGAAGGATGCACACCCTTGGACCGCTTTATCGGCTCCTGCCCTCGCGGATGCGCTGGCGGAAGTGGGGATCGAAAAGTCAGAACGACAGTGCCGGCGGTACATCGATGAGTTCGCGGGTCTCACCGAAGGCGAGCGTCGGGAGTACGGCTTGGTTCACTGGCCCGAAACATTCGGCTCCGTGTTGCCATGGGAGTCATCGCCCGCAGTTGTCGGGCTGCTTGGACGGTTCCTCCGCCAGGGTCGTCGACCGCATATCCGCTATGCGCGGTGGTACTGGCATCTGACGCAGGCGCGCCCCGATTGGCCAGAACAGCGCCGGGAGGCTGGTGCTCGCCTCTTGTCGGCTGCTGACGCTGGACTGCTCGATGATCCGGATGGTGCACGCCGGAGGGTTGAAGCCGCCTTGTCTGGAGCCGACGAGACCCTGTCATTCGAGGTGGTCTTCGACACCCCGGGCCTGCCGCTCGCGGAAGTCAGCGATTTTGTCGAAGGCACGATCGCGACGGGGGCCCCTCCGGCATTGGTCGCAGAAATCGAAGAGGATCCTGAACGGCTGGCCCGCAGCACTCCCGATGCGGCACGCCGTAGGATCGAGGCTCGCCATGGCCAGGCGTAAGCGCAACGAAGGTCTTATCCGCCGTCGAGCTAACGGACTGTACGAGGTCCGGGTAACCGACCCAGCAAGCGGCAAGCGAGTCTCGATCTACTCGAAAGACGAGGACGATGCGGTCCGCGAGCTAGGGAAGGCCCGCGAGGCTATCGAGGATGGGCTGGGCCTTGGCGATGCCAGGCTCACCCTCGGCGCCTACCTCGGGACATGGCTGCAGGGAGTAAAGCCAACGGTTCGCCCCACAACCTACAAGCGGTACGAGCAGCTGGTGCGACTCCAGATCGTGCCCCGCGCCGGCAACCTCCGGGTCAAGTCGTTGACCCCTGTCCATCTGCGCGCTCTTTATTCCAAGCTCCAGACCGAGCCACGGGCCCGGCGCAAGAAGGACAGCGCGCCGCTCGCACCGCGGACGGTCGGCCACGTCCATCGGGTGCTGCACGCTGCACTTGAGCAGGCGGCCCGTGATGGCCTCATCGCGCGGAACGTTGCGTCGCTCGTGTCCCCACCGAAGGTCCCGTATGAGGAGATGGCGATCCTCACCCCGGAGCAGGTCAAACGCCTCATCGCCACGGTGAAGGGCGACCGCCACGAGGCGATGATCGTCCTGGCCGTGACGTCGGGAATGCGCCTCGGCGAGCTGTTAGGGCTCCGCTGGGCCGACGTCGACCTCGACGAACCCGCCGTGCGGGTCGTCAGGAGTCTCGCGCCCGTCGACGGGAAGCTCGTCTACCAGGAGCCGAAGACATCGCGCAGCCGCCGCACCGTGACATTGACGCAGACGGCCGTTGTGTCCCTCAAGGAGCATCGGAAGCGGCAGGCAGCGGAAGAGCTTGCTGCCGTGGGCTGGATTCGCAACGACCTCGTCTTTCCAACACCAATCGGGATGCCGCAGCACCCGGCAACCTTCGGCGCCGAGTGGCGGATCCTCCGGGACCGTGCCGGCCTGCCGGCGACGTTCAGGTTCCACGACCTCCGGCACACGTGCGCCAGCCTTGCTCTGGCCGGCAACGTTCCTGTGCCGGACGTATCCGCGATGCTCGGGCACGCGAACCCGGCAATCACCCTGAGCATCTACAGCCACGCTCTGCCGGGCTCGCTCAAGAATGCTGCCGACGCGATGGACCGCATCCTCGAGGCGGCGGGGGCCTGACCCCAGTGCTAAGTGTTCGTCTCGATGCCGATTGGTCGATTAGCGAACACTTATGGTCTCTGGCCCTAAGCGTTCGTCAACAGGCGCGTGGGTCATTCGACGAACACTTAGACGTCCCGTGAGTAGGGGCATTTCGGCCGGCCAACACGAAATCCTGCTCATCGCCGGTCGGCTCATTACCGAGGCTCGCGAACGTTCCCAGGATCCGCGCATCTGGCATCGGTTCTGTGTGTTCGATGTGCTGGGCAAGAAGCACGGGATCGATGCGCCGTACCGCGACATAACGGGCCTCGGCCGGTGGGGAGGCTCACCGCGTCGAGAGCATTTCCAGGTGGTGACCGACAGCGAACTCCGTTCCATGCAGCGGGCACTCCAAGGCCTTGTTCGACGTGGGCACCTTGTCGGGGACGCCGAGTGGCGCCCGGTTCAGTTCACCACACGTAGGGAAGCCGAGCGCTGGGCTGATGCGAATTCCGTCCCAGTCGAGCGTGCGGTTAGGAACGTACCTCGCGGCGCCGGTCGGCCTTGATTCTTCGATTTCAAGTGGTACGGCGCGGGGTACGGAGCCCCGGCGGGTCACAACGCCCGGTCATCACGACCGGGCGTTTCTCTTGAATCCGAATCTAGGATCGTGGTGCCGAAGGTGGGATTCGAACCCACACGAGCTTGTGGCTCAACGGTTTTTGAGACCGCCGCGTCTGCCGTTCCGCCACTTCGGCGTGGTGTAGGGGCCGGCACCCGAAGGAAGATATTGGAGCGGAAGACGAGGGTCGAACTCGCGACCTCCTCCTTGGCAAGGAG